>UQVZ01000026.1 GCA_900544675.1 uncultured Bacteroides sp.
AGTAGCTGACTACGGATCAGCCGGTTACAGGTTTGAATCCTGTCGCGGTCACAAAGCCTTTCTTTCCGAAAGGCTTTTTTTATGCCCATTCTCTGCTTTATTCTTTCAATTTAAAAGTCAGATTATCTTTCTCGTCTATCAGCAAGCTCACATAATAGCAAGACAAATCATCGGGCATACTGATAGTCGCCTGATAATGGTATCCTGCGGCATCTACCCCCATGAAATCCATATCCGACAAGATAGCCATTTGCAAGAAATCATCAGGTATAATCCCATCAAACATACCTTTATCGATATCTTTCGCATACAAACATTGCTTGCCTTGATACACACAAATATGAATGATGTTGTCATAATAAACCTTATCCACAATCATACCCTCCTCCGTCATTTCCGGATGATAAACTTTTTTAGTAGACGAATTGATATAAGAATAGCCCCGATAACGCTTTCCCTGATAAAAAAACACAGAATCTTTCTCTATCACTTTTTTCTCAGGCTCCTGCGTAAGTTGATTGCCGAAAGGTATCGTATCGCTCTCCGCCTTATGAAGCATGACCAAATCGCCCAAGGAAGTATAGAACTGGAAAACATGGTCCTCCAGCTTGACAATATGATATGCCACCTCTTCAGAGCCGTGCGCGATAAGCGTATCTCCTATAATACTAAAACAAAATGGAGCATCGCTCTGACTGGCCAGGTACATGCTGTCGCCTTTAATCTTCAGTATGGGCAAACGGGTATTGTCATCCACCCAAATGCCCTGAAGCCGTTGTTGAGCAATTGTGTCCTCTTCACCCTGAGCTTTATTCTCACTCTTATCAGCACTTCCCGCACAGGCTGCAACCAAAAACACAAAAAGCATTATCCCTAAAACTTTCCTCATTGGTTTCTTGTTTTCTATTTCTCGCCACAAATGTATAACAAAAATACCCAAGTTAGATAAAATAACAGAAAAAAATCATATATTTGCAGTATGATTGAATTAGCCAAACATATCGAAGTCTTGCTCTTGGAGAATGATTGTGTCATCGTTCCAGGCTTAGGAGGCTTTATCGCCCACTACCGCTCCTCTCTATATAACAAGGAGACGAGGATATTTTGTCCCCCACTACGTTCCATCGGATTCAATCCCAAATTGGTCATGAACGATGGTCTGCTGGTACAATCTTATATGCAAACATATAATACCGATTTCCCCGATGCAACACGGAAAATCGGGAAAGTGGTCGACACTTTAAAAGAAAAGCTTTACCAGGAAGGACACGTCTGCCTGAACCAGGTAGGAACGCTGTATTACAATATGAACGGGAACTATGAATTCGAACCTACGGAAAACGGTTTCTTCACCCCTTCCCTCTACGGATTAGAAGCTTTTACACCTCAACGGCTGGCATTCCAACCCATACTGAAGCCCGTAACGGCAAAAGAAGAAGTGATGCCACACACACAACCAAGCAAACGGAAACCGATGTCTGCCAAACGCTGGATGCAGCATGTAGCCGCCATAGCTGCTGCCATCCTATTGTTTTTCGTATGCTCCGTACCGGTAAAAAACACCTACATAGACGAAGCCAGTTATGCTTCTTTAGGTTCGGAAGGATTGTTTGAGGCAATACGAAACCAGTCTGCAGCATCAATTGTTATTTCGCCGACTCCCCAACAGACGCAACAACAAACCACCAGGCAGCAACAAACAACAAAGAAATTGCCCAAAAACAACATCAACACCTTAAAACCTGTTGCCGTCAAAACAGAAAAAGTAGAAGCACTTATAGAAAAAGAGAGCCCTGCAAAAACAACAAAAGCCCCAGAGACAACACAACCTGCTGCTACTTCAGTAAAAGCCAAAGGCGGCAACAATCATGTCATTGTAGCAAGCCTTACAAGTCAGGAAGATGCCGACAAAGTGGTAAAAAGCCTGAAACAAAAAGGCTATGCCGGCGCACAGGTACTTGTATCGCAAGGACGTTACCGCATATCTTTATGTAATTATGCAAGAAAAACAGATGCTTATCAGAAAGTACAAGAAATAAAACAACAGCCTGACTTCGCTTCGGCATGGGTATTCACCTCCAAATAAAAACAAAAACGAACAGCCATGAAGAGAGTAAGATGTCCCAAATGTGACAATTACATACAATTTGATGAAACAAAATACAGCGAAGGCCAGTCATTGGTGTTCGTATGTGATAATTGCAAAAAACAATTCTCCATCCGCATAGGCAAAAGCAAACTGAATGCCGGCACACGCCGTGAAGAAATTATTGACGAACGCGAAGGTTTAAAAAACTGGGGAAACATCGTTGCCATAGAAAACGTATTCGGCTACAAGCAAGTACTCCCTTTACACGAAGGCGATAACCTTATCGGGCGGCGCTCGAAAGACCCCGAAGTAGATATCCCTATCGAAACCAACGACCCAAGCATGGATCGCAGGCATTGCATCTTAAATGTAAAACAAAACAAGCAAGGCAAAATCATTTATACACTGCGTGATAACGATAGCATTACAGGCACATTTATAATGAACGATATTTTAGGACCTAAAGACCGTATCCGCTTAGAAGACGGAGATATCTTTACCCTCGGAGCTACGACCCTGATTCTGAGAGCTGCCGAAGAAAAACAGCAAGAAGAGTAATAATAATATTTTAATAAGGCATACCCGTTGGCGGGCAGGCTCTGTTTGACGGGCAACTTACTGTTCTTTGATCTTATATCGAACTCAGGTTAAATTTAATACTTTTATCGCTATATTCCTAATTTTCAATGAAATATTTATTTGCCTATATCAGATTCACGTTAAATACTACTTACAACATGAAATATATAGTAATATTGTTTATAAGTCTGACGCTGTTTTGCGCCTGCAGCTCACAACACTGCGAGAGATTCTCTCACGAGGAGAAACAAAGCGTGTATTATTGGAGGACGACATTCGCACCTGACTCTGCTGACCTCGTATTCATTCGCAAACATAATATAGGACGTATTTACTTGCGAATGTTTGATGTAATAGAGGATCTAGGTGAAGTTGTTCCGAATGCAACACTGAGAATGCCGTATGAAACATTTTATATACTGAAGGATTCATTTGCCTCTGTGGAGTTCGTTCCTGTGGTGTATATCACGCTGGATGCGCTGAAAAAATCAAAGGGCAGCGAAGGCGTTCTGGCAAGGAATGTCGTGACACGAGTGAAGAACATGTGCTCGTACAACGAACTGCCCAATGTGTCGGGGCTGCAATTGGATTGCGATTGGACAACGTCTACGGAGCAGTTGTTTTTTGCCGTTTGCGATTCGGTGCGCAGTGAAATTGCGAGTGACAGCTTGGCATGGCACCTCAGTTCTACCATCCGCCTGCATCAGCTCAGCCGCAAAGTCCCGCCGGTTGATTACGGCGTGCTGATGGTTTACAACACCGGCAACTTCAACGACCCGGATGCCATCAATTCCATTATTAATGAAGCAGACGTAAAGCCCTATTTGAAACACCTTCATAACTATCCCCTACACTTAGACGTGGCATATCCCACCTATTCGTGGCAACTGCTGTTCCACAAGCGCCGATTTGTCGGCTTTTTGAATGGGGTGGACATTTCAGACACTACATGGTTCAAGTTCAATGCGGACACCCGCCTCTATGAAGCAATGGACTACATACCATATGGTAAAACACTCATTCGACCGGAGGATGCAATACGAACAGAAACATCGGACTTCGGCGAGATACGTACAATAAAAGCCTTGATAGACAGCGAATTAAACAAACGCCCCCACAGCAACATTTTATACCATTTTGATTTACGTAACCTTTCAAACTATACAGATGAAGAAATTAACCATATACTGTCTACTTCAACGGCTAATTAGTTGGGCGAGCATCACTTTTTTTGTTTCTTTCGGCGCAGAGGCTTGCGGTCCATTTCCGCCCATCATTCCTATACCCATATTCTTCGCCTCATCTTCTGTAAACGGAGTCGGAACAGAGTCAAGCATCAATGAGAATTTGCAGTTGTGGCAAAAACTGACTTCAGTAAACATTCCCTTAAAGGAGATTGAAGAGGTTGTATATAAAGATAGCAAAGAAAAGTTTAGAGAGATGACCGATATGTACCGTAATGTTAAGACAAACAATATCTTCTACATCTACCTGCGAAATACCAATGATGAAGAAATTATAAACTTCCTGACAATAGCCAAGGAGTTGGAATATCTGCGCGCAAGTATCAATTCGCCGTGGTATTACCCTTCCTCGAGATATAAGATTGATAGTGAGGAAGCATTTCAATACATCATCGACAAATGCAGTGCATATAAAGGGAAACGCCTGAAAGACCGATATAGATTGCAAGGCGTGCGGGCACTCTTTGCCACGCGCCAGTACGACAAATGCATTGTTTATTTCAACAATGCATTCAAAGACATTCCCGACTCTAACCTGTTCAAGCGGATGTCAATGAAATATGTTGCAGGATGCTGGGCGCGACTTGGTGAGGTGGACAAGGCGAATGATTATTTTGCCAAAGTAGATGACATTTATTCCCTGAAAGTGGACAATCCCGTGACTTTTATGGCAAGCTACAATCCTGACAGTCCAAGTCTATTGGCATACATCCAAACGCTGGCCAGCGATTCGACCAAGTTCTGCGCCATACGGCCAATTGCTGAAAACGTGCTCAGCCGAAGGGATGTAAAGCACCGCGGCGACTGGGAGTTTGCCTTGGCATATATATATGGAGAGTTTCAGTCTGACTATCGGAAGGCATCGAAATTTATCCACTGGGCTATCAAGCATCAGTTTTCATCGGAAAGCCTGCGTGACCACGCCCATGCCTACCGCATCAAAGTTGATGCAGAAAATGGCATCTACTCATCTCTTTCAACTGACTTGAAATGGTTTGAAACGAAAATCAATTTGTTTTCCCCTGACATGAGAGACTGGAACAGGATGATGCAGAACATCATTTATGTGAACTTAGTACCTATGCTATGGGATAAGAAAGATTATACAACAGCCATCCTGCTGTGCAGTTATGCCGACAATCTGCTCCACTCCAAGCAATACCATGCCCATTCCTATTTTTGGTGGACGGGTTGGGAGGGTAAGTACCCTACCATCCATGACATGCGCAACGACGAGCATTACTGGAATAAATATGATTACAAGTCGCTTTCATTCCAGCTAATGGGGTCGTTGACGTCTGACCAGCTAATAAAGGTGAAACACGGTATGGAGTCCGACAACAGCTTGTATCGCCTCCTAAAAAGATATGCCCGCCACGATGACGATTATTTCAACGAACTTATCGGAACTCTTGCTCTTAGGGAAGGCAACTACCGCAGGGCAGTAAACTACTTTGCCATTGTGCCCGATGCCTATATCCGCACAATGAACGTACATAAAGACAGTTACCTTGCCTTAGACCCCTTCTACGGCTATTATGAACTGGGATGGAGCAAAAACGAAACAGGCAAATGGCAAACCAAAACATCTCGCCGCAAGCAATGGGAACACCCCTTAAAGGCCAAGCTCGCCTTTGCCAAGAGGATGTTGCAATATCAAAACCAAATGAAATATGGCAAGACAGCCGACATACGCGGCATGGCTCGTCTAAATTATGCTATCGGCCGGCGTAACTCATTTGAGGAGTGCTGGGCGCTTACCCAATATTGGCGCGGAGAATATGTGGGATTATTTGAGCCAGCACTGGATTATTGGCCCGATGGTGATGCTTATATTAAGAAGTATGATGAAATCTTATATGATTATGAGAAGACTGTCGGACATGAGAAAACAGAAAAATTTTATCAAGATGAAATAAAAGCAGCATTGGCAATGCTTCAGTCCGATGAAGCCAAGGCCGAGGCAGAGTATATGCTGGGACACCTTGCGACCATCGTGAGGCTTTACGGCAACACAGCGATAGGCCATCGCATCAAAACATCGTGCGACAACTGGCATTCTTGGCTATAATATGCATAATACCCCTACCATGCCATGAACATATTGTAATTAACGTGAATTCGACATAAAAAAGGCGGAATTAAATTAGCGCATATTTAACTCTGCCAATAGGTTTGTTGTTTTTGTAGTTAATGTATTGCAGGATTGTAAGTGCGCTGATCTTCCCGATAATCCGGGTAAACAATCCATCAGTATCTTTTGCATAATTCCTTATAATCATAAACTGGTCACACAATTGCGAAAATATGGTTTCAATTCTTTTTCTTGCTTTAGCAAAAGCCAGAAATGTTGGCTTCCATTCTTTTTGATTGTACCTGTATGGCACTTCCAATCTGATATTGGCCGTTTCAAACAAATCCAATTGTACCCAAGCACTTATATACCCTTTGTCACCAATGAGTGTGCAATTACTATAATCCACCTTTACATCCTTCAGGTAATGGATGTCATGTACACTTGCCTTTGTAAGGTCAAAGGAATGGATGACTCCACTTAATCCGCAGACCGCTTGGAGTTTATACCCATAATAATACACGCCTTGTGATGCGCAGTATCCTATCCCCGGTGCTTTCTCAAAATTCTTTTTTCCCATACTGCAACGCTTGAAACGGGCTAACCGACATACTTCTATCGGCTTCGAATCAATGCAGAAAAAGTCTTCGCCTCCATCCATTTCTGAAGCCATCCTTTCACGGATTATATTACATAGGGACGAGGTTGTCTTACGTCTGTCATTGTATTGCCTGCGGGATATAAGATTAGGAAGCTTGTTCTTATATTCCTGCAACCGTGCAAACAACAAAGACTCACTGTCAATGCCGACAGCTTCTGCTGTCATATTCAATGCTATAATCTCAAGGTCTGAGAATTTGGGAACAACACCCTTTCTTGGAATATTTCCGGATTCATTGACTAAATTGCCCGCTACTTGCTTGCATATGTTCAGAAATTTTGCGAATATTGCATATAGGTTGTGCATACGATATTTGTCCATTAATAGTTTGGTCACCTTTAATTTACTAAATATCAACAATATGCACAACTTTTTATACATAAATCTTTTATCAATTTAATTCCGCCAACGCGTTAAGGCATATGTTAATTCACATATACCTTATTAAAATAAGCGGCAAACAGCGTGCGGACTTCTTCCAGTTGCTCGGGTGTATTTTGTTTCACGTCCTTCAGCCGGTAATCCAGCCCCATCGCTTCGTATTTATGTACGCCCAGCGTGTGATAAGGCAGAATCTCCATCCGCTCTATCATGCGGTAATCCTTAAAATGAGCGCCCAACGCTTCCATATCCGCGCGAAAGGCGCTATAGCCCTGCACCAACACGTAGCGCAGCCAGAACGGTTTTCCGTGCTCCTCCAGCCAGGCGGCCGTCTTCAGCGTCTGCGCATTGCTACGGGCGGTAAGCGCATGATGCCGCCTGTCGTCAAACTCTTTAACATCCAGCAGGACCAAATCTGCCAATGTCAGCAATTCTTCCACCTCCTTGTTCCAAATGCCTCCGTTGGTATCTACACAGATATGGATACCGGCTTCTTTCAGCATCCGGAAAAGGGGCAACAACGCCTTCGCCTGAAAGGTCGGTTCGCCGCCGCTGAACGTAATGCCGCCTTTCTTCCCGAAAAAAGGCTTCTGGCTTACAGCCATCCGCAAAATCTCTTCGGGAGCCGTTTCCTTGCTCTCTCCCTTCGCGTCAATGGTATCGGGATTGGCACAATACAGACAACGGAAGTTGCATCCTTGCAGGAATACCACCAAGCGGATACCCGGTCCGTCATACGTGCCCAACGATTCATAAGAATGTACTCTGATCATAATGTTTTAAATACTAGGTAACCAGGGACTAGGTGACTAGGTTTTAAATACCGGATGACTAGGTTTTTAGATGACTAGGGACTAGTTGACTAGGTAACTAGGTTCTAAATACCTCGGTCAACATCAACTTGACTAATTAAAACCTAGTCACCTAGTACCAAAAATCACATCCGTTCGTGGAAACTGCGCGAAATGACCTCCAGCTGGTGCTCACGGCTCAGCTTGATGAAGTTTACGGCATAGCCCGACACACGGATAGTCAGTTGCGGATACTTCTCCGGATGCTTCATCGCGTCTTCCAGCATCTCGCGGTTCAGCACATTCACGTTCAAGTGATGCGCGCCTTTCACGAAATAACCGTCCGTCAAGGTCACCAGGTTCTCGATGCGGCTCTCACGGTCTACGCCCAACGATTTCGGCACGATAGAAAATGTATTACTGATGCCGTCCTGAGAATCGCGGTAACGCAACTTGGCTACCGAACTCAACGAAGCGACCGCGCCGTTCTTGTCACGCCCGTGCATCGGGTTGGCACCCGGCGCAAAAGCGACACCCTTGGCACGTCCGTCGGGAGTGGCGCCCGTCTTCTTGCCATACATCACGTTCGAAGTAATGGTCAGGATAGAAAGCGTCGGCTTCGCATGCTTATATACCGGAAGTTTTTTCAGCTCCTCGTCGAAATAATAAATCAAGTCTACCGCCAGATGGTCTACCCGGTCGTCGTCGTTCCCGAAGCAAGGGAATTCGCCTTCGATATCGAAACCCTCGGTCAGACCGATATCATTGCGCCGTGCCCTCACCTTGGCATACTTGATGGCCGAAAGCGAGTCTACGGCAATCGACATTCCCGCTACGCCGTACGCCAGATTGATTTCGGGGTCTGTATCTACAAAAGCCATCTGCGCCTTCTCGTAATAATACTTGTCGTGCATGTAATGGATGATGTTCATGGCGTCGTTGTACACGCGCGCCATCTCTTTCAGCACCTTCTTGTAATTGGCAAGCACCTCTTCGAAGTTCAGCTCGTCACTGCTCAATACCGGGATGTCCTTCACCATTATGGTACCCGTGTTTTCGCAACACCCACCATTGATGGCAAGCAATAAAGCCTTTGCCAGGTTGCAACGCGCGCCGAAAAACTGGATGTGTCGGCCGATATCCTGATACGACACACAGCAAGCTATTCCGTAATCGTCCGAGCCGCGCACCTCACGCATCAGGTCATCGTTTTCATACTGGATGGAAGAAGTGTCGATAGACACCTGCGCGCAGAATTCCTTAAAGCCTTCGGGCAACTGCGGACTCCAGAGCACGGTCAGATTCGGCTCGGGCGACGGGCCCAGGTTATACAAGGTCTGCAAGAAACGGAACGAAGTCTTGGTCACCTTCATCCGCCCGTCATTGAAACGTCCGCCCACCGATTCGGTCACCCACGTGGGGTCGCCCGCAAAGATATCGGTATACGCCTGCATACGCAAGTGACGCACCATACGCAGCTTGATGACAAACTGGTCGATCAACTCCTGCGCGTGCACCTCGTCCAGCGTCCCGCGGGCCATGTCATATTCGATATAGATATCGAGGAACGACGACACATTGCCCAGCGACATGGCCGCTCCGTCCTGCTCTTTCACCGCAGCCAGATAAGCCATATACACCCATTGCACCGCCTCCTGCGCCGTTCGGGCAGGACGGCTCAGGTCGAGTCCATACTGTCCGCCCAACACCTTGATTTCCTTCAGGGCCTTGATTTGCTCGGCCACTTCCTCGCGCAGGCGGATACGCTCGTCGGTCATCGGACCTGTCAGGTGGCGCAAATCATCCTGCTTGGCCTCTATCAGGCGGTCCAGTCCGTACAGGGCCAGGCGCCGGTAGTCGCCGATGATGCGTCCGCGCGCATAATTATCGGGCAATCCCGTCAGGAAGCCCAGCGAACGGAACGAACGGATTTCTTCCGTATAGGCGTCAAACACGCCGTCATTATGCGTCTTACGATAATGCGTGAAAATGTCCTTCACTTTCGGGTCTACCTCCACCCCATTCTCACGGCAAGCCTTCTCTACCACCTTAATGCCCCCGAAAGGCTTGATGGCACGGCGCAATACCTCGTCGGTCTGCAAGCCTACGATCACTTCGTTATCCTTATCGATATATCCCGGAGCAAACGAAGTGATAGTCGACACGGTAGACGGGTCGAGCGAGCGCACGCCGTTATTGGCACGTTCTTCGGCAAGAGCCTCCAAGCATTTGTTCCATACCGCTTTGGTGCGTTCCGTAGGTCCTGTCAGGAAAGAAGCGTCGCCTACATAAGGAGTAATGTTCGTCTTCACGAAATCGGTGACGTCGATGTGATGGTTCCAACGTCCCGGTTTGAAATTCATTGTCATAAGGCAAGAAATTGATTAAAATGTGATATACTCGTTTTTCCTAAAAACAGGCGCAAAGGTACGGAAAATCCCCATACGCCGCAATACCTGAAAATAGGGATACGCAAAAATAGCGCGAAAAAAAGTAAGTGAAATGCTTGCACAAGTCAAAAACTCCATCTATCTTTGCACCGCGTTTGAGAGAAAACGACAATTCAGAACTACAGAACAACGGAAGTTTGGGTGAGTGGCTGAAACCAGCAGTTTGCTAAACTGCCGTACGGGTTACCGTACCGGGGGTTCGAATCCCCCAGCTTCCGCGGACAAAAATATAAAGAACGGCGCTTTCGTCTAGTGGCCTAGGACGCGGCCCTCTCACGGCTGAAACACGGGTTCGATTCCCGTATGCGCTACAATCAGCTTACTTTCGGAAGTTTGGGTGAGTGGCTGAAACCAGCAGTTTGCTAAACTGCCGTACGGGTTACCGTACCGGGGGTTCGAATCCCCCAGCTTCCGCAGCAATTTTAAAAGGAAGAGAGTTCTAAAAACTTTCTTCCTTTTTCATTTCTATCACCTTTGAACATCTCCGATGTAGCATCCGGATGAAAAGGAAATCCCATGCTGTGAAATACCATTATCTACGCATCCATATAGCCGATGAGAATTCTTTTGCCATAATCAGGGAACTGGTGGACGAAAACACCTATTTTATACCATCGTGGAAAGGTTGAAAAAAAGGAAAAAGAGCGATTGAAGCCTTTAGTGAAGGATCTGCAATCCAACCCAGTACATCTAATCACTCTCTTTTTAATACAAAGATACGATTAATCCATAAAAAACAATGCACCCTGTCCAGCAATCAATTCTTATGAGCAATTTCCACATCGTCTTCTACATGAATTTCCAAATCTAATCTTTCCTGCCAAGAAGAATGGGTAGCCACAGGACTGCAAAATCAATTATCCGTCTTATCAAAAACAGCACGATAATATGCATGCATTTATATATATTATTGGTCTAGATGATTTCCAATACAAGTCGGATTACATCTACATGCATAAACCATACAAAATAGTTTCACGGGCAATAGAATATAGTTTCGCGGCACCGCGCACATAGATTAAAAAAATCAAAACGGACATTAGTGGTAAACAATGAATAGATTCTCCGTTATTTGAAACGGAATTTAATAAAATTATAAAATGACACGAAAGATTACAAAGAACGAAGAGAAAGCATCAGGACGGATACTGAATGAGCAAGAACTATGGTTTTTCAATGAATTTATCCTGTAGATTTATAATGATAAGCGATTGAAAGATACATTTGTGAGTTAATTAACTCAACTGACATTCAAATTAACGACTAAAAATGCATACTTTTTAGGCATAAAAGTGATTGATGAAAATTGACGCCGATGGTTTTATCCCATTTTGTTGCTTTTTTACTATTTTTGCCAACGAAACGGGAAGAGTTTTTCCGTGTGGAAAATACAAAAAGAACAACTCTGTACCGTAATTATAAAAAAGAAAGATGATGATAAAGAACATTGCATTCGATTTCGGGGGAGTAATCGTCGACCTCGACCGGGAACAGGCCGTGCAGGCTTTTATCCGCCTAGGGCTGAAAGATGCCGACCGCATTCTCGACAAATATCACCAGACAGGTATTTTCCAGGAGCTGGAAGAAGGAAAACTCAGCGAAGAAGCTTATCGGGAGAAGCTAAGCGCGCTATGCGGCAGGACCTTGACACGCGAAGAGGTGCGACAAGTCTGGATGGGATTCGTCAGGGGGATGGATTTGCACAAGCTGGACTATATAGAGCAATTGCGCCAACGGGGCTACCGCACCTACCTGCTCAGCAACACCAATCCCTATCTGATGGATTATTGGGCACGCACGCCGCGGTTCACTCCATCAGGCAAAAGCATCGACATGTATTTCGACAAGCTGTATCTTTCGTTCGAAATGAGATGCATGAAACCGAATGCGGAAATATTCCGGCTCATGCTGAAGGACGCGCAAATCTATCCCGAAGAAACGCTTTTCGTGGATGACAGCACAACGAACATCGAAGCCGGCAAAGCTTTCGGCATGCATACCTTCCAACCCGAAAACGCTTCCGACTGGCGCAGGCAAGTAGATGCCTTATTGGGATAAAGGGAAAAAAGAAAGAAACGCAGACTCATGCCTACTGATTTACATGAATCTGCGTTTCGCTATTTTATCAAGCCTGCACAGGCTGCAATGAAGGCTAAGCCATAAACAGGATGAACAACTGTGCCGTCAGGATACGCAGGAACATCACCAACGGATAAACCGTAGAATAGCCTACAGCCGGCGCGTCATTGCCCGAAACCTGATTGGAGTAAGCCAATGCAGGGGGGTCGGTCGTACTACCGGCAATCAGACCAATCAGGGTATAATAATTAATCTTGTAATACAGACGGGCTATCAAGCCGATAATCATCAGCGGAAGCAACGTGATGAGGAAACCTACGCCTACATACAGCAGGCCGTCGCCCTCTACTACCGTCTGCACAAAATTCTCGCCCGCCTTGATGCCGACACTCGCCAGGAATAACACCAATCCCACCTCGCGCAACATCAGGTTGGCACTCATCGTGGTATAAGTCACCAAGTGTACTTTATAACCGAACCGTCCGATAAGGATGGCGATAATCAACGGACCGCCAGCCAGACCCAGCTTAACCGGAGTAGGAATGCCCGGAATGGCAAAAGGCAGACTACCGAACAGAATACCGCACAAGATACCGACGAAAATAGTAACGATATTCGGATGGTCCAGACGCTTCAACTGGTTACCCAACATAGCCGCCACACGCTCGATAGCATCCTGCGGACCTACCACCATCACACGGTCACCGACCTGCAAGGTCAAGCTTCGGGCGGCAAACAAGTCCATACCCGAACGGTTGACACGTGTCACATTCACACCATACATGCTGCTGAAATGCAATTCGCCCACGGTCTTGCCATTGATGGAAGGCTGTGTGACCAGGATACGGCGGGAAACCATCGGCTTGCAATCCGTACTCTGGTGTTCCCAGTCCACTTCAATCTTCGACCCGATGAACGCCTCGATGGCTTCCGAATCGTCCTCGGCACACACGATGTTCATTTCATCGCCCAAATGGAGCACCGTCTTCGAGGTAGGGATACGCACCTCGCCTTCTTGCAGGATGCGCGAACAGACAAAGCTACGCGCCAGGAAGTTCTGCAACTGCAGGATTGTCTTCCCGTCCAACGCCCGGTTTTCCACCCGAAGCTGGATGCGGTAGGGCTTCAGGTGCGGATTGGCTTCTTCAGCCTGCTGGATGGCTTCTGACTCTTTGTCAAGGTCTACGCGGCAAATGTACCGAATCAGAATCATCGAAAGAATGATGCCGATTACACCCAGCGGATAGGCACAGGCATACCCCATCGCAATTTCGGGACCGTCGTAATGCAACTGCTGCAAGGCCTCGTTGGCGGCACCAAGTCCCGGAGTGTTCGTCACGGCACCGCAAAGGATACCGACTATCATCGGCACCTCGATGCGCCCCTGCAACGCATAATAAATAATGAGGGCAACAATGATATTGAATGCCACGATACCCGTCGCCAACAAGTTGAGCCTGAGGCCTCCTTCCTTGAACGAGGAGAAGAACGAAGGCCCCACCTGCAGACCGATACAGAACACAAACAATATCAACCCGAAATCTTGCAGGAACGAAAGGATGGCAGGATTCCCCGTAAAGCCGAAGTGTCCAGCCAAGATTCCCACAAACAACACGAAAGTGACTCCCAGCGAGATGCCGAAAATCTTGATTTTCCCTAAGAGTACTCCACCCGAAATCACAAAGGCATAAAGCGCCACGATATGCGCGATAGAGTTAGGATTCGTTAACAAATCTTGTAGCCAATTCATAATACTATCGTTTAAAGTTTCTTTTTAATGTTTGGCAAATGTAACGAAATCAAACAATATGTCAAAGCTTTTGCATTCAAAAATACAAATATGACAAAGAATTCGGATGCAAAAACATCACACTTTTGCCCATAGTGTGCAATTTATTTGTATATTTGCCACAGTAGAGGATGGCATTAATTTCTATGCCGGCCTATTTTGTGAAATTGACTTAATCATAATATCACTAAAAACACTAAGTATGGCAGATGCAAAAGAAAAACTCTTTTCTGATTTTCCGGAAGTGTCAACCCAGGAATGGATGGACAAAATACAAGCCGATTTGAAAGGAGCCGACTATGAAAAGAAGCTGGTGTGGAGAACCAACGAAGGCTTCAAAGTGAAACCCTTCTACCGTCAGGAAGACCTGGAAGGGCTGAAAACGACCGACGCCTTGCCTGGAGAGTTTCCTTACCTAAGAGGAAACAAACAGGATGACAATACATGGTATGTGCGTCAGGATATCCGCGTAGAAAACCCTGAAGAAGCCAACCGCAAAGCCCTTGACTTACTTAATAAAGGTGTAGACTCGCTGGGCTTCCATATCCCGGCAAAAGACTTGAGCGCCGGCTATCTTCGCACCTTGCTGGAAGGCATTTATTGCGAATGTGTAGAGCTGAACTTTACTACGTGCCAACGCCACACCGTAGAATTGGCTCAGTTATTGACCGAGTATTTCAAGGAAAAAGGATATGACCCTGAAAAGCTTTACGGCTCAGTCAATTTCGACCCCATCGGCAAGATGCTTCAGAAGGGCAAAGACGTCAGTCCCATCATCACTCAGGCAGCACAGCTTGTAAAGGTGCTTGGCGGTTATCCTCACTTCCGCTGTATAGCGGTGAATGCGCTCCAGCTGAACAATGCGGGAGCTTATATCTATCAGGAACTGGGCTATGCACTGGCATGGGGAAGCGAATACCTGAACCGCCTGGTAGAAGCCGGTGTTCCGGCCGACCTTGCTGCCAGCAAGATTAAATTCCATTTCGGCATCAGCACCAATTATTTTATGGAAATCGCTAAATTCCGTGCGGCACGTATGCTGTGGGCATCTATCGTAAAAGCCTATCAGCCTCAGAATGATACATCGTGCCAGATGAATGTGCATGCCGAGACATCTTCTTTCAACCTGACACTGTTCGACTCGTATGTCAACCTGCTTCGTACACAAACCGAAGCAATGAGTGCAGCCTTGGCAGGTGTAGACTCGATTACCGTCACTCCCTTTGATGCAGCCTACGAAACACCAAACGACTTTTCGGAACGCCTGGCACGCAACCAGCAGTTGCTCTTAAAAGAAGAATCCCACTTCAACCGCATTGTAGACCCCGCAGGGGGTTCGTATTACATCGAAAACCTTACCGTAGCTATTGCCCAGCAGGCATGGAACTTGTTCCTGAAAACCGATGAAGAAGGAGGTATGGTAAAAGCTATCCTCGCCGAAAGCGTGCAGAATGCCGTCAACCAGAGCAACCGGGCACGCCATGAAGCGGTATCGAAACGCAAGGAAATCTTGTTGGGCACCAACCAATACCCGAACTTCAATGAACTGGCTGGCGACAAGGCACCGCTGGAACACACATGCGCATGTGGCGGAAAAGACCATTCGCACGAAGGCGAGACCTCGTTTGCCCGCCTCGACACCTCACGTGCAGCCAGCGAATTTGAAGCCCTCCGCCTTGAGACAGAACATTCGGGCAAGCGTCCGAAAGCCTTCATGCTTACCATCGGCAACCTGGCCATGCGTCAGGCACGTGCCCAGTTCTCATGCAATTTCCTGGCATGTGCCGGATACGAGGTAATAGACAACCTGGGCTTTGCCACGGTAGAAGAAGGCATCGAAGCAGCCATGAAAGCGCAGGCGGACATCGTAGTGATTTGTTCGAGCGATGATGAATATGCCCAATATGCCATTCCTGCCTTCCAGGCTCTCGGCGGCCGTGCCATGTTCATCGTAGCCGGTGCGCCGGCGTGCATGGATGAACTGAAAGCCGCAGGCATCGAGCACTTCATCCACGTGCGCTGCAACGTCCTGGAAACCTTACGCGAGTTTAATAAACAGTTATTAAAGTGAATGATTTAGTTGAATAATAATTGAACGCAGAGTCGCAGTGACGCAAAGATTTTAATCTTAGAGTTTTTTTCAGAGACATGGAGAATAAGTATAACATTTATAACATGTTGAGCCGGGAGATAATCGGAGCCGCTATTGAGGTACATAAAGAATTAGGTCCGGGCTTATTGGAATGTGTATATGAACTTTGTCTCACAAAAGAACTGCAAAACAGAGGACTGCAAGTACAAAGCCAAGTATCCGTTCCTTTATATTATAAAGGAGAAAAGCTGGATAAAGAATTCCGGATAGACCTTTTAATCGAGAATAAAGTAATTGTCGAACTAAAAGCTGTAGACGAACTTAAAGATATCCACGAGGTACAACTTGTCACTTACCTTAAATTGACGAACATGAAATTAGGTTTATTGATAAATTTCAATGTTCCTATATTATATAAAGGTATACGGCGGAAAGTAAATGGCCTGTAAGTTTTTCTCTGTGAGCTTTGCTTTCTCTCAATAATTATACTCTGCGGCTTTGCGCCTCTGCGTTCAATAAAACCCGTAATCTATGAAACCGAATTTTAAAGATATTGATATATTTGCCGGATTCCACCCGCAAGACGGACGAGAATGGCAACAAGCCCACGGCATTACAGCCAACTGGAAAACTCCTGAACAGATACAGGTGAAACCGGTTTATACGAAAGAAGACCTGGAAGGCATGGAACACCTGAACTATGCCGCCGGACTTCCGCCTTTCCTGCGCGGTCCTTACTCGATGATGTACGCTTTCCGCCCGTGGACCATCCGTCAGTATGCCGGATTCTCTACCGCTGAAGAGTCGAACGCTTTCTACCGACGCAACCTGGCATCAGGTCAGAAAGGCCTTTCCGTAGCCTTCGACCTCCCTACCCATCGTGGATACGACCCCGACCATCCACGTGTTGTGGGCGATGTGGGCAAGGCAGGCGTGTCTATCTGCTCGCTGGAAAACATGAAAGTATTGTTCGACGGCATCCCCCTGAACAAGATGTCTGTATCCATGACAATGAATGGCGCCGTATTGCCCGTCATGGCATTCTACATCAATGCAGGACTTGAGCAGGGCGCCAAGCTAGAAGAAATGGCAGGAACCATCCAGAATGATATCCTGAAAGAATTCATGGTGCGCAACACCTATATCTATCCGCCTGCTTTCTCGATGAAAATCATTTCCGACATCTTTGAATACACTTCGCAGAAGATGCCGAAGTTCAACTCGATATCCATATCGGGCTACCACATGCAGGAAGCCGGCGCTACCGCCGATATCGAACTGGCATACACACTGGCAGACGGATTGGAATACCTTCGTGCCGGAATCGCCGCAGGCATTGACATTGATGCGTTCGCTCCGCGCCTCTCCTTCTTCTGGGCTATCGGCATGAACCACTTTATGGAAATAGCCAAGATGCGTGCGGCACGTATGCTTTGGGCAAAAATAGTCAAGCAATTCAATCCCAAGAATCCCAAATCGCTTACGCTACGTACCCACTCGCAGACTTCCGGCTGGTCGCTTACCGAGCAAGACCCGTTCAACAACGTAGGCCGCACCTGCATCGAAGCCATGGCGGCGGCATTGGGACATACCCAGTCGCTCCATACCAATGCACTGGACGAAGCCATCGCCTTGCCTACCGACTTCTCTGCCCGCATTGCCCGTAACACGCAGATTTACATCCAGGAAGAGACACAGATTTGCCGGGAAATCGACCCGTGGGCAGGTTCTTATTATGTAGAATCGCTCACGAACGAGCTGGCTCACCGCGCGTGGGAACATATTCAGGAAATCGAGAAGCTGGGAGGCATGGCAAAGGCTATCGAGACCGGTATCCCCAAGATGCGTATCGAAGAAGCCGCGGCACGTACACAGGCACGTATCGACTCGGGCGAACAAACCATCGTAGGCACCAACAAATACCGGCTGGAGAAAGAAGACCCCATCGATATCCTGGAAGTGGACAATACAGCCGTACGGCAGGAGCAGATTGAGAACTTGCGCCGCTTGCGCGAAGGACGGAACCAGGAAGAAGTGGACAAAGCACTGGATGCCATCACCGAATGCGTGCGCACCGGCAAGGGCAACCTGCTCGAACTGGCCGTAGAGGCAGCCCGCGTACGTGCCACCTTAGGGGAAATTTCGTATGCATGCGAAAAAGTAGTAGGAAGATATAAAGCAATAATCAGAACCATATCAGGCGTGTATTCATCAGAAAGTAAAAAGGATGCAGATTTCGCACGGGCGTGCGAACTGACCGAAGAGTTTGCAAAGAAAGAAGGAAGACGCCCGCGTGTCATGATTGCCAAAATGGGACAAGACGGACACGACCGCGGTGCCAAAGTAGTAGCAACAGGATTTGCCGATTGCGGATTCGATGTAGACATGGGGCCTTTGTTCCAGACACCTGAAGAAGCAGCGCGCGAAGCGGTGGAAAACGACGTGCATGCCGTAGGCGTATCGTCGTTGGCAGCAGGGCATAAGACACTCATTCCGCAAATCATTGCCGAACTGAAACGCCTGGGACGTGAAGACATCCTGGTATTTGCGGGTGGCGTCATTCCTCCGCAAGACTATGATTTCCTTTATCAAGCCGG
Organism: uncultured Bacteroides sp.; assembly: GCA_900544675.1. GTDB lineage: Bacteria > Bacteroidota > Bacteroidia > Bacteroidales > Bacteroidaceae > Phocaeicola. The sequence goes on from UQVZ01000026.1 coordinate 18,827, forward strand.
TGTCATGGCCATATTCGGACCGGGCACTTCGGTCGCTAAATCAGCTTGTCAGGTAATGGAGTTTTTGCTTGATACGGAAGAATAAGGAAACAGGCTCTAAATGAAATCTATAAAAAACGAAGGATGCAAAAGTAACAATACCTCCTCGCATCCTTCGTTTTTTTCTAAACTAAAAACCTGTGAGACGGCCGATGCCGTCTCTACACGTTTCCATTATTATTCAGATTATTCCTGAACACTTACACGGTAAATGGCAAAAGTCTGTGCACCTACTTCCGCATTCAATGTTTCGCCATCAACTGTTACCTTGCTTTCTTTCGGAACAATCTTGTCCGGTTCGTCCAATGAGTTTTCAGCATCGGGTTCGTCCGAATAGAAAAGAATACAATCGGCTTGAGCTGCCAGTTTTTTCTTCTTCAATCCGTCAAATTCTAGCGATACCGGCTGAGCTTTATCGGATACATTGACAATTTTAACAATGTAACTCTTGGTCGGTTCATCCCATACTGCACTGGCGAACAATCCGTTCTGGTCGGGCTGACCGCTTACAGCCTTGTCATCCATCAGCAGAGGAACTACCTGAGTACCCTTGTTGTGACCATACAGATACTGTACATGCCAGCTGCAAGAGCGCACGCTGCGCAAGTTATCGAACCAAATCAGGTCGGGACGCCATTGCCAGCCTTTTACATGAGCCAGCAGCGGAGCATAAGTAGCCATATAAACGACATCGGCATTACGCTCAACACCAGTCAGGAAAGCAGCTTCGAGCAAAGAAGCATAGAAATGATTCCATTTCTTGCCTTTTCCGTGACAAGCATATTCGCCGGCAAATACTTTCGGACCTTTACGGTCGTAATTGTCGTAACGGTTTCCTGATTTCAAGAACCAGTCTTCGGGACGATAGAAGTGCTCGTCAACCAAGTCCACTTTCAGCTTTTTCATTTCGGGCCACAGATAGTCGAAATCTTCACCTTCCGAGTTAGGGCCTGACGAACCGATGATTTGCATATCAGGATAAGCTTTGCGGATAGCGTCTACGAAATATTTCAGACGTTCGGGATATTCAGCGCCCCATTGTTCGTTACCTACCCCGATGAATTTCAGATTGAACGGAGCCGGATGGCCCATTTCGGCACGGAGCTTACCCCACTTGGTCGTTTCATCACCGTTGGCAAACTCTATCAGGTCGAGCGCGTCCTGAATATAGCTCTGCAAGCTGTCTACCGGGCAATGTGCTTTCGGGTCATCGTTCTGATACTGGCAAGCCAAACCTACGTTGACAATCGGAAGCGGTTCGGCACCCATATCTTCAGCCAGGAGGAAGAGTTCGTAGAATCCCATTCCGTATGTCTGATGATAATCGGGATAATAACGGTGCGGGAAGGTATATTCCCAACGGTTCGAATTCAACGGACGGTTTTCTACCGGACCTACAGAGTTCTTCCACTGGTAACGGTCGCTGATTTCAGTACCTTCTACGATACACCCGCCGGGGAAACGGAACACACCCGGTTTCGTATCGACCAGAGCCTGTACCAAATCCTTACGCAATCCGTTTTCACGACCTTTCCAGGTATCTACCGGGAAAAGAGAAACATGTTCAAGGTCGACATCGCCATCCGAAGCCAGGAAGATACGCAGATGGGCGGCATCAATAGTTTGAGGAGACGTAAGCACCACTTCGTATTTCTTCCAGTCGGCAGAATTCAAGGCAACATCGCCGGACGTCAACACGTGACTTTCTTCCATCGAATACGGGTCAACAAGTTCTACACGGATTTTCTGACCGTTGCCTCTTGCCCATACAGTAAAGCGATACTTATCGTTCTGCTTTAAGCCGATGCCGAAGAAACCTTCATTCTCGATGCCAGTACGTTTATGGGGATGTCCCGGATTGGACAGACGTACATAATGCGGATTACGGTCGAACGGTCCATCGTCCAGAACCGTAACCTTACCAAAGGTTTTCCATCCCTGCAAACGATTGGGAAACTCAAACGAGCGATTCATAATCAGTTCGGCATACAAGCCTCCGTCGGCACCATAGTTGATATCTTCAAAAAAGTGTCCATACATCGTGGGCTGTATTTCAGCACCTAATTTATTAGCCTTTAACACCATGTGGTTAGCTTCTTGCGCCGAAATCCCTGTTGCACAGAAGCACGTAGCTAAGGCTAAACTAAAAATTGTAGATTTTTTCATAAGCAATTATTTGATTTCAAGTGTAACAATAGACATTGCAGGAAGTTTCACCAACAGACCGCCTTTCTGAAGTTTAACATCCTTAAAATCTTTCGCCGTTACAGCGTTCGGATTTTCAAAAGTGTTATAGGTATCAATCCGGTCGGCAGTCAAGATACGTCCTGTCACTTGCTTGCCTTCGAAACCTTCCAGATTAACGGTCACTTCCGCTTCTTCTTCCAAATCCACATTCGACAAGGATACATGAATACGTCCGTCCTTGTCGCGGGAAGCTGTGGCGCTGACCATCGGAACATTGCGTCCGTCACGCACATTCTTATATTCACAACGCAAATCAGAGGGCAAGAAAGTAGCGTCCTGGTGTACATTGTACATTTGGAATACATAATAAGTCGGAGTCAAGACCATCTTATCGTCCTTAGTCAGAATCATTGACTGCAACACATTGGCAATCTGAGCGATGTTGGTCATCTTCACACGATCGGTATATTTATGGAAAATATCCAACGTGAGAGAAGCCACGAACGCGTCACGCATGGTGTTCTGCTGATACAGATGGCCGGGAACGGTACCCGGCTCTTCGTCCCACCAAGTGCCCCATTCGTCTACCATCAAGGCAATCTGCTTCTGCGGATCATATTGGTCCATGATAGCAATATGACGTTTCAAGACATCTTCTATTTCACGGCATTTACCCATGGTCCAATAATAATCGTCAGTAGTAAACTTTGTTGCAGAGCCTTTGCTTCCTGTCCAGCCAGGTACGGTATAGTAATGCAGGGAAATACCATCCATGCGATGACCTACATTACGCATCAGGACTTCTGTCCAGTTGTAATCATAATCGCTGGCACCGCTGGCAATCTTAAATAATTTATTGCCATCGTAATTCCGGCAGTAGGTAGAATAGCGGCGATACAAATCAGCATAATATTCCGGACGCATGCTGCCGCCGCAACCCCAACTTTCGTTTCCTACGCCAAAGTATTTCACTTTCCAAGGCTTTTCACGTCCGTTTTCCTTACGCAGCTTAGCCATCGGGCTTCCTTGTTCCGAAGTCATGTATTCTACCCACTTAGCCATTTCTTCTACGCTTCCGCTGCCTACATTACCGCTGATGTATGGCTCGCAGCCCAACAATTCGCATAAGTTAAGAAACTCATGGGTACCAAAGCTGTTGTCTTCCACAGTTCCGCCCCAGTTGTTGTTCACCATCTTCGGACGGTTCTCTTTCGGACCGATGCCGTCCATCCAGTGATATTCATCGGCAAAACATCCGCCCGGCCAACGCAATACAGGCACTTTCAGTTCCTTCAACGCTTTGAGCACATCGTTGCGGTATCCGTTTGTATTAGGAATCGGAGAATCTTCGCCTACCCACAGACCGCCATAGATACAAGTACCCAAGTGTTCAGCAAACTGACCGTATATTTCTTTGGGAATAATCTGTTTGCCCTGATCGGTATGAACGGTTACGGTTGCCTGCTGCTGTGCCGACACGGCGAGGCTGACACTCAACATCAACCCACTGACCAATAATTTAGTTTTCATATATTTGGGATTAAATCATTAATTAAAATCAACATTCGGTAATGAGCCATTAATTATTCACTCACTTTACATTTCACAGCCGCCTCTTCGATGGGCAATCCGGCCTTATAACTTTCGATATAAGCATTGAACCCTGCCACATCTTTCGGGTCAGGAGTAATTTCCACACCGGTATTTCCGGCAAAGACTTTCTTATCGAGGAAATCAGCCAAAGCCAATTTCTGGTCATTGTTGACCAAATAAGAACCTAACAAGGCAATACCCCACGCACCGCCTTCACCGGCTGTTTCCATAACGGAAATAGGAGAATTGAGTGCTGCTGCCAATACACGCTGACCAACGCCTTTGGTCTTGAACAAACCGCCGTGACCTGTAATGCGGTCTACCTTAATCTTCTCTTCGTTGAACAGAATGTCATTGCCAATCTTCAATACAGCGACCGACGCATATAAGTTGGCACGCATGAAGTTGGCAAGATTGAACTTATCATTGGCAGAACGCACTACCAAAGGACGTCCTTCGGCAAGTCCTGTCACCGGTTCGCCCGAAATGTAATTATACGAAATCAATCCGCCGCAATCGGCATCCCCTTCCAAAGCATGGTTATACAATTTTCCGAACACTTCGTTCATATCTACCGGAACACCCAGCAACTCCTGGTATTCCTTAAACAGGTTCACCCAAGCATTCAGGTCGGAAGTACAGTTATTGCAGTGTACCATAGCTACCAGACTGCCGTCGGGCGTAGTGACCATATCAATCATTTCGTAGGGTTTCGACAATTCCTTTTCCAATACAATCATCGAAAACGAAGAAGTTCCTGCCGATACATTACCCGTGCGTTGTTTTACAGCGTTGGTAGCCACCATGCCTGTACCCGCATCTCCTTCAGGCGGACACAAAGGTATACCTGCTTTCAACTGACCGGATACGTCCAGTTTCTTGGCACCTTCGGGAGTCAGGAAACCCGCGTTTTCGCCTGCCAGCAAAACTTCAGGCAGAATATCGGTCAACTTCCAGGAGAATCCTTTCGGAGCAACCATCTTGTCGAATTTTTCTATCATTGCCGCCGAATAGTTTTTAGTAGCAGGGTCAATAGGAAGCATTCCCGAAGCATCGCCGATACCCAACACTTTCTGACCCGTCAACTGCCAGTGAACATATCCGGCAAGCGTCGTCAGATAAGTAATGTCTTTTACATGGGGTTCACCGTTTAATATCGCCTGATATAAATGAGAAATGCTCCAGCGAAGCGGAATGTTATAAACGAAAGCCTCCGACAACGCAGCCGCCGCAATGCCGGTATTAGTGTTTCTCCATGTGCGGAACGGCACTAAGATTTCCTCTTTATCGTTGAAAGCCATATATCCGTGCATCATGGCACTGATACCAATGGCAGCCAAAGTCTCGATAGTCGTATCATATTGTTTTTTCACATCTGCCAAGAGGTCGGCATAGCAATCCTGCAATCCTTTCCAGATAGCGTCAATGCTATAAGTCCACAATCCGTCTATCAACTGATTTTCCCATACATGACTACCTTGGGCAATGGGTTTGTTTTCCGGATCAATCAGCACAGCCTTGATACGTGTAGACCCGAACTCGATACCCAGAATAGCTTTGCCCGATTCGATAATCGATTTTGTGTTTGTATTCATGATATTAAAATTAAATATTAAAAAATAAACACAGAGACACAAAGGCACAGAGAATAAATCAAATAAAGTCTCAGTGTCTCCCTGTCTCTGTGTTCTTTTATTTTCAAATTAGCAAAGTGCCTTATTCAGCATATAGTAAACTTCGTTCATGCGAAGTTCTTTCTTGAATTCGCTGATGTTGGTGTCTTTGTTGATATGTACCATTTCGATGCCTGCAATTTCTGCATAGTCTTCCCAATATTCGGCAGTCAGGTCGTAAGAGAAGCAAGAATGGTGAGTACCGCCTGCCAGAATCCATGCGCCTGCGCCTACTTCGAAGTTAGGCTGCGGAATCCACAAAGCAGAAGCAACCGGCAACTTAGGCAGCGGTTTCGGTTCAACGCATTCTACATCATTTACAATCAGACGGAAACGGTTACCCAGGTCGACTACGGTAGCGGTGCAACCTTTACCTGTCTTGCTGGTGAATACCAAACGGGCTGTCTGGCTCTTACGGATACCGATGCCGAGGAAGTGCACTTCCAGACGAGGTTTCTTAGCTGCAATCAACGGGCAAACTTCCAACATGTGTGATTGCAAAAGAGCACTCTTTTCACCATCGAAGTTGATAGTATAGTCTTCCAAGAACGAGCAACCGTTAGGCAATCCCTGGTTCATCACCCATACCATACGGTAAAGAGCTGCTGATTTCCAGTCACCTTCAGCACCGAATCCGTAACCTTCTGCCATCAAACGTTGAGAAGCAAGTCCCGGAATCTGATCGAAGTGGCTGCCGTCTGTCTGACCCAGGTCATCGAAGTTGGTGGTGAAACCTTTTGCGCCCTTTGCCTTCAGGATAGCGCGGAGAGCCAGTTCTGCCTTAGCCGAGTTCCATACCTTCTGATAAGCTTCAGTAGATTTGTCTTCCAGAGCGGCGTCATGGTCATATTCCTGGAAATAAGTCTTAACCAAAGCGTCCACATCAGCGTCTTTCACCTGGCTGTGATATTCCATCAGTTCGCTTACCGGACAATAGTCTACGTGATAACCCATACGTACCTCAGCTTCTACTTTGTCGCCGTCGGTTACTGCTACGTTGTTCATCTGGTCGCCGAAACGGATAATCAGCATATCCTGAGCATCTGCCCAAGCGGCGCATACACGCATCCAGACAGCAATCTTGCGCTGAGTCTCAGCTTCTTTCCAATAGCCTACCACTACTTTACGACGGACACGCATACGGGTGCAGATATGTCCGAATTCACGGTCGCCATGAGCCGACTGGTTCAGATTCATAAAGTCCATATCCATGGTATCCCAAGGAATTTCCTTATTAAACTGAGTGTGCAGGTGAAGCAACGGTTTCTTCAGCTGCTGCAAGCCGTGAATCCACATCTTGGCAGGAGAGAAAGTGTGCATCCAAGTAATAACACCAATACATTTTTCATCATTATTAGCAGCCTTCATCACGGCTTCTACTTCTTTCGATGAGTTTGCTGTACCTTTATATACCACTTTCACCGGCAGATTTCCACTATTATTCAGTCCGGCTACCATTTCATTGCTATGTGCGTCTACTGCGATAACTGCATCGCCTCCGTACAGAAGCTGAGCTCCTGTTACGAACCATACTTCAAATTGATCAAATGTGTTCATAGTTTTACAGTGTTTTAAAAAGTTAGCTTTATTTTATTATTTCTTTTGTCCATAGTAAGCGTTAGGACCATGCTTGCGGCTGAAATGTTTTTCTATCAGCAACGGATTCATAGTCAGGTGCGGATTGACAGCGTATGCGATGCTTGCCATCTTTGCCACCTGTTCCATTACGACAGCATTGTGAACGGCGTCGTGAGCGTCTTTACCCCATGCAAACGGACCGTGATTCTTCACCAGTACACCCGGCGTATGAACCGGATTCATGCCTTCGAAACGCTTTACAATCACATTGCCCGTTTCCAATTCATAATCACCTTTCACTTCCGCTTCGGTCATATCAGCCGTACAAGGTATGGCTTCGTGGAAATAGTCGGCATGTGTCGTTCCGATATTCGGAATATCACATCCTGCCTGTGCCCACGCGGTAGCATAAGTAGAATGGGTATGCACCACTCCACCGATTTCCTTAAATGCTTTATAAAGAACCAAGTGAGTCGGAGTATCGCTGGACGGACGCAAATCGCCTTCTACCACATTCCCGTCCAAGTCAACTACCACCATATCTGATGCCTTCATAACATCGTAAGCAACACCGCTGGGCTTGATAACCACCAGACCTTTTTCACGGTCGATAGCAGAAACATTGCCCCATGTGAAAATCACCAGTCCGTGTTTCACCAAATCAAGATTGGCTTGAAACACCTTCTCTTTCAATTCTTCTAACATACGTCTTATAATTTGAATTTCGGGTCTTCCCGATAGGCTTTGTCATTGAACTTATATAGAAAAGCCCCTCTTTTAGACCCTGTTTTGTCTATTTTATCTGTTTTCTCAATATATCCCATTTCCGAAATGCGTTTCCGGAAGTTCCGCTTGTCCATCGGTTCACCATAAATCGCCTCGTACAGGCTTTGCAGCTGGGTAAGCGTAAAAAGCTCGGGAAGCAAATTAAACCCGATAGGTGCTGTAGAAGCTTTTTCCTTCATGGCAAACCTGGCTTTTTCCACCATCTTGTTATGGTCGAAAATCAAGTCGGGGATTTCATCGATATTCACCCAATGAGCATTGTGGCGTTGCACCAGTTCACGGTCGTACTCATCGGTTTTTATCAATGCATAATATGCCAGCGAGATAACCCGTTCTCCAGGGTCGCGGTCTATCTCGCCGAAGGCTCCGATGTGTTCCATATATACATCTTTCAGTCCGGTCAATTCATACAATACACGCTTGGCTGCATCGTCCGCGCTTTCATTCTCCTGCACGAATCCGCCCATCAGAGACCATTGTCCCTTTGCCGGCTCGAAATTACGCTGGAGCAGCAACAGGTTCAGACGGTCTTTCTCAAAGCCGAAAATGATACAGTCAATGCCGACGAAGAATTTCGGATTGTTTTTATAATATGTAGACACATCATTACTCATCTACTCATTCTTTATTTTTCTACACCAAACTGGAAGATACAATGGCTTTGATAAGTTTCGCCCGGCTTCAGAATAACCGAAGGCCATTGCGGATTATTGGGACTGTCAGGATAGTGCTGGGTTTCCAGACATACGGAAGCCCGTTGCGGATAAGCGATACCTTTCTTACCTTTTACTGTACCGTCCAGGAAGTTACCGGTATACACTTGGATTCCCGGTTCATTTGTATAAACCGTAAGTGTAATGCCGGATGTCGGACTGGTCAGCTTAGCGGCAACCTGACTGATATCGCCTTTGGTTTTCAATACCCAGTTATGGTCGAAACCGTTTCCATATTTCACCTGCTCGTTATCGAATTCAGTTACCGACGGAGCTATCGGTTTCGGCGTATTGAAATCAAACGGAGTTCCCTTCACCGCCATCATCTTGCCGTTGGTCATATAGGTGCTGTCTACCGGCGTGATGCTGTCCGAAGCTACATACAGAATCTGGTCGGTACCCGGCTTCGACGGATCGCCGTTCAGATTGAAATAAGAATGGTTGGTCATGTTGATGACGGTTGTCTTATCGGTCGTTGCGTCATACTTGATGTCGATGGCATTATCGGCAGTCAGCGCATAGGTTACATGAGCAGTTACATTGCCCGGGAAGTTATTATCGCCGTCAGCCGAGTTCATCGTCAATACCAAGGTACTGTCATTGGTCTGATTGGCTTCGTACACCTGATATTGCCATCCGGTAGGACCGCCGTGCAGGCAGTGTCCGAAATTGTTTACGGGCAGCTGTATCAAGGTACCGTCTATCTTCATCTGTCCCTTGTTGATACGGTTAGCATAACGTCCGATGGAAGCACCGAAGTCGCTCGGTATATGCTGATAATCGGCTACGCTATCGAAGCCCAGCACCACATCGGTCATCGTCCCGTTCTTGTCGGGCACCATCAGCGAGACAATGCGTCCGCCGAAATTCGTGATACAGACTTCCATGCCCTTATAATTCTTCAGCGTATACAGCTTGACGGCTTTCGTTCCATCAACAGTTGTTTCAAAATTAGCGGGGTCCAGTCCTGAAAGAGTCAGGGCAGGTTCTTTTTCCTGGGTAGCACAGCCAGCCAACGCAGCCAGTGCAGCAAATCCCAAAATAGATGTCCGGATACGTTTCATAATAGTTCGTTATTATAGGATTTATTTTTCCAAAATGAATGAATAAGGATGCCTTACGAATAAAGGCATCCCTTATAAGAATATTACCAGAAGTACCAGTAGAATGCAGCACAGCAGGCTACAACGCCCAATGTAGCAATCACATCCCACTTGCTCCAGCTTTCACGGATTGATTTCTTGTAATCGCCCGTAAATGTAATCGCTTCCACTTGTTCTTTCGAAGGAGCGGGAGTAAAGCAAGACACGACAACCATCAGAATGATGATGAATACCAACAGCCATACTTCGAAGATAAGCCAGTTGGTCTGCCAGAACCAGGTAGTATATTCCCAGAACGCGCCGTCCATCACTTTAGTACCCGATTCGGTAATGACATTGGTCAGCAGACGTACCATACCAATCAAGAAGCCGCCGATAAGTCCCCATTCGCCGGCTTTCGGAGTAATCTTCTTCGAGAAAATACCCAACGAGAATACCGCAACCATTGCCGGAGCAATCAGAGACTGAATATCTTGCAAGTAAGAATACAGGTTACCCATGTTCATCATAACCGGCATCCAAGCCAATCCCAAAAGCACGACAACAACAGTAGCCGTACGACCTACAAATACGTAATGGCTTTCGCTCATGCCTTTCCGCATCGGTTTGTAGAAGTCTTCGGTAAACAATGTAGCGCAACTATTGAAGAAAGCGGCCAGCGAAGCGACCAGCGCGCATACGAAACCGATGGTCACAATACCTTTCACGCCGGCGGGCAAGATGTTTTTCACCATCATGGCGAACGCGCCGTCCGTATCATGTGTGTTCGCAATATCCATCGTGATGCCGCTGCCTGTCTTCAATGAAAGTGCGTATGCCACCATACCTGGAATCAAGAACATGAAAATCGGCAACAATTTAAAGTAACCGGCAGCAATCGTACCACGACGTGCACGTTTCATTACCGTAGCGTTGTCCTCTCCCTTAGTCTGTCCGAGCACACGTTGTACGATGTGCTGGTCAGTACACCAATACCAGAAACCGATGATAGATGCACCGAGGAACACTACATAACCCGGGAATTTGGGATACATCGGGTCAGCAGGGTCGGTATGGAACATGTGAGTCGTACCAAATCCATCGTGTGCCGCATTACATGCCGCCATCATCTCCGACCAGCCTTTGGCAATGCTGCCATCGCCCAACAAATGCAAACCGAGGAATAAAACGAGGAAAGAACCGATAATAAGGATAGGAGTCTGGATAGCCGAAAGGGTCATCACACCCTTCATACCGCCAAAAACGGTGAATATAGCAGTAATAATGATAAGTCCGATAGCGCCGTACCAGAACGGGATATTCAACAGATATTCAAAGAAGATACCACCGGTGAAAGCAGTTACAGATACTTTTGTCAACACGTATGCAATCAGTGTAATGATAGAAAGCCATGAGCCGGTGCGTTTGGTATAACGGAATTTCAGGAAGTCGGGCATGGTGATGATTTTTCCCAACTTATTGTTCAGAAGCTGATAGAAGGGGACGAACAACCATCCGAGAATCAAAATCATCCAGCCTTGCATTTCCCAGTGTGCCATGCCGACACCGTCTTTTGCACCTGTTCCTGCCAAACCGACAAGATGTTCCGAACCGATATTTGCAGCAAAAATCGCTGCACCGATAATGTACCAAGGTTCACCTTTACCAAAAAGGTAGTCTTCACTGTTGGCTCCTTGCTGTTTCAGTTTGTCTTTTTGGATTGCGCGATATACAGCCCACGCAATCAGGACGACTCCTACAATCAGAACCGCCCAATCGAGCCAAATAAATTCACTTGAATTCCAATTCATAATTACGTTTGTTTTTAAATTTATGTTTTCTGTTAGTTAGGTTTCAAAGGTCACATTGGTTACATAAACCGGTCCTTATCATAAAAGTGTATCATTTACACTAATTCGACTGCAATATTACAAATTACTTATGAGTTTTATTCATAAATTTGTGTGTTACAAAACATGTTTATACAATTTTCTCCTAAAACATCTTCATTTGTCCACCTCTGTGCAATTATACCTGCAAATCAACTATAAATTTTGTTTTCTCATAAAGCTCCCATCACAGATATACTTACTATGTCAACAAAATATATATTGCTTTACCCACGAATATATATTAATTAGTACATGAAATTATATCTTGATTTTTACTTCGAGAGATAGACAATTCATTCAAGAATCACTACCAGCGTAGCTTCTGTCGGCATATAATCGTAAACAAACTTAGCGTGTGACGTCGCGTTACGTACACACATGTGCGAACGAGGTATCGTACCCAACGACCAGCTATATTCAATCATTTTGGTCTGCGGAACATTGACCGGCACGCCATGAATGTAAGCACCATTCGTAAAACGGGAAGCATAAGGTGCATAGCCGCCTGTAGCCGAACCTCCATCTTTCAAAAACACCATACGCTCTTTTTTCTCTTGCAGCAAGAACATGCCTAAAGGCGTTTCTTGCGCATAAGGCGGACGGTGCACACCGGTAGTAGCCGGATTCATGCTCCGGATAATCCACTCCCCTTCCTGTTTCCGTTCTACCGTAGCTATATTCTGATCGCGTCTGTCTACAAAAACCACGTGATGGAACAGAACCTTTTCGGGAAGCTGCCGGATGTAACGTACAGGTATCAGCCATTCTCCTTCCATCGTAACGGGAACAATCCGCCAGAAATTTCCTTCCCTGGCTTTCAGGTAAGCCAACGAACCATCCCTTCCATAACGCACTGGTACGGTCGAATCATTCGGGAGATACAACGGCACAGACTGATAACGTTCCACGCCCAATGTATCGGAAACCCGATTATAAACATTCCGCACATATTTCCGTATCAAAGGAGCTTCCCCGTTCCGGTTCTTATAGTTGCGGAACACGCCCCATCGTACCGTATCCCGTTGCATATTCTCGATAAAAGCCAGGCACTTGCGCATAGTTTCCCATTTAAAACTGCGCACCGTATCCTTGTAAGGATATGTATCCTCCAACGTATAACGGTCGTAAAGCAAATCTTTGGTAAGAATTATATCCGAAGCATCCAGTTTCGCCCGAGAAGTATCGACTTCCATCTGTGCTATCATTTCGGTAACGATTTCCAGTTTGTCTGACACCGAAATAGGAGGTATCTGTTGTTTCTCGCATCCAAAAAACACCAGACATACTATACAAACGATAAATAGAACCTCTCTCTTCATAGCAGGCAGGTTAAGGTTTATACAAAGATAAAAATCTTTTTTCATTTTTACAATCAGTTGCCTAGATAATAACAACCTAGTCATAAATTTTGTTTCACACAAAGTCCAGATACAAAACGATATCCGATTACCTATCATGTCTGCAAACAAAAAAACGCCGCCCCGAGTGTAATCACTACACCCGAAACGGCTTCAACAAATGTTTATAAAAGCAAATTATCAGAAGCGAACCATCATTTCCACTACCAATTTATCTTGTTCTGACTCCAACGCCAGCGAATTGTCTTCGTAAAAATACTTTTCATAGTTCAAACGCAAATCTGCCTGAAACGGCTTGCCGAAGCTGAACGTAAGACCGCCTGTAATACGTTTGCGCTCATGGTCGGTAATGATATAATCTATTCCATCCTCATCCAGTTCGTCACTATTGTTTCCCATATAGTCGAAACGCGCCAAGAAGGAAACTTTCTTTATCAGACTCTTTTCTTTCTTGATGAAGTAATCGTAATTAACGAAAGCGTCTACCGCCCATACGCTTTTAAAGGAAGAATGGGCATAGTCCTTGTACATTCCTTCCACTTCGAAATGCCAATTTTTCCAGTCGTAATAGGTACCGATGTCGTACATATAGATATTGCGGTCGAACGGACGGATGCGTTGTGTACTCAGGGTCAGGTTATAGCCCTTGAACGGCATCAATTCCAACTTGGCTGAATAAGACAAAGCTTTGTGCCATCCTTTTTGTTCGGTCAGTCCCGAACCGCTGAACAAACCGGCTTCCAAGGCGAAGGGGAAACCTTCTTTCATCGAATACTTCAGCGTAGCACCTGCATCACGTAAACTACCCATCTGCTTAGCGATGAACGAACGGTTGGCAAAATATTGTAAATGAGGAGAACGGTGCGCGTCAATTGTAAACGGTACACGCATCTGACCGATAGTGATATCGAAACCTTTTACAGGAGTCACTCTTGCATAGGCATCCAGCATTTTGATAACTCCTTCATCACAGAGGTCGATTTCAGCCTTATAACTTACAATGGGAAGCACCTTACCGGTTGCACTGACACGGGCATTGCGCACCTGGAAACGTTGGTCATTCGTTGTTGTCTGGTATTCGTATTTACCACGTACCGTCCCGTGTATTTCCGGGATTGCATCTTTCCAGTTAAATTCTTGCGCACCGGCTGATGCTACAGAGAGCACTATCATAAGTGCTGAGATAATTTTTTTCATTGTCTCTTCTATTCTTGTTTTGCTGCAAAAATAGAGGAGAAAGATAACCTGATTGTGTCAAACAAATTACAAAAGTGTTACATTTTCCTAATTCCATAAAAACACCCAAACAGCTCATCCGCTTTTCAAATAAACCGAAGAGTCTCCACCTTTTCCAATCGGGCACGCAGGCGCGGCATTTCCGACTTACGGATACGTAAGCGCATAAAACAGTCCATATCGTAGGACTGGCTGACGATTTCGGGCGACTCTTCCTTTACAATCCGCATCACATCGTTCATGAACGGATATTCGAAAGCAAATTCCACTTCTTCATCGACCGTTTTCTCGATGATTTCGGCTTCTGTCAAAGCCTGTGCGGCGGCCGTACGATAGGCAACAATCAAACCGCTTGTACCTAACTTGATGCCCCCGAAGTAACGCACTACGATAACCAGCACATCGGTCAGTTCTTTCGAGTTAATCTGTCCCAAGATAGGCTTTCCGGCTGTTCCCGAAGGCTCGCCATTGTCATTGGCACGGAAATTCTTCCGGTCCGGCCCCAGCATATAGGCATAACACACATGACGGGCATCATAATATTTTTTCTGGTAAATGTCGAGTTGTTCTTTTACTTCTTCAAGGGTACGCACCGGAATAGCTATTGCAATAAATTTGCTCCGCTTCTCGGTATAGATAGCTTCCGACTGTCCGATGATGGTCTTATACGTATCGTCCAACTGCATTCCTCTTCCGGTTTATCGGTTAATGTTTGGGAAATGAGGGTTGTCGTGCCGATGAATCATCCGTACTTTCAACTGATGAACCAACGATTTACCTACAATAATCAAGGTAACGGCAATCAGTATCAAGATAATACCCAACACAATGCGCGGAGTAAGCCGCTCGCCGAACACCAATACGCCACAACAGATAGCGGTAATCGGTTCCAAGGCTCCCAGGATAGCTGCCGGTGTGGAGCCGATATAATGAATGGACTTGGTCATTGACACCAAAGAAATGACGGTAGGGAACAAAGCCAGACATACCGGATTAATCCACAACAACGGCTCGTGAATCATATCCAACTGAGTACAGAACTTCAAACGTACGACAAACACGCTTAGTCCGAACAGAAGGACATAGAATGTCAGCTTAACAATCGGCATATCCTTCAGCACCGAACGGTTTACACCTATTATATATATAGCATACGTAAGCGACGAAAGAAATACCAGCAACACTCCCATCAGACTCAGCGTCTGTCCGCCTTCGCCCTTATACAGCAAAGAAATTCCCGTGAACGCCAGGGCGATGGAAATCATGGTAATGGGGGAAACCTTTTCCTTGAAAAACACAGCCATCAGAATAGCCACCAGCACCGGATAGACAAACAAAATAGTGGAAGCTATGCCCGCATCCATATAGTTATAGGACAAAAACAGGGTGAGCGAAGAAAAAGAGAACATCAACCCCATCACCAGCAAAGGCAACACCTCGCACCGGCGCAGAGCAAACGACTGTTTTTGTACCAGCATCATTACAGCCAGCATGATGACACCAAAGCCATAACGATAAAACAACACTGAATCTGCCCCTAAGCCATGGGCATAAAGAGGCAGAGCAAACAAGGGATTCAACCCATAACTGGCAGCCGCAATGGCTCCATACGCAAACCCTTTGAACGTAACACGATCCATAGAATCTTATCTGTTTTTCAAACCGGGTGCAAAGATAGAAAATTAAATGAAGAATAAAGAACGAAGAATGAAGAATTTAGCAGGACTTGTTTTTCCCTCCTCCATTCTTCATTTCCTTATTCTCCTTCCGGATTTATTCTAACTTATGTATAACCAGTCCCGAACGGAGCTTCGGTTCGAACCAAGTAGTCTTGGGAGGCATGATATTGCCTGTATCGGCTATATCCATCAGTTGTTTCATCGACACCGGATAAAGCGCCAACGCCATCTTCATTTCACCGCTGTCTACACGCTTCTTCAATTCTTCCAGCCCCCGGATGCCGCCAACGAAATCGATGCGTTTGTCCGAGCGCAAGTCTTTGATGCCCAATATCTCGTCCAAAATCAACTTCGACGAAATAGTCACATCGAGCACGCCAATCGGGTCCGAGTCATCATACGTATCGGGGTGAGCTGTCAGACTATACCATTTGCCGTCTACATACAGCGAGAAGTTGTGCAAAGCTTTCGGCTTGTAGATTTCGGTGCCTTTCTCCTCTACCGTGAAATGTTTTTTCAATGCCTCGATGAAAGCCTGCGGAGTAAGCCCATTCAAGTCTTTCACCACCCGGTTATAGTCAATGATGGTCAACTGGTTGGCAGGGAAACATACCGCCATAAAGTAATTGTATTCCTCGTCTCCCCGATGGTTGGGGTTCTGTTTGGCTTTTTCAGCCCCTACCAATGCCGCCGCCGCACTCCGGTGATGACCGTCGGCTATATACATGGCAGGCATTTGTTCGAAAGCACAGGTAATGGCGTCAATATCCTCATCGCGGTCAATAATCCAGAAAGTATGTCCGAAGCCATCGCCCGGAGCGATGAAATCGTATTCAGGCTTTTGTGCCACATATTTCGCCACAATCGCATCCAACACCTGATTTTCAGGATAAGCGAAAAACACCGGCTCGATGTTCGCATTGTTCACACGCACATGCTTCATGCGGTCTTCTTCCTTATCACGACGGGTCAGCTCATGTTTTTTAATCGCACCGTTCATGTAGTCGGGCACGTATGCGCCTACCACCAGACCGTATTGCGTCTTCCCGTTCATGGTCTGGGCATAGACATAGTAACAGGGTTTCTCGTCCTGCACCAGCCATCCTTTCTCCTGAAACTTACGGAAGTTCTCGACCGCCTTTGCATACACACGTTCGTCATGCTCGTCTGTCCCTTCGGGAAAATCTATTTCCGGCTTGATGATGTGATATAAAGACTTCTCGTTGCCTGCCGCTTCGGCACGCGCTTCTTCCGAATTGAGCACATCGTATGGGCGGGACGCCACCTCTTCCACCAGCTCCTTAGGAGGGCGTATTCCTTTAAAAGGTCTTATCTTTACCATGGTACTTTATCAATTATCCGTATCAACCCAAAATCAAAAGGGAGTTAAAAACCTATAGCTTTCCTGTAAAAGCATCAGCCTTTAACTCCCCGATTGACTTATTTCAATTCTTACTTATTCACTCTGAATTTCTCACATCCGTCTTTCAGGAAGCCCACAATCTGCTTGGCAGCGGCAATACCTGCGTTGATATTGGCTTCGGCAGTCTGTGCGCCCATCTTCTTCGGAGTAGAAAAATAACGTCCCGGACATTGTTCTACAAATTCCTGATGGCGTACCGGCATGATATCCGTCACGTATTTCAGGTCGGGACGGTCGTGCATCAGACGCAACAAATCCGCTTCATTGATGACTTCCTTGCGTGCCGTATTGACCAGCAAGCCATTTTTAGGTATACTGTTCACCAGCTCATAGTCAATGGAATTCTTCGTTTCGGCCGTAGCCGGGATATGGAGCGACACTACATTACACGTCTCGTACAATGCTTTGGCAGAATCAACGGGAATCACTCCGTCGGCTTCCATCGCTTCTTTCGGACAATAAGCGTCGTATGCATAAATCTCCATGCCGAAACCTTTGGCTATGCGGGCTACGTTGCGTCCCACATTACCGTAAGCATGGATACCCAGTTTCTTGCCCTTCAGCTCTGTGCCCGATTTGCCGTCGTAGAAATTACGTACAGCCATCACCATCAGACCGAAAGCCAATTCGGCGACAGCGTTCGAGTTCTGTCCGGGCGTATTCATTACGCATACCCCATGAGCTGTAGCCGCTTCCAGGTCCACATTGTCATATCCTGCACCCGCGCGTACCACTATTTTCAGTTCCTTGGCTGCATCCAGCACCTCGTTGTCGACAATGTCGCTACGGATAATCAAGGCATTCGCGTCTTTCACCGCGTCCTGCAATTGAGCCTTGTCTGTATATTTCTCCAGCAAAGCCAGTTTATAGCCTGCCGCTTCTATCTCTTTCCGGATGCCGTCTACCGCCACTTTGGCGAACGGCTTCTCGGTTGCCACTAATATTTTCATAGACTTATTTTTTAGGTAACAATCAATGATTTTTTTCAAACTCTTGCATGCAGTCAATCAGTGCCTGTACGCTTTCTACCGGCAAGGCATTGTAGCACGATGCGCGGAAACCGCCTACTGAGCGGTGACCTTTCACGCCTACCATACCCTTTTCAGTAGCAAACTTCAGGAAGTCGGCTTCCAATTCCTTATATTCATCCGCCATGACAAAGCAGATATTCATGTACGAACGGTCACCCGACTCTGTCACCGTACCGCGGAATAACTTGTTGCGGTCTATTTCGGCATACAGCATATCTGAACGCAACTTGGCACGACGTTGCATTTCTTCTACTCCGCCTTGCGCTTTCAGCCAACGCAAAGTCTGAAGAGCTGCATAGATAGGTACAACCGGCGGGGTATTGAACATTGAACCTTTTTCGATATGGGTCTGGTAATTCAGCATGGTCGGGATATAACGCGACACTTTACCTACGGCATCATTCTTCACGATAACGAAGGTCACACCAGCCGGAGCCAAGTTTTTCTGCGCGCCGCCATAGATACAAATGTATTTCGACACATCTACCGGACGGGAGAAGATATCCGACGACATATCAGCCACCAACGGTACATTCACATCGGGGTCGGCATGCAGTTCGGTACCGTAAATCGTGTTGTTGGTCGTGATATGGAAATAGTCCACATCGGCAGGAACCTCGTAGCCTTTCGGAATAAACGTATAATTGGCGTCGGCCGATGAAGCCACTTCTACCACTTCGCCGAAAGCCTTGGCTTCTTTCATCGCTTTCTTCGCCCAAGTACCTGTATTGAGATAAGCGGCTTTCTTTTCCAGGAAATTGTAGGGAACCATACAGAACTCCAGGCTCGCACCACCTCCCAAGAACAATACCGAATAGCCGTCAGGGATATTCAAAAGTTCTTTAAACAACGCCACTGCTTCATCTACTACCGGTTGGAAGTCTTTAGCGCGGTGACTGATTTCCATCAACGAAAGCCCTGAGCCGTTAAAGTCCAGAATTGCCTGAGCTGTTTTCTCGATTACTTCGCGAGGCAAAATAGAAGGTCCCGCATTAAAATTATGTTTTTTCATTTGGCAGTTTGTTTAGATTAGACAATATCATTTATTTCTTACGATTGCGAATATAGCAATTATTTTTAGACCGCCCAAAGTTTTACTGATATTTTTATAGCCAAAGGCTTATTTTTCTTACAAAATACGCAAACGAAGAGAAATTTAATTACACAATGACACAGCTAAGTCTGTCCATGATTTACACCCGTCCTTCAATCATAGCATTTTGTGCAGCTTCAAGGCTTCTACAGCATTTAGCTGACACAAAGTTATCATTTTGCCAATTCTATCAAAGCTTTCACCCCCTTAATCTTTTCATTTTGCACGAGTTTTAATGTTTGTTTGCATTTATCCCGTGCTATAGCCGCGTATGCGTGGCGTTCCTTTACATCCACCTTGCCGATATCTTCCCGTTTCAGTCCTCCTTTTTTCGACAGGAAACCTACAATATCCACCTTATTGATTTTATCTTTTTTCCCTTTTCCTATATATAAGGTTACAAAACGGGGCAAGGCAGGCGCCGGAAGCTTTTCGGGGAAACTGAATGTCTCCATGACTCCGTCCAGATAATCCGGAAGTTGCTCTTCGCGATACAAGATAACGTATGCATTACCCTGGGCCTCCCAACGTGCCGTACGCCCGTTGCGGTGAATAAATCCGTCCTCAGATACAGGCAGATGATAATGCACTATGTTACGGATTTCGGGAATATCCAGCCCGCGCGCCGCCAAATCGGTGGATACCAGCACGGGACAACTGCCGTTGCGGAACTTATATAGCGCGCGTTCGCGTTCGTCCTGTTCCATTCCTCCGTGGAACACTTCGCTATACACCTTCATCTCACGCAGATACTTCCCTACCCGCTCCGCACTCTCACGATGATTGCAGAATACCAGCGTCGACTCGTCTCCTAGGCAACATACCAACTTATACAATGTTTCCAGCTTGTCTTTCTCGGGCGATTCCACCTTATATATATATAAACGTGACGCTTCTTCCGTTTGCAGGAAATCCAGCTTACGCGTGCGGTTCATCCCCGTAAAGCGAGGTATCTCTTCGGCATCCGTAGCCGAAAGCAGGAAGCGCCGCTCTACCCGGGGCAACCGGCTGAGTACCGACGCCATCTCCTCCTGAAAACCGAATTCCAGGCATTTATCAAATTCGTCGATTACCAACAGGCGTACCGTCGAGGCATCGAAGTTCCCTTTTTGCAAGTGGTCGTTCATGCGTCCCGGCGTGCCGATTATCACCGATGGACGCAGATTGTTCATCACCCGATGTTCGTCCATCGCCGGACGTCCTCCATAGCAACTCATCGCCTTGTAAGCTGTGCCCATCTGCTTGAACACCTGTTCTATCTGCAACGCCAATTCGCGTGAAGGCACCAGCACGACCGCCTGTACACCTTGTACTTCAGGTTTCAGGAAAGAAGCCAGTGGCAAGAGATACGCCAGCGTCTTGCCCGAACCCGTAGGCGAAAGCAAAACCAAGTCTCCCCCTTCATCAAAAGCCCGGACAGATGCCTGCTGCATCTCGTTCAATTCCACAATATTCAAACGTTTCAGTATCTCGTGCATTTCCTGTGTCATCATACATTTCATCTTAAATTCTACAACTTTCATTCCACTAATTCATAACTGCTTATCTGGATAGGCATGTCCAGATTGTGAAGCACTTTCTCCAGCATAATGCCATCCAAATTATTATATTCATACCCAAACGTGGCACGGATTCCCTGCAAGATAAACTGGGTAGCACGGTCGAGTGCGATAGGCAAACTATCACCTTGCATCAATGAGCCGGTAATGACACTGGTAAATGTATCTCCCGTACCAGGATAATGAGCCGGGAGATAAGGACAAGTCACTTTCCAATAACGATTTCCGAAACGATTATAAGCATATACCGAAGTCGAATGAGAATCGCCCCGTACAGGCACACTGGTCACGATAACGATACTGGGACCTTTTTCTGATAAGGCACGAAGAGCGGTCTTCAGCTCTGCATCGGTCATCTCCTCTTGATAAGGCATATCCAGCAAACGGAACAATTCAGTCATATTAGGCGTAATGATATCTGCCATGCAAATCAGTTTTTTCATCTCAGCCACCATTTCCTCAGTTATTCCTTTATAAAGACTTCCGTTATCTCCCATTACCGGATCAACCACAACCAGGTCATTAGGGCGACGAAATTTTTGAATGAAGTCTTCTACAATCTGCGCCTGATGGGGAGAACCAAGATAACCCGAATAAAAAGCATCAAAATGCACGTCAAGCTGTTCCCATTTTTCAATAATACGTGTCATTTCATCGGTCAGATCCAGAAAAGAATAAACAGGGTATTGCGTATGGGCAGAAAGGATAGCTGTCGGCAATGGACATACTTGAAAGCCCATCGAAGAAAGAATAGGCACAACCGCCATGAGTGATACACGTCCTATGCCAGACAAGTCGTGTATCGCCACTACCTTTTTGCTATGATTATGAAATAGCCGTTTACAGGGCTGATGAACAGAATCAGCCGCAACCGTGTTTTTCTTTCGTTTGTATTTGCTCTCTTTTTCCCATGCTGCCTTACGCGCTTGATATGACTCAAACTGCTTTTCAATATAGTTGTCTGCCATTTCTCAAATAGTTAAATTCCACAAGTATAATATCATCGTTTGCCGGCATAAAAGTGAGCCTCATGTAATTTATGAAAAATGAATGATTTAAATATCTATAAACCTAAAGCAATCACTCTTATATTATCCCGCGCAAAGGTACAGACTTTCTTCCGGAAATCAACGTTTTTTCCCAAAATAATAAAAGGATTGAAATTACAGATTGTTGTAACCCTTTTACAGATTTCACACAAAGAATGATTGCTATTGTCGGTAAAATGTTTATTTTTGCTTTTCGTTAAAAGCTTACAAGAATGAAAGAAGATTTGATTAAAATGGATTCTGTGGATGTCTATAGCAAGATGTTCGGATTGGAAACACTTCACCCGTTAGTAAATATCATTGATTTGGCAGATGCCACTCGCTTTCCCACCCATTTCACCATCAATTACGGAATATATGCTTTGTTTTTGAAAGACACACGATGTGGAGATATCCAATACGGCAAGCAAACTTATGATTATCAAGATGGTACCATTGTCAGTTTTGCACCAGGACAAGTGGCAACAATGGAAATGCAAGAAGGAGTCCGGCCCAAAGCCAAAGGCATATTATTTCATCCGGATATAATCAAAGGCACCTCACTGGGACAGGAAATCAAGTCGTATTCATTCTTTTCATACAACTCACACGAAGCACTGCATCTGTCGGAAGAAGAACGGAACATCATTCTGGATTGCATGGAAAAAATCAAGATGGAACTGATGCACCCGATAGACAAGCTAAGCAAGCGACTCATCGCCCGAAACATACAATTGCTTTTAGATTATTGCATGCGTTTCTACAACCGTCAGTTCGAGACCCGCATAGAAGCGAATAAAGACGTGCTGACACGCTTCGAAACCTTACTGGATGATTATTTCCTAAGCGAAAAGACACAAACAAAAGGCATCCCGACCGTCAGATATTTTGCTGAAAAGGTCTTTCTCTCTCCTAATTATTTCGGCGACTTGATAAAAAAGGAAACAGGAAAAACTCCACAGGAATACATCCAAGGGAAAATAATTGATACAGCCAAAGAAATGCTGTTAGGCTCCGACAAGACCGTCAGCCAGATAGCATACGACTTGGGATTCCAATACTCCCAGCACTTCAATCGGATTTTCAAGAAACATACGGGATATTCACCGAATGAATACCGGAAAAGCAACGCCATAAATTAAGGAGCCAAAACGGATGAAGACCTCTGCCTGAATTTTTGAGGAGACACCTTTGCACGTTTTAAAAAGAATTTGCCGAACGAAGACTGATCGGAAAAACCGAGTATCTCTGCTATCTCTTTCACATCCATATCCGTACTTACCAGATACTTGACGGCATCTGTATAAATCAGCTCTGCAATCATGAAATGTACGGTGCGCCCCGTGACCGACTTTACCGTACGCGATAAGTAAGCCGTACTGATATGCAACTCGTTTGCGTAAAACGACAAATTATGCTGCGTGCGATAATATTTCATTACCAATTTCTTGAACCGACGGAACACCTCATTAGATCGTGTCACATAAGTTTCGCTTTTATGACCACTTTCCTTGTACAACACATTGGCTACCTGAAGGTGGGTTCTATCAATTCCATTTTTTATTTCTTGCATAAGGCAGCAGAACCCT
>UQVZ01000027.1 GCA_900544675.1 uncultured Bacteroides sp.
TTTTCCTTCCTTTTCGTACTACGTTGTCTATCCAAAATCTTTCAAAGAACTTGCTCCCGTTTCAGAGGGAAAGCGTTTGCAAAGGTAAGGCGTTTTTTTCATTCCCGCAAATTTTTCGGAAACTTTTTTCGTTTTTCCTTTGCGACCGTCACCGCTCGGGCGGCGTCCCTTTCGGAAAGCGGTTGCAAAGGTACGGCTTTTTGCGAAACCGGCAAGCGGTTTGAAGGATTTTTTCACCGTTTTTTTCAATACGTGCACGTAAACGGTTAGGATACAGACCGTTAAGGAAATAGAATTTTTCATGATGGAAAGAAAAGATAGAAACGGGTACACCATATAATTTATCACGCGCGCATAAGAGGGTTTTCACCACAGATTACACCGATTAAATCATTTATTTTCCCTGCGACGGATTCGAGACAGACGGATGTCAACGGGCTATAACAGATACAACAATAACGAAATTATTACTGTTATGGGCTTTTTATTAACTTAAACAATTGAAAACCAACATGTAAGCAAATGAGTCATAACAATAACAGATAACAGTTAATTTTTTCCATTTTCACATCTAGAGTGTGCGTGTGTGTGCATTTCTATATATATATTATATATTATATAATATATATAGTATATTATTATATATAAATAACTCTCTCTTTTTTCTACAGCCAACCCCCTTCGTTTTCTAACTGTTATTGTTATTACTGTTATTGTTATGCTCCTGTTTTTCGCATATATATGCACGGACAATGCAATATGATTTGGCAGGCTATCGGATATAGGTTCACCGCCTATCGGAATATAGTTGCGCCGACACGCGCAAAAGAAAGAAGCAGGAAGAGAACAGAAAAAGTTGATTTGAGAATCCCTCAGGTTTTTACGTTGAGCCGTTTTTACGTTGATCCATACTAATGGAGCATACAAAAAAGGGCAGCCAAGCGTTGTATCGCCTGACTGCCCTTTTCTTCGTAGCGGGACCCGGGATTGAACCGGGGACCTCATGATTATGAATCATGCGCTCTAACCAGCTGAGCTATCCCGCCAAATAACCGCCAGATGTGGAAGCCATCCAACGGCTAAAATCGTTCTTCGTAGCGGGACCCGGGATTGAACCGGGGACCTCATGATTATGAATCATGCGCTCTAACCAGCTGAGCTATCCCGCCTTGTTTTTCGATTGCGGGTGCAAAGGTAAGACATCTTTTTGAATTACGCAATACATTTGCCCGTTTTTTTCTTTAACTTATCTTCACGCTACAAGCCCGCCCGCACACAAGTCAGTCAGAAACAACAATATACGTTTCTTCCGTGCACGGTTTTACCCAAAAGTTTTCTTCTTCGATTGATATGGATAAAAAATAATAGGTGATTCATTATGCAGAGTACAAAAAAATAATTTACTTTGCGCCCGTTACTTAAATTTCAATACAGAACAGAACAAAAAAACACCAAACCATCATGAAAAAGAAAATAAAAATAGAATATCCGTTAGCTCCCGCGTCGAGCACCATCTTATGGAACGCCATCAGTACCCCCTCGGGATTGAGCCGCTGGTTTGCCGACGACGTTTCGAAACTTAACAAAACCTTGACTTTCAAATGGGGCAAGACCGAGACCCGCGAAGCGGAAATCACCAACGTGCGCACCGAATCGTTCATCCGCTTTCACTGGGACGACGAGGAACCGCGCACGTATTTCGAACTGAAAATCCACTATAACGAACTGACGAACGACATCTCGCTGGAAGTAACCGATTTCGCCGACCCCGGCGAAGAAGAGGACACCATCAACTTATGGGACTCGCAAATCGAAGTGCTGAAGCGGACCTGCGGAATCTGAATGAAGAATCAAGCATGAAGAATGAGGGGTTATTTCGCCCGGTTACTTAAAAATATACAAAACATCATGCTTCGCGTTGTTTTTTATGCTACTTTTGCAAGCTGACAACGATACGATAAGGAATGCTACGCATAAAAAAACTTGATATATTTGTATTGAAGAGCTTTTTGCTGCTCTTCGCGGGAACATTTTTCATCTGCCTGTTCATCTTCATGATGCAATTTCTGTGGAGATACGTCGACGAACTGGTGGGGAAAGGCTTGGAAATCAACATCCTTGCCCAATTCTTCTTTTACTCGGGACTGACACTGATTCCGCTATCGCTTCCGCTTGCCATCCTGCTGGCGGCGCTAATGACGTTCGGAAACTTCGGAGAACGCTACGAGCTACTTTCGATGAAAGCCGCGGGCATCCCCCTGTTGCGCATCATGCGCCCGGTGGTGTTATGCTGCATGTTTCTGGGAGCCACGTCGTTCTTCTTCCAAAACGAAATCGGTCCCCGCGCCCAGAAACAGCTATGGACCCTGCTGGTGTCGATGAAGCAAAAATCGCCTGAAGTGGACATTCCCGAAGGCGTATTCTACAGCGACATCGACGGATACAACATCTACGTGAAGCACAAAGACCGAGAGACGGGCATGCTGAGAGACGTGCTGATTTATAACTTCTCGGACGGATTCGAAAACGCCCACATCATCTGGGCAGAGGAAGGCAAGTTGGAACTGACCGCCGACAAGCAACACCTCTTCCTGCACCTGTACAACGGAGAGCAATTCGAAAACCTGAAATCGCAATCGGTCATCTCGCGCAACGTGCCCTACCGCCGCGAATCGTTCAAGGAAAAGCATACCCTCATCCAGTTCGACTCGGACTTCAACATGGTGGACGGAAGCTTCCTTGACCAGCGCTCGGACATCAAGAACATGCGCGAAATAGCGCAAGCCATCGACTCGCTGGAGGTGCACGCCGACAGCGTGGGACGCGCCTACTTCAACGATGTAATCAATTCCACCTACAAGACACCGGTATTGACCAAAACCGACTCGGTGAAGCTGGAGAAGCTGAACCTGGCATACATCAACACCGACAGCATCTACAACGCCATGACCTCGCAGGAAAAGGCGCAGACGCTGAGTAAGACCGAAAACCGCATCTCCTCACTGAAGTCGGACTGGGAAATGAAGAGTTTCATGAGCAAGGACACGGACAGCCGCATCCGCACCCACCGGTCCGACTGGCACAAGAAAATCACCCTCTCGTTGGGATGCATCATCTTCTTTTTCATCGGAGCGCCGCTGGGTGCCATCATCCGCAAGGGAGGACTCGGCATGCCGGTGGTTATCTCGGTGCTGATATTCGTCATTTACTACATCATCGACTCGGGCGCAACCCGTATCGGCAAGAGCGGCGAGATGAACATCGTGCTGGGTACGTGGATGAGCACACTGGTGCTGGCGCCGGTAGGCGCGTTCTTCACGTATAAGTCGAACAAGGACTCGGTGGTGTTCAACATCGACACCTATGCCGCCTTCTTCCGCAAGCTGTTCGGCATCCGCGTATCGCGCCACATGTACAAGAAAGAGGTAATCATCCATACGCCCGACTACGAAAAAGACGCCGAGACCCTGGAACGCATCAGCCGTGAGTGTGAAGACTACATGCGCACGCACCGCCTGAAAGGCTTGCCCGACTATTACAAGATATTCACCAACAACGAGCACGACGACGCGATAGCCGGCATCAGTAAAGAGATGGAGGCAGTAATCGAAGAACTTTCGAACACAAAAGACCCCGTCTTGCTGAACCTGATGAACAATTACCCGTTCTTGTCGGTTAAAGCTCATAAGAGCCTGTTCGACAACCGCTGGCTCAACCTGCTGACGGGAATCGTAGTGCCGGTAGGCTTGCTGGTGTACCTCAACATCTGGCGTTACCGCGTGCGGCTGGAGCAAGACCTGAAAACCATCCTGAAAACCAACGAAAGTATCATAAAACAGATAAAAGATCAACATTACTACTCAAACCAACAATAAAAGCATTATGGACAAAATCAGACTAAATACCGTAGAAGAAGCGATAGAAGACTTCCGCAAAGGCGAATTTGTCATCGTAGTGGACGATGAAGACCGCGAAAACGAAGGCGACCTCATCATCGCGGCCGAACTGATTACCCCCGAGAAAGTGAACTTCATGCTGAAACACGCGCGGGGGGTGCTTTGCGCGCCGATTACCTTGTCGCGCTGCAAGGAGCTTGACCTGCCGCACCAGGTGAGCAACAACACCTCGGTGCTGGGCACTCCGTTTACCGTAACGATTGACAAGCTGGAAGGATGCACCACGGGCGTATCCGCCGCCGACCGTGCGGCCACCATCCGCGCCCTTGCCGACCCGGCATCGACGCCCGAAACCTTCGGACGACCCGGACACATCAACCCGCTCTATGCGCAAGACAAGGGTGTGTTGCGGCGTGCGGGACACACCGAAGCCAGCGTCGACCTTGCCAAACTGGCGGGTCTCTACCCTGCCGCCGCCCTGATGGAGGTGATGAACGAAGACGGCACCATGGCCCGCCTGCCCGAGCTGCGTAAAATGGCGGACCAATACGGCTTCAAACTGATTTCCATCGCCGAACTGATAGCCTACCGCCTGAAGCAGGAGTCGCTGGTAGAAAAGGGCGTCGAGGTAGACATGCCCACCCAATACGGGCATTTCCGCCTGATTCCTTTCCGCCAGAAGAGCAACGGGCTGGAACACGTGGCATTGATTAAAGGAGAATTCGAGCCCGACGAACCGGTGCTGGTGCGCGTACATTCGTCGTGCGCCACGGGCGACATCTTCGGCTCGATGCGTTGCGATTGCGGCGAACAGCTCCACCGCGCCATGCAAATGATAGAAAAGGAAGGCAAAGGAGCCGTCATCTACCTCATCCAGGAAGGACGCGGCATCGGACTGATGGAAAAAATGCGTGCCTACAAGCTTCAGGAAGAGGGCATGGATACGGTAGACGCCAACATCTGCCTGGGCCATCAGGCCGACGAACGCGACTATGGTGTAGGTGCTCAGATCTTGCGCGAAATCGGCATCCACAAGATGCGCCTGCTCACCAACAACCCCGTGAAACGGGTAGGACTGGAAGCCTACGGACTGGAGATAGTGGAAAATGTCCCCATCGAGGTGACTCCCAACCCGTATAACGAACGCTACCTGCATACCAAAAAGGACCGCATGGGGCATACGTTGCATTTTAATAAATAATTTTAGGAGTTAAGAAGTTAAGGAGTTAAGCCAATAGTTCTACTAATGTATTCAGAACCTTGTCAACTCGTCAACTGATACCTTGTCAACTTAAAAACTTAAAAACCCAAAAACTTAAAAACACATGGAAACAAAAAATCTGACAAGAACTTATGCATCCAAGACCGTACAGGCTACGCTGATGCGGAACGTGTACACCTGGATGACACTGGCACTGGTCATTACCGGTTTCGTGGCGCTGTATGTGGCCAAATCGTACACATTGCTCTCGATGATTATCGAAAACCGGATGCTCTTCTGGGGATTGCTGATTGCCGAAGTGGGGCTGGTGATTTACCTCTCCGCCCGCATACACCGCATAGCCTTCAGCACCGCTACCCTGCTTTTCATCGCCTATTCCATCCTGAACGGCGTCACCCTCTCGTTCATCTTCATGGTCTATACGATGAGTTCCATCGCCACCACCTTCTTTGTCACGGCAGGCACCTTCGGCGCGATGGCGCTCTACGGCTATGTGACGAAGAAAGACCTGTCACGGCTGGGGAATATCTGCATCATGGCACTGATGGGGCTGATTATCGCCTCGCTGGTCAACCTGTTCCTGCACAACTCGATGATGGACCTGATTATCTCGGGCATCGGCGTGCTGCTCTTTACGGGACTTACGGCATACGACTCGCAGAAAATCAAGCAATTGCTTACGGGCGACGAGCTGGAGGTGAACGACACCACCCAGAAGATTGCCCTGATGGGAGCCATGACGCTCTACCTCGACTTCATCAACCTTTTCTTGTATTTGCTGCGTTTCTTAGGTGACAGAAAGTAAGAAACATTTCGCTATGTGAGAAAAAATTGCTTACTTTGCACCGATTTTGAACCAAAACTAAAAATAAGAATATGAATCAACTTTCAGAACGTTTAAACAGTTTGTCACCCTCGGCCACGCTGGCTATGTCGCAAAAGAGCGGCGAGCTTAAAGCTCAGGGCGTAGATGTAATCAACATGAGCGTCGGCGAACCCGACTTCAACACTCCCGACCATATCAAGGAGGCAGCCAAGAAGGCTATCGACGAAAACTACTCGCGCTACTCGCCCGTAGCCGGATACCCGGCACTGCGTAACGCCATTGTAGAGAAACTGAAAAAAGAAAACGGACTGGACTATACAGCCGCTCAAATCAGTTGTGCCAACGGTGCCAAGCAATCGGTGTGCAACACGATTTTGGCTTTGATAAACAAAGGCGACGAAGTGATTGTGCCCGCTCCCTACTGGGTGAGCTATCCCGAAATGGTGAAACTGGCGGAAGGTACTCCCGTCATTGTCCGTGCAGGCATCGAGCAGGACTTCAAAATCACTCCCGAACAACTGGAAGCCGCTATCACGCCCCATACCCGCGCGCTGATTCTCTGCTCGCCTTCCAACCCGACGGGCTCGGTATACAGCAAAGAAGAACTGGCGGGACTGGCAGCCGTACTGGCGAAACACGAACGGGTCATCACCATCGCCGATGAAATCTACGAACACATCAACTACATCGGCCGCCACGAAAGCATCGCCCAATTCTCCGAAATCAGAGACCGTGTAGTCATCGTCAACGGTGTATCCAAGGCGTATGCCATGACGGGATGGCGTATCGGTTTCATCGCCGGTCCCGAATGGATTGTGAAAGGAGTGAACAAGCTTCAGGGACAATACACCTCGGGTCCCTGCTCGGTATCGCAAAAAGCCGCCGAAGCCGCCTATACGGGCACACAGGCACCGGTAGAGGAAATGCGCCAGGCATTCCAACGCCGCCGCGACCTGATAGTAAGACTGGCCAAAGAAATACCGGGATTCGAAGTGAACGTGCCCGAAGGCGCTTTCTACCTCTTCCCGAAATGTGATTCCTTCTACGGAAAGAAAGACGGAGACCGTGTCATCAACAATGCCGACGACCTGGCTATGTACCTGCTCGAAGTAGGCCACGTGGCTTGCGTAGGCGGAACCTCGTTCGGCTCTCCCGAATGCATCCGTATGAGCTATGCCACTTCCGATGAAAACATCGTCGAAGCCATGCGCCGCATCAAGGAAACGCTGGCAAGACTGAAATAATAAATGAAGAATTAAGAATGAAGAATGAAGAATCAAGTTTGTGTTTACCGGTTCTTCATTCTTCTCTTTTTTTAATTTTCTAACTCTTCATTCTTCATTTATTTCGTTCTTCATTTTCCTAATTCTTCATTCTTAACTCTTCATTCTTCATTTTCCTAATTCTTCATTCTTCATTTAATTAGTTTCCACTAGGTACAATACCCGGCTGGCGTAATCGTTCTGCTTGTGATAGTCCACCTTATGCGTATAGGGGATTTCCAGACCGTTCTCCATCAAGAACTTGCCGGTGTACGCCTTACCTTCGAAAGCCAACGGCTCATTATCTATGCGGTTCAGCTCCTGAATGCGGTAGGTTTTCTCCGGGTCCAGTCCTGCCATCTTCACACGCGGCAGATGCTGGTTGACAAAAGTCTCCATCTTCCACCAATAGAATACCGCCTTGTCCTTTTGCGGAGAGGTGTACATCAGTGAAGCCACTCCCAGGCGGTCGTAAGGAGAAACCAGGCGGTAGATATCGCCGAACTGCACGACGGGGCGGATTACCTTATAGTCGGCAATCGCCTTACGGCAAAGCTCCTTCTCCTCTTCGGTCATGTTCTTGGGCTGGATTTCCATGCCCAGACGCCCGCTCATCGCCACATCGATGCGATACTTCAGCGGAATGGTGCGGAAAGTCTGGTGGTTGGGAGCCGCGCTGATATGGGACGCCATCGCGATGGCGGGGAAGAAATACGAAGTGCCCCATTGCATGTAGACGCGTTGCAGGGCATCGGTATTGTCGCTCACCCAGAACTCGTCGAACCAAGGCAGGTAACCCCAGTTGGCACGTCCTCCGCCGCTGGCACACGCCTGGATGGTCAGGTCGGGATACTTGGCACGGATACGCCGGCAAACCTTCTCGAAACCGCGGTGATATTCGATGTACAGATGGCTCTGGTCATCGGCGGTCAGGTAGTTCGACCCGTGGTTCATGATGGCCATATTGGCGTCCCACTTGATGTAATCGATTTCGGGATACTTCGTCATCAGGTCATCCACCACGCCGAACACGAAGTCCTGCACGTCGGGATTCGCCAGGTCGAGCACCACCTGCGTGCCTCCGCGTCCCAATACCGGGTCGCGCCCGGGAGCTTTCACAATCCATTCGGGATGCTTTTCGTACAGCTCGCTCGTCGTGTTCGACATTTCCGGCTCTATCCAGATACCGAAACCCACGTGGTGCTTCTTCGCGTCGCGGATCAGTCCTTCGATGCCTTCGGGCAGCTTGCGGGTATCTACCACCCAGTCGCCCAGCGAAGAGTTGTCCGAGTTGCGTGGGTATTTGTCGCCGAACCATCCGTCGTCCATCACGAACAGCTCGCCTCCCATCGACTCGATGTCCGCCATCATCTGCTCCATGCCCTGCTGGTTGATGTC
Organism: uncultured Bacteroides sp.; assembly: GCA_900544675.1. Classification (GTDB taxonomy): domain Bacteria; phylum Bacteroidota; class Bacteroidia; order Bacteroidales; family Bacteroidaceae; genus Phocaeicola. The sequence goes on from UQVZ01000027.1 coordinate 8,605, forward strand.
GAAATACACGCCTTCCCAACTGTTCAGCAAGATTTTGCGGGGCACATCGCCGTGCGCCAGCTTATAGGTGCGTCCCCAGCGGTGGAAGTTCCGGCTGGCGCCGCTCAAGCCTTCGTCCGAATAGGTCAGGGCAAGCACGGGAGTGGTAAACGTCTCGCCCTTCTTCAGATGATACATCGAGTTTTCCTCGTTGATGCCCGCAAAGAACTGATGGTATTCGCTATCGTCGGTATCGATGCAGAGCTTGTAATTGCCCGTATAGCAAAGCGCCGCGCCGATGACGCGCCCCTCGTTCTCCCGCGGACGTCCGTCGAGCGAGAACATCACCTCGGCATGCGCCGTGTGCGAGTTGCGCACCCCGTCCTTGTTCTTGATGACCTTCATGCCCGGTTCCAGAGGCTCCTGCACCAGCCTTCCTTCGTTCGCCCACGAGCCGTACAGGCTGGAGAGCCATACGTTGCCCCTGCGCACGGGCAGGTAGGTCGAAGCGAATTGGTTGAGCGTGACGGGTTTCTTTTCCTCGTTGGTGATAGCGGTCCAGGTCTCGATGATATCCACATCCCGATAAGCCCGGTAACACACATCCACATAAAACGGATAGACCTTATCCTTCAGGCGCACGGTGACCTCCCGTGCCCGTTCCGTATCCGCCGTCTGTACGCTTTTCACCACCAGTTGCGTGGAAAGATTCCCGTCGGCATGGCATACCGACAGAGCCGCCTCGGCAGGCGTGTTCATCCCGTACGCGGGATAAGCCGCGTGGTTGCAGTTCCTCACCGCCTCCGGTTGGTTCAAGTCGGCCTCGCCCGGCTTCGCGCCGTAATACACATACTTCAGCTCCCCGCCTTGCGGCGCTTCGAGCACCAGCGACGTTTCGGGAGTGGAGAGGCACACCTGTCCTTCGGGTTGTGCCCACAAGCCGAAAGCCCAAAGAGAAGCTCCGGCAAGCAATAAAAGTCTCGCTTTCCTGTTTTTCATGATAATTCGTTTAAATGTTACAAATGCAAAAATAGCCATAAACCGCCAAGGCGAATGATACTGTCTTATCATTTTCCGATAAACCGAAAGATTTTACCTCATTTTTCACGTCAAAAATTTGGTGAAAACAGGCAATCCGTATAACTATATCAGCATACAAGTCAAAACCGCTTTCAAATGAAATTCTTACACACGACATACTTCGATGCCTGCCTTGCAGGAACTTCTTTACAGAACATAAAATAATTTTCAAAAAAGTCCCTTGTCGTTTTTGTTTGTCAAATAAAAAATCTATCTTTGCATAGAATATCGCCCTTAGGTGGAAAATACTAAGGCTCGCCACCCCTAAAAAGGTGGCTTATTTTTTATTTATACGGTTGGAATATGGAACAGAAACAACGGGTTATCGTCTATATTGACGGCTTCAACTTCTATTTTGGACTGAAAAGCAATGCCAAGTGGAAGAAATATTATTGGCTGGATGTGGTCAAGCTGTTTGAAATGTTTATGCGACCCAACCAGGAACTTGTGGCAGTGAAGTATTTCTCGGCAAAGCCCGATGACATAGACCAAAGCCTGCGTCAAAATGCCTTTTTCCAAGCCAATCGTGAAAATCCTAAGTTCAAGCTTATTCTCGGCAAGTACCTGAAAAAGTCCATCACGTGTTTCCAATGCGGGAACATCATCCATACACATGAGGAAAAGGAAACAGATGTGCGGATTGCCACACAGATTGTTGCCGACGCCTATCAGAAGAACTGTGACATATCCATTGTCGTGTCTGCCGACAGCGATATGATACCCGCTATCGAACTTGCCACGGAAGCCCGTCAAAAAGTGTTCGTATATTTCCCTCCTTATCAGTATTCCAGCAACCTTGCCACAATGGGCATGGGTAAACCCATACAGATGAAACAATATGAAAGCCGTTTCAAACAATGTATCTTACCCGACGTGGTACACCTTGAAAAAGCGGATTTTGATTTGCACATACCGGAAAAGTGGAAGGCTTTTCAGTCGATTTGAAGGCTTTTCGCGAAAAAACCATATTGCGTAACAAGAGTGATCGTATATATATGGAAATGGAGAAGCTGTGTCAGCCATAGCAATGGAATGAACAGATGTTAAAGGATTTGGGCAATGCCCATTATCATCCGGGCTGCAACAGAAGAGACAGGAGGCGTATTCCTTGCAAGCCGGAGAATGGGGAAGTTTTTCCGGAAGGGGAAAGAAACCGAAAGATTTTACCCCCTTCCGCTTTCATATTCCCTGAAAAGATATAACTTTGCTTGACCAAACCTTATAACGATTATGAAACGATTACATTGCATCCTTCTCCTGGCGGCAAGCCTCGTACTGGCAGGCTGCTCTACCGTCCCCCTCACCGGACGCAAACAAGTGTTATTGGTATCAGACAGCGAAGTGCTCTCGTCGAGCCTGACCCAATACAACGAGTATATCCGGTCGGCAAAGAAATCGACCAACGCCGCACAGACCGCCATGGTGACGCGCGTGGGGAAAAAGATAGCCTCTGCCACCGAAGCCTACATGCGCGCCAACGGCATGGCTTCGGAAGTCAAGAACTTCGCCTGGGAGTTCAACCTGGTGCAGGACGAGCAAGTCAACGCCTTCTGCATGCCCGGAGGCAAGATCGTGGTCTACGAAGGGCTGATGAAAATCGTGTCTTCCGACGACGAGCTGGCGGTAGTGCTGGGACACGAAGTGGCGCACGCCGTGGCCAAGCACAGCAACGAGCGCATGAGCCAGCAGGTCATGGCGCAATACGGGGCCAATATCCTCGGCTCCATCGTAAGCGACAAGAGTGCCGCCGTGCAGAAAATAGCGGGCACGGTATACGGCCTCGGCGCCCAATACGGCATGATGCTTCCCTTCTCGCGCAAGCACGAATCGGAAGCCGACTATATGGGGCTGGTCTTCATGACCATGGCAGGCTATAATCCCGATGTGGCCGTCGGATTCTGGCAAAAGATGTCGGCAAGCGGCGGAGGTTCGGTACCCGAATTCATGAGCACACACCCCAGCGACGCCACCCGCATCGCCGACATAAAGAAGGAGCTTCCCGCCATTAAGGCGAAATATCAATAAACCCGTCAACACCTATCACTTATGCATCGGCTATCTTCATTCATCGTAACGGCACTCTGCGTCCTGTGCCTACGGGCGCAGGAACGCCCTTTCCTGCCCCTTTCGGGCAAATGGGAAAGCACGTTAGGCACCTGTATCCTTCCGGGCACTACCGACGAGAACAAGCTGGGCAATCCGGCACAGCCTCCATACGCCACTTCCCAACTGACCCGTCTTTATTCGTACAGCGGACAAGTGACCTACGAGCGCCGTTTTACCCTGCCCGAGAGCTTTGCGGGAAAGAAGCTGCGCCTGATTATGGAACGCACCAAGCCCGGCACGCTCCGGATAGACGGAGACAGCATCGGGAGCCTGACCCATCTGTATGCCCCTCATTGCTACGAACTTCCCGCCCTTCGGCCGGGAGAACACCACATCGCTATCCGGATAGACAATTCCGAGCATGCGGTACCCAAGGAAATACAAGGCTCGCACGCCTGGACCGACGCGACCCAAACCAACTGGAACGGCATCTTAGGACGCTTCGGCATCGAAGCCCGCGACGAGGTCTATATAGATAAGGTGGAAGTCTATCCTTCCGTCAGCCGGAAACAAGCCCTCGTGAAAATTAACGTATGCGGCGAACGGAACGAAAACGCCGTTATACGCATCGAAGGAGAGGCGTGGAACACGCCCGAGACCCATCGGCTCCCTGTCCTGGAACAAGAGATAGCCATCCGTCCCGGAACCGACTCGCTCGCCTTTACCCTCGACATGGGCGACTCGCCCTTGCTATGGAGCGAGTTCCATCCCGCCCTTTACCGGCTCACCGTCCGACTGGACACCCGCCATACACACGACGAGCAACGGGTGGATTTCGGCATGCGCGAATTCCGTACCGAAGGCACTCAGTTCGTCCTGAACGGCAAAAAGACATTCCTACGGGGCAAGCACGACGGATGCGTATTCCCCCTGACCGGCTATCCGCCGATGGATGTAGACTCATGGCGCAAGGTGTTCCAAACCGCCAAGCGGTATGGCATCAACCACTACCGGTGCCATTCGTACGCCCCTCCCGAAGCGGCCCTGAAAGCCGCCGATATCGAAGGCATCTATTTTCAGGTGGAACTGCCCTTGTGGGGAGCTGTCGAACGGAAGAACACAAGCCTCAATGCCTTCCTGAAACGGGAAGGCGACATGCTGCTCTCCCGGCTGGGCAATCATCCGTCGTTCATGATGCTGGGGCTGGGAAACGAGCTGCACGGCGATGTGGACCTGATGCGCGAATGGCTTTCCGACTTCCGCCGGAAAGATAACCGGCACCTGTATTGCTTCGGCTCGAACAACAACCTGGGCTGGATGGGTCCGCAAGACGGAGAAGACTTTTTCGTGACGTGCCGGGTAGGCGGCGGCGAGGGATATTCCACCCACGTACGTACCTCGTTCGCTTATGTGGATGCCGAGAAAGGCGGCATCCTGAACAATACCCGCCCCAATACGACAGCCGATTATGCCCAAGCCATCGCCCGTTGCCCCCGGCCGGTGATGGGACACGAAACCTGCCAGTTCCAGATTTACCCCGACTACCGGCAGATAGCGAAATACAAAGGCGTGCTTTATCCGTACAACCTGGAAATATTCCGCGACCGGCTGAAAGAGAACGGGCTCTACAGCCGGGCCGAAGCCTTCCACCGTGCTACCGGACATTTCGCCATAGCCTGCTATAAAGCCGACATCGAATATGCCTTGCGCACGCCCGGATTCGGAGGATTCCAGATGCTCGACCTGCAGGACTATCCCGGACAAGGCTCGGCACTGGTAGGCATACTGGACGCCTTTATGGAAACCAAAGGCATCGTCGACCCTGAAACCTTTTACGGCTTCTGCGCTCCGGTGGTCCCCCTGGCGGAGATGGAAGACTTCTGCTGGCGGAACACCCAAACGCTCCGGATAGGCATAGCCCTCTCGAACTATGAGGAGAACGACCGGAATGTCCCCGTCAGCTGGCAATTGATTTCGGACGACGGGAGTTGGGAGAAACGGGGCGAGCTTTCCTGCCATGCGCCGCAGGGAAGCGTGACGCCGGTCGGAAACATCGAGCTTTCCCTAAGCGACCTGAAAGAAGCCCAACGCCTGACCCTGAACCTGCGGACGGGAACCTACCACAATTACTATCACCTTTGGGTATATCCCGAAGAGAAGGAAAGCACGGCAGGCGTCTACATCGACTCGCTATTGAACCGACGGGTAGAAGCCGAGCTGGAACAGGGCCGCACCGTCCTGTTGCTTCCACGCCACGCGGACATCGAAAAACAAAGCGTAGGAGGCATGTTCACGCCCGACTATTGGAACTACGCCATGTTCAAGACCATATCGGAGAATGCCGGCAAGGAAGTCTCTCCGGGCACCCTTTCGATCCTGACAGACCCCGCGCATCCCCTGTTCCGCCATTTCCCTACCGAGGAGCATAGCGACTGGCAATGGTGGAGCATCGCCCGCCACTCGCGCCCGATGATACTGGACAATACCGACAAGAAGTACCGTCCTGTAGTACAGGTGATTGACAACATCGAGCGGAACCACAAGCTGGGCATCGTGTTCGAGTTCCGTGTAGGAAAAGGAAAACTGCTGGTCTGCACCACCGACCTCAAAGCCATCGAAAGCACACCCGAAGGAAACCAGTTCCGCACCGCCCTGCTCCGCTACGCGAAATCGGAACAGTTCCGGCCCGACACCACGCTGAGCTGGAAAGAACTGACCGCCCTCTTTACCGGAGAAGTCGCCGGGCGCGAAATTAAAGGAGTAAAAAACCAATCAGACTATACCATAAATAACCCCTAATACATGCAAAAACAATGATTATACAAGACAAGAACGTTATCCGCGAAATCACTCCTCTGTCGGAAAAAGACTGTTTCTACATCGCCGACCGAAGGAAAAGCGAGTTCACCTACCCCATGCACTGCCACAAGGAGTTCGAGCTGAACTTTGTCATCAACGCCCCCGGTGTGCAGCGCATCGTGGGAGACTCCACCGAAATCATCGGCGACTACGACCTGGTGCTCATCACCAGCCCCGACCTGGAACACGTATGGGAACAACACGACTGCAAGAGCACCGACGTGCGCGAAATCACCGTCCAGTTCTCGCCCCTGTTCATGAAGACCCTGCTCGCCACCAACCAGTTCGACCGCGTGATGAAGATGTTCGACAAGGCACAAAACGGGCTTTGCTTCCCCATGGCAGCCATCATGAAGGTCTACTCGTTGATAGACAGCCTGCCCGACACGAAAGGCTTTTATGCCGTGACCCGCTTCCTTACCTTATTATATGAATTGTCCCTGTTCGCCGACGATGCCCGCGTGCTGTCCAGCTCCTCGTTCGCCAAAATCGAACAACACTCCGACAGCCGCCGGGTGCAGAAGGTGCAAGACTACATCAACAAGCATTACAAGGAAGAAATCCGTCTGAGCCAACTGGCGGACATGGTAGGCATGACCGAAGTGTCGTTCAGCCGTTTCTTCAAGCTCCGCACGGGCAAAAGCCTGCAAGAGTACATCATCGACATCCGCCTGGGCTATGCCCTGCGCATGCTGGTAGACTCCACCATGAGCATAGCGGAAATCTGCTACGAGTCGGGCTTCAACAATCTTTCTAACTTCAACCGCATCTTCAAGAAGAAAAAGCTGGTCTCCCCCAAAGATTTCCGAGCCAACTACAAGAAGAAACGCATCCTCATCTGAGGGGGGGGAAATGCAATCATTTCATCCAACCAGCAAAAGTTTCAGCCAGTTTCACCATACTGAAACTTTTGTTTCACCTTGCTGAAACAAGTGTTTCACATAGCTGAAACAACTGTTTCACTATATCTAAACTGGGTGAAACTATTATTTAACGGTTTTTGTTGACTGAATATCTTCTTATAGATAAGACAGATTTGTATTCTACTTTATCAAGGGAATAGAGGAGTGATACAAAGGGAGCTTAACTAAGCATAAATTCTATTTAGTTATTAATCAGAACATCTACAATTGATAACATTAAATTGAAATCCATTTATTAGACTGCCTTTGAAAACTCACTTCTTAAATTCTCATATGTCACGGATATGTCATTACTTGCTTCAATAACAGAATCAATTATAGTATCAGAATTACCTTGAGGAATAATTCTACGTTCTGCTAGTTCTTTAAGAATTTTAGTTACAATTCGAAGCAAATATAATACTTCAACCGGAATTTTCGCAATATCATTTTGGTACTTTTGAACAATCAGGTCTAGAATACCCTCAATAGCTGGGATAAATTTTGAATTAATTTCAGTATATATCTTGGCAATATTACCCAAAGACAATGAGAGATCCGTTATTTTCTTGTTATCACTTCTCATCTTCTCAAAAACGCATTTTGTTTGTTCTTGCATTAATGAAAATTTTTTCTCGATCTCTTTTATTTTTTTTCTTATAAGCACTAGCAATATCAATATAATAGGAAATACAGGTATCATTGGGAAATTTTCCAGTATTTTTGCATATTGGTCTTCATTTAATTTTTTAAATTGCTCATTTATATAATTAAACTCTTGATTTAACTTGAATACTCTATAATCTATAAACTCCATAGGGTAATCACTAAGTTGACTATCTATTCCAAGTTCTTGAAGTTTAGCGACTACTTTTTGAAGAATATAACCTTTCATGATTGGTTTACATTTATTTATGATGTCTATTTGCGCTTGAACCTCTTTAATGAACACTTCATGATTTTCAACATAATCAGTATATTCCTTCTGAGCCGTATCAATATATTTTTGAATATTTTTTCTCGTTTCCCGAATTTTTTTTCCAGGGAAAATAATGTCTGAAATAACATTCCAAACTACATCTAAAATAGGATTATGCATAGGAAGAACATTTGCATAAAGCCTTGTAGCTATAGAAGTCAAAATCCAATTTTGAACCTGAATAGACTGCGACAAGAAATCCTTATCTTTTATCAGTTCATTTTCATTGCCATTATATTTTGACAGTAAGTCTATATGCTTATCATTTAAAATAATCGTTGGTACATATGATGTTTCAACGGTAGTTTTAATAAAATTTCTGATATCCGAATCTTGTATTTTCATTACATATCCCAATTTAATGTTTTTGCTTGCTGCTGACTTTTAAATTCATCTAGACTATTGTATACCAAGTCTATATTAAAACATTTTGCTAAGGCTAAAGTTTCTTCACTTGCACTTATGTAATCTGAATTTTCGATGGCTTTTGAAAATCGGTTTAATATTTGATGCGATTCAAGAGCATGTAGCTTTAACCTTGCAATGACAGCTTCATTCATACTGTTTGTGGCCTGACGAATCTCATTAATTCTTTCATCAAACATTTCTTTAATTCTAGCATTTCTTCTGTCGGCTTTGACATTAAAAAGATCAGCTTTATCTAAAAGATAGAATACCAACATGGCAGCTAATCCTGAGAGTAAAGTCGACACGGCTCCTCGTAAACTTTCAGGAATGCAAGGTACCTTCTCTAACATAGAGTCAATCCAAATTCCGCACAAAGCTGCAGAACTAGCTCCAAAGATTTTAATTATGGCATCCCCTTTTTCTGCAGATGTAGTGTTTTTGGAATTTTTCCCAAACAATACACTAAAAGACTGTGTCATAATCTTAACTCCTTCTTTGACAAGTCTGAAAGCCTGTTTAAATATGCCAACAAACATTCCTAAAATTCCTTCAAGAATTGCAGAAATTAGATTTTTTAAAGTGTCCATCACAGAAGAGAAAACATTACCAAGATCTAAAATTTGTTTCCATACATAATCTTTAACTCGGCCAAACCGAATAGAAAATGCTTCCTTATAGGAATTAGCGTTTACACCTTCCATAAATCCATTTAGTATAGAATCCTTCATTTCAAAATAGAGAGGCTTGATCATAAAAAGAATTGCAGAACCCATTGCATACATCAACGTTTGCTTTCCAGCATTTTCCAAATTTTGTTTATGTATTTCAAAAGCTTTATTATGTCCCAAATCCTTGTCTAATGCATCTCTCTCTTCTTTTGTTAATTTGCGTCCCAGCTCTTTTTCTTTCTTATCATAAGCTTTTTTACGAATATCTCTATCTGCTTTTCCTAAACCTATGAGATTTTTGATTACAGTCTTATTTACACCATTCTCTAAGGAATGCAGGGCTTCATTTTCCATACGAATCATATTGTCTTTCTGTTCAGGTGTCAACTCGACATATTCTTTACCTTGGGCTTTTAACCTTTCTTGTTCCTCAATGAATTCACTATTACTCAAGTCTCTTTTAGGATTGTTGATTCTCCTTCCAGTCAATGCCAGATTATTCTCAGAGTTGGCAATTCGTTTTATATCACCATCACTGATACCCATATTATTTTGGAGCTGATCGAAAATTCGTTTTAAAGGTATAATATGGTCAGTTTCAGCATTATACAATTTTTTCGAATCATTTCTTCTTAAATCAGGATTATCCTTCCTCGCAGTAATATTATTTTCGCCTGTATATTCATCAGTAAGATTCTTTCTTGTTCCCGCTTCTTGAATTCGTTCTCTTTTATATCTACCCATTGCACTTTGATTCTGATACTTAGAACGATCATATTTTCCCCTATTTTTATTTCCCCACTCCTTACTAAAAACTTCCTGATTTGAAAATTCAACAAAAGAATCCGGTTGAAGATAAATCACCTGTCCATCATAATTAAAAGAAGTACATTCAATCATCACTCGATTTGCATTCAAACCAAGTTTACGGGTAAATCCTTTAAAGACAGGTAACATTAATAAAGAATCAACAATTGTTGTCATAACAGGAGTAACTATATTGTTAACCAAATCCTCTTTTTGAAAATCTCGATTAATCCTCTCAAACATTTCTTGTGCAGATTCACAATCATATTGTTCAAGCCGCATCAATAAAAAGGGAATCTCAAGTGGAGAAGCCCCACTTATTTTTTTCTGAAATTCATTTATATCCAAACTCATAATAATTTGAAAAACAATTGCAAAATTACTTATACTTCTCTATATAACAAGTTTTCATTCTGTCTATTTCAATATTTTTCGTCTTCATAAAAGAAACTGTTTTTAAATTAATTCAATAAAATATTATAACCCCTACAATTCAAAATCAGCAGATCAATTAGAAAATCATTATATCTTAAAAAATATCCAACAATAAAGTAATGACACAACATCGAACTAACCCGATTGAAAAACAATGACAAGTTATAAAAAAGATTCCAAACCCGCAAGAAAGAAAGCGAAAATATATCACTTAAAGAAATCATGAATGCCATTCTTTAGATTAATAAAAGCGATTACTGGCGACACCTATCAAGTATCCGTACCTGCAGAAAATACTATAAGGTTATCGAAAAGAGTCGACCGATTGAATCATAAGAGATTGAGATGCTTGCCTAAACTTAAATAGCGAACGCTCTTTCTCATAATCAAGAAACTCCAAAAGACCACTATTGATTATGAAATCCTTGCGAAAACTGCGGAAACCATGGTACAAATTGCATTCTTTCAAATCATACTTATTTATCGGATAAGATCAAAATAATCCTAGAAAACAAGGGATATCAACTTAAATACGCCTCAAAAAATCATCGCTTGCATACACTTTACCTGCAATCGGATAAAATAGTATCGGTTTCGTATCGCCATTCTGCCTACCTTTGCATCAAACAAAATCTAATAGCTTATGTGGAAACAAGTATTTTCAGCCATCGCGATTGCCGCTTCCCTCCTGACAGGATGCAGCCATACGCCGACCGAACCTCAATCGGCGTTTATCCAAGTAAAGAACGGACAGTTTATCCGCAACGGACAACCTTATTATTATGTAGGAGCCAATTTCTGGTACGGTGCCATCCTTGCCTCGGAAGGCACGGGAGGCGACCGCGAACGCCTGCATCGGGAACTCGACTCGCTGAAAGCCATCGGCGCGGACAACCTGCGCATCCTGGTGGGCTCGGACGGGAAACGGGGCGTGCCGACCAAGGTGGAACCGACCTTGCAGGAAGCTCCGGGCGTGTATAATGATACTATTTTGGCAGGATTGGACTACCTGCTGGCGGAAATGGAGAAACGCAGCATGACCGCCGTGCTCTACCTGAACAATTCGTGGGAATGGAGCGGCGGATACAGCCAATACCTTGCCTGGGCTACAGGCACACAGGCGCCCGTGCCTGCCGTAGACGGATGGCCCGCCTATATGGAATATGTAAAACAGTTCGTGCGGTCGGACAGCGCGCAAGCCTTGTTCGCCGACCACGTGAGATACATCATCGGCCGCACCAACCGCTATACCCACCGGAAATATACCGACGACCCTACCATCCTTTCGTGGCAGATAGGCAACGAGCCGCGCGCCTTCTCCGCCGAGAACAAGGAAGCCTTCGCGCACTGGATGGGCAGCGTGTCCGCCCTCATCCGCTCGCTCGACCCCAACCACCTGATTTCGACCGGAAGCGAAGGCAAGCACGGGTGCGAGGAGGACATCGCCCTGTTCGAACAAATCCACGCCGACCCGAACATCGGCTACATGAACATCCACATCTGGCCCTACAACTGGGGCTGGGCGCCGAAGGACAGCCTGCAGGCGAACCTGGACAAGGCCCGCGCCCTCACCCGGGATTATATCGACGAGCATCTGAATATAGCAAAAAAGTATCGGAAACCTCTGGTCATTGAAGAATTCGGATATCCACGCGACGGTTTTCAATTTGGTAAAAACATATCGACCCATGCCCGCGACGGGTATTACAAGTGTATCTTTGATTTAATTGTGGAACATGCGAACGCAAACGGCCTGCTTGCCGGTTGCAACTTCTGGGGCTGGGGCGGACTGGCCGTACCCTCCCCCGAGCATGTTTTCTGGCAACCCGGCGACGACTATACGGGCGACCCGGCTCAGGAGGAACAAGGCCTGAACTCGGTATTCGCTTCCGACACCTCTACCGTGAGCCTCATCCGCGAGACGAACAAGGCCTTGATACACAGGCTTCGATAAGGGCTGAAACAAGTATTACGAAAGTGTGTCGGTATTGATAAGAAAGTATTAGTTTGCGCCATGAATATGCCGTATCTTTGCAACGTGAGAAACGAACGGTACGGCATAGTTTCCGGCACGACAACGGTACACTATACAGTAACCTTAAATTATTAACAATTCAATTTATTTATCATGAACAAACATGCTAAAAGAACTGCACTCGTTGCAGGAATGTGCCTGTCCCTGATGTGGACAGGCGGTCCGCAAGCATGGGCAGCACCCGCCGAGCTTCATGCCACCCAACAGGCCAAAGCGGTATCGGGTGTCATCATCGACGCAAGCGGACTTCCCGTCATCGGCGCGAATGTGCTTGAGAAAGGTACGTCGAACGGTACCATCACTGATCTGGACGGCAAGTTCACCCTGAACGTAAAGCCGGGCTCTACGCTGGTTATCTCTTATATCGGATATGTATCCCAGGAAATCAAAGTGGGAAACCAAACTACCCTGAACGTCACCCTGAAAGAAGATTCCGAAATGCTGGACGAAGTCGTAGTGGTAGGATACGGTACGATGAAGAAGAGCGACCTTTCGGGCGCGTCGGTCTCGATGGACGAAGACGCCATCAAGGGCTCCATCATCACCAACCTTGACCAGTCGCTTCAGGGACGTGCCGCCGGTGTAGCCGCCGTCACCACCTCGGGCGCTCCGGGTTCGTCGTCCTCCATCCGCATCCGCGGACAAGCCACCATCAACTCGAACGCCGAGCCGCTTTACGTCATCGACGGTGTCATCGTGCAGGGAGGCGGACAAAGCGGAGGCGACTTCGGTCTGGGCGACGCGCTGGGCAACGGCTCGGTATCCACCATCTCTCCGCTTTCTACCATCAACCCGCAGGATATCGTCTCGATGGAAATCCTGAAAGACGCTTCCGCCACCGCCATCTACGGCGCACAGGGCGCCAACGGTGTGGTATTGATCACCACCAAGCGCGGTAAGGCAGGCGAAGCCAAGTTTACGTACGACGGCATGGTGGCCGTACAACGCCAGACCAAACGCCTCGACATGATGAACCTGCATGAGTTTGCCGACTTCTACAACGATTTCGTAGAAGTGGGCGAACTGGACCCGAGCGGCATCTATGCCGACCCGTCGCTGCTGGGCGTGGGAACCAACTGGCAAGACGCCATCTTCCGCACCGCCCTCCAGCACCAGCACCAGGTATCGGCACAGGGCGGTACGGAGAAGGTGAAATACTACGTATCCGGTTCCTACATGGACCAGGACGGTACGCTGATAGGGTCCAGCTTCAACCGCTACTCGTTCCGCACCAACCTGGACGCCCAACTGAAACCGTGGCTGAAGATAGGCCTGAACGCCACCTATTCGTCTACCAAAGACGACCTGAAGCTGGCGGACAGCGACGAAGGTATCATCAACTATTCACTGCTGACCCCGCCCGACATCCCCATCTATGACATCGACGGCAATTATTCGTCCATCGTGCGCGAAGGCTACACCAGCCCCAACCCGATTGCCATGGCGATGATGGACCAGATTCTGCTCTACCGCCAGAAGCTGACGGGAAGCATCTTCGCCGACGTGACCCTGATGAAAAACCTGACCTGGCACGCCGAGTTCAGTTATGACATCAGCTACAACAAGGGCGAACGCTACGAACCGACAGTAGACCTGGGCAACTGGAAACGGGACAGCAACATGAGCTCCATCCAGAAGAACAACAGCACCTTCTGGCAACTGAAAAACTACGTGACCTATACCGACAAGATAGACAAGCACGACTTCTCCGTCATGGTGGGTCAGGAAATGTGGGAATCGAACTACGACTACACCTCGGTGCAGAACACCAACCTGGCTTCGGACGCCGTACACAATCCCGCGCTGGGCAGCGGCACACCGTCTATCAACGCGGGTTTCGGAAGCTCGGCGATGGCTTCGTTCTTCACCCGTCTGACGTACAACTACGACGACCGTTACCTGGGCACCTATACCTACCGTTACGACGGTTCGTCCAACTTCGGTCCCGATAACCGCTGGGCGGGCTTCCATGCGCTGGCCGCATCGTGGCGTTTCTCGAACGAGGCGTTCTTCGAGCCCGTCCGCAACGTCATCAACAACGGTAAGCTGCGTATCGGCTGGGGACAGACCGGTAACTCCAACATCGGCGGATACCGCTGGGGAGCTTCCATCTCGCGCATGCCTACCGGACTGGGACTGGGCTACCGCCAGTCGAACATCGCCAACCCGGGCGTGAAATGGGAAACCCAGGAACAGGTGAACATCGGTCTTGACCTGGGCTTCTTCAACGACCGCATCGGACTGGTAGTGGACTGGTATAAGAAGGTATCGAAAGACATGCTGATGTCTCTCCAGTTGCCGTCGTACATGGGTTCGTCGGGTAACGCTTCGTCCGCCCTTGCCGCCCCGATGGGAAACTACGGCGACATCGAGAACACCGGTTGGGAAATCACGCTGAACACCCATCCGCTCATCGGCAACTTCCAATGGGATTCCGACTTCCAGATTTCGTTCAACCGCAACAAGCTCCGCGCCCTGGACGGTACGGCCAACGCGCAAATCGTGGGCTACGGACAATGGAGCGACGTGGTCAGCGTGACCGAAGTAGGCGAATCGCTCTATAACTTCTACGGTTACGTATGCGACGGGGTGTACGAGGACCTGCGCGACCTGCAGACTTCCCCGAAACCGAACCACTATCCCGCCAACGGGGTATTCAACCGCACCAACACGGTATGGGTGGGCGACATCAAATACAAGGACCTGAACGGCGACGGCGTCATCGACGAGAACGACCGCACCAACATCGGCTCGCCCCTGCCCAAGTTCACCTTCGGATGGACCAACACCTTCCGCTACAAGAACTTCGACCTGAGCATCTTCCTGAACGGCTCGTACGGCAACAAGGTGTTCAACTACATGGCCATGAAACTGACCCACATGAACTCGGCCTGGCAAAACCAGCTCACTACGGTGAACGACCGTGCCCAAATCGTCGCCATCGACCCGAACAAGGACTACTCGCAAGGGGTGAACGTGAACGGGGTGACGGTATGGAACTGGTATGACGACGTGACCAACGTAAAGGTTGCCAACCCCGGCACCAACATACCGCGCGCTTCCATCCAGGACCCGAACGACAACGACCGCGTCAGCGACCGCTACATAGAAGACGGCTCGTACATCCGTCTGAAGAACATCACCCTGGGATATACCTTCCCGAGCAAGCTCATCCGCAAGTGGGGACTGGACAACCTGCGCGTGTATGCCAACATCCAGAACCTGCTGACCATCACCGGCTATGACGGTTACGACCCCGAAATCGGAGCCAGCACCGCCAGCGCGAATGTATACGGGCTGGACAACGGACGTTACCCCTCGCCTACGGTATATTCCTTCGGACTGAACATTTCTTTCTAACCTCTTAAAACAAGATAACAGCATCATGAAACTACATCATACATTCAAATATCTGGCACTGACCACCGTTTTAGGACTCGGCCTGTCGGCGTGCGACGACTTTCTGGACCGCCCCGCGGAAGACACCTACAACGTGGACAACTTCTATCAGAACGATAACCAGTGCATCCAGGGCGTGAACCCGCTCTATAACTCACCGTGGTTCGACTTCTCACGCGGATTCTTCAAAGTGGGAGAAGTGCTCTCGGGCAACTACTACTGGGGCTCTTCCCCTTACCTGACCTTTACGGTAAACGGCACCGACGAGGACCTTATCAATATGTCTTACTCGCTGTGGTCGGTCAACTCGTACGCCAACACCATCCGCGAACGCCTTGCCACCGCCAACGCCTCGGCGGAAACCATCAACACCTGCATCGGCGAATGCCTGGTATGGAAAGCCATGGCTTACTTCTACCTGGTGCGCACCTTCGGCGCCGTGCCCATCGTGCACAGCAACTCGGAAGACATCGCCGCCGGAAACTACAACGAGAAATACAAGGTACAGATTCCCGACGTGTACGAATA
Source organism: uncultured Bacteroides sp. (assembly GCA_900544675.1). Lineage (GTDB taxonomy): Bacteria > Bacteroidota > Bacteroidia > Bacteroidales > Bacteroidaceae > Phocaeicola. Next base: position 24,730 of record UQVZ01000027.1, read on the forward strand.
CATCATCCTGACCCTGGAAAAAGCCATCGAGCTGCTGCCTGAGACCAATGCCGAAGGACGCATCGACCAATATACGGCCAAGGGCCTGCTGGCGAAAGTCTACCTGACCAAGTCGGGCTACGGCATGAGCGGCTCGCGCAACGAAGAGGATTTACGTCAGGCCGCGGCGTATGCCAAGGATGTCATCGACAATTCCGGGCGTCACCTGCTCGGCAATTATTCCGACATCTTCCGCCTGGCGAACAACTTCAACGAAGAATGCCTGCTGTCATGGCACTGGTCGGCTTCTACCGAGGTATGGACCTGCCAGAACCAGATGCAGTCGGACCTCGCCATCGTCGGTTTCGATGAATTCGGCGACTGCTGGGGAGGCTACAACGGACCGTCGGTAGACCTGCAGGACGCTTTCGGAGAGAATGCCCTCAGCCCCACACGCTACAACGGCGACGCCCGCCGCAAAGCCACGATGATGATGTGCGGCGACACCTACGAATACTTCTGGCAGGACAAAGGCGGATTCAACTACATCGATTTCTGCTTCAGCCCCACCTCGGGAGGTCCCCAGCAATACCAAAGCCCTACCGGCGCCAACGAAGTGAAACACCTGTACGGAAACGCTTACGACCACCTTTCGGCCACCGGTGTATCGGCATCCTCGCAACATAGCGGACTGAGCACACACCTGCTCCGCCTGGCAGATGTCTACCTGATTTACGCCGAAGCGATGATTGGCAATGCCGGCTCTACCAGTGACGCGTCCGCCATCGACGCCTTCTATCAGGTGCGCCACCGTTCGGTAAGCACCTACGAGCGTCCGTCTTCCATCACCTGGGAAGACGTATGGAAAGAACGCCGCCTGGAACTGGCTTGCGAAGGAGACCGCTGGTACGACTTCGTGCGTCTGTCGTACTACGACCCGCAACGCGCCATCGACGAGCTGACCAACCAACGCCGTGACGTCTACTACGGGCTGAATGTCTTGTATCAACAATACTACCAGACCGGTACGTTCACCGTCGACCCGAGCCAACACCGGTATAACCCGGATGCCGTAAAGCCGAATGTCACCGTCTCCAGCTTTACGCTGCCTTTCCCGACCGAAGACGTGGTATTCAATCCGCACCTGATGGAAGACCCCATCCACGTGGATGTACGCGCCGAATACAGTTATTAATCTCTTAAAAAACGCTGAAAAATGAAAGCAACGACATATATCAAAGGTCTGGCTCTGCTAACCACCCTCTTCACGGGAGCGGCAATGACTTCCTGCGAAGACGAACCGGACAAATTCGAACTGGCAGAAGGACTGCCCACAGTGCACTATGTGCGCCTGCCCGACCCCGAAGTGGCCGACTCGCTGATTACGGGCGCTTCCCTCTCGAACACCATCTGCATCGTAGGCGATAACCTGCGCAGCGTGTACGAACTGTACTTCAACGACCAAAAAGCCATCTTGAACACCAGCCTGATGACCGACCATACCATCATCGTGGATATCCCGTCGGTCATTCCCGACGTGGTGACCAACAAGATGTACCTGGTGAATATCAACAAAGATACCGTGACGTATGACTTCAACACCATCGTTCCGGCACCTCAAATCACTTCGATGACGAACGAATACGCCACCCCGGGCTCGGCCGTGACCGTCAGCGGAAACTATTTCATCGATGACCCGAACGTGCCGCTCAGCCTCAGCATCGGCAATGTGGAAGTGACCGAAATCACCGGAATCAGCCAGAACGCCGTGAGCTTCATCGTGCCGCAAGGCGCTTCTACCGGATACATCAGCGCCACTTCCATCTACGGTACGGGCCAATCCACGTTCCGCTACATGGAAAGCGATGTCTTGTTCGACTTCGACAACGACGGTGACGACGCCTTGTACAACTACAACGGCTGGCACGCTTCTACCATCGGCACGCTGGCAGAAGTCACTCCGCTGGATAACAATTACCTGATATTCCAAGGCGACCTGGACAACGGAACATGGGACGACTCGCACTTCGCTTTCGAATACTGGCCCAACGGAGACAACGCAAGTCCCTACCTCAACACGCTGACCGACTTCAGCAACCTGAGCAACCTGCAATTCAAGTTCGAAGCCAACATCCCCGACGCATGGAGTGCCTGCGCCATGCAGATTATGCTGACCACCAACGCCGAAGTGAGCGGCTCGAACATGAACAACAGCTTCTTCCAGAACGAGACCTTCCCGCGTGCCCTCTGGATTCCGTGGCAATCATCGGGAAGCTATACCACGGACGGCTGGACCACCGTAACCATCCCGTTGTCGGAGTTCCGTTTCGGTTCGTCGGGAACAGCCATCAACGCGCTTTCCGCTACAGATATCACCGGATTGACTATCTTTGTATACGGCGGCGGAGTGACCGGTACGGCTTGTTCTACAACCATCTGTATCGACAACATACGTGTAGTACCTATCCATTAACCTTTTAACATGCATATCAATGAAAACAAATAAATTACTGACACTTTGCCTGGCAGGCGCGCTCCTCACGGGAAGCGGCATATCCGTTACTTCCTGCCAAGGCGACGATGTGGATACCAACCAGTTTACGGGAGGTATCAGCCTGAACGTATTCGGTCCGAGTCCGGTGGCACGCGGAGGGGAGCTCCGTTTCATCGGAAGCGGAATGGACCAGGTAACGGCTGTAGTCATCCCCGGATGCGCGGACATCACCGACATACAGGTCATCAGCGACAAGGAAATCCGTGTCATTGTTCCGCAAGACGCCAAACCGGGACAGGTTATCCTGCGCACACCGAACGGCGACATCACGACTAAAACCGAACTGACCTTTACCGAACCTATCTCGATCGACGCATTCAGCCCATCAGCCGTACTGCCGGGCGAAGAAATCACCATCACGGGAGATTACCTGAACCTGATACACGCGGTTATCTTTGCAGACGAAGTGACTGTGCTGGAAGACCAGTTTACTGCCCACGACCGCGGGACCATCAGCCTGATTGTGCCCGAAGAAGCACAAAGCGGCCTGGTTATCCTCTCGGATACCGCCGAAGTGCCGAACCTGATTTACTCGGAAGAAGAACTGGCCGTTACCTTGCCTTCGGTAAGCGAAGTACGACAAATAGCGAATGCCAAACCCGGAAACAGCGTAGAGCTGCAAGGGCAACACCTGAATCTGGTAAAACAAGTCTTGACCGCCAACGGAAGCGAGGCTGAATTTACCGTGGAGAACAACACATTGCGCTTCGAAATCCCGGCTGATGCAACCGACGGCGAAGTGAGCATGGTTCCGGCTTCGGGCGTAGAAGTCCCGGTTGCTAACCTGACAATGGCTGTACCGACCGAGGTGCAAGCCACCCCGGCTACCGGACTTCGCGCGGGAAGCGTCATCACACTGACCGGAACGAATATGGATTTGGTGACCGGCATCACCTTCCCCAATGTAAGCGAAGCGGTAGCACCGACATCGCAAACGGCAGAACAACTGACCGTCGCTATGCCCGAAACAGCCCGAAGCGGCGACCTGATACTGAATACAGGCAGCGGCAAACAAGTGGCTATAAACATCGAGACCTTGAAACCGACCGCATCCGGCTATAGCCCCGCAACGGTATCGGCAGGCGAAACGGTCACGATAAACGGCTCTGACCTGGACTTGGTGGTCAGCATTACTTTCGGCGAGGGAGAAGCCGTGGCCGTAACACCCGGTACGACACTGAATGTAGAAGTGCCCATCACCACGGCAGAAGGCGAAGTGAGCGTAACCGCCATCCTGGCAAACGGCGAAACCGTGGCTTTCCGGACACTGAACGTGACCAAACCTCAATGCTGTTATGTCACCTCCTGGCCTGAAGACGACATCAAGTCGGGCGCATTGCTCGAAGTAGGCATCGAAAACGGCGATAAGCTGACCGCCGTTCAACTGAACGGACAAGCCGTACAGTACATCGTGCGCGACGGAAGCCTGCTCGTATCCCTGCCCGCCGATGTATCGGGCAACGCCACACTGACCCTTGTCTCTTCGAACGGCGAAATGCCCTACGGCATCAGCATCGCCGACGGATCGGCCATCGTAATCTATGCTGGTCCTGCCGTAAACGCCGGTAACTGGGAAGGCTATGTACAATTAGAGAGCGGACTCTTTGCCGACGCGCACGTAGGCTCCGTCATCACGGCGTACATTTCGAACATCGGCGCCGACGCGCAAGGAGCTTTCCAGAACAGCAGTTGGAGTTCCATCGATCCCGCTTACGACGGCTTCGCGCTCTCCGGCGACTCGTTCACCATGATTGTCAACGAGAACATCCTGACTCAAATCCAATCGGGCGGACTGATTGTCAAAGGAAAGAATTACACCATCGAATCAGTAACCCTGCTTAACTAATGACGATTATGAAAAAACTACCTATATATTTATTCGCCGCGGCAACCCTCCTGCTGGCTGCCTGCGACACCGACGTGAAGCACGAGATTGCCCAAGTGGATGCTCCGACCTTCGTGGCAGCGACTCCCTCGACGGGCAGCAACGTAAAAACGGGCAACGTGACCATCACCTTGCAATACGATAAGAACATTTATTTCGCTTCCGAAGACGCCGACCAAATCAACGTATCCGACGGCGGCTCGATAGTCAGTGCCGATGTCATCGGGGTTAGCAATACGTTGACCATCGTGGCAAACTGCCCCAACCGGGGAGCGACTTACACTATCACCGTTCCGGAAGGACTGGTGACGGGTCCCAATCAAATGCCTGCTCCCGAAGTGAGCCTGACCCTGAACACCACCGGCATGGATACGACTCCGGTTTATACACTGACCGCCGAAGCGCAAGAGGTGTACGATTTCCTGCAGGCCAACTTCGAGACACGGACCATCTCCGCCACCATGGCGGTCGACGGTGTATCGGGAGAGACCGGAAGCTGGAATACGGCCGATGCCGAACAAGTCTATGAATGGACCGGACAATACCCGGCCATGAACTGCTTCGACTACCTGCACATGGCTTCCTCACCTTCCGATTGGATTGACTATTCGGACATCACACCGGTGAAAGAGTGGTGGGACAACGGAGGTATCGTGCTGGCCATGTGGCACTGGAACGTACCGAAAGCCGAAGGACAGAATGACCCGAACAACTACACCTCTACCCTGAGCGAAACGACATTCAACATCGACAACGCTTTCACCGAAGGAACATGGGAATACAACACCGTACACGCCGACCTGGAAAAGATGGCAGGTTACCTGAAGCTGCTGCACGACGTCAATATCCCCGTCATCTGGCGACCGCTTCACGAAGCATCCGGCGGATGGTTCTGGTGGGGCAAGAACGCCGACAGCTTCAAGAAGCTTTGGGTGGAAATGTTCGACTATTTCGAATCGCAAGGCTTGAACAACCTGATTTGGGTATGGACTTCCGAAACGGGAGACACCGACTGGTATCCGGGTGACGAATATGTGGACATCATCGGACGAGACCTGTACGGAAACGATGCAGCCGACTGTGCCGCACAATACCAAAATCTCGTAGCCACATACGGAAACAAAATGATTACCCTTAGCGAATGCGGCTCGTATGCCGATACCGGCGCGACACTCGGATTGCTCTCCGAACAATGGAACGCAGGCGCACGCTGGTCGTGGTTCATGCCGTGGTACGACGCAGACAACGCCACCCTGCTCCACGCCGACCAAGCCTGGTGGCAAGACGCCATGAGCCAAGACTATGTAATCAAGCGCGGAGAATTCAAATAATTAAGTTTGTAAGTTTGTGAGTTTGTAAGTTCTTGAGTTCTTAAGTTCTTGAGTTCATAAGTTCTTGAGTTCTTAAGTTCTTGAGTTCTTGCAAACTTACAAACTAACCAACTAACAAACTTAAAAACTAACAAACTCAAAAACTCAAAATGAAACCTATCCATACAATCCTCGCAGGCACTTGCCTTCTCGCATCGATGGCAGCCTGCAACGGCACAACAGAGCAGAAGACACCCGAGACACGCACTCCCGAGGCACTCGCGATGCTTCAGACCCTGAAGACATTGCCACAGCAAGGCGTCTTTATGTTCGGACATCACGATGATCCTGTTTACGGCATCCGCTGGGACGGAGACGAGAACCGGAGTGACGTGAAAAGCGTATGCGGCGACTATCCCGCACTGATGTCGTTCGACCTGGGACATATCGAACTGGGAGACAGCGTAAACCTCGACAAGGTTCCCTTCGACCGCATCCGACGCGAAGCCGTAGCCCAATACGAACGGGGCGGAATGACTTCCTTCAGTTGGCACGCCGACAATCCGCAGACCGGCAAAGACACATGGGACGTGTCCGACTCGACCGTCGTACGCTCCCTTCTGCCCGGCGGAACCAACCATGAAAAGTTCATCGGCTGGCTCGACCGCGCGGCAGATTTCCTGAACTCGATTCAGACATCCGACGGAACAAAGGTGCCCGTCCTGTTCCGCCCCTGGCACGAACATACCGGAAGCTGGTTCTGGTGGGGACAGAAACTCTGCACCACCGAAGAATATAAAGCGTTGTGGCAACTGACCTACAACCGGATGAAGGAGAAAGGAGCCGACCAGCTATTGTGGGCATACTCGCCGGGAACCGAACCGAACGACACGACCGAATACCTGGAACGCTATCCGGGAGACAGCATCGTCGACCTCATCGGCGTGGACGCTTATCAGTTCGACAAAGCCGAATACGAGAAAGCCCTCGGCAAGTCGCTGCAGATTATGACCCAAGTAGGCAAATCGCACGACAAAGCCATTGCCGTCACCGAAACCGGCTTTGAAGCCATCCCCGACTCCACCTGGTGGACCAGCACGCTGCTGCCCATTATCCGGGAATACCCCATCAGCTATGTGCTGGTATGGCGCAACGCGCGTGAAAAAGAAAACCATTTCTATGCCCCCTACCCGGGACAAGCATCGGCAGAAGACTTCGTGCGGTTCTACGACGACCCGAAAACTATTTTTGCAAACGACATGAAACCCTTTGAAACAACCACTAAATAACCACTGTTATGACTCAGTTTGAAGAAAAAGTAAACCGATTATTCGCCTGCCACGAGGCACTCATCACACGCAAGAACGAACCCGTAGCAGAAAGCAACGGCGTTTACACACGCTATAAATACCCGATACTGACCGCCGCCCATACTCCCGTATTCTGGCGGTACGACCTCGACGAGAAAACCAATCCCTACCTGATGGAACGCATCGGGATGAATGCCGTGCTCAACTCGGGCGCCATCAAATGGAACGGGAAATACCTGCTCGTCGCCCGTGTGGAAGGTGCCGACCGCAAATCATTCTTCGCCGTGGCAGAAAGCCCGAACGGCATAGACAACTTCCGCTTTTGGGATTACCCGGTCACGATGCCCGATGACGTAGTGCCCGCCACCAACATCTACGACATGCGCCTCACCGCCCATGAGGACGGATGGATATACGGCATCTTCTGTGCCGAACGCCATGACGACAATGCTCCGGCAGGAGATCTTTCGTCCGCTACCGCCACGGCAGGCATCGCACGCACCAAAGACCTGAAGACCTGGGAACGCTTGCCCGACTTGAAATCGAAAAGCCAGCAGCGCAACGTCGTGCTCCATCCCGAGTTTGTCGACGGCAAATATGCCCTCTACACCCGTCCGCAAGACGGATTCATCGATGCCGGAAGCGGCGGAGGCATCGGCTGGGCACTGATAGACGACATCACCCATGCCGAAATAAAGGAAGAGAAAATCATCGACCTGCGCTACTATCACACCATCAAGGAAGTGAAAAACGGCGAAGGTCCCCATCCCATCAAGACACCGAAAGGCTGGCTGCACCTGGCACACGGCGTGCGTGGCTGCGCTTCCGGTCTGCGCTACGTATTATATATGTATATGACCGCGCTGGACGACCCTACCCGGCTCATCGCCTCACCGGGCGGATACTTCATGGCTCCCGAAGGTGAAGAACGTGTCGGCGATGTCTCGAACGTGCTCTTCGCCAACGGCTGGATTGCCGATGACGACGGCACAGTATACATCTATTACGCCTCATCCGATACCCGGATGCACGTGGCGGTTTCCACCATCGACAAGCTGACGGACTATTGCCTGAACACGCCGCAAGACGGGCTGACCACCTCGGCATCGGTAGAAACGCTGAAAAAGCTTATCGACAAGAACCTGAAGCTGGACATTCGGTAAACGGAAATTTTCATTACCCACTCTATTAACCATCAAAAAAACATCAGTATGAAAAAGACATTATTAGCAACCTTGAGCTTAGGTCTGTTCCTGACAGGATGCGATAAGGAAGAATCCTTAAGCGATGTAAACGAAACCGGCATACGCTTTACAGCCTATATGACAGAAAGCCGCGCTACAGATACCGCTTGGGAAGCGGGAGACGAAATCGGCATCTATATGCAGCAGACAGATGCCAGCGGATTTGTATATTCCAACATCAAATATACGAACTCCGAAGGAAATTTAGGTACATTCACCTCTTCTGATAATACTTCGATTAAATATCAGGGAAACAGTACAGTAAAATTTATGGCCGTTTACCCTTATCAGCAAGGGGTGACCGATGGCAATTACCACTTCACTTTAGGCAATGAAGACTTATCGGATAACGACATCATGTATGCATCCGTTACCGGTATAGAGGCAGGTACGGGCAATGTTTCGTTGACCTTCAGCCACAAGCTGGCAAAGATTGTATTGCAACTGGAAGATAATTCAGGCAACGCCATGAGCGGTGCCACTGTCAGCATCGACAAGCAATGCACTACCGGCGCACTGAATGTAGCAGACGGAACCATAAGTGCAACAGGTGATGCATACACCTCAACGCTTTCATTCGCAGAAACAGAAAACGGCACCTACGAGACCATCGTAATTCCCGACGAAGGATATGACGGAAGAAGCATTGTAATAGAAACCACAGACGGTACAATCTATCGTTGCCCTGTAGAAGACATTGCGTTTGGTACTTCTACCAAATACACCATCCCCATCTCGCTGCAAGCACCTACTGAAGATGAAGGAGGAGGAGAAGAAGGAGAAGAAATAATTATTGACTTGAATATAACAGGCATGATTATTAATAACTGGGAGGAAGGTAAGACCATAGGTTATGTGTTAGGATCCGATGCAGATATTAACAGTAACAAGACTGAGACAAAACTTGTGATCAATCAAACACTGGCAGCAAACGGTTCGGTAGAAGTTACCCCGAAAAGTGGCATGACTTTAGCCGAGAAAGATTTTTATCATATCGAGTATACCAGAACCGATGCTGCTACTGAAGATGCCACATTAACCGTTTCACAACCGGCAACAAGAAGCATCACCAGCATGGCATTTACCTTGCCGGCAAATGTAACCGAAGGACAACTGATTTTCGCAGTTGGTGACTTTACAAACGGCATCAGTATTTCTTCTTCCGTTGCCTTGACGCTGAATACCGTATCTGTTTATAGCGAAAGCGTTCCTACTACCGAAGAGCCGGAAACCCCGGAAACACCTTCCGGAGAAGAGATTGTATTATGGACCGGTGAATCTGTATTTGTTGATGACTGGAGCGCAGGATTCAGTTTAAATATGACAGAAACCAAACCGAGTGCCGGAAGCACATTACGCTTCTATTACAAAGACAGAATAGAAGGTGCACAATTGAAGGTTGCTGATCAAACGATTGATGTCACAAACGATTCAGAGTATATAGATGTTACAGTCACAGAAGAAATGGCCACTTATTTTGCCAATACAGAATGGCCGTGGGTGAATGGTCAGAAGATGACTGTTACAAAAGCCGTGCTGATTGGCGAAAGCGAATCTGCTCCCGAAAACCCGGATGATACCGAAGAACCTGAAAACCCAGGAACGCCTGCTGTAGAAGAGATAGAAGTATGGAACGGCTCGCACAGTTTCGTGAATTGGAACTCAGAGAGTATACAATTCACACAGGAAGTTCTTGACAAACTAACCGAAGATTGTACATTCAGATTTTATTATTCCGAAAAGACAGAAGGTGCACAAATACAATTAGCAGACGATGAATATACGATAAACGTTGCAGGAGAAACCGATTATATCGATATGGAAGCAACAACTGGATTAATAACGGTTCTTAAACAAGCTGAAGGTGGTTGGACTTATTTTAATGGTAACAATATAACCGTTACCCAAATCGTACTGATTTGCCCGGCAGCTAATTAAGCATCATAAAGGGAAACAAGAAAAAACTTCCCGTACGCTACGACGAGAAGGTGTGTCTCACGTTTGATTTCTTAAATGGCGACACACCTTCTTGACCATTGAAACTCCGACTAAAAAACAAACAACATTATGATTAAACTCAAAGAAAAAATCGGATACGGGCTGGGCGATATGGCTTCCTCGATGTTCTGGAAACTGTTCGGAGCCTACCTGATGATATTCTATACCGATGTGTTCGGACTTCCGGCAGCGATGGTCGGCACGATGTTCCTCGTCACCCGCGTATGGGACTCGGTGTTCGACCCCGTCATCGGCATCATCGCCGACCGCACCACAAGCCGCTGGGGCAAATTCCGCCCTTACCTGCTGTTTCTCGCCGTCCCGTTCGGACTTATCGGCATACTGACCTTCTATACGCCCCCGTTCGGCGATACGGGCAAACTGGTGTATGCCTACATCACCTATTCGCTGATGATGATGGTTTACTCGGGCATCAATGTGCCCTATGCCTCCCTGCTGGGCGTAATGAGTCCCGACCCGAAAGAGCGCGGCACGCTGTCGACATTCCGCATGATGTTCGCCTACATCGGAAGCTTCATCGCCCTGTTGCTGTTTATGCCGATGGCGAATGCCTTCAGCGGACACAGTTCCGACCCGTCTGCCCAGCAACACGGTTGGCTGATGGCAGTGGCAGTCATCGCCGTGATGTGCGTGCTGCTTTTCTTCGGCTGCTTCTCATGGACCAAGGAGCGGGTGAAACCCATCAAGGAAGCGAAGACTTCGCTGAAGGATGACGTGCGCGACTTGTTCCGCAACCATCCGTGGTGGATACTCTTCGGTGCCGGCATCGCCTCGTTGGTGTTCAATTCCATCCGCGACGGCGCGGCGGTGTACTACTTCAAGTACTTCATCATCGAAGAAGACTTCCACGTGATTTCCATCTTCGGCGTGTCGTTCGTATTGAGCGGTCTGTTCCTTGCCGTGGGACAGGCAGCCAACATCATCGGTGTGGTGCTGGCCGCTCCCGTCAGCAACCGCATCGGAAAGAAAAACACCTTTGCCGCCGCCATGCTGCTTGCCACCGCCCTGAGCATTGTCTTCTACTGGTTCGACCGCGACGACCTGGTGCTGATATTCGTCTTCCAATGCCTCATCAGCATTTGTGCCGGAAGCATTTTCCCGTTGCTGTGGTCGATGTACGCCGACTGTGCCGACTATTCGGAACTGCGTAGCGGCAACCGTGCCACGGGACTTATCTTCAGTGCCTCGTCGATGAGCCAGAAATTCGGATGGGCCATAGGTACGGCGGTCACGGGATGGCTGCTCTCCTACTTCGGTTTCCGGGCGAACGCCGAACAAAGTGCCGAGACCATCCAAGGCATCAAGATGTTCCTCAGCTGGCTTCCCGCCGCTGCCGCTTTCGTCTCGATGCTGTTCGTCATAGGCTATCCGTTGGGTGAACAAAAGATGAAGGAAATCATCGCCCGACTGAACGAAAAACGAACAAAATGAAGAACGTAATAAATGAAGAATGAAGAACGTATAAATGAAGAATGAAGAATTAAGAATGAAGAATCAAGTTGTGACATCACATACATTTTTAACTCTTCATTCTTAACTCTTCATTTATTTTGTTCTTCATTCTTCGTTCTTAATTCTTCATTTAATTGATTCTTCATTCTTAATTCTTCATTAAAAAAATCTATGGACCAAGCAATCAATCAACTACGGAACGAAGTACGCTCCGAACTCGAAAATAACATCCTCCCCTTTTGGATGAACAAGATGACAGACAACCGGCACGGCGGATTCTACGGAGAAATTACCGGCGAAGACGAACTGAAACCCGAAGCGTCAAAGGGTGCCATCCTGAACGCGCGTATCCTGTGGACTTTCTCGGCTGCCTACCGCCTGCTGAAAAATCCCGCATACCTTGCGACAGCCACACGTGCCAAGCGTTACCTCATCGACCGTTTCTACGATTCCGAATACGGAGGCATCTATTGGGAACTGGACTTCAAGGGAAATCCCCTGGACACCAAAAAACAGATTTATGCCATCGGTTTCGCTATCTACGGACTGAGCGAATATGCTCGCGCCACGGGCGACGAAGAAGCCTTGGAATATGCCCGAAAACTATTTGATGCCATCGAACGTTATAGTTTCGACCCCGTACAGAACGGCTATCTCGAAGCACTGACCCGCGACTGGCAACCCATTCAGGATATGCGTCTGAGCGATAAGGACGAGAACGAAAAGAAAACGATGAATACCCACCTGCATATCCTGGAACCTTATACCAACCTGTACCGCGTATGGAAAGACGAACGGCTGGAACGCCAGTTGAGAAACCTGATAGAGGTGTTCATCACCCGCATCCTCGACCCGCAGACCGGACACCTCAATCTGTTCTTCGAAGAAGACTGGACGAACAAATACCACATCGTTTCCTACGGACACGACATCGAAGCCTCGTGGCTTATCCACGAAGCGGCACTGGTGCTGGGAGATAAAAAGCTGCTGGAACGGATAGAGCCCCTCATCATCCGGATAGCACAGGCTGCCGACGAAGGACTGAACCCCGACGGAAGTATGATTTACGAAAACTTCATCGACCGGCAAAAAATAGACCGCGAACTGCACTGGTGGGTACAGGCAGAAAACGTGGTGGGACATATCAACCTTTACCAACACTTCGGCGACACGGCTGCCCTCGATACGGCTTGCCGCTGCTGGCAATTCATCCAAGCTAAGCTGATTGACCGCCAGCAAGGCGAATGGCACTGGAGCATCCTGCCCGACGGCACCGTCAACCGCAAAGACGATAAAGCTGGATTCTGGAAATGTCCTTACCACAACGGACGTATGTGTATGGAAATCATCGAACGTTTTGGATAAACCGACCGTCTATCCTCATCCCTCAGGAAACACAGAGGCGCAAAAACACGTTATCCAAAAGCACTTCTCCCTGCGCCTTTGTGTTTCCTGAAATCTACCTCCCTGCTTCCTGCTCTCTGCCATAATCGCATATTTTCCGCCCCATTATGACATATTCTCTACAAAAAAATGTATTTTTGCACAACTTTTTGAATCAAGACACAAAAAACAGAGAAATAAAATGGAGAGCATCATCAGCAAACCTGAAAGAGAGCAAATCATCGCTCTGATGAAAAGAGAAGTGGTTCCTGCCATCGGCTGCACCGAACCCATCGCCGTAGCGCTTTGTACAGCCAAAGCTACCGAGACCTTAGGCTGTATCCCCGAACACATCAACGTCTACCTCAGCGCAAACATCCTGAAAAATGCCATGGGAGTAGGCATCCCGGGCACTGGAATGATAGGCTTGCCCATCGCCATTGCCTTGGGTGCACTTATCGGCAAATCGGAATACCAACTGGAAGTACTGAAAGACTGCACACCCGAAGCGGTGGAAAAAGGAAAGGAAATGATTGCGCAACCTCAGTTCATCAACATTTCCCTGAAAGACAACATCGAAGAAAAACTCTACATCGAAGTGACCTGCACACACGGAAATAACGTGGCGACTGCCATCATCAGTGGAGGACATACCCATTTCGTCTATCTCTGCCGCAACGGTGAAGTATTGCTGGACAAGCGCACCGGAACTGCCTCGACCGAAAACGAAGAACAAGTCGACCTGACCTTACGTAAGGTGTACGACTTTGCCACCACTGCTCCCATCGATGAAATCCGTTTCATCCTCGAAGCCAAACGCCTGAACAAGGCAGCGGCGGAACAAGCTTTCAAAGGTTGCTACGGACACGGGCTGGGCCGTATGCTCCGTGATAACAAAAACGAAGAAAAAATAATGGGAAACAATACCTTTACCCATATTCTCTCTTATACCTCCGCCGCTTGTGATGCCCGTATGGCAGGCGCAATGATTCCGGTCATGAGTAATTCGGGAAGCGGCAACCAAGGCATCTCTGCTACTCTTCCCGTCGTCGTCTATGCCGAAGACAACAATGCCTCGGAAGAGCAACTGATACGTGCCCTTACCCTGAGCCACCTCACCGCTATCTATATCAAGCAAAGCTTGGGCAAACTCTCAGCTCTCTGTGGATGCGTCGTAGCCGCTACCGGAAGCAGTTGCGGCATTACCTACCTGATGGGAGGAAGCTACGTACAAGTGATGTACGCCGTACAAAACATGATAGCCACCCTGACCGGCATGATTTGCGACGGTGCCAAGCCCAGTTGTGCCCTGAAGGTGACCAGCGGTGTGTCTACAGCCGTCATGTCCGCCATCATGGCCATGGACCAGAAATGTGTCACGCCGGTAGAAGGCATCATCGAGGAAAATGTCAACCGAAGCATCCGCAACCTGACTCTTATCGGTTCGAAAGGCATGAACGAGACCGACAAAATGGTGCTCGACATCATGACCCACAAACATTGCGATTAACTAATAAGTTGACGAGGTATCAGTTGACAAGGCTTTTTAAAACGCAGATTAACGCAGATTTTCGCGGATTATTATTTTCACCACAGAATTACACAGATTAAATCATTTATTTCTCTGTGTCTTTGTGTCTCTGTGTTTATTTTAGTTGACAAGGTATCAGTTAACGAGTTAACAAGGTTCTGAATACATTAGTAGAACTATTGGCTTTAACTTCTAACGAAGCGAAGCGGAGTGATAACTTCTTTAACTTCTCTAACTCCTAATTACAAAACCTTGTCAACTGAAACCTTGTCAACTTGTCAACTGAAACCTAGTCACCTAAAAAACTAAACCATGTTCCAACCAGCCGACTACATCCAGAAACTTATCAGCGAAGGCGAACACGTGCATCAGGATTTCAAGTTCGAGATATCCGACGCGCGGAAGATAGCCAAAAGCATCTCCGCCTTTGCCAATACCGAAGGAGGACGCCTGCTGGTAGGAGTGAAAGACAACGGCAAGATAGCCGGGGTGCGCTCGGAAGAAGAAATCTACATGATAGAAGCCGCCGCCCAACGCTATTGCCAGCCTCCCGTCGAACTGCACACCTATATATATAAGGTAGAGGGGAAAGACGTCCTGGAAGTCGTGATAGACGAAAACCCGCAGAAGCCTGTTTATGCCCTCGACGAAAACGAGCATAAGTGGGCATACGTCCGCATCAAGGACGAAAACATCCTGGCGACTCCCATCCAACTGAATATCTGGCGTCACGACCGCACCGAAGAGAAAGTCATCATCGCCTATACCCAGCGCGAACGGCAAGTGCTGAGCCTGCTGGAAAACCATCCTCCCCTGACCCTCAACCAATGCCAACGCCTGACCCGGATGAACCGCAAGCAAATCACCAACCTACTTGCCGACTTTATCCGTTTCGGTCTGGTGGAACAGGTATTCCACGAACATACATTCTATTTCTGCCTGAAAAAAGAAGGATGAACCGACATCAATTTACATTCTTCGTCGAACGAATCTCCGGTTTTGCATAGAGTATCAAGTTTTTTTCATACCTTTGTCCCATCAATCATTATATACAAGAAAAGACTATGAGCATATTTTCAAAACTTTTCGGCAAAAAGCAAGCTGAAGATGAAAGCACGCGGGTAGGCGGAGTGGAAGACTTCATGACCCTGATACGCGTATATTACCAAGCCGTAATGGCTGCACAACTGGGCATCAGCAACATCAATGCCTTGCCCGACATGGCTGCTTTCAAGCGTTCGCTAAAAGTACCTACGCAAAACAACAAGCTGGGAGTGGCAGAACGCTCGAAATGCAAGAAGATGCTGACGGACATCTATGGCATCAACGATTTCTTTTTCAAGGAGATAGACGCTTCCATCAAGAAACATTGCAAGAATGTGAACTCCATCCAGAATTACCTGTTTATGTTCCAAGGCTTCAGCCAAGACCTGATGATGGTGGTGGGCAACCTGATGCAATGGAAATTCCGTATGCCGGGCATCTTCAAGAAAGCATTGCGCACCATGACCGAAAAAACCATCCACGATATCCTGACCAAAACCAACTGGAAAGATGACAGCGTACGGAAAACGTGCGTCAACATCCGCCAGTACCAGCACGCCTTGGGATACAGCGAAGCCTGGATGAGCGAATATGTCTACAACATCGTCATACTGGCAAAGAAAGAGCCTAAACAAAAAGAAAAATAAGATGGACGACCTCATCGAAAGCCATCCGCTGGAACCGTTCCTTCCCGGCAATGCCACCCTGCTGATGCTGGGAAGCTTTCCTCCCCAAAAGAAACGCTGGAGCATGGAGTTCTTTTACCCGAACTGGAACAACGACATGTGGCGCATCTTCGGGCTGATATTCTTTGCCGACAAAGACCATTTCGTTGTTCCCGGCACAAAGAAATTCGACAAGGAACGGCTTATCAGCTTCCTGCAAGAGAAAGGGATTGCCCTCTACGATACGGCATGTGTGGTAAAACGCTTGCAAAACAACGCTTCCGACAAGTTTCTGGAAATCGTGGAACCGACCGACATCGGCCTGCTCTTGAAACAATTGCCCGCTTGCAGATCCATCGTGACCACCGGGCAAAAAGCCACCGACACGCTTTGTGCCCAGTTGCATGTAGCCGAACCTCCGGTAGGCGGGAAAAGTCCGTTTGATTATGCCGGCCGCCAACTGTCCCTCTATCGGATGCCTTCTTCCAGCCGGGCATACCCCTTAAAACTGGAGAACAAAGCAGCAATCTATCGGTCCATGCTACTCGATTCAGGCATTTCGATTCCCTAAATCCATAAAAAATCACTCAAGCATTTGGTATATTCAAAATTTATCGTACCTTTGCAGCCGCAAACACGGGAATAGCTCAGTTGGTAGAGCATCGGTCTCCAAAACCGAGTGTCGGGAGTT
>UQVZ01000028.1 GCA_900544675.1 uncultured Bacteroides sp.
GGCGTAAGCCAGCAGATTTACAGTCTGCCCCATTTGGCCACTCTGGTACTTGCCCCTAGCGCATGAGAAATTTCACCATCGGAGGCTTCGTTTCTCAATTGCGGTGCAAAGGTAATGCTATTTTTTTAATCTGCAAGCAAAATCAATCATTTTTATTGCATCAACTGCACATTCGTCTCCTTTATTGCCCAATTTTCCTCCCGCACGCTCTTCGGCTTGCTGCATGTTATTGGTGGTTATCAAGCCGTAGAGAACCGGGATGTCGCTTGTCGCATTTAGGTAAGTGATGCCTTGGGTAGCTCCCATACATACATAATCGAAATGCGGTGTGTCTCCGCGTACGACGCATCCTAAGGCTATTACAGCGTCTACCTTGCCGCTCTTGATGAGCTGGGCACAACCGTAAGTCAGTTCGAAACTGCCCGGAACGGTCATTACATGGATGTTTTCGTCTTTAGCGCCGTGCTTTTTCAAGGTGTTTACGGCTCCTTGCAGCAGGGCACCGGTGATGTTCTGGTTCCATTCGGAAACAACGATGCCGAAGCGCATCGACGAAGCGTCGGGTACGGAGTTGGCATCGTAATCGGAAAGATTGTGATAGGCTGTTGACATGAGTTTTTAAGTTTTTGAGTTTTTGAGTTTTTGAGTTTTTGGGTTTTTGAGTTTTTGGGTTTTTGGGTTTTGGAAAACAGAAAAGACGCAAACCGCACAGACTTTTTTCTGTGTGTTTGCGTCTTTGTATTTGTTTGTCTCCTTATTTAATAGAAGCGCGTTCGATGTACTTGTCGATGTTCATCGCTTGATAAGAAGTGGCGTATTTGGTCTTGATTTTTGTGTACGCGTCTACGGCTTCGGCATTTTTGCCTTGTTTTTCCAGAATCTGACCAGCTTGCAGCAGGTAGATGGGGCTTAATGTCGTGCTGTTGGCTTTATCTGCAGCCTTCAGCAGGGTAGCGGCCGCTTTATCGAGCTCGCCTAACTGGGCGTAGCAGTTGCCCAATGTGCCCAGGATAGCCGGAGCCACCATATAGTCGTCGGCACTGAATTTGTCGAGATAGGTAGTGGCTTCTTCGTATTTGCCCAACTGAGCATAGCAGAGTCCGGCATAGACATTTGCCAGGTTTCCCGCGTCTGTTCCGCTGTATTCGTCGGCTATTTTCAGGAAGCCTGCATATCCCAGGCTGTCTCCGTTCAACGCTTCTTCGTAGGCGTTGTTTCCGAAATACTGTTCTCCCTTGAACAGGGCTTCGGACGCTTTCAATTCGTTGGGCTCGCCGATGAAATGGTTGTAAGCCAGGAATCCGCATACGACTACGACGATAGCGACGACGATACCTACCAGCAGGTTCTTGTTCTTTAACAGGAATGTTTCGGAAGTGTTCAACGCTTCGTCTACATTCAATGGATCATGAGTTTGGTTTTGTTTTGACATCTTTCTTATTGTTTTTTTATTATTTTCTGCTTCATGCGATTTCGGTCAGCAAAAGTAATTTATTTATAGTTATAAATGAAATTTGCGGGCAAGTTTTTTTATCAATCCTCCTTTTATTCGTATTTTTGTGACTTAAATAAGGAGTAAATTATGTGGTTGAAGCGCATTTCTATATTAAATTACAAGAATCTGGAGCAGGTGGAGCTGGGCTTTTCGCGGAAGCTGAATTGC
This sequence comes from uncultured Bacteroides sp., assembly GCA_900544675.1. Taxonomy (GTDB): domain Bacteria; phylum Bacteroidota; class Bacteroidia; order Bacteroidales; family Bacteroidaceae; genus Phocaeicola. Next base: position 1,664 of record UQVZ01000028.1, read on the forward strand.
ATCATCGGCAAGAACGGCATGGGGAAAACCAACCTGATGGACGCGGTGTATTATCTTTCGTTTTGCAAGAGCGCGACCAACCCCATCGACTCGCAGAACATCCTGCACGACCGTGATTTCTTTGTGATTCAAGGATTTTATGAGAATGATTTGGGTGAGCCGGAGGAAGTGTATTGCGGGCTGAAGCGCAGGCAGAAGAAACAGTTCAAGCGGAACAAGAAGGAATATTCGCGTCTGTCGGACCATATCGGGCTGATACCTTTGGTGATGGTTTCGCCTGCCGATTCGTGGCTGATAGCCGGAGGAAGCGAGGAACGGCGCCGGCTGATGGACGTGGTGATTTCGCAATTCGACCGTGAATACCTGGATGCGCTGATCCGGTATAACAAGGCGTTGCAGCAGCGGAACGCTTTGCTGAAATCGGAAATGGAGCCGGAAGAAGAGCTGATGGCTTTATGGGAAGAGTCGATGGCGTCTTTAGGTGAAGCCGTTTATCGGAAGCGGAAAAGTTTCGTAGACGAGTTTGTGCCGGTGTTCCAGTCGTATTATGCTTATATCTCGCAAGACCGTGAGCAGGTGAGCCTTTCCTACGAGTCGCATGCCAGTGAAGGGAACTTGTCGCAATTGCTGAAGGAAAGCCGCCAGCGCGACCGCATCTTGGGATATTCTACCAAGGGTATCCATAAAGACGACCTTGTTATGAAACTGGGTGATTTCCCTATCAAGCGGGAAGGTTCGCAGGGGCAGAACAAGACTTACCTGATTGCGCTGAAGCTGGCTCAGTTCGACTTCCTGAAGCGGACGGGAAACAGGCGTGTCCCTATCGTATTGCTGGACGATATCTTCGACAAGCTGGACGCGTCGCGGGTAGAACAGATTGTGAAGCTGGTGGCGGGCGATAACTTCGGGCAGATATTTATTACGGACACCAACCGGGAACACCTCGACAAGATATTGCGCGAGGTAGGCGAAGACTATAAAGTGTTTGAAGTGGAAGACGGATGTGTGTCGGAACGTACGGAGGAGGATAACGCATGAAACGGAACAATACGGAACAGGTAGGGGATATCATCCGCCGTTTGCTGAGACAGGAAGGGCTGGAAACGCCGCTGAACGAATACCGGCTGATTGACGCGTGGAAAGACGTGGTAGGTCCGGTCATAGCCCGCTATACGACCAACCTGTACATCAAGAACCAAACATTGTATGTGCATTTGTCCTCATCGGTCCTTCGGCAGGAGTTGTCGATGAGCCGCACGTTGCTGATACGGAACCTGAATGCACAGGTAGGCTCGCAGGTGATTGTGAACATCGTGTTCCGCTGACAGGCGGAATGATGGGTCAGGGAGCAGGGAACACCTTGCCGTCTTCGGTCCACACTTCGTCCATCGGCGTATCGAACGCATCGACGGGAAGTCCTTCTTCGTATAGCTGGAACCGGAAGCATACACCTATTTTATAGAGTTCCGTCCGGCTGAGCAGGCGGTCGTAATACCCTTTCCCGCGTCCTAAGCGGTTTCCTTTCCGGTCGAAAGCCACACCGGGAATGATGGCAAGGTCGATTTTGCGGGTCGGATCCCAAGGGGCTCCCGTAGGTTCTTCGATGTGGAACGTGCTGGTCTGCAGGTGTGCCTTCCCGGTATATGCCCGCAATTCCAGTTCATCTCCTTTTACTACCGGCAGGATAATGGTTTTCTCCTTGCTCCATTTTTCCACGAACGCATGCGTGCGCACTTCGTCGGGAAGGGAATAATAGAGCAAGACGGTACCTGCCTGTCGGAAAAGCGGATGCGTTTCCAACAGGCGGAATAACCGGGAAGAGCGGGTTTCTGATTCTTCCTGCCCGTGTCTTTTCTTCTCCAGGGCTATTTGGGCTCTGATGTCTTTCTTTGATTTCACAGTTCGTTTTCTTCCGGCGCTTTCGGGAACGATTCGCCTTTTTCCAATACTTCTACGGCTTTCAATACGGTTTTGTCGGTCTTGTTGCTATACTCGATAAAGGATTCGATGCCCAACATGTTGTAGATGATGTTGCCATACAGGTTTTCATCGAAAAGCTTTTTCGATTTATACATCAGGATATTCCGGCGCTTCAGTCCTTTCTTTTCTGCATACGAAGCGAATTTCTCCAGCAGGTTTTGCGTTTTCAGGTAAGCGGCCATGCTGTCGGGCGTGGTATATTGTTGCAGGGTGCTGCGGTTCTTGTCCGTATATTCCATCGTATAGCGGATAATCAGTCCGCGCGCTGCCGCCATGCGGAAATAAGTTGTCATACCTGTCGTGTCCTGCGGCACAAAGATATCGGGCATGATGCCACCTCCTCCGTACACGGTCCGTCCCAGCCGCGTGTGGTAAGTCTCCTTGGTGTTTTGCTTGATGCTGTCTGCCGAGAAAAACTCGCCGTGCTCATACCGGGTGATGAGGTCCATTTCGTATTCCGAGTCATTGCCTTTTTCGTACGGCTTCTGGATGCAACGTCCCGAAGGTGTATAGTAGCGTGCGATGGTCAGGCGGATAGCAGACCCGTCGCTGAACTCGATGGGTTGCTGCACCAGGCCTTTGCCGAACGAGCGTCGGCCGATGATGGTGCCGCGGTCATTGTCCTGGATGGCTCCGGCAAAGATTTCGCTGGCGGAAGCCGAGCCTTCGTCCATCAGGATGACAAGCGGTGTGGACTGGCTGCTTCCCGTACCGTTTGACGTATAGTTCTCACGGGGTGATTTGCGTCCTTCGGTATATACAATCAGGCTGTTGTTGGGAAGAAACTCGTTAATCATCTGGATGGCAGCCGCCATATAGCCTCCCGTGTTTCCGCGCAGGTCGATAATCAGCCCTTCATAGTTGGCACGGTTCAGTTTGGCAAGCGCGACGAGCAGTTCGGGATAAGTGGTCTCGCCGAACTTGTTTACTTTGATATAGCCGAAACGTTCGTCAATCATGTAAGCGGCGTCGATGCTCTTGGTAGGAATATCGCCCCGGACGACCGTGAAGTGAAGGATTTCTTCTTCTCCCGGGCGGTAGACGCCCAATTTGACGGTGCTTCCTTTTTCACCTTTCAGCCGGCGCATGGCTTCCGTATTGGTTACTATTTTCCCCACGAAAGCCGAATCGTCCACTTCGATGATACGGTCGCCTGCCAGCATGCCTACTTTCTCGGAAGGGCCTCCCTGGATGACATTATTCACATGGATGGTATCATCCAGGATAGTGAACTGGATTCCCACTCCGCTGAAGCTGCCTTTCAGGTCGGCGGTGACCGCTTCCAGGTCTTTGGCAGGGATGTATGCCGAGTGCGGGTCCAGTTCGCCGAGGATTTGCGGCATGGCTTCTTCTACCAGGTTGTGTATGTTTACGGTGTCCACATACTGGTCGTCGATGATGCGCAACAGGGCGTTCAGCTTGTTGGACGAGGTGTTGATGATGCCTAATTTGTTGCCCGAGAAATGATTGGCATAAAACGTGCCGATTAAAATTCCTATTACCACACAGAGGGCAAGCAGGAAAGGCATCAGCCGGTTTTTGTTGTTATTTGTCATATTCGTTATCGTTGTTTAGATAAATCACTTCAATGTTTGCGCGTTTCAAAAGCTCGATGCCGTCTTCCAGCCGGTATTTTTCGGCATAGACCACCCGCTTGATGCCTGCCTGGATAATCAGTTTGGCACATTCGATGCAAGGGGACGCCGTGACATAAAGCGTGGCTCCCTCGCTGCTGTTGTTCGAGCGGGCTATCTTGGTTATGGCATTTGCTTCGGCATGCAGCACGTAGGGCTTGGTCAGTCCGTGCTCGTCCTCGCATACGTTTTCGAATCCCGCAGGTGTACCGTTGTATCCGTCCGAGATAATCATCTTGTCTTTGACTATCAGGGCACCTACTTTCCGGCGCTGGCAATACGAGTTCTCCGCCCAGATAGCCGCCATGCGCATATATCGCTTGTCTAATGTCTCTTGTTTGTTATCGGTTGATTCCATATAGCACATATAGTAAAGGTATAATATAATTAAGGTGTCAGTTTCTGAATCCTACGGGATAGAACTGGATGAAATGGTTCTTGTCCGCGTTGAACAGCTTGATGAGTCTGGCGTCTCCCCGGTAAAAACGGGCATTGCTGATTTCATCGTAAAAGGTCTTGTCGCGTCCGGTAGGTGTCCGGTTAGGGCTTAGGCTGATGGAAAAGCTTTGGTCGCTTCCGTCGGCGCTCCATTTCCCCGTAAAGGTAAACGCTTCTCCATTGCCGCTCAGGGTTCCGTCATCCGAGAATTGGATGATGAAATTGCTCGGGTCTTTGTTGATATTAGCTACGTCGTCTACTGAGAGGGTCAGCGTTCCTTTATTGTCATCTTTCCAGTTTGAGGTGTCATACGAGCCGCTCCAGTGCCACGTTTGTCCGTTGGCAAAAATCTCGAACACATCATCTTCCTGGTTACAACTGCAGAGCAATGCGCAGACGCACATCCAGATATATAATCCGTATTTTCTCATTCTTCTTGTTTTTATATGATTCCATTCCGTTTCAGCAAGGCATCGATGGTAGGTTCCTGACCGCGGAAACGTTTGTAAAGTGTCATCGGGTGTTCGGTTCCTCCTTTCGACAGGATGTTGTCGCGGAACGATTGTGCCACTTCGGTATTGAAGATACCTTTTTCCTTGAATACCGAGAAGGCATCGGCGTCCAACACCTCTGCCCATTTGTAGCTGTAATACCCTGCGGCATATCCTCCCGACATGATGTGTCCGAACTGTACGCTCATGCACGTCTCTTCCACTTGCGGTAAAATTTGCGCACGTTTCCATGCTTCGCGTTCGTACGTACGCACATCTCCTTCGAACGGGGTGCGGCGCGTGTACCATGCCATGTCCAGCAATCCGAAGCTGACCTGACGGAGGCAGGCGTATGCCACATTGAAGTTGGCGGCGTCTATGATTCGTTGAATCAATGCTTCCGGAAGCGGCTCATGAGTCTGGTAATGACGTGCAAAGGTATTAAGAAATTCTTTTTCAATGGCAAAGTTTTCCATAATTTGCGAAGGAAGTTCCACAAAATCCCAGTAAACGTTGGTGCCGCTCATGCTTTTGAAGCGGGTGTTGGCAAACATGCCGTGCAAGGCGTGTCCGAATTCGTGCAGGAAGGTCGTGACTTCCGAAAAGGTCAGTAACGCCGGTTTGTCGGGAGTCGGCTTGGTGAAATTCATGGTGACAGATACATGCGGACGGCTATTGACGCCCTTGTCGTCTATCCATTGCTCTTTATAGCTGGTCATCCAGGCTCCCGATTTCTTGCCGGCACGGGGATGGAAATCGGTGTACAATACAGCCAGAAAGCTGCCGTCCTTGTCGTAGACCTCGTATGCCTTGACGTCGGGATGGTATACGGGAATGTCTTTGTTTTCCTTGAATGAAATGCCATACAGGCGGGTGGCAAGCCCGAATACGCCTGCTTTTACCTGGCTCAGTTCGAAGTAGGGGCGGAGTGCCTCTTCGTCGAGGTCGTATTTCTCCTTCCGCAATTTTTCCGAATAGTAGGAGAAATCCCACGGCATCAGCTCAAAATCGTCTCCTTCCACCCGGCGTGCCAGGGCGGTGACCTCTTCCACTTCCTTATGGGCAGCGGGAGTATAAGCTTCCAGTAACTGGTCGAGCAAGTGGTATACGTGCCGGCTGTCTTCTGCCATACGTTTGCGAAGCACATAGTCGGCAAAGTCGGTATATCCCAGCAGTTGGGCGATTTGCATACGCAGGTTGACCAGCCGTTTGACGATTTCGAGGTTATTCTGTTCGTTATCGTGTGTGCACTGGGTATTGTAGGCAAGGTATAGCTTCTGCCGCAGTTCGCGATGGTCACTGTATTTCATGAAGGGCACATAGCTGGGTGCCTGCAGGGTGAATATCCATCCTGTTTTTCCTTTCTCGGCGGCGGCATGGGCGGCGGCTTCGATAGCGCTTTCGGGCAATCCTTTCAGCTCTTCTTCTGCCGTCAGGTGCAGTTCGTAGTTGTTGGTCTCTTTCAAATGGTTTTGCGAGAAACGGAGGGTGAGCGTGCTCAGTTCCATGCTGAGCTTGCGGAACGTCTCTTTGTCGGTATCCGAAAGGTTGGCGCCGTTGCGCACAAAGCCATCGTAGGTCTTTTCCAGCAATTGCTGTTCTTCCGGCGTAAGTGTCAGCCGGTCGCGCACGTCATATACCTGCTTGATGCGCCGGAACAGCTTTTCGTTCAGGCTGATGTTGTTGCTATGTTCCGACAATTCGGGCATCAGCTTCTCTGCAATGGCTTCCAGTTCATCGCAGGTTTCCGCGCTCATCAGGTTAAACATAACCGTCGTGACACGGTCGAGCAGTTCGCCGGCATGTTCCAATGCCGCTACGGTATTGCCGAAAGTAGGTTCTTCCGGATTGGTTATGATAGCGTCGATTTCCTCGTCTTCGCGGCGCATGCCTTCGCGGATAGCCGGTTCGTAATCTGCCAGCGTAATTCGGTCGAACGGCACGGTGGCATGCGGTGTATGATAAGGTTGTAAAAACGGATTTTCCATATTTATATGTTTATTTGTTCGTTTGGTTGTATTCTATCAGGGCATTCATGTCGGGGATTTCTATTTCCCGTCGGCTGAGCGATACCAGCCCTTGCTGTTTCAGGTCGTTCAGCACCTTCGATACATTGATGCGTGTATCATCAATCAGGTCTGCCAAGTCTTCCATCCGGATATGCAGTCTTTTACCTCCTTGGGCGGTAGAGCATCGCAACAGCAGGAAATTGACGATTTTGTTTTGGGTGTTGCCTATGTGGGCATTCCACAACCGCCGGTAAATGGTTTGCGACCGGTTGCTGAGCAAGTTCATGAAATTCAGTTGGAAGATGGCATATTTGTTCAGTTCCGTCAGGATGTATGATTTATCAATGGTAATGATGTTGGTCGGGGTTTGCGTGTAATAGGACGCGTTGTATTGCGGGTACATGCCGAACAGGGAATATGGTTCTATCACATGCGGTGCTTCCAGCGTTTCGTAGAGTACGTAATTATGGGTGGTATCTGCCGATTCTGATAGAATTTTCCCTTGTATGACAAAAATCAGGCTGTTGCAGGCGGCGTTTTGGCGTACAATACAAGAACCTGCCGCAAGCTTTTGAAAGTGCAGCTTTACTTTTTCCAATATGGCGGTAAAGTCTTCTTTACAGAGGCCTTGGAACAAGGGGAGCAACAAAAGCTTATTATACATACTGTTTTCTTCCATCTGTCTTTAACTTTATTAAGTTATATTTTAACACACAAAATTAAACAATATTCTGATACGTAGGATAGGTTTTACCTTTTTTATCGTTTCTTACCGTCTGCTAATGCTTGCCCTTCGGGCAGGGATTGGTTTTGATGTTCTTTTTGCCCGATGCTTTTATTGTGCTTTTTTTCATAAAAATTGGGGCAATACTGCTCTTTTATGCCTCAAATCTCGTTTTTTAATGTTATATTTGTGAACAAAAATTAAATGAATAGGCTATGGGAGTATTTAATTTACAGGAATTGGTCAGCGCGTTTATCGTGCTGTTTGCGGTGATAGACATTATCGGGGCTGTACCTATTATCTTAGACCAAAAGCAAAAGGGGCGTCCGGTCAATGCCGTGAAGGCCACCTTGATAGCGGCAGGCTTATTGCTGGCGTTCTTTTTTGCCGGCGATATGATTCTGAAATTATTTCAGGTCGATATTGCATCGTTTGCCGTGGCAGGTGCGTTTATCATCTTTTTGATGTCGCTCGAAATGATATTGGATATCGAAGTATTCAAGAACATCGGTCCCATTAAGGAAGCCACGCTGGTGCCGCTGGTCTTTCCGTTGCTTGCCGGAGCAGGTTCGTTCACTACCTTGTTGTCCTTGCGGGCGGAATATGCCACTCTTAACATTTTATTGGCTTTGTTGCTGAACATGGTGTGGGTGTTTGTTGTTCTGAAAATGACGGACCGTATCGAACGCCTGTTGGGGAAAGGAGGCATTTACATTATCCGTAAGTTTTTCGGGATTATCTTGCTTGCCATTTCCGTCCGCTTGTTTACGGCAAACCTTACATCGCTCATCGAGCAGTTCCAACATGGAGGTTGAAACGGTTTGTCATCGTGGAAGGAAAAGAGATTCATCCTATATTAAGATAATCTTCTTCCCGCTTTCCGAGAGTTGCTTGTAATTATTGGTTCACTTTTAGTTTTTTAGATTTATGCTTATAACCCTTGCGATTTTGGTGCTGTCGGCTGTTTTTTTCGTATCGGGAAAGGTACGGTCGGATATTGTGGCTCTTTGTGCGTTGATAGCCTTGTTGATTTTTCATATCCTCACTCCCGAAGAAGCCCTTTCCGGCTTTTCCAATTCGGTGGTGATTATGATGGTCGGGCTGTTTGTAGTAGGAGGAGCTATCTTCCAGACAGGTCTGGCAAAGATGATTAGCTCGCGTATCCTGAAACTGGCGGGAAAGAGCGAGTTGCGCTTGTTCCTGTTGGTGATGTTGGTGACTTCGGCTATCGGCGCATTTGTAAGCAATACGGGTACGGTGGCGCTGATGTTACCCATCGTGGTGAGCCTGGCTTACAATGCCGGCATGAATCCTTCGCGCCTGCTGATGCCTTTGGCTTTTGCCAGCAGCATGGGCGGTATGATGACGCTTATCGGTACGCCGCCCAACCTGGTGATTCAGGATACGCTGGTTCATGCGGGTTTCGAGCCTTTGTCGTTCTTCTCTTTCCTGCCGGTGGGATTGGTTTGTATGGTGACGGGGATTATTGTGCTGCTGCCCTTAACGAAATGGTTCTTGTCGAAGAAACGCAAGAAAGACGACCGCTCTTCCGGCGGAAAATCGTTGAATGAATTGGTAAAAGAATACGGTTTGTCGACTAATCTGTTCCGCGTTAAGGCATTGGAAGAGTCTTCTTTATTGGGTCAGACGGTACAAGGTCTGGATGTGCGCCGCAAGTATGGGCTGAATATCCTGGAGGTGCGCCGTGGCGAAGGCTCGCAACACCGTTTTCTGAAGACCGTGACACAGAAGCTGGCTTCGCCCGATACGGTGATTCAGGCAGGCGATGTGCTCTATGTGTCGGGCGATGCCGAAGCCGTATCGCGCTTCGCTTCCGATTTTTCCATGCAGTTGATGGACGGGCATACGACGGAAATGGCAGCTCATGCCACCCATTCGCTTGACTTTTACGACATCGGTATAGCCGAAATCGTGCTGATGCCTTCTTCCAACATCATCAATCAGCAGGTGAAGGAAGCCGGATTCCGGGATAAATTTAATGTGAACGTATTGGGTATCCGGCGAAAGAAAGAATACATCCTGCAGGATTTGGGTAAGGAACGGATGCACAACGGCGATGTTCTGCTTGTGCAGGGCCAGTGGCAAGACATAGCCCGCCTGACGAAAGAAGATACCGATTGGGTGGTATTGGGGCAACCCCTTGCCGAGGCGGCAAAAGTGACTTTGGACTATAAAGCTCCGGTAGCAGCCGTTATCATGCTCCTGATGGTAGCCATGATGGTTTTCGACTTCATACCGGTGGCTCCGGTTACGGCGGTGATGATTGCCGCCATGCTGATGGTGCTTACGGGATGCTTCCGCAATGTGGAGGCGGCTTATAAGACTATCAACTGGGAAACCATCGTGTTGTTTGCGGGGATGCTCCCCATGTCGCTGGCATTGGAAAAGACCGGCGCTTCCGATTACATATCCAGTTCGCTGGTCAGCGGATTGGGCACACACGGACCTTTGGTCTTGATGGCAGGCATTTATTTCACCACTTCCTTGATGACAATGTTCATCAGCAATACGGTTACGGCCGTGCTCATGGCTCCGATAGCTTTGCAGAGTGCCTTGCAGATCGATGTCAGTCCGGTTCCTTTCCTGTTTGCGGTGACGGTGGCTGCCAGCATGTGTTTCGCTTCGCCTTTCTCTACACCGCCCAATGCCTTGGTAATGCCTGCCGGGCAATATACGTTCATGGATTATGTCAAGGTAGGATTGCCCTTGCAGATTATCATGGGCGTTGTGATGATTTTTGTTCTTCCGCTGCTCTTCCCGTTTTAGCCGGGGATGTTTTTTTTGAACACAGAGACACAGAGTCACAGAGATTTATTTTGATTACCGACTAATCATTTCCTTTGTGACTCTGTGTCTCTGTGTTCGGCTCTCAATATTTAAAAAACCGCCTACACATCCTACTGCCTGTAACGGAGCAGATAGCTTCGTTTCTGATAAGATTAATAATCTTCAAGCGATAAGATTATTAATCTTTCGGCTGTAAGATTATTAATCTTCCACCAAATGCAGTCAGATGCATCGGGGGAAGCAATTGGCTTTGGTGGCGATTCCGGACTTCATCAATACCTTCCGTTCAAGCTTACGCAACTCGTTTTCATTCCTTGAAGCACCAAACAAATTTTTACATGCTAAAAAATGATGAAGTCAAGAAATGGTTAGTTGGTAAGTCAATAAATCTCTGTGGCTCTGTGTTCGGTTCTTATTCTCGTGTTCAGTCTTTCTCGGTCAAGTATTTCCAGTAGCGCACAGGCATGTCTTTCTTATGCTTGACAGGATTGAGCCGTTCGCGGATGCAGATGGAGTGGAAATAGTTTTTCCAAAGTGTCTGATAAAGCTTTTCGTTCTTGTCTAGCAGGCTTTCGTCGGGCTTTCCTGTTGCCAATGCCGTCTGGTCGGGGTCGGTAAAAGTAATTTCATTCACTTCCTTGCCATCGTAATAATAGCCGAAACGTCGGCGCGCGTCGTAGATAATCCATCGCTGGTCGGCAAAACGGTCGCGGAAATGGGCGATGGTCAGCGACAGGACATTATATAAAGGCTCCATGACGCCGAAATAGGTTCCGTCTGCCAGTTTCTGAAAACGCATGAATTGCAGGATGCGATACCGTTCGCCGCTTACTTTCCTGCCCAGTTGGGTAACAGCCAGAATAGTCGGGTCGGCAAAGTTGGTGTCGACGGGTTGTTTAGCATCGAATATCGTTTTCATGTAACGCATCAGGAGCATGGGTGCCTCGGGTGCTTCCGATAGCCAGCAATACGTGATGCAGGTTGTTGTACGATGCGATAGTTTCCGGCACAAAGCCTTCCATACCCGTTCGGCTTTGACGGTATCGGTTATTACGTGATGCACTTCGTCGTAGAACAAAGGCAAAGGCTCTGTTTCACGCAATAGTTGGTTAGGGAATGTCCGCCGTGCGTAAGCATCAAACAGAGCCGTAAGCAATCCTTCGAAAGTCTGGTCGTATATGAATAGAGTCATGAGTTTTTTTATTCTCGTTCTTTTGAGTTTTCTTGGGGAAAACGACCGCAGCGGTACAAAGACGCGTTCATGCATTTCATCTTCATGAAAACGCTGCGCCTTTTGTACCGCTGCGGCTTTTCCGGCAAGTTGCCTTCCTGCGTTAGAAGTAGAGGTAACGCTGGTCGGTCACTTCGCCTTTCTCTCTCAATTCATAGATGCACTGGTTGGCGTATGCCGAACCCATAGAGGTGAGTGTAGCTTCTTCTTTCTTGGCATCGAATTCTTCGCTGCCCTTGTCTTTGGCATATACCTGAATCATATAGACACCTGCATTGCCTTTGATGGGAGCTGACACTTTGTCAACATCGGTTTTCGAAGCGTATGCGCTGATTACCGGTTCGCTGGCATGTGTAACCGAGATGTAAGCCGGCGCGTTGAATGTTACGTGTTTCACGCTGTCGCTTACGGCATCTTTCATTTCCTTTACTTGTGCCAGGCTGTTGAAGCCGTTCATCTGGTCCATCAGCTGTTCCGCTTTCTTGTCGCGGATGATTTCGGCACGCAACATATTCGCCACTTTGTTGATGTTGACATAACCTTTCTTGTTGATGCCTTCCAAGCCTACTACTATCATGTGGTCGTTGTCGCCACATTCGTAGAGCGGAGACACTTCGCCCACTTTCGCGTCGAAAATCCAGCGCAAAGCGTCTTGGGTAGAGTGGATATTGCCTACATAGTGTGCGTTGCTCGGGAAGTCGGAACGGGGAATCAGGCTGTATCCGGCTTCTTCGGCGTTTTTCTTCATTTCTTCCAGTGTCGTGTTCTGGGCAACGAACTGGCTGAACTTGTTGTATGCGTCGCTGTAAGTCTCTTTGCTGAACTCAACCGGGCATTTTACAACGGCTACCTGATATTTCGGTTTCATGGCTTTTTTGCCCATTACTTGGATAATCAGGTTGGCTTGTCCGATTTTCAGATTCTTCAGTTCATTTACCGGCTGGTTGATGAGCGTTTGGATGTATGTCAGGTTGTCGGCATCCAGTTCCGCGCCTTCCCAGCTCAGTGCGTTAATCCAAGTGCTTTCGCCGGTCTGTCCGTATGCTTTTGCCACTTCGGCAAAGTCGGCACCACCCTTGATGGCATTATAGATACTGTCTGACAGTTCGGTACGGCGTGCTTCTGTGTCAGCCATTACCTGAATCTGACGGTATTGGATAGAGTCGGGAGCGGTAGCCTTGGCGATAATCTTGAAAGCATTGTAAGAGTCATCGCTTTGGTTGTAGTAAGGACCATACACTTCGTTTACCGAAGCGGAGTCAAGACGGGCTGCCACGTCTTGCGGAAGCGATGTCTTGTTGATAGCTACACCGGTATAGTTGACAGCCGAGCCGGTAGAACGGATAAACGCGGCATAGTCGTCGGTCGTTTTATCCAGCTGGTTGCTGTATTCAGTCACTTCTTTCAATACGGCTTCACGGTCGGCGGCGGAAGGAACTACATGTACATCGATGTATTGGATGTCGCGGGTTTCTTCGGGCTGCTTGTATGCCTCTTTCCGTTCATTGTAAAGCTTCTTGATTTCATCGTCGGATACGGTGATGGTAGAGTCGCTGATGCTGGCGTAAGGAACACCTGCCAAAAGCAAGTCGCTCTGCTCGGTACGTCCCTTGAATGCGTCTTCTGCAGCTACCGGATTTGAAATCAATGATTTGGCAATCAGGTTCTGGTATTTCGAAGCCAAAGTAGACTGTCTCAGTGTCTTTTCTACGAATTTCCAGAAGTTGCCCAATTTCTGATAATATTCGGCATACTGTGCCGGCATCTGTGAAGAACCCAGGTTAGCGTATTCTACCAGGAATTTCTTCAGCATATCCTTATCGAACGCTCCTGTCTGCGGATTGCGGAACGGAGTCTGCATCAACAGGGGATTGGTGCCTTCGTCGATGATTGCCTGAAGTTCTTTGTCGGTAACGGTCAGACCCAGTTTCTCGGCTTCGGCGGCAATCAGCTGATTGGTGACATAGGTATTCCATACCTGGTCCTTGATGTTTGTCAGCTGGTCTTCGTTGAGTGAATTCAGTCCGTTGGTCAGCTTGATGACTTCGCTGAATTCGTCTACCATTTGCTGATACTCTTGTGCGGAGAGCTTCTCTCCGTTGACTTCTCCGACGTCTTGTCTTCCTTGGTGCGGCTGGAGTACTTTCCAGGCGTCACCCGCGATGAAAGCGAAAAGGGCAAGACCGATTACAATGACCAAAAGTGGTCCTTTGCTTCTAATTGATTGTAAAGTTGCCATTTAAAGTGATTATTTTGTTTATTGTTTTTCCTTTTAGCGCACGAAGATACAAAAAATGTGTTTAGCAAAGCTGTTTTTCGACAAAAAAATGATGTTTTCCTTAGGTTTGCGGCATAACTTTCAGTTTTACCAGTTCTATTTTGGTAGCCGTGACCTTGATTATCTTGAAATGGAACCGGTTGATGACCACCACTTCATGGGCTTTCGGGAAGCTTTGGAACTCGTGGAGTATCAGTCCGCCTATGGTCTGGTATTCATCGCTTTCGGGCAGGTCGAGCCCGAATTCTTCGTTCGCTTTCTCGATGTCGAGGCGTCCCGAGAAGATGTATTCGTTTTCGCCGATGGCTTTTGCTACGGTAGAATTGGTATCGTGCTCGTCTTCGATGTCACCCAAGATTTCTTCTACCAGGTCTTCCATCGAGACAATGCCCGAAGTCCCTCCGAACTCGTCGACGACTACAGCCAGCGAACGCTTTTGCTGCATCAGGAGTTTCATCAGCTTATGGGTGCTCATCGATTCGGGCACGATGGGGATGCGCCGTATGTTTTTATGCCAGTCGGTAAGAGGCTTGAACATTTCGGAAGAATGGATGTAGCCCACGATGTTGTCAATATTCTCTTTGTAGACAATGACTTTGCTGATGCCGTGCTCGATGAAGGTCTCTTTCAGCTTGTCGAGTGGCGTATCCAGCTCGACCGCGATGATTTCGGTGCGGGGAATCATGCAGTCGCGTGCCTTGATATTCGAAAAGTCGAGCGCGTTGCGGAACAGTTCGATTTCGGTATTGATGTTTTCGGGGTTGTCTGTATCTTTCAGGCTGTTTTGGATAAAGGTGTCCAAATCGACTTTGGTAAATGCCATTTCGGTGGCTTTCTTGTCTACCTTATGTCCGGATATGCGGAGAATGCCGGCGGAAAGCGAAGACACCAGCCGGCTGATGGGGTAGAGAATGACGTAGCATACGAAAGCCGGGACGGCAAAAACGTACAGGCAATGTCCCGGGAACATCTTGAACAGGGTCTTGGGGATGAATTCGAGGGTAATGACCATGATGATTGCCGAGATAAGCATCTCGATAAGGAGTAATAAAAGAGGGGGAATGCCCATCGACAGGAAGACATGTTGATCGAGCAATTCAATCATCCAGATGCAGAACATCACCAGCGAGACACTGTTGCCTACCAGCATGGTAGAGACAAAATGGTTGGCGTTGCGGTAGAACCGGGATAGAATCCGTGCCGGCAGGCTGTTGTCTTTCTTCATCTCGAAGCGGAGCTTGCTGGAAGACAGAAAAGCGATTTCCATCCCTGCAAAGAAGGTGGAAAGCGCTATACATATAAGGAGTTTGATGATAAGGCCTGTCATGTCGTTGCTCAGTTGGTTTTCGGTTGGTTGGCGGTATCTGCCGGTGCCGTGTCTTCGACGGTGAATATACCGGTATTGTTGTATATCTGGTATTCGGTCATCTGTTGGTTCGACTCGAAGCCGTAGCCCGTCAATACTTTGTCCGTCTGTTCTATCCGGATGAAGCGGTCGGAATAGATACGCTCTTTGTTCTGGTCCCAGTACATCAGTTGCGTATCGAACTTGTCTCCCCGCTGGCTGCGTATGTGCACGTTTCCGCGCAGTTCCCATAATTTCTTAGGTTCGTAAAAATAGGCTGTATCTGCCTTGATGCTGGCATCGATACGGAACAGGGTATCGAACTTTTCCAGGTAGATACCCTTCTTGAAAGCCCAATACGGACTGTCTATCCGGCTATAGACCAGCCATTCGGCTGTAATGATTTTATAGCGTATCATGCCGGAATCGGAAATGTAGGTTGTAACTCCGGTGGTACGCATATCGGGTATTGAGTCTCCTTTTCCTACTGCAGCTGCCAGGTTCTCTTTTTTCTTGCACGAAGGCAGGAAAACGAACATCATGGCTATCCATACGATAACCGTCAGGCTAAGCGGGAACATGTATCTCTTGTTTGTCGGTTTATGGGGCATAATATTGGTTTATCTTAAAATTATGGTTTCATTTATCCAGCCGCCGATGATGACGGCATTCCCTTTCTGCAAGCCTAAGTCGGCAAGCGATTTTGCGTTAGGAATATGTTTGGTATATGCGTCGATAAGCCGCGTGGCTTCGTCCGTCAGGCTTGCATCGACGGTTTGTGCTTTCTTCAATTTATCGATTACGGCATAGAACGTGCATTGGTTCAGTGTCGTCTCTTTACACCAGTTGGGATTCGAAGCATACATCTGGGCTATCAGTATGTAGGCTTTCCCATCGTCCTTATTGAAGTCGATGGATTTTTGGGCGAACTGTTTTGCCCGTTTCCATTGCTTTTGCCTGAACAAGACGATGGCGGCATCATAGCAGTAAGCGGCTTTCCGGACCGAATCGGGGTCAAGCATAATGGCTTCTTCGAAGAACGTGATGCTTTTGTCTGTTTCTCCCCGCTTGTAGCAAAGGCGTCCGCATCCCGCTGCATTCTCGGCTGTAGGAGTCAGTTCGTATGCTGCTTCGCAAGCCATCAGGTAAGCGTCTTCTCCGGTGCATTTCAGTTGCTTCAATGTCGATATTACCTGGTTGAGGTAGGAGAGGTCTGTCCTGTGCCGTGCTATCTTGGGAGCATATATCTTTTGCAGCTTTTCGCAGGTGGCTTGTTCGCTTTCGATGAAACGGGAGTCGATATAGTCTTTGGTCATAGTCCATAAGGGCTGTTCCTGTGCATCAGACCCCGTTCGCTTTAACTGGGCGTTGGCGTAATGCAATGCTGTCAGGTAGTCTTGGATGAACTGTTCGATGTGGTCGGCATCCGCTTTCAGCTTTTGCAGAGATAAGTCCATCAGGTCTTGCAACATGAAGTAGGTAGAGTTTTCTTTTTCCTGGCTTATGGCTTGTTGTTCCATGCGGTATGCCTTGTCGATATCCGGATGCATGGAGAACATCACGTAATCGTGTACTTTCATTCCCATAATAAAGCCGGATGTAACAGGAGCAGAAGCCAATGTGTTGAGCGAGTCCAGGTAGTTGATGCATTGGTCGTGTACCGCTATCAGTTCTTTCAGGTAATGTTCTTTATCTTCTTCATTTGCCGACTCGGCAATCAGCGCGCGCAGAATCTGGGTTCCGTTGGTATAGGTGCTGATTTGTGCCCACGGAGTTTCCTCGAATACAGCTTTCCACGGTACATACGCTTTGCGATAGTCGTTCGCCTGCATGTAGCCTTTATAAAGGACGATATTTTGCCGGCAACGGACACTGTCTTCACCGTGTCCGAAGCGCGAACCATCTTCTTTTCCTGTTTGTGCACAGAGCGGGATGGAACAAAGAAACCATATAGCCAACAGCCCTACATATTTCATGACATCGGGTTTCCGGTCGCTTTCATTAGTTGACTTTCCACTTCATGAACCAGCGTTCGTTGAAGGTCAGCCCTAATTTGATGACAAAACGGTCTTCCGACAACAGGTTGGATACAGAGGGTTTTACCCGTACATATTGACCTGTCAGGCTCAAGATGGTTTTATACTGGAACACGTTAAGGGGGAATCCGAATCCGGCACTGATGCTGTATTCAGACGGACCTTCGTATTGGGGAAGTTTCAGGTAAGGAGTAGCATAGTTGAATCCCACGCGGTAACGGATACGTTGCAAATAGTTTCTTCCGAGAGGGTTGGGCAGAAACTCGGCTCCTATGGCTATCTTCGTCCGGTCCTTGTACATATTGTCAAGGTTCTGGTATTTTACTGAAGACCATTTCTGCAAGGTATAGTCGGCTCCGATAGTTAAATTGTCCTTGTGCGTATAGGCAAGGCCGGCACCGAATGTGTGTGGAATGCCGTATGCGTCCTTCAGGACCGTTTCATTGGTTACCGAATAGTTTTCATTGTCCGTGACTTGGATGCCTCGCGTGTCGGTAGAACCTAATACATGCCCCAGTCCGTATACCAAACCTAACGTAAGGTTATCCTCTTTGCCCACCTTTTGGGTGTATTGCAAACCGAAGTCAGCCACATAACTTTTGACTCTGACACTGTTGTAGACGATGGTCTGGTCGCTGTTGGTGTTGAACGCGACACTCGACTGATAATCCAGGCTACCATAGATGTATCCGGCACTGGCTCCGATAGAAAGATTGTCCAGTATCTTGAAGCCCAGTCCCGCAGTAACCTGTTGCAGTCCACCGTCCCCATAAAACGTATTGGTGGCGGTATAATCTTCGTTTCCTTCTACCGGTGTGGTGGTCGAGAAATTATATCCTACATTCGAGAATGGAGTAAAGCCGATGGCAAAGCCCAGCCGCTTGTGCAGGCGGAATTGCATGGCTATATAGTCGAAACTGGAGTTTTTGGCGTTGGAGCTGATTCCGTTTTCCTTGTAGTTGGAGCTTTTCAGGCTCATGCCCAAGTCGAACATAAACGAGAGTGAATCGACGGAAGATATGGAAGCCGGATTGGTCAGGTTGATGTTTCCGCTGTAACGCATACCGTAACCTACGCCTCCCATGGCGGCATTGTTGGCAAATCCCCGGTCGGACAAATCACCCAAACCATATCGTGTATAAGGAGAGTTTGTGCTCGATTGGGCGATAGCCGTCAGGCAGCTTCCTAACATCAGCACGCTAAAGAGAAGTACTTTATTTCTTAACATTATAGTTCAATATTCTGTTTAAACCTTTCAACACTAAAAATCTGTCTGCAAAGATGATACTTTTTAAGTTTGTATCAAAAGAAAATTTATCTCCTCCGGTTAAAAAAACCAAAAGGTCGGGATATTTTTTTTGCATCAGATGGATATAGCCCGTTATTTCGAATTCAATCCCCTTGATGACTCCGGCACGGATAGCGGTTTCGGTACTGTATCCGAACTCGGGCAAATCGCCGCCCTTTTCTATCAGAGGAAGCTTGTCGCAACAAGCGTTCAGGGCCTTGAAGCGGGTGTAGATGCCCGGTGAGATGTTTCCTCCCCAATAGCATCCTTCCGCGTCGATGAACTCATAGGTCAGGGCGGTGCCTGCATCTACTACCAGCAGGTTTTTACCGGGACACAGGTAGTTGGCTCCTACTACGGCCGCCAGCCGGTCCATGCCCAGGGTCTTGGGGGTTTTATACATGTTCCGGATAGGAATGGGGGTTTCGTATGTTAACTCCAAGATGGGCAGCTCTATTTTTCTCAATTGCCTGCGGATGGTATTGCTCAGCGAGATGACCGACGCGATGATGATTTGTTCGATGGGATAGCGGTGGCATAGCATGGGAAGACAGTCCAGTGAGTGGTTTGACCCACGGATGATTTCTACCATGTCTTCCTTGTCGAACACGGCCAGTTTGGCAACGGTATTGCCTATGTCGATTACTAAGTTCACTTCTTTTTTCGTTTTTTGCGGTGCAAAGTAAACTAAAAAATAAATAGGTCACGCAATAAAACTCGGATTTTCTTTCGGACATCTGATTATTCCTTGTATTTTTGCACCCGAATTGAGACTGAAATGAATATATAATGAAGAGAAAACCCATCTATCTGTTCTTGGCGTTGCTTATAGTTAACATGGCTCACGCATCCGGCTTCAAGTCGGACAGCATACGGTTCAGTTTGGTTACCTGTGCTCCGGGAAGTGAAATCTATGCGCATTTCGGGCATACGGCCATCCGTTACGAAAACTATACGCGAAGAACCGACCTGGTTTTCAACTATGGCATGTTCAGCTTCGGGACGCCTCATTTCGTCTGGCGTTTTGTGAAGGGAGAGACCGATTACCAGTTGGGGATTACACCTTATATATATTTTGTAGAAGAATATACCATGCGCGGCTCCTCGGTCTACCAGCAAGTATTGAACCTGACTCAGGACGAAAAACTGAAGCTGCTTGCCTTGCTCGAAGAAAATTACCGCCCCGAGAACCGCGTGTACCGTTATAATTATTTCTATGATAACTGTACTACCCGTGCCCGTGACCGGATAGAGGAAGCTATCAACGGCAAGGTGGTGTATGCCGATTCGATAAGCGGGAAGACTTTCCGCAGTATTGTGCATGAATTTACTACGGAGGCCCCGTGGGATGAGTTCGGCATCGACTTATGCCTGGGCGCGGAAGCCGACAAACCGATAGGGAAGCGCTTGCAGATGTTTGCGCCTTTCTATATGCTGCATTATGCCGATAGCGCCTATATCGTGGCGCCCGACGGTTCTAGACGTCCGTTGGTATCCGAAAAGACGACCATTGTGGATGTCGACCCCGAACCGGTAGAGGCGGGTTTCCCGTTATCTCCCCTGACGTGCGGAGTCCTGTTCCTTGCGGTATGTGTCCTGATGGGATGGATACAATGGAAGCGTCGGCGCGTATGGTGGGGCTGGGATTTGCTCTTGTGCACCTTGCAGGGACTTGCCGGATGCGTTGTGGCTTTCCTGTTTTTCTTCTCTATCCACCCGACGGTAGGCTCCAACTGGCTGCTCTGGTTGTTCAATCCGATACCTTTATTTTACCTTCCGTTCCTGCTTTGGCACGAGATAAAGGGGCGAAAAGACCCTTATCACCTCATAAATATGGTGTATTTAACATTATTTATGGTGATATTCCTGATTTGTGGGCAAAAATTTAATTTAACAATATTACCTTTGGCACTCGGTTTGCTGGTAAACTCTGTGAGCCGTGTTTTAGTTTGGAATAAAAAGAAATGAAAGAACGCATACTGACATCTTTAATTACCGTCATTGTCTTGACTGGTCTGCAGGCGCAGACTACGTCGCCCGTACCCCGTCTGGTCGTGGGACTGACCATCGACCAGCTCCGTTCGGATTACATCGAGGCGTTCTCTGCCCTGTATGGCGAGAAAGGCTTCAAGCGGCTGATGAAAGAAGGACGTGTGTATTGCAATGCAGAATACGATTTCATCAATATGGACCGCTCGTCGGCGGTGGCTTCTGTCTATACCGGGACTACACCTTATTATAATGGTATCGTAGGCAACCGCTGGATGGACCGCAATACGCTGCGGATGATAAAGTGCGTAGACGACCCTGCCTATATGGGCATTTACACTTCCGAGAGCACTTCGCCCCAACACTTGTTGGTCTCTACTTTGTCGGACGAGCTGATGGTGGCTTCGAATGGTGCCGCTGAGGTTTATTCGATTGCTCCTACGCGTGAGATGGCTGTCCTTTCGGCAGGGCATGCGGCAAAGTGTGCGCTTTGGCTGAACGACGAGACCGGCAAATGGTGCGGCTCTACTTATTATGGCACTTTCCCCGAATGGGTGACGACATACAATGATTACGAAGGGCTCGATTTCCGTATCGGAAGCCTGACGTGGGGACCTTACCTGCCCGTCACTTCGTATCGCTATGTGACCTCTTCGGTCAAGCAAGTGACTTTCAAGCATGATTTCTCTGACGAGCGCGGAGAGAAATACCGCAAGTTCAAGACCAGTCCGTATGTGAACGATGAGGTGAACCGCCTGGTGAACGCTTGCCTGCAAAACACACAGGTAGGGAAGGACAATATCCCCGATTTGCTTACCCTCTCGTATTATGCGGGCAATTATGCCCATAAGCCGAATACGGAGTATGCGATGGAAATCCAGGACATGTATGTGCGCCTGGACCAGTCAATAGCGGACCTGCTGGACTTGATTGACCGGAAAGTAGGATTGGCGAATACCTTGTTCTTTATTACCTCTACGGGCTATGTGGATGCCGAACCCAAAGATGCAGCCCAATACCGTATCCCCAGCGGTGAGTTTCATATCGAGCGTTGTGCCGCTCTGTTGAATATGTACCTGATGGCGGTATATGGCCCCGGCCAATATGTAGAGACTTATTACGACCGTCAAATTTATTTAAATCATAAACTGATAGAGGACCGTAAGCTGAACCTGACGGAGATATTGAACCGTGCTTCCGATTTCGTGGTGCAGATGAGCGGTGTGCGTACGGCTTACTCTTCGCAACGCCTGTTGCTGGGAGCATGGACTCCGCGTATCGATAAAATCCGCAACACGTTCAATTCGAAGTGTTCGGGCGATATATATGTGGAAATCATGCCCGGGTGGTCGGTTATCGATGAAGCCTCACATTCCACTCATGTTGTGCGTGATACATACGCTTCGGTCCCGCTTGTTTTCATAGGTAACAATATAAAGCCGGAAATTCTGTATACACCGGTCAAGGTAGCTACCATTGCTCCTACAGTAGCTCATTTCATGCGCATTCGGGCGCCCAACGCCGCCATGTCGGCCCCTCTTACGGGCATTCGCAAGTAATTTGTATCCATGATGTTTTCGGATACAGGGCGAATTTTTTATCTTTGCAACCGAAATAGAATAATCATTTTTTATCAGAAATAATAAAAACAACAACATAATGGGATTTAATGAATTTATAAGCAAGATTTTCGGAAACAAGGCGACTCGCGACATGAAAGAAATCCAGCCGTGGGTGAATAAGGTGAAGGAAGTATATCCGGAAATCCAGAAGTTGACGAACGATGAGCTGCGTGCCAAGACAGAAGAATTGAAGAAGTACATCAAGGACTCTGCCGTTGAAGAGAACCAGAAGATTGCAGACCTGAAGGCAACCATCGAACAGACAGACATCGAAAAGCGTGAACCGATTTTCAATCAGATAGACAAACTGGAGAAAGAAGTTCTCGATAAATACGAAAAAGCATTGAACGACGTATTGCCTACGGCTTTCGCCATCGTGAAAGATACGGCACGCCGTTTTGCCGAGAATGAGGAAATCGAAGTGACAGCTACGGATATGGACCGTGATCTGGCTGCACAAGGAAGA
Organism: uncultured Bacteroides sp.; assembly: GCA_900544675.1. Taxonomy (GTDB): domain Bacteria; phylum Bacteroidota; class Bacteroidia; order Bacteroidales; family Bacteroidaceae; genus Phocaeicola. Next base: position 24,003 of record UQVZ01000028.1, read on the forward strand.
GATTTCGTTCGGATAGAGGGCGACAAGGCTATCTGGAAGAACCATTGGATAGCCGGAGGCAATGAGATTACCTGGAACATGGTGCACTATGATGTACAGCTTTTCGGTGGTGTGGTATTGCATCAGGGCAAGATAGCCGAAATGGCGACAGGTGAAGGTAAGACACTGGTGGCTACGTTGCCGGTATTCCTGAATGCCTTGACAGGTAATGGCGTACATGTGGTGACGGTCAACGATTACCTGGCAAAGCGTGACTCGGAGTGGATGGGTCCGCTTTATATGTTCCACGGCTTGAGTGTGGACTGCATCGATAAGCACCAACCCAATTCGGCGGCACGCCGTCGTGCCTATATGGCAGATATCACCTTCGGTACCAATAACGAGTTTGGTTTCGATTACTTGCGTGATAACATGGCGGTAAGCCCGAAAGACCTGGTACAGCGTCAGCACAATTATGCTATCGTCGATGAGGTCGACTCCGTATTGATTGATGATGCGCGTACTCCGTTGATTATTTCCGGTCCGGTGCCTAAAGGCGACGAGCAGTTGTTCGAAGTGCTCCGCCCGCTGGTAGAAAGACTGGTAGAGGCACAGCGCAAGTTGGCTACCCAATACCTGGCGGACGCCAAGCGTCTGATTGCTTCGGATAAGAAGGAAGACCAGGAAGCCGGTTTCCTCGCCTTGTTCCGCAGCCACAAGGCTTTGCCTAAGAATAAGCCGCTCATCAAGTTCCTGAGCGAGCCGGGTATCAAGGCAGGTATGCTGAAGACCGAAGAAATCTACATGGAGCAGAACAACAAGCGTATGCCCGAAGCGGTAGAACCTCTGTATTTCGTGATAGATGAAAAGCTGAAAAGCGTTGACTTGACCGATAAAGGTATCGACTTGATTACCGGCAAGTCGCAAGACCCTACCTTGTTTGTGTTGCCTGATATCGCGGCCCAACTTTCGGCTTTGGAAAACGAGCCCGGGCTGAGCGACGAGGAAAAGCTTGCCAAGAAAGACGAATTCATGACGAACTATGCCATTAAGGCAGAACGTGTACATACCATCAACCAGTTGCTGAAGGCATACACGATGTTCGAAAAAGATACTGACTATGTAGTGATGGACGGTCAGGTGAAGATTGTCGACGAACAGACCGGACGTATCATGGAGGGTCGCCGTTGGAGCGATGGCCTGCACCAGGCAGTAGAAGCCAAAGAAGGAGTGAAGATAGAAGCGGCTACCCAGACATTCGCTACCATTACCTTGCAGAACTATTTCCGTATGTACCATAAGTTGGCTGGTATGACCGGTACGGCCGAAACGGAAGCGGGCGAGTTCTGGGATATCTATAAGCTGGATGTGGTCGTGATACCGACCAACCGTCCGATAGCCCGTATTGACATGAACGACCGTGTGTACAAGACGAAGCGTGAGAAATACAAGGCCGTCATCGAGGAAATCGAAAAGATGGTACAGGCAGGACGTCCGGTGCTGGTAGGTACTACCTCGGTCGAAATCTCTGAAATGCTGAGCAAGATGCTTACCTTGCGTAAGATTCCTCACAACGTATTGAATGCGAAGCTGCACCAGAAGGAAGCCGAAATCGTGGCAAAAGCCGGTCAGAGCAGTACGGTGACCATCGCTACCAACATGGCGGGTCGTGGTACGGATATCAAGCTGAGTCCCGAAGTGAAAGCTGCCGGTGGTTTGGCTATTATCGGTACCGAGCGTCATGAGTCACGCCGTGTTGACCGTCAGTTGCGTGGTCGTGCCGGACGTCAGGGAGACCCGGGTTCTTCCGTATTCTTCGTATCTCTGGAAGATGACCTGATGCGTCTGTTTGCTTCCGACCGTCTGGCTCATTGGATGGATAAGATGGGATTCAAGGAAGGCGAGATGATAGAACACAGCATGATTTCGAAATCTATCGAGCGTGCGCAGAAGAAGGTGGAAGAAAACAACTTCGGTATCCGTAAGCGTTTGCTGGAATACGATGACGTGATGAATAAGCAACGTACGGTGGTCTATACCAAGCGTCGCCACGCCCTGATGGGTGAACGTATCGGAATGGATATCGTAAATATGATCTGGGACCGTGTTGCCGCAGCCGTTGAAGCTCCCGATTACGAAAACTGCAAAATGGACTTCTTGCAGACTCTTGCCATGGAAGTGCCTTTCAACGAAGAACAGTTCCGTAACGAAAAGAAGGAAAAGCTTGCTGAAGCAGCCTTCAATGTGGCAATGGAACAGTTCAAGCGCAAGACGGACCGCATGGCACAGGTTGCTTATCCGGTAATCAAGCAGGTATACGAAACCCAGGGACACATGTACGAGAATATCCTGATCCCCATCACGGACGGTAAACGCATGTACAACATCTCTTGCAGCCTGAAAGCCGCTTACGACAGCGAATGTAAGGAAGTGGTAAAAGCGTTTGAAAAGTCTATCCTGCTGCACGTTATCGACGAAGCATGGAAAGAGAACCTCCGTGAACTGGATGAACTGAAGCACTCTGTACAGAACGCAAGCTACGAACAGAAAGACCCGTTATTGATTTATAAGCTGGAGTCTGTAAACCTGTTCGATACAATGGTGGATAAGATCAATAACCAGACTGTTTCTATCCTGATGCGCGGACAAATCCCGGTACAGGAACCGCAGGAAATTCAGCAGGCCGCTCCCGAACAGAAGCAGGATATGAGCAAATACCGCGAACAGAAACAAGATCTGAGCGATCCGAACCAACAGGCCGCTGCCCAACAGGACACACGCGAACAAGTGAAGCGTGAACCGATTCGTGCGGAAAAGACGGTAGGACGTAATGATCCTTGTCCTTGCGGAAGTGGCAAGAAGTACAAGAATTGCCACGGGAAGAATATGTAATAAGTGGTTAGTGATAAGTAATTAGTGATTAGTATGCTAACCACTTATCGCTAATCACTAATAAAAGCCTTCAACGGTTAAAAACTGTTGGAGGCTTTTCTATATCCATACAAAAGTGTATTTTTGTTATTCCTAGATAAAGAATAAGCTTATGACTAAATATTCGTACTCACTATTGGTGTGCTGTGTTCTGCTGTTCAGCGGTTGCCAAAGCATAGAGCAACTCTCCATCGACTATATGTTGCCGGCGGAAGTCAGCTTTCCGTCCGCCCTCAGGCGCGTAGCTGTGGTAAATAATATGCCTCCTATCCCGGATAACAAGCTGATTCTGGAGGAAAACGATGAGAAGAAAAAAGATGAGACAGAAATAGCACGCAAGACAAAGTATTTCAATGGGGATGGCAAAATCGCCACGGAATCACTGGCAGAGGCACTTGCCAACGAGAATTATTTCGATGAAGTGATTATTTGCGACTCTGCCTTGCGTGCCCATGATATGATTCCGCGCGAAAGCAGCCTTAGCAAAGAGGAAGTGGAAAAGCTCACCCAAAGTCTGGATGCGGACTTCCTGATAGCCTTGGAGAACGTACAGATGCGCTCCATCCGTAAAATCGAATATTTACCGGAATGGGGAGTATATGCAGGTACGCTTGACCTGAAAGTATATCCTACCGTAAAGGTGTATCTGCCCCAACGCAACGGTCCGATGGTGACAGTCAATGCCAGCGACAGCATCTTCTGGGATCATGCAGCTCCCAGTATGGCACAGGCAGGCGCAGGACTCATCAGTGAAAAAGAGATGCTGAGAGAGGCTTCCGAATTTGCCGGCACTATCCCCGTGAGCCATATGCTGCCACATTGGAAAACAGCTTCCCGCTATCTCTTTACAGGCGGTTCCGTAAATATGCGTGATGCCGCGGTCTTTGTCCGCGAAGATAACTGGGACAAGGCCATTGAACTCTGGAAGCAAACCTATGAGAAAAAGAAAAAAGGAAAGCAGAAAATGTATGCCGCCTATAACATTGCCTTAGGATACGAAATGCAGGACAGCATTCATACAGCAGAAGAATGGGCCTTGAAAGCGCAGAAAGTAGCATACGATGTAGACAAAATAGACGAGAAGAAAACTCAGGAAGGCGTAGACCTCATGGATATCCCCAATTACTTCGCAATAACCCGCTACCTGAACGAATTGCAGGAGCGAAAGGAGGGAATGACCCGACTGAACGCCCAAATGGAAAGATTTAAAAATGATTTTTAGAGAAATGATGCAGAGGTAATTATTTTTTTTATACCTTTGAACGTCCATTAAGAAAGAATATCTATTATGAAACTGAGCCAAGCATCATTATCACTCCTTGAAAAGGCCATTAAACAGGCAGTCGCCAAATACACTTGCGGCTGTGAGCAAACCATTGTGACCGACATCCATCTGCAAGCCAACCAGAATTCCGGCGAATTGTCCATCTTTGATGACGAAGACGAATATCTGGCTTGTGTCTCTATCGAGGAATGGATGACTTATGACGGAGATGATTTCTACGAAAATGTAGAACGTATTCTTTCTACCTTACTCCACAACATGAAGAACGGAGGTGACTTTGAAAAACTGACTATTCTGAAACCTTACTCTTTCGTATTAGTGGATGATGAAAAGGAGACAATTGCAGAGTTACTGCTGATGGATGATGATACGTTGCTTGTGAACGAAGAATTGCTGAAAGGTCTGGATGAAGAGTTGGATTCTTTTCTGAAAGAACTGCTGGAAAAGTAATAGCATTGATTTATAAAAAATAAATTAGCCCTTGCAGTAATCGGATATTGCAAGGGCTATTTTTTTAGGGATAAGTAATTAGGGATAAGTACTCATGCAAAATTAACTTGTTCTATAAATGATAATTTACCAGCGTAGCGCTGGAGCAAGGCTCTCCTTCGGCGTGCAAGTAATCTTTCAGACACGGATGACACGGATGACGCGGATTCTTTTTTCCTTCGGTGTGATATGCCGGTATGTATAGCGCAGCTTTAAAAATCCGCGTCATCCGTGTCATCCGCGTCTAAAAGATTAAAGTCCGCGTTCGTCCGCCTTATCCGCGTAGTCCGCGTACCCATTCCCTCGCCGATAAATTATCATTTAACATCATATAAACTAATTATGCTCACCTACTTAAATAAATCATTTCTTCAGCGCAGCAATACTCTCTTTCAGAGAGTTGATAATACTTTCCGCATCCGCCTGTTTCTTACGTTCCAGTTCAAGGACAGCGGCAGGAGCATTATTCACAAACTTCTCATTGCTCAGCTTCTTCATAACGCCTTGCAGGAAACCTTCTTTGTGCTTCAATTCTGCTTCCATACGGGCTATTTCAGCTTCTACATCAATCATATTCCCCAGAGGTACGGCATATTCCGTAGTTCCTACCATGAATGAAGCAGCACCTTCGGTTTTAGTATCTACCACATCAATTGCCGAGAGATTACACATCTTCATGATAACCAAGTTGAATGCATCAACCGGATTCTCACCAACCACCTGCAATTCCAGTGTTTCCTTCTGAGCTATGTTTTTCTGTAAACGGATGGAACGAACGTTACTGATAACTTCCTTCACCACTTCGAATTGCTGAATCATCTCGCTGTCTACATGGGTATCCATACTCAAAGGACATACCATGATGCTCTCACCCTCCTCACGCTCATACATCTGTTGCCAGAGCTCTTCGGTAATGAATGGCATGAACGGATGAAGCAGACGAAGCAAATTATCAAAATAGCAAATCGCAGCATTACGAACCGTACTGTGAATGCCTTGTCCGTAAGCCGGCTTAATGATTTCAAGGAACCAGGAAGAGAATTCATCCCAGAACAATTTATAGACAGCCATAAGAGCTTCACTCAGGCGATATTTACTGAATAAATCCGCTACCTCGGCTGTAACTTCATTCTGTTTGGATTCAAACCAGGATATCGCCAGCTTAGCCGCTTCGGGAATAGGCTGGTTATCATCAATTGTCCAGCCACTTACCAAGCGGTAAGCATTCCATATCTTGTTACAGAAGTTACGTCCCTGTTCGCAAAGAGCGTCATCGAACAAGATGTCATTTCCGGCAGGAGCTGCAAGCATCATACCCATACGCACACCATCGGCACCAAACTTCTCAATCAGTTCCAACGGGTCGGGAGAATTACCGAGGGACTTGGACATCTTGCGTCCCAACTTATCGCGAACGATACCCGTAAAGTACACATTCTTGAACGGCATCTTTCCTTCATATTCATAACCTGCCATAATCATGCGGGCTACCCAGAAGAAAATGATATCCGGACCGGTTACCAGGTCACTTGTCGGATAGTAATAATCGATTTCCTCATTACCCGGATTGTTGATACCATCAAACAAAGAGATGGGCCACAACCAGGAAGAGAACCAAGTATCCAGACAGTCTTCATCCTGACGAAGGTCTTCCATAGTCAGGGCCGGATTGCCGGTCTTCTCTTTTGCCAGTTTCAGAGCTTCTTCTTCAGTAGCTGCTACCACATATCCACCTTCCGGAAGGAAGTATGCCGGAATGCGATGTCCCCACCACAACTGACGGCTGATACACCAGTCCTTGATGTTCTCCATCCAGTAGCGATAGGTATTCTTATACTTGGCAGGATAGAATTTCAGATCGTCATTCATAACAGGAGGCAATGCCATATCTGCAAAATGCTGCATCTTGAGGAACCACTGCATAGAAAGCTTTGGCTCTATAACTACGTTGGTACGCTCGGAATAACCTACCTTATTGGTATAGGCTTCCACCTTATCCAACAGGCCGGCAGCATCCAGGTCTTTCTCAATCTGTTTACGAACATCAAAGCGATCCATACCGATATAAAGACCGGCAGCCTCGCTCAATGTACCATTATCGTTGAAGATATCGATGCTTGGCAAGTTATACTTTTCACCCAGCATATAGTCGTTCACATCATGCGCAGGGGTTACTTTCAGGCAACCTGTACCGAACTCAATATCTACATAATCATCTTCGATTACCGGAATCACACGATTTACCAAAGGAACGATTACTTTCTTACCTTTCAGCCATTCATTCTTCGGGTCGTTCGGATTGATACACATAGCGGTATCACCCATGATCGTTTCAGGACGGGTAGTAGCTACCACAGCATAGCGTCCTTCCGCATCACCTTCCACTTTATAGCGCAGATAATACAGTTTGCCATGCTCTTCCTTGTAGATAACTTCTTCATCAGAAAGGGCAGTCAAAGCCTTCGGGTCCCAGTTTACCATACGTACACCACGGTAAATCAGTCCCTTATTGTAAAGGTCTACAAATACTTTCAATACACTTTCGCTACGCTTTTCATCCATAGTGAAAGCGGTGCGGTCCCAATCACAGGAAGCACCGAGTTTACGCAGCTGCTTCAGGATGATGCCACCATGTTCATCTGTCCACTCCCAGGCATGCTTCAGGAATTCGTCACGGGTAAGATCTGTCTTCTTGATACCTTGTGCAGCCAGCTTATTTACTACCTTCGCTTCCGTAGCGATAGAAGCGTGGTCAGTACCCGGTACCCAGCAGGCATTTTTACCTTCCATACGGGCACGGCGTACCAGAATATCTTGAATGGTATTATTAAGCATGTGTCCCATGTGGAGCACGCCGGTGACGTTAGGGGGCGGAATGACGATGGTGTAAGGCTCACGACCATCGGGTTTTGAACTGAATAATTTGTGGTCCAACCAATACTGGTACCACTTTCCCTCTACGTCAGCAGGGTTGTACTTACTTGCTAATTCCATATCTTTTAAATCTGTATATAATTTATTTTATCGCGAATAACGGGCGCAAAATTACTAAATTAAATTCAAATCTTGCCACCCTCCGGCGCTTTCTGTGCAGAGAACGACAATTTATAACCTTCATAAAGAGCAATTCCATAAAATACGATTGTCATGGAAGCCATATTTTCTATTACCACAGACATCACTTCACCATAACTGGCGTCGAAAAGGACGTCCATAAAAGAGACTTCATATTCTTTGGCCACCAGACCTACAATAGAGAAGAAATCTCCCATCACACAGCTTATCAACGCCAAAGCAGCACCAATAATGCCGAATATAGGGCGTATTCCTTTCCCCTGGCGCATCGCAAATCCTACCAGGAAACCGACACCAATGGCCATATATCCCATCTGGTATCCGGTAGAAATAGAGATCAAAGCCCAAGCCACAGCACCTGCAATGCATGCCAGCACTCCGAACAATACAGCTTTCGGTAAATTCTCCTCAGCCAACAGTTTCTCCCTGTCTACATATCCCGAATAATCTTCAGGCTTAGGAGTGGGAGCCATTTTCTCCAGCTCTTCATCTTTCTGATAGCTTTCACATTCACCTACAAATGCAGGAATAGCCCCGGTACGCTTGCAAACCAGTCCTCTGCCATTCACGAAATCGCGTGAAACGCAATTACGGCAATAGCGTTCAATGTCATTTTGATCAGTCATAATTACAGTGTCTAATGTCGTTACTTAAGTTGCTTATTAATAGTTTTTTTGCAAATATAAAGCTAATTTCCTACGTGACATTTAATAAATGTATATTTTTGCCTTTCAAATAAATTTGCGATGAAATATAAGCTGAAGATTCGTTATATCGTGCTATGCACACTCTTGTTAGTAGTCTGGGCCACACAGCTCATTCCGGCTATGGGAAAAATATATGCACACAGCGTATATCCTGTCATAGCTTATATTCTTTCGTCTTTCTCCCGCCTCATTCCCTTTGCCATAGGCGACTTATTCATAGCCCTCAGCATTGCGGGCGTACTCCTCTACCCTGCCTATGCCCGCCGCTTTCAGAAGAAAAAGTGGAAACGCATCTTGCTGAATGATATTGAATATCTGTTATGGATATACGTCTGGTTCTATCTGGCTTGGGGACTTAATTATTCACAGCCCAATTTCTACCAACGGACAAAGATTCCTTATACCGCATATACTCCCGAAAACTTCCGGAACTTTGTTGATGATTACGTTGACAAATTGAATGGATCGTATGTAGATGTAACTACCATCAATAAGGACCTTATCCGCCGGGAAACTGTTCGCGGATACAATCAGATCAGTGATACGCTGGGTGTACATCATCCTTTCCATAAGTCACCACGGGTGAAGACAATGCTTTTCACTCCGCTGATTTCCATGGTGGGCGTCACCGGTAGCATGGGACCTTTCTTCTGCGAATTTACCTTGAATGGAGATCTGCTCCCTTCACAGTATCCTGCCACGTATGCGCATGAACTGGCACATTTATTGGGCATCTCCAGCGAGGCGGAAGCTAACTTCTACGCTTATCAGGTCTGTACCCGTTCGCAAGCGCGAGGTATCCGTTTCTGCGGATACTTTTCAGTGCTGGGACACGTACTTGTCAATGCCCGCCGACTGATGGATGAAGAAGAATACAAAGAGCTCTTCAACCGGATTCGCCCCGAAATCATTGAACTGGCTAAAAGTAATCAGGAATACTGGACAGAGAAATACAGTCCACTCATCGGAGATATACAAGACCGGATATACGACCTGTACCTGAAAGGAAACAAGATACAAAGTGGCCGCAAGAACTACTCTGAAGTAGTCGGATTGCTTATATCCTATTATACACATTGCAATAAATAACCCTATAAAGATATGTTACATACAAGAAAAGAACAGATGGAAGCCTTCGGACGCTTCCTGGACATACTCGACGAACTCCGCGAGAAATGTCCCTGGGACCGCAAGCAGACTAACGAAAGTCTGCGTCCCAACACCATTGAAGAAACTTATGAACTTTGTGACGCCCTGATACGTGACGATAAAAATGATATCTGCAAAGAGCTGGGAGACGTCTTGCTACACGTAGCTTTCTACGCAAAGATAGGTTCCGAGAAAGGCGATTTTGACATGAAAGATGTATGCGACCACCTTTGCGAGAAATTAATCTTCCGCCATCCCCATGTGTTCGGTGACGTAAAAGCCGATACTGCCGGACAAGTTTCCGAAAACTGGGAACAACTGAAGTTAAGAGAGAAAGGTGGAAACAAGAGTGTGTTGAGTGGTGTTCCTGCCGCCCTTCCTTCACTCATCAAAGCTTACCGTATTCAGGACAAAGCCCGCAACGTCGGCTTCGACTGGGAAGAACGGGAACAAGTGTGGGATAAGGTAAAAGAAGAAATCCAGGAGTTTCAGGCAGAAGTGGCCAACATGGATAAGGACAAGGCAGAAGCCGAATTCGGGGATGTACTATTCAGCCTTATCAATGCCGCACGCCTCTACAAGATCAATCCGGATAATGCATTAGAACGCACCAACCAGAAGTTTATCAACCGCTTTAATTATCTGGAAGCACATACCATCAAGGAAGGCAAAAACCTGCATGATATGACTCTGGAGGAGATGGACGCCATCTGGAACGAAGCTAAAAAGCTGGAGAGAGAAGTTGACAAGGAAAGAAGTTGACAAGGGGGAAAAGGGTAAATTAACAAAAGAACAAGGGGACAAGGGGCTTGCATTATCATACCGCATGGCCCTTGTCCCCTTGTCAACTTCTTCCCTTTTATGCCTATTTTATTTTTTCTTTCCTTGCGGTTTTTGAGGTTCTCCACCTTTATGATGCATCCCCTTCAGCAACTCACGGTTAAAACGCATTTCAGCACGCTGTACTAAATATATCTTTTTGTTCGAAAGTATCTTCTTAAACTTCTCATAGTAAGTTTTCTCCAGACGGTTGGTAGCAATACGGGCATCATATACGCCTTCTAAAATCTCATTATATTGCGCTTCGGTCGTCTTTTCATCCCTTCCTTTTCGAAGTAAGTTCCATGCCTCATCATTCAGTTGCTTTTTGCGGTCCTGTAATTCAAAATAAACGGGAAAGAATTTAGCGGCTTCTTCCTTAGTCAATCCGGCTTTCTCAGTGATATACGCTTTCTGCTTGGCACGGAATTCGTCAGGAGACAAATGTTGATTACATCCGTCCATAGCCCATGACAAGGGGATGAAACTGCACATCACAATAAACAAAACAATCAGCTTTTTCATTTTCTTCTCATACAGTTAAGTTGTTACTCACATCACTCTGCACCAGCGTCTGTGAGATAGACATACAGCGAATAATCATCCAGCATGGAATTATCCAGCACAGCACTGATATATTCATCAGAAACAACTTCGGTTTCAGGTTCGTCCATCGCCATCCGGTTGTTAACAGGTGTACGGTCAGTAGAAGCAACGCGGATAATCAATGCTGCGCCGGCAAACATGGCAGTCATATATACCCATGGCTTTATTCTCTCCCACTTCGTAGGTTCTCTCTTAATAATTGCAGGTGTTTCCTTTTCGGGAAGCCGGCTCATCACCTCTGAAGTAAGATTCTCAAAGTATCCGTCAGGAACACGGAAAACATTTTCCTTCCCTACCTTCTTCAATATGTTATCTTCTTCTTTCATAAGCTTTTTTCCTCTCTGTTAGGTTAGACTATGTTTTGGGGTAAAGGTTTAAACCTCTCCCTCCAAAAACTTCTCGATTTTTTTCACGGCATGATGGTAAGAAGCTTTCAAAGCTCCGACTGAAGTGCCGAATATCTCCGACATCTCTTCATACTTCATCTCCTGATAGTATTTCAGGTTAAACACCATCCGCTGCTTCTCAGGAAGGGTCAGCAGTGCTTTCTGAAGCAAAAGTTCTGCACGATCTCCCGAAAAGTAAGGATCACTCTCCAGTTTCTGGGTGACATCGGCCTCCGGATCGTCAATGGCGACCGTATTCATAGCCCGCTGTTTATTCAGGAAAGTGATACATTCGTTCAGGGCAATACGGTAAAGCCAGGTAGATAGCTTTGCCTCAGCCCGGAAATAATCAATGTTTATCCACGCCTTAATGAAAGTGTTTTGAAGAAGATCATTGGCATCATCGTGTGAAAGCACCATCCGCCGGATTTGCCAGTATAACTGTTCGCTATATTGTGAGACAATCCTTTCAAATCCCTGCTTCTGTGTTCTCTCATCCTGAAGGAGCGCCAAAACCTCTCGTTCATTATAAGGGTTCATAGGTTCGTTTGTAATTCGTATATGTTATTTTAGACAATTCTATTCAGCAATAGTTTAATCACTTCCCCGGAATTAAAGACTTATACACAAATTTTCTTTTGCCAGAATCGTATTCGGGAATACCGCCGAAGCTTCTTTCAGCAAAATACTCTCGTCTTCGTAACGGGCAGAAAAGTGACCGATTACCAACTGGCGTACCCCGGCCTCCAAAGCTATCCGTGCCGCCTGAGCAGCTGTAGTATGATAGGTTTCTTTGGCACGTGCCAACTCTGATTCGGCAAAGGTCGCTTCATGAAAAAGTAAGTCGACACCGGAAAGTTGTTCCACTATTTCCGGCCTAAAAATCGTATCGGAACAATAGGCATACTTTCTGGGAGGATCCGAAGGCCGGGTCAAACGTGTATTGGCAATCACTTCTCCCTCGGGAGTCACGTAATCAGATCCATTCTTTATCCGGTTTAGTTCGTAAACAGGCACCTTATAAAAATCGACCATATCACGTATAATATGATTAGGGCGTGCTTTTTCGGCAAACAGAAAGCCACAACAAGGAATACGGTGCTGAAGCGGAATAGTAGTGACCGTCATCGAACGATCTTCGTAAACCACTGAAGTCTGTCTGGTATCGAATTCATGAAAAATGACTTTATAGGCCAATGTATGGCAAAAGAAATTGAGCATGGGAGTCAACAACTCTTCCAATCCTTTTGGAGAATGAATGTGTAATTCAGCCGTACGTCCCAGTAACCCGAAAGTGGAAATAAGTCCCATCAATCCGAAGCAATGGTCACCATGCAGATGCGAGATAAAGATATGATTCAACCGTGAGAATTTCAACCGTGATTTACGCAATTGCATTTGTGCTCCTTCTCCGCAATCGATCATAAAAAGTTTATCACGCAAATTAACTACCTGTGAAGTAGCAAAATGCCGGGTAGTAGGCAATGCGGACCCGCAACCCAATATATGTAATTCAAATTTTTCCATCTTTCAAACTGTATCTGCAAAGATAGACAATTAAAATTCAGTGCAAAGTCTCACCGAATAAAAAAATAATGAAGGGTTCTGCCAAGATACAAAAAAGAAAGGGTACTCCTTTGCAGGAATACCCTTCAGTTTATCTGAGAAAATATGAATTACTTCTTACCTTCCAACTGTTCTTTCAGAGCAGCCAAAGCATCGATATCACCCAGAGTTGTAGAAGCAGCCTGGTTCTGGATAGCAGGAGTTTCTTCTCTCTTAGAAGATTTCTTTGCGTTAGAAGCAGCCTTCTTTTCAGCTCTTTCTTCTGCCTTAGCAACATCTTCGAAAATGCGGCTGTGAGACAAGATGATTCTCTTAGCATCTTTATTGAACTCGATCACTTTGAATTCCAGTTTCTCGTCCATCTGAGCCTGTGAACCGTCTTCTTTAACGAGATGTTTCGGAGTAGCGAAACCTTCAACACCGTAAGGAAGAGCAACTACAGCGCCTTTATCCAGCATTTCGATAATTGTACCTTCGTGTACGGAACCTACAGTAAATACTGTTTCGAATACATCCCAAGGATTCTCTTCAAGTTGTTTGTGACCAAGGCTCAAACGACGGTTTTCTTTGTCGATTTCCAATACCTGAACTTCGATATCAGCACCAATCTGAGTAAATTCTGACGGGTGTTTAACCTTCTTAGTCCAAGAAAGGTCAGAGATGTGGATCAGTCCGTCAACACCTTCTTCGATTTCTACGAATACACCGAAGTTAGTGAAATTACGAACCTTAGCAGTATGCTTAGAACCTACAGGATACTTCTCTTCGATAGTTTCCCATGGATCTTGTTTCAGTTGTTTGATACCCAAAGACATCTTACGTTCTTCGCGGTCAAGTGTAAGCACAACAGCTTCTACTTCGTCGCCTACCTTCATGAAGTCCTGTGCAGAACGCAGGTGTTGGCTCCAAGACATTTCTGAAACGTGGATCAAACCTTCTACGCCGGCAGCGATTTCGATGAATGCACCGTAGTCAGCCATAACAACAACTTTACCTTTCACCTTGTCACCAACTTTCAAGTCAGGATCAAGAGCATCCCATGGATGCGGAGTAAGTTGTTTCAGACCCAAAGCGATACGTTTCTTTTCGTCATCGAAGTCAAGGATAACAACGTTGAGTTTCTGATCCAGTTCAACAACTTCTTTCGGATCGCTAACGCGTCCCCAAGAAAGGTCTGTAATGTGGATCAAACCGTCTACGCCGCCAAGGTCGATGAACACACCGTAAGATGTGATATTTTTAACAGTTCCTTCAAGAACTTGTCCTTTTTCGAGTTTACCGATGATTTCTTTCTTCTGTTGTTCCAATTCGGCTTCGATAAGAGCTTTGTGAGAAACAACAACGTTTTTGAATTCCTGGTTGATCTTAACAACTTTGAATTCCATTGTTTTGCCAACGAATACATCATAGTCACGGATCGGTTTAACGTCGATCTGAGAACCCGGCAAGAATGCTTCGATTCCGAATACGTCAACGATCATACCACCCTTAGTGCGGCACTTGATGTAACCCTTGATAATTTCTTCATTTTCCAGAGCAGCGTTCACGCGGTCCCAAGAACGAGTAGCGCGGGCTTTTCTGTGTGACAGAACGAGCTGTCCTTTTTTGTCTTCCTGATTTTCGATGTATACTTCTACTGTATCACCTACTTTCAGGTCAGGATTATAACGGAATTCATTCAAAGGGATGATACCGTCTGATTTGTAACCGATGTTCACAACTACTTCACGCTTGTTCATTGCGATTACGGTTCCGTCAACAACCTCACGGTCGTTAACTTTGTTAAGCGTACCGTCGTAAGCTTTTTCAAGTTCTTCGTGGCTTGCGTTTGTTACCGCTTCACCGTTTTCATAAGCATCCCAGTTGAAATCTTCAATAGGAGCTACGTTCTTTAAGTTTTCCATTAATAAATAAATTGTTTAATACTTTAATTAAATAAGACATTATATTATCTATAAATCGGGCGCAAAGGTAGAAATATTTTCTTGATTGCCAAAAGAATGCCAAAAGAAAAGATGCTTATATCCTTATTTTTTGTAATATTGCAAGTCTTAATTTATATAGCTCTAGCCATGGACGAGAGATTGGACAAAGTCAAGGTGCAATGCGACTATTTGCCGCTTATTAATTTCGCGATGCAGCAGAACGGCGCATCTATTATTCATCAGATTTCAATTGAGAACACGACACATGCTCCACTGAAAGATGTACAAGTGCAAATCACCACCGAACCGGCCTTTGGTAATTCTGTTCCAACAGTTATAGAAGCAATTCCGGCTAACGACCGGGTCTGTCTGCAAACTTTCAATCTCACCTTGTCCACCAATTATTTCACCCAACTGACCGAAAGATTATCAGGCAGCCTGAAAGTAGAAATCACGTCAGAAACGAAAGCTATATTCTCGCAAACGTATCCGATTGACATTCTCGCTTATGACCAATGGGGCGGACTCAATGTCCTGCCCGAAATGCTGGCTGCGTTCATCACTCCCAATCATGCTGTTATTTCGCCCGTCATCAAACGAGCCGCTACCATTCTGGAGCAGTGGACAGGAAATCCGTCACTGGACGAATACCAGAGCCGTAACCCGGACAGGGTAAGAAAGCAAATGGCCGCCGTCTATACTGCTATCACCGAGCAACAGATTATTTACAGCACTATCCCGGCTAGCTTTGAGGAGTACGGGCAACGCATCCGGCTCACCGATTCCGTCCTGGCTCAGAAGCTGGGGACTTGCCTGGATATGGCGTTGCTTTACGCCTCCTGCCTGGAAGCTATCGGACTGAATGCTCTCCTCATCATCGCTCGGGGACACGCCTTTGCAGGTGCTTGGCTGGTGCCCGAAACTTTTCCGGACGCTACAATTGATGATGTTTCGCTATTAACCAAAAGGACTGCCGAGGGGATTTATGACATCACGCTGGTTGAAACGACCTGCATGAACATGGGACAGCATTCCGATTTCGATGACGCAGTGAAAAGCGCAAACGGTAAACTGACCGATTCAAGCAAGTTCATCCTTGCGATAGATGTCAAGCGGGCAAGGCATTCGGGAATCCGTCCCGTACCGCAACGGGTACTGAACGGACAGATCTGGGAAATAGAAGAAGATACCGCTTTATATAATAAAGATACGGCTTATGCCACCCCGCAAAGTATCAATCCATACGATTTATCCGGCAACGAAACGCAGACGGTCATAACCAAACAACTATTGTGGGAACGACGGCTATTAGACCTAAGCCTGCGCAACAACCTGCTGAATATCCGGATTACCAAAAACACGCTTCAACTTATTCCCGCCAATCTCTCCTGCCTGGAAGACGCTTTAGCAGACGGGGAAGAGTTCCGCATCCTGCACCGTCCTTCCGACTGGGAGAATCCGGACATGGAGTTCGGGATCTATTCTTCAATACCGGCTTCCGACCCGATTACAGATTTTGTAAATTCGGAGCTTTCCCAGAAAAGATTACGTTTTTATCTGCCGGAAAATGATTTGAGCAAAGCGCTTACCCACTTGTACCGTTCTTCCCGTACTTCTATTGAAGAAAACGGGGCGAATACGCTTTATCTCGCTCTCGGACTGCTAAAATGGTACGAGTCACCTTCCAGCGAACGTCCCCGCTATGCTCCTATCCTGCTGTTACCGGTAGAAATCATCCGTAAGTCAGCGGCCAAAGGATACGTCATCCGTTCACGTGAGGAGGAAACGATGATGAATATCACCTTATTGGAAATGCTCCGCCAAAACTTCGGGATCTCCGTCCCCGGACTGGACCCGTTGCCGACTGATGAAAGCGGTGTAAACGTCAAGCTTATCTACTCCATTATCCGAAACAGCATTAAGAACCAGCGCAAATGGGACGTGGAAGAACAGGCTATCCTGGGAATATTCTCCTTTAACAAGTTTATCATGTGGAATGATATCCACAACAATGCCAATAAACTGACTCAGAATAAAATTGTTTCGAGCCTCATCAACGGAAAGATAGAATGGAATGCCACAACTGAAGAAATAGATGCCACCTACATGGATAAGGAACTGTCTCCGGCAGATATCGTATTGCCTATTATTGCCGATTCATCCCAACTGGAGGCTATCTATGAAGCGGTACACGACAAGACTTTCATCCTGCACGGCCCTCCGGGCACGGGAAAGTCGCAAACCATTACCAACATTATCGCCAATGCTTTATACAACGGCAAACGTGTATTATTTGTAGCAGAAAAAATGGCTGCCCTCTCTGTTGTTCAAAACAGGTTGGCAGCGATCGGACTTGCTCCCTTCTGCCTGGAAATTCACTCCAACAAGACTAAGAAATCCGCCGTTATCTCACAACTTAGAGAAACGACTGAAATCATCAAACAGACTTCTCCCGAAGAATTTAAAAAGGAAGCGGAACGCTTGTTGCAACTGCGGGCGGAATTAAACGGATACACAGAAGCCTTACATAAGGAATATCCTTTCGGCATTTCTTTATACGATGCCATTATCCACTATCAATCAACAGACGGAGAGCCTTGTTTTGATATTCCGCAAAGCTATCTGGATACATTGAACAAAGAAACATTCTCCGAATGGAAAGAAGCTGTCGAAACTCTGGTAAGAACTGCCAATGCTTGCGGACATCCTTATCAACATCCGCTATCGGGAATCTCTATTGCG
>UQVZ01000029.1 GCA_900544675.1 uncultured Bacteroides sp.
GTCGTTCAGGAAGTCGAGTTCTTCGCAGCTTACTTCGTACAGTTTGCTCATGCCGTGATGGGTTTCGTACATCTTCTGACCTACAGTTTCATAATCGCTGCGTTCCAGTGCATCGCATACGTCCAACACACGTTGGATTTCTTCGATGACATATTCGGCACGCATATAGTCTTCCTGAGAAACCGTTTCTTTCACTTCATTCAACATATCCATGTTGCAGTCGCGCAGGAATTCCACTTCCGGATGGTTCTTCTTGATGGCAGCTACTACATTTTCGCAGCTTTGGCGGCGTTTGTTGTATGCCGAAGAAGCCAGTTCGTGTTTCACTACCGAGTCAACCAATACCAGACGGTAGCCTTCCGGACGGAACGGATAATACTTGTATTCCAGCGAGCGGCAGTCCAGACGCATCAAGTGGCCTTCTTTTCCGAATACCGAAGCAAACTGGTCCATGATACCGCAATTTACACCGCAATAGTTATGCTCGGTAGCCTGACCTACTTTAGCCAGTTCGAATTTGTCAACCTTGTTATCACCGAACATTTCGTTCAAAGCGAAAGCGAAAGTCGATTCCAGTGCAGCTGATGAAGACATACCGGCACCCAGAGGCACATCGCCTGCAAAAGCGGTATTGAATCCTTTTACGTCTACACCGCGCTTAATCATTTCGCGGCATACACCGAATATATAGCGTGCCCAGCTGGCTTTGGGAGCGTCTTCTTCATTCAGACCGAACTCGACATAGTCTTTCAGGTCGATGGAGTAGGCGCATACCTTATTGGTGCCGTTGGGCTTGATTTCGGCTGTGATGCCTTTGTCTACTGCACCTGGGAATACGAATCCGCCGTTGTAGTCTGTATGTTCGCCAATCAGGTTAATACGTCCTGGAGAAGTATAAATAGCTCCTGTAGTTCCATCAAAGTGTTTGATGAAACGACTTCTTACAAAATCTATATCCATGGTAATATTTAATTAAAGGGTTAATAAAAATGGTCAGTTTTCAAAGTTGCCATCATCAGTCGACAGGAATATCTTTGTTCACATTCTTGCAGCCTATCAGTCCGTAGAACAGCAGGTATGCCAGCATGGCGATAATCAGCCAATAACTTGCCATATAGCCTACCGAGTCGGATATGACTTGCTGCAGCAACGGGAAGATACCGCCGCCCACAACCATCATCATGAAGATGCCGGATGCCTGTGCTGTATACTTGCCCAGTCCTTCTACTGCCAGATTGAAGATGCCTCCCCACATGATGGATGTACACAATCCGCACAATACGAGGAACAATGCGCTCATCGGAACTTTCGGAGTAGCCAGCGAGCCTTCGATATCGGCTTGGGTCAAGTTGGCTGCCGATAAAGTCGATTCATATTTTTGCAGGTTTTCAGCCGAAGGATTAGCAATGATTTGGCTGATTTCACTCTCCGGAACACCGGCTTCAGACAATATTTCAGTTGTTTTGGCTATCGGGTCGTAAACCACTTTAGGCACATTGATACCTACAGTCTTCGGCAGGAAGATAGCGCAAAGGATAAAGAGGATAGCGACAGTAGATACTGTAATCAGTTGGGCACGGGTAGAAACCTTGCCACTAATAACGGTACTCGTGAGTCGGCCTACCAGCATCAGCAACCAGTATATAGCTGCAATGGCTCCGCCGATAGCTGCTCCGTTGAAGAGGATGCCTGCACCTTTTGCAGACGAGTCTGCCAGATAGAAGTTCAGGGTGCCCGGGATACCGATTTCGATACCTACGTAAACGAAGATACCGATAACGCCCAATACAGTGTGGCGGAAGTTCCAGGGGCTGTGGCTGAATTTCTCTTCCTTTACGTTACCCTTGTGCATGTGCGGCTCTGGGATGGCTACAAACGAGATAGCGATGAAAGAAAGAACGAATACGCCCATGGCGATGAAAAGCAACGGAGTCACGTCCGACATGGCTGTCTCAGGCGTAACGGTTCCAATCAGCACGCCTACGAACAGCGGAGTCAGGGTACCCGACAAGGAGTTCAACGCGCCTCCTGCCTGGATAAGCTGGTTGCCTTTATTGCCTCCTCCGCCCAGCAGGTTCAGCATCGGGTTTACTACGGTGTTCAGCATACATACGCAGAAACCGCAGATGAATGCACCCAGCAAGTAGATGATGAAGTTCAGCTTAATGGCGTACGCACCCATGTTGAATACATCTACATCAGCTCCTATCAGGCTGGAGAGGTATTGGGTGAACAGTCCCAAAAAACCTACAGCCATGGCGATAAGTGCCGTTTTCTTGTAGCCGATTTTCACCAACATGTTTCCTGCAGGGATTCCCATAAACAGGTAAGCCAGGAAGTTCATCATGTTTCCCATCATACCCAGCGTGTTGGCTCCCGCATATTGGTTTTTCCAAATCGTGCCGAACGGGGCAGCAAGATTGGTCACAAAAGAGATCATCGCAAATAGAAAGAACATCGTGATGATTGCGATGAGATTGCCGTTCTGTTTTTGTTGATTCATGGTTTGATATTAAAATAAGGTTAGTAATTTAAGATTTGAAGATTAGTTTTCTATACCGAATTTATAGACGGTGACCTGGCGGTAAGTTTCTCCCGGCTTCAGTATAGCCGACGGGAAATGCGGCTTGTTCGGTGTGTCGGGGAAGTGTTGCGCTTCGAAGCAGATGGCACTGCGTTCGGGGAAAGTCGCTCCATGCCAGCCGGCGAAACCGCTTTGCCAGTTGGCTGTATATACCTGTACGCCTGGTTCGGTGGTGTACACTTCAAGCGAACGTCCGCTTTCCGGCTCTACACATTTGGCTGCGAATGTCAATTCGCCCGGCTCTTTTTTATTGAGGACGTAATTGTGGTCGTAGCCTTTTCCGTAAATCAATTGCTGGAACGGTTCGTTGATGCGGCTTCCTACCGTATGCGGAGTACGGAAGTCCATCGGCGTATCTGCCACCTTCAGGATTTCTCCTGTCGGGATAGAATATTCATCAATAGGGGTATAGAAGTCGGCGTTCAGTGTAAGGATGTTGTTTTCTACGCTGGGAGTCGGATTAGCCAGTCCTGCCAGACTGAAGAATGCGTGGTGAGTAGGGTTGACCAGCGTCGTGCGGTCGGTTGTTGCCGTATAGGTCAGAATGAATTCGTTTTCATTGGTGAAGGTGTAAGTGACGCGGATATCCAGGTTTCCGGGGAATCCTTCTTCGCCGTCTTTCGAATGGTAGCTTAATGTGAGGCTCTGCTTGCTGGTCTGTTCTGCATCCCATACGCGGGCATGGAAGCCTGTCGGACCGCCGTGAAGCGAATTAGGACCGTTGTTGATTGCTAGTTGGTATTCTTTACCTTCCAGTTGGAACTTGCCTTTGGCGATGCGGTTGCCATACCGTCCGATAAGTGTGCTCAGGAAAGCTTCCGGGCTGTGCATCACTCCGTCCAGTGTGTCGTGTCCCTGAATGACGTTTGCCAGTTTTCCGTTCCGGTCCGGAACCATGATGGCTACCAGTGCCCCTCCATAATTTGTTACAGCCATTTCGGCGCCGTTGTCGTTCTTCAAGATGAAGAGACCCACTTCTTTGCCTTCGATTGTACGTTGAAAATCGCTTTGCTTTACTCCGCAAAGGTTATTTTCGTCATAAAATGTGTTAATCATGATCTTGAATATCCTTTCTTTTTTGATTCTACAACTATAAATGTATGCAAATAAAAAGATTTTATTCAAGATACACAAGCAATTTTGTTAAATATTTCACGAAGTATAACATGTAGACAATAAATCGGCAACAATAAAACTACTTCCGCCCACAAAAACGAAGTCTTCGGCATCGGCTTGCGCCAAAGCAGCCTCCAAAGCTGTTTTAACATTCGGATAGGCATTGCCTTGCAACCCGAAGGCGGACGCTTGCCTTTGCATTTTTTCGGCAGGCAGGGCTCTTTTCACACTTGCCTGGGTAAAATAATAGGTGGCGTCGGCAGGCAGAAGGGCAAGCACACCGCGTATGTCCTTATCGTTTACCATGCCGATGACGATGTGCAGCCGGCGGTAATGCTGGAAGGAAAGTTGCTTGACGATGTACTGGATGCCGCCTACGTTGTGCCCGGTGTCGCATACCACGGCAGGACGGTTTGCCAATCGTTGCCAGCGTCCTTGTAATCCGGTCAGCTCACATACCCGTGCGAAACCATTCCGCACATCTGCTTCGCCGAAGCGATAACCTGCTTGTTTCAGTTGACGGATGGCAGACAGCAGGGTGTTGGTGTTCTTTTCCTGGCAAAGTCCGCCCAGTTCACCTTTCAGGTCGGCATAGTCGGCGGTCTGGTAAACGTATTGTCCGCTTTCGTCATGACGGGAGTCAAGTAGCAGGTGTTCTTCTTCCGCGAATACAATCGGAGCTTCTTCCTGCTCTGCTTTTGCCTTAAATACCGGTTTGGTCTCGGGAGTAGTCTCGCCGATTACCACAGGGGTATGAGGTTTGATGATTCCCGCTTTCTCTCCGGCTATCTTGGCCAGCGTGTTGCCCAGGAATTGTGTATGGTCGAAACTGATGTTGGTGATGACGCACAAGTCGGGCTGGATGATGTTGGTGCAGTCCAGCCGCCCTCCCAGTCCTACTTCGATGACGGCTACATCTACCTGCTGAAGGGCGAAATAATGGAATGCCATTGCCGTAGTCAGCTCGAAGAACGAAGGATGCAGCGGTTCGAAAAAAGAGCGGTGCTTTTCCACAAAGTCGATAACGAAACTTTCCGGGACCGGTGTGCCGTTTACTCGTATCCGTTCGCGGAAATCTGCCAGGTGGGGGGAGGTGTAAAGCCCGACCCGATAACCTGCCGATTGCAGAATGGCAGCCAAGGTATGCGAGCACGAGCCTTTCCCGTTGGTGCCCGCCACATGAATGGTGCGGAACGAGCGGTGCGGATGGCCGAAATAGGCATCCAGCGCGTATGTATTCTCCAGTCCTTCTTTGTAAGCCGCGCTGCCTACCTGCTGGAAGAGGGGAGCGCTATTATATAAATAGGTAAGGGTTTCTTGATAGTTCATGTTTAGTGTTTGTATTTTTACGGTTCAGGATTCAATACCACCATGGGTAGTCGTTTTTCCGTCCTTCGACGCCGATGCTGATCGAGCTGCTTTCTCCTAGCTTGAAGTTTATCATGCCGCCCAGGCGGTCGGGGGTATAGTTGGGCAAGGGATACATGTAAGGCATGCGGTTGGGCATGAACGACTTGTTGCCGTAGGCATAGACGCTGATTTTGTCGGTCAGCCGGTAAGCAGCCACTCCGGCAATCCCCACATTGCGGTAGCGCAAGAATCCCCAGTCCATATTGGTCAGATACAGTCCTCCTGCCACACTCAGCCTGTCGTTGACTGGCAGGGCATACATGAAAGCGGCGTCTTGTCCGAATCCCACCCCCGAAGGGGCATACCGGCTGGGGCTGAACGTTACATTCAGTCCGATAGAGGCATTGAAGCCTTTGTGCAGTTCCCATGTGGCAAAGCCGTAATCGAACGGGGTAATGCCATACATGCCGAACGGGTGGAGCGGTGAAGAGAAAACTACCGGCGACTGCAAAGGAACACTCAGCGTATCGGTTTGCAAAGAGTCGTTTGCAGCAGGGGCTACAGGCTCTGCTTGTATATCAGATTGCCGTTCGCTTTGCGCTTTTGCCGTTACGGACAAGAAGATGATTCCCAAAAAGACAAACCAGTTTCGTTTCATGTCAGACTTTCTTTTTATACGTAAGTTCAAAGATAGGGATAATTCGGGGAAGTAGCCGACAGGCAGCTACAGGATTAACGCAGATTAACGTAAAATCGGCTGGACAGCCGGTTTCAGTCAAGTGATTGGCTGACGAAAATAGATTGTGTGGCGGAGGATAGTAAGCTGCATTTCCTGCAAGATTATTAATCTTACACGTGGAAGATTATTAATCTTACAGCTTGAAGATTATTAATCTTGCAGGAAGAGCAGTCGGCTTCATCGGAAGAGTAAGTTAGCTGCTATGGAGAACGCAAGCGGGTGTCATCGCTTGTCAGTCCAGTTCTACCAGCTCGTATTGCTGGCTTCCCATGCCGAGTTGTTCGGCATAGTCGAGCGTGTGCATGCCGTGGCGTGAGTCGATACGTTCTATCAAGTGGATTTTCCCGTGGTCTTTCGAGGCACGCACCAGGTCGGTACAAGCCTTGTCAAGAGCAACCGGGTCGAGTGAGGCAAGGATACCGATGTCTCCCATTTTTGGGTCTTCGGGCGAGGAATCGCAGTCACAATCCACCGAGAGGTTATTGGCTACGCTGATGTAAAGGATGTTGTCTCCGCAATGGTCCACAACGGCCTTGGCTGCTTCTGCCATCGATTCCAGAAAATCATCCTGTTCGGGCAGCTTGCCCCATACTTCCGACGGGTTTTTGCTTGTGCCGGCAGAGTGAATCCAGGCTTTTCCCCTCGACGAAGCGATGCCGATGGAAATATTCTTGATGGCTCCGCCGAATCCGCCCATGGCGTGTCCCTTGAAGTGGGAGAGCACTACGGTGAAGTCATAGTTCAGGTAATTTTTGCCTACAATATCCATTTTCAGGTGCTTCCCTCCCGTTACCGGTAGCTCTACTTCCCCTTCGGCATCCATGATGTCTACCGGAGCGATAGCGGTAAAGCCGTGGTCTTTAGCCGCTTGCAGATGGCTCTGCGTGTCTCCACGCTTGCCTCCGTAAGCCGTGTTACACTCTACGATGGTGCCGTTCACCTTCTGCACCAGGTCTTTGATAAGGGCAGGCTGCAGGAAATTATGCCCGCCCGGTTCGCCGGTACTGAGCTTGACAGCTACTTTTCCTTTTGCCTCGCGTCCCAAGGCTTCGTAAATTTTGACCAGATTCTCCGAGTTTATTTCCTTGTAGAAATACACTTTCGGCAGGTTCCCATCCGTAGTGCCAGCCTGTTCGGTTGACGATTGTGCGTGTCCGCATCCCGTAGTGCTTGCCAATGCAAGCATTGCGCAAAGAATTGTTCGAAATGTCTTTTTCATAGATCAATTAAATTAATAATTAAAAATTAATAGTTAATAACGGAATACATCAGCAAAACTATTGGCTTTAACTTCTAACGAAGCGAAGCGTAGTGCTAACTTCTCTAACTTCTTTAACTCCTAAAAAGCAGAAGTATTGGCTTAACTCCTTAACTTCTTAACTCCTTAACTCCTAAAAAAACTCCTTTAACTTCAAATCCTCAAACTGATTCCTCCCAAAAACGTTGCTTTCGGCATCGGATAGCCAGCCATGATTTCGTAGCGTTGTGCCAAAAGGTTTTCGCCGCGCACAAAGAGCGAAGCGAAGGAACATACCCGATAACTGGCACGAACGTTCCAAAGTACAAAGTCTTCCTTGTGGACAGGGTTGACCGAGGTATACAGCCCTTTGATGTACTGGATGCCGGTCGATACGCCCCAACGTCCTTGCCGGAAATCGGCGCCAGCATACAGTTTATGCTCGGGAGCCGAAATGACCGGATTCTCCATGTGCACCCAACTGTAATTGGCGTTTATGTTCCAACGGGGATTGATGCGGTAGGCAATGTTTCCTTCCGCGCCCCAGTTTTCTATCTTGCCCGAGTTGACATTGTGGGGGCGTCCGTCTATAGGCATGGTCATAATCAGGTTGTCTCCGTTAATATAATAGAGGTTTACGCCGTAGCTCAAGGTTCCGTCGAGCAGCCGTTGGGTGAAAGAAAGCTCGTAGTTCATCATCTTTTCCGGTTTCAGGTCGGGATTCTGCGGCGGGAACATATACATTTCGCGGATGGTGGGATTACGGAAACCTTTGCTCACCATGGCTTTCAGTTCGGCGTTTTCAGGCAGATGGAAAGCCAGGCCACCTTGCGGCACCAGCTCGGTACCTACATGCGAATGGTGGTCGACACGCAACCCTACGTTCAGCGAGAGCCATTTGCCGATGTCCTGACGGAAGTCTACGTATCCGGCAAACTCGTCTTGTTTCTTGTCTACGCCCGGTGTGCGTGTCCCGTCAGCAATGGTCTCGTTCCACGATTCGCCGCCGAAATGCTGGTAGTCGAAGCCTACGGTCAGGCGGTTGCCCTCGTACAGTTCGGCGTTCTGATACCACGATACGCCCATCATCAAGTCTTTCGAGTGGAAAAGAGAGGTTTGCGGCTCTTCACCGGCATGGTATCCGTCGTTGATTTTGTGCCGTCCCCAGTTGTAGAAGAAGCTCAGGGCGCCCGAAGTCCGTTCGTAGTGATTTTCCAGCATAGCCGATGCCATGCCGCGCGTGATGCGCGAATCGTTGTCGAAAAGCCGGTTGGAAATCTCGCCCGGGTTGGAGGCGTTGAAGTGCGTTACGTTCACGTCTCCCCAAAGCCGCCAGTTCAGGCTGAGGTCGTAAGCCAGCTTGGCATATCCGCCGTATTGCTCGAAACCCATGTCGGAGCGGTGTCCGTCGGTGCGGATATACGATGCCGATACCGTACTGCTGAAGCGTCCTTTCTTCACACGGTTAGTCGCTTCCGCCTGGGCAGTCCCGTACGAGCCTCCTCCCAGGTTGATGTCGGTCTTCACCCCGTCTTCCTGCATCTTGCGGGTGACAATGTTAATGACGCCGCCCATGGCATTCGAGCCGTAAAGCACAGAGGCAGGTCCGCGCAACACTTCCACCCGGTCGGCAAGCATCGTCTGGTAAGCGTCGGAAATAGGATGGCCGAAAAGCCCCATGTATTGCGGATGCCCGTCAATCAAGACCAGCATCTGCGCGCTTCCTGACATGCCGCGCAGGCTGATGCCGCCGGCTGCTCCGGTCGATACGCCATATCCCATTACGCCCCGACTGGTGACGAAAAGCCCAGGCACCTGCTCGGTTAACGCCGGTAAGACAGAAGGCTGGTAGCGGTCTTCCAATTGCGTCCGTCCCACTACCGATATGGTCATGGGCAGGTGGCGGATGTCGGTAGCGTTGCGAGTGCCGGTCACCACCGTTTCCTCCAGTGTATAGTTACGTTTGGTAGTCAGTGAGTCTGTCGGCTCCACGGCAAAAAGAGTTGCCGGAAGCAGGCTGTAAGCCAAGAGAAATAGGAACTGTTTGTGTTTCATCGTTGGTTTTTTACTATCATGTTATTAAAAATCACGATGCAAATATAAACAGTTCGTTTTAATCTCTTCCTATATAGATTACAGATTTGATTACCTTTTTTACGGACAGATTTGCGTTACACCTCGTCCAATGGTTTCAGTTTGGGATGCTTCAGTTGCTTGAATTGGGTGGGAGAAAGTCCGGTTACGGAGCGGAACTGCGAGCTGAAGTGGGCAGGACTGGAGTAATGCAGCTTGTCGGCTATCTCGCTGACGGTCAGCTCGTCGTACACCAGCAGTTCCTTGGCAAGCTCTATCTTTTGGGCAATATGATATTTCTCGATGGTAATGCCATTCATTTCGGTGAACAGTTTGCTGAGCGAACTGTAGTCGCGGTGACATTGCCGGCTGAGGTAGTCGGACAGGTTCATCTGTTCGGGGAGTTCATCGTGGCGCACGTATCGGATGACAGCGGTGCGTATCTGTTCGATGATGCGGGTGCGTTTGTCATCAATCAGTTCAAAGCCGTAGTCTTCCAGCTCGTGGCGTATGCCGCCCAGCGTTTCCTGTGTCAACGGTTGTGGCAAGACAACAGTGCCCAGCTCGATGCTTACGGGTTCTATGTCGTGCTTCCGGAAGATTTGGCTTACGATGAGGATGCAACGGCGGCATACCATGTTCTTGATGTGGAGGGTGCAAGAGTTTTCCATAAAGCCTTATTGTATTGGATGATAAGCGGACTCACGAGCTATTTTCTTTGCCGTCGCCCTGTCGGGCTTGCCTGTGCCCGTCAGCGGCAATGCATCTACTGGGATGATTTGTTTGGGACGCCAATAAGCCGGCAAGTGGTTGAAGGCTTCACTGATGGTTTGCCGCTCTTCTTCCGTCAACTGGTCACCAGAAATCTGCACTAACAGCACGATGCGTTCGCCAAACTTGATGTCGGGAGCTGAGGTTATCAGAAAAGGGAAAGGCAATAAAGGGGTCAGGGCAGCTTCCACCTGTTCGATTTGTACCTTCACACCGCCGGTATTGATGGTGTTGTCTTTCCGTCCGATGATGCAGAACTGGCCTGACGCATTGAATTCGATGATGTCGTTTGTCACAAGTCGTTCGGCACAGACCTGAGGCGCATTGATGACCAATGTGCCTTCTTCCGACCGGGTAAGCGTGACCTGGTCGAAAGGTGTGTACCATTCGGAAGCCTGTGCGCCGTTCAGTTTCCGCAAGGCAATGTGCGAAAGGGTTTCGGTCATTCCATAGGTGCTCCAAACATCGTGTGGGAAACTTTGCAGTGCCTGTACGATGGTAGGGTCGACTGCGCCGCCTCCGATGATGAGTTGACGGACAGCTTTCAGCCGTTCACATTCTTCGGGAATTTGCAGCGAATTGTAGACTTGCATCGGGATAAGTGCCGCAAAGACAGGATTTTCTTTCAGTTGTTGCAGCGGATGTCCGCAAGGAGTGACCGTCAGCAGATTAAGCCCGGCTACTAACGCCCGTACCACTACCATCTTTCCGGCAATGTATTGCAGCGGCATACAGAGTAAAGCCGTATCGCCCCGCTGTAAATGGAGGAACGATATGGTCAGCATCGCACTGTTCATCATTCTCCGCTTTTCTACATAGAGTTCTTTGGGTGTCCCGGTAGAGCCAGAAGTGTGTACACGCACTGTTTCTTTCTCGTCGAACCATTCGGCAAGAAAGTCTGCCAGTGCTGCCAGGAAGCTGTCCTCACCGGCTTGCCGGCGGAAAAGTTTCTGCAGGCGGCTGGGCTGACAATTGCCTGCACGGGCATCGTCTGCCGTAAATGTCTCTCCATTGATAAGGATGGTTTGCCGGGGTATGTCTGTTATAAAACCGTTCATAGATAATTACTTGCAATTCTGATTAATGCTTTTGCCTTTACAGGTATTTTTCCCAGTCGGGTTCCGGTTGCTCTGGAAGAAACCAAAGATTGTCGTTCCGGATTTGAAGCGGATAGGGGATGTTGTCGGTGAAGAGCAATCCGGTCCCCAATCCTTGCGGTATGACCGGTTGCAGGGTGGCACACCATTGGGCGATGCTGTTCAGTCCCACATTCGATTCGAGGGCTGAAGTGACCCACGAGCCGATTTTCCTCTCTTGTGCCAGCCGTATCCATTCTTCGGCTCCGTTCATTCCTCCGTGTAAGGAAGGCTTCAAAATGATGTAGTGCGGACGGATTTCATCAAGCAGCTCGGCTTTACGTTCCGGGTGGTTGATGCCAATCAGTTCCTCGTCCAGTGCAATGGGAATGGGCGTATTCCGGCATAGCGTTGCCATTTCTTTCCATTGCCCGGCACGGATAGGCTGCTCGATGGAGTGCAGGTGAAAGCGGCTGAGCTGTTCCAGTTTGGCAGGGGCATCGGCTGGCGAAAAGGCTCCGTTGGCATCCACACGCAGCTCAATCTCATCAGGCGAGAAATAGCGGCGGATATGTGCCAGCAGTTCCAGTTCTTGCTCGAAGTCGATGGCTCCGATTTTGACCTTGATGCAATGGAAGCCGGCGTGCATTTTTTCTTCGATACGGCGGTACATCTCTTCGAAGTTTCCCATCCAAATCAGTCCATTAATGGGAATGCCTTGTTTCCCTTGGGCAAAAGGAGTGTCCCAGAATTGCAGGCTGCCGGCATGCAGGTGGCAGAATGCGGTCTCCAAGCCGAACAACATCGAGGGATAAGGGCGTAAAGCCTCGTAATCAATGCAGCCGTGTTCGGCGGTTTGCAGGCAATGGCAGGTCAGCACATCCTCGTAGTCGGGAATGTCATCGCAACTCAAAGCCGGCAGGGGAGCACATTCTCCGATGCCGAATTTTCCTGTCTCAGAGTCTTTCAGGAGCAGGTACCATACGTTGCGGGTAAGATATACACCGCGCGAGGTTCCTGCCGGTTGTTTGAAATGTAAGGTTCGTGGTATGATTTGTATGGTGTACATAGCGCTTGAATTTGTGGATAAGACGTTAAAGGGATTAGGGCAATTTCGGATACTTAGACCAGTCCGGCTTGCGTTTCTCCAAAAATGCCTTCCCGCCTTCCTGAGCTTCTTCGGTCAGGTAGTAAAGCATCGTAGCGTCGCCGGCAAGTTCCTGTATACCTGCCTGTCCGTCGAGTTCGGCATTTAAGCCGGCTTTTATCATGCGGATGGCAAGCGGACTGTGCTGCATGATGGTCTCTGCCCATTCTACCACCTCGTCTTCCAGGCGGTCGAAAGGAACGACTTTATTGACTAACCCCATTTCCAGAGCCTCCTGTGCCGAGTACTGACGGCAGAGGAACCAGATTTCGCGCGCTTTCTTTTGTCCTACTACGCGTGCCAAGTAGGAAGAACCGAAGCCGGCATCGAAGCTGCCTACGCGCGGACCTGTTTGTCCGAAGATGGCATTCTCGGAAGCAATGCTCAGGTCGCATACCACGTGCAGTACATGACCGCCTCCGATGGCATAACCATTTACCATGGCGATGACCGGTTTAGGAATGGAACGGATTTGTTTTTGCACATCCAGGATGTTCAGACGAGGCACACCGTCGCTTCCTACATAGCCTCCATGTCCCTTTACGTGCATGTCGCCGCCCGAACAGAATGCTTTGTCGCCCGCTCCGGTCAGGACAACTACCCGGACATCGGGGCATTCGCGGCAATAAGCCAGTGCATTGCTGATTTCGTTGGTTGTATCCGGCGTGAACGCGTTGCGGTAGCGCGGGCGGTTGATGGTGATTTTGGCAATGCCATTATAGAAGTCGAAAAGAATATCATTGTATTCTTTGATGGTTTTCCATTCTCTTTGTGCCATAATTTGTAGTTTTTAGTGTTTCAGTTGATGATAATATGCTTTTAATAATTCGGTATCGCGGGTTTTGTCGGTAAATACTTCCAACAGCATCGGGCGTGGAGCCGCATCCGGTTGCACAAATGCGTCGAGTGCGGCTTGCAATTCAGTTTCATCGTGTGCACACAGATAATCGAAGCCCCGGTCTGTAGCCCAGGCTTTGCCCGATGTGCGGTGTGTGCCAATGACAAAACGGTGTGCCTCTTCGTCCAGTGAAAGTCCGGGCAGGGCATGGAAGATTTCTCCTCCTTCGTTGTTGAGCAGCAGGATGCGGACATTGTTGCCGTAGTTCGGGTTCCATAAGGCATTCATATCGTAGAAAAAACTCAGGTCGCCTATCAGGATAAAGTTCAGCTTATCGGAAACCGAAGCATAGCCGATGGCTGCCGACAGGGAACCCTCGATGCCGTTTACACCTCGGTTCGACTGTACTTCTACTCCTGCAGGGAGGTCGAAAAGCTGTGCGTAGCGTACCGTAGAGCTGT
This sequence comes from uncultured Bacteroides sp., assembly GCA_900544675.1. Lineage (GTDB taxonomy): Bacteria > Bacteroidota > Bacteroidia > Bacteroidales > Bacteroidaceae > Phocaeicola. The sequence goes on from UQVZ01000029.1 coordinate 13,393, forward strand.
TGGCGAGGTGGAGCACACAGGGTGCGGGCAGATGTGTAATGACTTCTCCGATGGCTTTCATTTCGGAATAAGCGAAAGCAGGGCAGGAGAGGGTTCCCGCTTTTTCCTTCCACTCTTTGGGATAATCTGGCTCAACCGCTTGGGGGAGTGTATAGACAAGTTGTTGCCAGAAGGCAAGCGGCTCCATTTCGATGACTGTAGTCAGCGAGCCGAACAAGTCTACGGCTTTGCCGTCGGCGGCTATGTGCCAATGTTCCATAGGAGGATTCCGGCGCAGGAATTTCTTCAGGCGTTTCGAGATGATGTGTCCGCCGTAGGTAATCAACAGCTCCGGACGCATAGTTGCTTGCGTATCTTTGTCCATGGCATAGAGCAACTGGTCGATGTGGCTGAGCATTTCTCCGGGCAGGACGGGATTGTTGATGCTTTCGGCAATCCAGGCAAATTGCTTATATAATAAGGTATAGTGCTCAAGGGTGAGTGTCTGTCTGTGGCTCATTTGTCCGGCTACGACCATCCGTTTGGAGTAAGCCTGCAGGCGTACCGTCAATTGAGGGTCCCATCCGATATGACGGGTAATGACGCGGACTGCAGGAAGCTGCGTTACCGGAAACTGAAAGAAAGGTTCGCTTATCGGCACATTGATATGGACCGGTCCTTTCCCATGATGACAGGTTTCCAATAAAGCTTCATTGATAAGGCGATTGCAGAACCATTCATCTTCTTCGGTATGCACTTCGGGCAGATTGACCGATTGCTTTACCAGTGGTCCAAACACGTTCGGTTGAGGTAATGTCTGTCCGTCCATTTGTCCTATCCAGGCAGCGGGACGGTCGGCAGAGATGACCACTAAAGGCACTTGTTGGTAAAAAGCTTCCGCTACCGCCGGATGCAGATTGAGCAAGGCACTGCCCGACGTGCAACATACAGCTACGGTTTCTTTCTCATGCAATGTCAGTCCGATGGCGAAGAAACCGGCACTCCGTTCGTCTGTTATCGGATAGCAGGTAAATTCGGGCACGTGTGTAAAGGTTTGCACCAATGGAATGTCACGGCTTCCGGGGCAAAGTACAATCCGTCGGATGCCGTGGGCACGAAGCAGGGCAGCCAGTTGTAATATATTTCTTTTGTCTGTATACATCGTTGGTTTTGGTTCGCTTAGGTCGGTGACGGAGGTTTTTATTCCGTCACAATATGTTCAACATGGTCTTCAGTTTCTGTTGGGTTTCTTCCCATTCGGCTTGCAAGGTGGATGAAGGCAGGATGCCACCCCCTGCAAACAAGGTGCTTCGCTTGCCCATGATGTGCATGCAACGCAGGTTGACATACAGCGAAGTATCTCCTTCCGGGTCCAGCCAGCCGATGATTCCGGCATAATAACTGCGGTCGTATCCTTCGTTTTCGGCAATGAATGCATAGGCTTCAGCTTTCGGCAGTCCGCATACGGCAGGCGTGGGATGCAGTTCGTTCAATATGTTGCCTAATTTAGATGTATCTTTCAGCATAAAGTTGAAGTCTGTTTTCAGGTGCACCAATTGACCAGCACGCGCCGTATAAGGACCTTTCTCGGTAATTTTATTGCCAAACTGTTTGACGGTCCGGCGGATATAGTCGCTGACGAAAGCCTGTTCGCGTTGGTCTTTGTCGCTCCATTCGGTTGGCATGGTGTCGCCTTGCATCGGCATGGTTCCGGCGAGTGAGACGGTGTGCCACTGGGTATCGTGTCCGCTCAGGATGATTTCGGGCGTACTTCCCAGCCATGTGCCCGATTCGGGTGTATGGCAAAGCGATATCATCATGCGCGGATAGCTATTACACGCATTGACGAAAGCCGAAAGAGGGGAGAATCCTTCAGGCAACTCTTGATGGGTACAACGTGACAAGACCAGTTTCTGAAAAGTTTTTTGCCGAAGCGGTTCGATAAACCGTTCAAAAGCTTGGCTGTAGTTTATTTTTTCTTCATCAGAAGCTGTTTGTCGGATTTGAGTTGTGAGGGTGGAAAGGGGCAATTCTGTTGGCTCTGGAATCTTGTCCGCATGTTCTTTGGCAAAGAGGGTCGAGGTTTCAGTGATTGCTTCCCATCCCCGCTCAATATGTTCGGGGCAAATCAAAACAATCGGATGTTGTTCGGTTGCTTGAAAAGGAGCCAGAACAAATCCTCGTTTCCCGTTCAGGTCAGTCAAGTTGTCAAGGATTTGGGTAAATCCTCTTTCTTGCAGTATCAAGATGGGATCATCGGTCCACGGTTGACGGTAGAGGGCAAAGTTGACCGTGCTCCGTGTCAGGCTGTCTATCAGTTTATGGATAAGGATAGAAGGCTGATTCATGACCGCTTCTTTATAATCAGATTGGTGACACGGGCGGTAGATATCAATTTGCCCTCCGGAGTGATGATGTCTACGTTCCATACGTGTTGGGTACGTCCGCGGTGGACAATGGTAGCTTTTGCTTCCACGTACCGTCCTTCTCCCACGGGGGTCATTCCTACGTGATTGGCGCTTACCTGAATGCCGACGGGTTCTTCATCTTCTTTGCAGAGATGGATAGAGCCGTATCCGCTGACAATTTCGGCACAAGCCAGCGAAGCTCCTCCGTTCAGGATGTCGACGGGAGTGCAGGGACGTGCCGTGTTATCGTTAACAGGCATGGTCGCTTTTACATATCCGTCCTTCACTTCTATCAGTTTGATGCCTAAATGTCGGGCAATCGATTCTTTCAGTTCGTAGGGTTTACCGGGTTCTATTTGCATATTTTTCCTGTATTAAACGTTAATAACTATGCAAAGGTACATTTATTTTATGGCATTTTCTATGTTTCGATTCAAATTCTGATGTAATTTTGCATCCGTTTAAAAAAAGATGTTGTTATGGAAATGCAAAAACTAAAGGGACACGGCGCTATGCTTTGTGCCAATGCCATGTGGGGGCTGATGTCGCCGCTGGCAAAACTTGTAATGATAGGCGGACTGGTTACTCCGCTGGTGGTGACCGACTTGCGTGTATTCGGCGCGATGGTGTTGTTTTGGATTGTTTCGTTTTTCCGGAAGCCGGAACATGTAGGGCATAAGGATTTGGCAAAACTGTTTCTTGCCTCCTTGTTGGCTATCGTGTTCAATCAGGGTTGTTTCATCTTTGGTGTGGGGCTGACTTCGCCTGCCGATGCCTCTATTATCACGACCAGTATGCCGCTTTGGGCAATGGTGCTGGCTGCCCTGTTTCTGAAAGAACCGATAACAGGGAAAAAAGTGCTGGGCATTGCTTTTGGCGCTACAGGTGCTTTGCTGCTGATAATGGGCAGTTCGCATACGGGCGGTTCTACATCGGGAACCGGCGATAAAAGCATTTGGGGCGACCTGTTGGTGCTGCTGGCACAGTTGAGCTATGCACTTTACTTGGTGCTTTTCAAGAATTTTGTCGCTAAATATTCGGTATTTACCTTGATGAAGTGGATGTTTACCTATGCCTTTATCTGCCTGCTTCCGTTCTCATACAATGATTTGCTGGCTGCCGGGTGGAGCGGATTGACACTGGCAGAGATAGGTTCTCTGATTTTCATTGTAGTGGGAAGCACATTCTTCAGCTATATTTTGGTTATCGTAGGCCAGAAGAACTTGCGCCCTACCGTAGCGGGCATGTACAATTATATCCAGCCGATAGTGGCGTGCATCGTTGCCATTTACCTGGGTATGGATTCATTCAACTGGATTAAAGGATTGTCCATCCTGCTGATATTCGGCGGTGTCTATATGGTTACCATCAGCCGTTCGCGTGCGGAACTGGAAGCTCATGAAGCGGTTGCCGAGCATACGGAAGACGGCCGTTGATATATCGGCAATCAGTTTTTCCGTCTCTTCCAGACTGAGTTTGGAATGCTTTACCAGGACGGCAAGGGTATATCTCCTGCCGTCCGGAAGCAGAATGAAACCGGCATCGTTGATGCTTATCCATTCGCCTTGTCCGTTCTGGTCGGATGTGCCGGTCTTGTGTCCGATGCGTGCCCCGGTGCCTTGCAAGGGAAGGGGCAAGCGTGTCTTTCCTGTCTGGCAGGCGAGCAAAGTCTCACGGATAAAGTGGGTATAGGTCGTGTCGATGGGCAGCGAGTCGGTTGCAAGGCGGTCCATTAGTTGCGCTACGGCAAGCGGTGTGCTCCAGTTGTCGTAACAACGGGCAGGGTCACGGTGCATCTCTTCTTCGGTGGCTGCAAGCGAAAAGTTGTTGCACCCGATAGCGCGCAGGTATTTGTCCGCTTCGTCTGCTCCCCCGATGTAGTCGAACAGGATATCACAGGCATTGTTGTCGCTTAGTTGAAGTGTGTACTCCAGCAGTCTGCTGACAGGCAGGCTGATGTTTCCTTCTGGATACCTGTCGCGCAAGGGGCTGTAAGTGTCGGGGTGCAAGTCTTCGGGTTTGATGGTTATTGGTGTAGTGAGAGGCAGGTTCTGCTCGTCCAGGTAATGGGCTACAGCCAAGGCTTGATGGTATTTCATCACACTCATCAGCGGATAAGACTCCTCGTTGTTCCAGGTCAGTGTGTCTTTCCCGTCTATGATAAGCGCGACGCCAGTTCGGGCATCCGCATTTGCGATGAGTTGCGCGATTTGTTCTTTCAGCAGGTTCTCGGCATGCAGGGTGGGGAAGCTGAAGGCAGCTATTATAATAAGGAGTAGTTTCATTTCGTTTGCAGAGTTTGGTTTTCAATGGAGAGGCTATAAAAGCTTCAGCATGTTTTTTCGAGTAGTCTTTACGCCGGCAGGCAACAATTCCACTTCCATCAGCTCTAAGATTTTTCTTAGTTCGTCAAGCAATTCCGGATAAGGTTTGCATTGTTCGTATGCCAGTTTCATGCAAAGCGATTTTATACTGATTGATGCATGGATGGCTGTTATACAGTCCAAGCAAAAATTGAGGAAATCAGCACGAAAATTTTCTGATGAAAATGGCTGGCGCAATAATAGGCTCAGCAGCAGGCGCCGCTTAGTCTGGTCAGTTGTTTGCATGGCCTCGTCTATCAAAGCATCGTGTTTGTCATACAGCCACCGGTTGCTATGGAGGTCGAAATGGGTAAATACCCAAGCCGCATTGTTTGCTATGCGCTTGTCGTTATCGTACAGCAGGCGGTAAAGGGCAAGATTCGTCGGATTGTCTCCTATGCCTTGTGCATAATAACAGATTTCGTATAGGTCATCTTCACTTAGTTTGCCGGAAAGTTTTTTGCGGAGGGCAGTCAAGGTGGTTTTCATCATTTGTCACTTTTGATAAAATATCCGCTTATAGCGTGAAGCCTTTATTAAAGTTTCCTGTTTGTCCTTATTTTTGCGATATCATAATCTCTCCCGTTGTGACTCCATAAACCGTTTCAAGTTGCAACTGGCAACTGCGGCTTGCTCCCGAATGGTTAGCATCGACCCGAAGCACAATGGTCATATCCTGATAATATCCTTTCTTAATGTCGTCGCAATGTATCCAGTCTTTGCCGGCTTCGGGGATGATAACCTGAAACTCAACATTCGTCTGCCCCTTTATGTTCAGAATGTCGCCTTCCGCCGGTACCGCCCATGACTCTTGATTTACATCGGCATGTAAGGGAGCCAATTGTTTGAGGCGGACCACCGTACTACTGTTGCCGGCCTCGAAACTTATAGTCATATCCATATCGGCAAAGCCTTCGTAGGCGGGAAAATCGAAGTTGAAGTAAGTTTGGTTGTCATCTGACACGATTGTCATTTCGCAGTATTTCCAGTAGGGGTATAGGCCGGCAGTCACAGCCCTACACGTTGTTCCACTGTGGTTGAATCCTAAACTGAAATTTGAGCCTTGGGCAGGGATTTCAATACCATTGCGCACTGTCTGAGTAGTATTTTCATCAGCAGGAGTAATCCAGTCGTTGTTCTCCTCTCCGCATGCTGTCAGGAACAGGCTGCAGATGCATCCCCAAATCAATGATGTCTTTTTCATGATATAAGTTGTTTGATGTGGGGCAAATATATAAAAAATTCGGTTTTTCATATATTTTTCCAATGACAAATTGCAGATGTTCCTATATAAAAATAACCGCTTGCGCAGCCCCGTTCATTGCCCGGATTGCTTCTTCTCGTTGTGGTTGCTTTTATTAGCCAATACGTTTTCTTTTCAGTTTCAGTATATCTGAAAATCTCAAATTATCTCAAAGATGGCAGGAAAAGGTTGTTTACGATAATGGAAATGTTAAATTCCAATGTTAAAAGACGGATATTTTTAGCATCAGTATTCTTTCTCCATAAAAAGTCATAACTTTACCGCATAAACTTTATTAAATAGCTTTGGAAAGTTCCCTCGGAGTTTTATAAATAAATGGTAAAGAAATCGTAATATGGATAGTTCATACACTCAGATGGTAGCTCTCATCTGGAATATTGCAGATGATGTGTTGAGAGATGTGTTTCTTCGCGGGCAATATCGTGATGTGATATTGCCGATGGTCGTTTTGCATTCGCTTGAAGATAATGCCCGGGATATTCTTGCTCTTGACGAGCAGAGTCAAGGTTTTATTAAGTCTCTTTTGAATTGATGTAAACACATGAAGGCGGAAAAAATTTCCATACGTTTCTTTGATGACCGGGAAGTGCGTGCAGTCTGGGATGCAGAGTTTTCCAAATGGTGGTTTTCGGTTTTGGATATTGTGGGGGTGCTTAACGCACAAGACGATTATACCAAAAACAGGAACTATTGGAAGTACCTGAAGACCAAATTGAAAAAGGAAGGGAACGAACTGGTTAGTGCCACTAACCAGTTGAAACTTATGGCTCCTGACGGAAAGCGAAGACTGACTGACGTGCTTGACACCGAGGGTGTTGTGGCTTTGGCAAAATGCTTTCCTAACAACAAGGCCATGCGCTTTGTGCAGTGGTTTACAAACAGTGACGAGACTATTGACGGACGTAGCAAGTCGAAAGCCTATGCCTTGTTTGAAAGCAGCCTGATAAACAGCGTTGAAGTAGGTACGGTTAAAGGTTTGCAACAAATACATGCTTATTTGTTCGGCGGTTTGTATCCTTTTGCAGGTCAAATTAGGACTGTTAACATTGCCAAAGGCGGCTTTCAGTTTGCCATGGTTCAGTATCTGCCACAGACGTTGACTGATATTGAGCGAATGCCTGAAGATAGTTTTGAACAGATTATTGACAAATATGTTGAAATGAACATCGCTCATCCTTTCAGAGAAGGCAACGGGCGTTCTACCCGTATTTGGCTTGATCTGATGCTGAAACGCCGATTAAAAAAATGTGTAGATTGGAGTCAGGTAAATAAAAAGGCTTATTTGGAAAGCATGACCCGCAGCGTGGCAGATTCCACTCCTATAAAACAACTTTTAGAAACGGCCCTTACGGATAAAATTAACGACCGTGAGACATTTATGAAAGGCATTGATTATTCGTATTATTATGAGCAGGAAGATTAAGAGCCTGTTTAAATTTTCCGATAAAGTCATATTGTCAGGTCTCTTTTGAGTTTGTTTCCGGTCTGTTTTCCCGATTTTATGCGTCAGATAGCCCGCTATCCTCCTTATAAAATCAGAAAAACATCCTCGAAAACAATTCTCAAAATAAACCTGAGCAAAATTTAAACAGGCTCTAAGCGATGGAAAGATATAATGAAATTATAAAGTTACTATGTTTACCGACATTAACAAGGGTCAGCCAATCAAAAAAATAAAGATATAGATACTTTCGGGTGTCTCACGGGGGCTGTCTGCCCCCAGCCGACGGCTCCCCCCCGAGTGTTTTTCATGGTATTTCGTGAAAAAAAGTTGGTACGCCATAATAGGATAGTATATTTGATAAGTCAAAAATAAACATATACTTAACCCATTAAAAACGTACCAATATGCAAAGGAAAGAACTTTCGTTCAAAGGACAAAAGATTTTTATCGGAATTGATGTCCACAAGGATTCATGGAGGGTAGCAATAGCCCCTGAAGTCGGAATGGTAAAGATAGTGGTGTAGAATAATAGAACGGTAAAAGCAACAAGAAATCTTGAAACGTAAGAAAATACCGCTTGCGCAGACCCGTTCATTGCCCGGATTGCACAAGCGGTAAAATAATAGCTTCTGTTTTTTATGCTTGGTCTTTCTTCTCGTTTGCTTCTGCTTGCAGTTCGTCTTCGCCCCAATGGGTTTCGGCTTCACGCTTTTCACGTTCGATGACCTCCTGGGCTTTGCGCGGATAGAGGATGAGACGGAGCGAGTGGTCGTAAGTCATATAACTCCACATCCAGTTGAAGAGGACATTGATTTTGTTTCGCACACCCAAGATGGAACGCAGATGGACAACCAGCCATAAGAACCAGGCAATCCAGCCTTGTGTCTTCAGGCTGCTGAATTCGGCTACGGCTTTGTTGCGTCCTACGGTTGCCATGCTTCCCAGGTTGCGGTAATGGAAAGGCTTCATGGCTTTTCCTTTCTGCAGGCGGATGAGGTTTTCTGCCAACAGGCTTCCCTGCTGGATGGCTACCTGTGCCAATTGGGGGTGTCCGTTGGGATAATCCTTGTCACCGCTCATGATACACTGGTCACCGATGCTGAAGATGTTGTCGAATCCTTCTACCTTATTATATTGATTGACTTTGATACGTCCTCCGCGTCCGAGCGAGCTTGCAGGCATATTGCCAATGGTATTGGCACGTACACCACTTACCCAGATAAACGTACGGGTAGGTATCTGAGTTCCGTCTTCCAAAATGACCTTGTGGTCAGTGTAGTCCATCACTTTCTTGTCCAGCCAGACATTGATGCCCATCTTGCGCAAGAACTCTGCCGACTTTTGTGAAGATACCGGAGCCATGCCAGAGAGCAACCGGTTGCCTGCTTCTATGAGGTAAATCTGAAGCAGGTTCTCGTTCATGTCGGGATAGTCTTTCGGAAGCACGTAGCGTTTCATTTCGGCTAAGGCACCGGCGATTTCCACTCCGGTGGCACCTCCACCTACGATGACGATGTTCAACAATTCTCTGCGTTCTTGTTCGGTAGCGCAGGTCACACTCCGTTCAAAGTTACTTAGCAAGGCATTACGCAATCCCATAGCCTCTTGCAAGGTTTTCATCGGGATGGCTTCACGCTCGATGTTTTTGTTGCCAAAGAAATTGGAGGTAGTTCCGGCAGCTAAAATCAGGTAATCGTATTCCACTTTTCCGATGGAAGTCTGAAGAATGTTCTTTTCAGGGAAAATCAACCGCGCTTCTGCCATGCGGTAGTGTACGTGGGATTCTTTACCGAAAATCTTACGGAACGGAAATGAGATGGAACTGGGTTCGATGCCGGCAGATGCTACTTGGTAGATGAGCGGCGGAAACTGATGGTAGTTGTTTTTGTCAATCAAGATGACTTGGAAGTTGGATTTCGATAATTTGTCTGCCAGTTTAAGGCCTCCAAATCCACCTCCTACAATAACAACTCTCTTTTTACCTTTTTCTCTTTCAATGTTGAAACTCATATCATTTTGTTTTTGTATAAAGCTGGTGCAAAGTTACAACTTTATCAGGATTTTAATGCATATTCACCCGTAAATTAGAGAAAAATTTCTGTAATTCGTATACAAACGATGCTGTATATTTCATTACCTTTGCATCAGTACTCAAAAAAAACAGACTGTACTATGATTTTAGAAGATTTTTTGGCTTACGTAAAAACGGGGAAAGCGCTTTGCGGTGATGAAATCCATCAATTCATGAACGATATGAGCAACGAGGCAAGACGGGTGACGTTCAAACTTAATACGGCTTATTACACTCCGGACGAGGTGCGTGCCCTGTTGTCGGAACTGTTCGGGAAACCGGTTGACCCTACTTTGCGCGTATTTCCGCCTTTTTATACAGACTTTGGAAAAAATATTACTATCGGCAAAAATGTGTTTATCAATGCCTGTTGTCATTTTCAAGACCATGGAGGCGTAACGCTGGGCGACGGATGCCAGATAGGACATAATGTCGTGTTTGCCACATTGAATCACGGTATTGCTCCCGAAGACCGGGCAAACACTTATCCTGCGCCTATTGTTTTGGGCAAGAATGTATGGGTAGGCTCTAATTCGACCATCTTGCAGGGGGTTACAATTGGTGATAATGCTATCATAGCTGCCGGTGCGGTGGTGACTAAAGACGTGGCGCCCGATACCATCGTAGGCGGTGTACCGGCTAAACTGATTCGCTCGATAGAGTGATAAATTTATGTAAAATAGGTAGCATTATCGGTAATATGGATACGAGGATATGGAGAGAACTCTTTATCTTTGTAACAAGAAAATTAGGAAAAGACAATGAAATATAATTTCGATGAGATAGTGGTGCGTCGTAATACCGGTTCTTATAAATGGGATTCGGCGGCTGATGCGGATGTGCTTCCGATGTGGGTGGCGGATATGGATTTCCGGACGCTGCCTGCCGTAACGGAAGCTTTGCAAAAACGGGTGGCTCACGGCATATTCGGCTATACGAAGGTGCCGGATGCCTATTACGAAGCCATTATCCGTTGGTTCGGCAAGCAGCATGGATGGACTATCCGGAGAGAATGGATACAATATACGATCGGTGTGGTTCCGGCTTTGTCGGCTATCATCAAGGCAATGACCGTACCGGGCGATAAAGTGATTGTGCAGACGCCGGTGTACAACTGTTTCTTTTCTTCTATCCGGAATAACGGATGTGAGATGGTGGCTAACACACTGCTTCGGCAGGGGGATACATACCGGATTGATTATGCAGACCTGGAAGAGAAGGCTTCCGACCCGAAAGCGAAACTGCTGTTGCTGTGCAATCCTCATAATCCGGCGGGGCGTGTATGGACGGCGGAAGAGCTGCGCCACATCGGTGAGATTTGTTTCCGTCACGGAGTGTTTGTCGTTTCGGATGAAATACATTGTGAGTTGGTTCAGCCGGGGTATGCGTATACTCCGTTTGCGTCGTTGGGTGAAGCGTTTCTGCAGCATTCCGCAACGTGTATTTCACCCAGCAAGGCTTTCAATCTGGCAGGCCTGCAGATTGCCAACATCGTGTTATGGGACGAAGAACTGCGTAAGAAAGTGGATCGTGCCATCAATATCAATGAGGTTTGCGATGTGAATCCGTTCGGTGTAGAAGCTTTGATGGCTGCTTATACGGACGAAGGAAGCGAATGGCTGAAGCAGCTAAATGAATACATAGCCGGCAATTACCATTACATGCAGGATTTCTGTAAGGCGAATTTGCCTCAGTTCCCGTTGGTGAAATTAGAAGGCACCTATCTGGCATGGATGGACTGCTCGGTGCTTTCGATGTCGTCGGAAGAACTGGAAGAGGCGCTTTTGCAAGAAGAGAAGTTATGGCTGAATGCCGGAACAATGTACGGAGAAGCTGGCGAAGGCTTTATGCGCTGGAATCTGGCGTGTCCACGTAGTCGGGTAGAGGAAGGGCTGAAACGTTTTTATCGGTTTGCCGGCAAGAAACTGAAATAAGAAAGAAAATTTTAAATGCTTTAAAATAGAAAATGTTATGGAATCTGTAGTAAAACTTTATTCGCTGTCGTATTCGAACGCGAAAACGTATTGGGCAGCTTTGCTGTTTGTGGTAGGAAATGTTGCTTTGCCTCAATTGTTCCACCTGATACCTCAAGGAGGCATGACTTGGTTGCCGATTTATTTCTTTACTTTGGTAGGGGCGTATAAATATGGTTGGAAAGTCGGTTTGCTGACTGCCATTGTTTCGCCGTTGGTCAATTCGGCTTTGTTCGGCATGCCGGCTGCAGCTGCGCTTCCGGCTATCTTGCTGAAATCGGTATTGCTGGCTGCAGGTGCCGGAGTGGTGGCACATCGTTTCCAGAAAGTGTCTGTACTTGCCCTGTTGGCAGTTGTATTGTTTTATCAGTGCATCGGAACATTGGGCGAATGGGCATTCTTTGCCGATAGCTTCTATGCGGCTGTTCAGGATTTCCGTATCGGCATTCCGGGCATGTTGCTGCAAGTATTCGGAGGTTATGCCTTTATCCGTTACCTGATACAGAAATAAGGGTTGTTATTGAATATTGATGCAGAGGCGCAAGGGTGCGGAGGTTATAGAAATCTTCAGTCCTTGTGTCTCTGTGTTTTTTATGCCTGTTCGCGCTGGTAAGCGATGCGCGGTGTGCCGTTGGCCACATAGATGATGCCGCAACGAACGAAACCGTTCTTCTCTAACAGGTGTTGCATAATCAGGTTATCGGCATGTGTATCGGCACGCAGTTGGGAGGTATGGGCACTGCACCAGTCAAGGCATGCCATAAAGATTCCTTTCTCGCTTCCGTCCGAAGCCAGCCGGTGGATGACGTAATACGGTTTGTCATTCAGCCACTTTCCGTTTTCTATATGTGCATAGTTCGGGTCGGGAGCTGGGACAAAGCAGAAGGTTCCGACTACTTTCCCGGCTTCATTCTCGCATACATAGCAATGTTTCTGTTGGATTTCTCCGGCGATAAGTTCCCGTTGCGGGTATCCGTTAATCCATTGGTGAGGATTGCCAGAACTTGCCATAAAGCGGCGTGCTGTGTCGAAAATCCTCATCAGGCTATCCAGGTCGTTTGCGGTTGCCGGGCGTATGTGCTGTATCATGTTTTTAATGGGCTTTTATAAAAGACAAAAAAGGTGAAACACAAACAGAGATGCTCCACCTTTTTCGTTGTTATGTAATTGAATTGGCTTTAACGTTCCTTTTTTGTTTAGAACTCGATAATCAAGGATTGGTTAGCGGGTATAATCAGGTTTTGCGCGAAGTCAATCTTTTTACCAGTTGTCAAGATTGTACCTTGTTTGCTGTCTTGAGTTAAAGCATTGTAGTGTTGGCTTGGCAGAACTTGTTCTTTGTCAGTACTGTTTAAGACAATCATTTCTGTTTTACCTTCACTAGTACGTGCGTACAAGTATATTCCCTGTTCCGGAATATGATACTTTACAGTTTTGTTTTCTGACATTTTCTTGTTTAGTTTTGGTTTTGCGCTTCAAAGGTAGCGCTTTTGCCGTAAACAAGAAGCAAGCAAAGGCTGGAAATCGTTTTTAACATGGATTTGTTGATATAAGTCAAGCCGACGGAAGAAAAGAAGGTATCAGTTGACATGTTGACAGGACTCGGAACGAATTCAGTAGGTTCGTACGTGATTGTCCTGTTAATTTGTCGGCTGATACCTTTATTTATAGATTTAGACTAAGAATCCCAGCAATACACCGGCAGCTACAGCTGAACCGATAACTCCTGCCACATTCGGACCCATGGCATGCATCAACAGGTAGTTGCTTGGGTCGTATTCCAAGCCGAGTATCTGCGATATACGGGCAGAGTCGGGCACGGCGGATACGCCGGCATTACCGATAAGCGGGTTAATCTTATTGTCTTTCTTCAATACCAGATTGAATATCTTCACGAAGAGGACGCCCGAAGCGGTTGCAATGATGAATGACAAAGCACCCAAGCCGAATATCTTCAGGGAGTCTACCGTAAGGAACTCGGATGCCTGTGTAGATGCTCCTACCGTCAGTCCCAGCAGAATGGTAATGGTATCAATCAGCGGACCACGGGCTGTTTCAGCCAATCGGCGGGTCACGCCACTTTCTTTCAGCAGGTTTCCGAAGAACAGCATACCCAGCAGCGGAAGGCCTGAAGGAACGAGGAAACAAGTCAGCAGCAAGCCTACGATGGGGAACATCACCTTTTCGGTATGCGATACGGCACGCGGAGCTTTCATGTGGATGACACGCTCTTTCTTGGTGGTAAGCAGACGCATGACAGGAGGTTGGATAACCGGTACAAGTGCCATGTATGAATAAGCCGATACCGCAATGGCGCCCATCAGGTTAGGTGCCAGCTTGGAGGAAAGGAAGATGGCGGTAGGACCGTCCGCACCGCCGATGATACCGATAGATGCAGCTTGCATCGGGTCGAATCCCCATTGCAAGGCAAGCATGTAGGCACCGAAGATACCGAACTGGGCAGCCGCGCCGATAAGCATCAGCTTCGGATTGGATATCAATGCCGAGAAGTCGGTCATCGCGCCGATACCCAGAAAGATGAGCGGCGGATACCACCCCGAGGTTACTCCCTGATAAAGGATGTTGAGCACTGAGCCTTGTTCGTAGATGCCGACTTGCAGACCGGCTTCCATATTGAAAGGAATGTTGCCCACCAGCATACCGAATCCGATAGGAATCAGCAGCATCGGCTCGAATTCCTTTGATACGGCAAGATAAATGAAGAATATACCGACGGCTATCATGATGAAATGCTGGTACGTAGCATTGTAGAAACCGGTATAAGTCCAGAAATCTGCCAGGTTATTCTGTAAGAAATTGATGAATTCTCCCATAGTTATTCGATGATTATAAGGTCTGTACCTTCAAGAATAGATTCTCCTTTGCTGACGTTGATGGCGGTTACCTTGCCGTCGCGGTCCGACTTGATGTCGTTTTCCATTTTCATGGCTTCCAGTATCAAGAGGGTCTGCCCGCGTTTTACCGTGTCGCCTTCTTTCACCTTGATTTCGAGTATGACACCAGGCAAGGGAGACTTGATGCCCGATTTGCCTTGCTGCACTACCGGACGGGTTACTGCTGGAGGAGGAGCGGCAGGTGTAGTGGCAGCCGTACGGATGACGGGCTTGATTTTAGGGCTTACATGTTTTTCCAGTTCTACGGTGTAAGCTGTGCCGTTCACTTCTACTTGTACATGGTTTTCTACGATGTCTCCCACGGTAACCTTGTAGAGGTTTCCGTTGATTTTGTATTTATATTCTTTCATGGTTATTGGTTCATTAGGGGTTATTTCTTATGAGGGGTTTCGCGCAGGGTATAAATCTTCGAGCTCCACGGCGAGTAGCTTCGCTTCACGCGGCTGATGGTAAGGATGGTTTCTTCCACATCGTGGTCGGCTCCCTGGGCTTCGTGCAGTGCCAGGGTGATGGCGGCAATCACGTCTCCCGGTGCTTGTCCCAGTCCGCGTTCCTTGGCTTCCTGCTTGTCGGTGATGTTGTGTACCTTCATCGCGTTGCGCTGGCGTAGTTTGACAGCTATCTTTCCTACACATCTGAAGCAGATGTACAGCAGGATGAGTCCGGTGAATACGACACACATGGCAGTGATGGTCATACCGATACCTCCCGAGTCATGTTGCTCGAAATTATCCATTTTCGGATTGCCTTCCAGTGTCTGGTTGTTGGTGCTCGGAGTCACATACTTTGTCTCGCTATCGTCCTTGACTTCCCATGTGGCAGCTCCGTCGCTTACGCGGGCATACGACTGGTCGGTCTTCAATACACCTGCCGGAACCACCACTTCATCGAGCAGCTTTTTACCTGAGTCGTATAGCCCGATCCAGTTGTCTTGAGTTTTGCTCAATACAAAATTGGTGTGGAATGTTCCCCTGCGTGGAGCTCCGTCTGCCCAGAACAAGGCATGCTGGCGAGGGCTGATGGCGGTGAGTACGTCCCCTTTAGGTATGAAATAAGAAACGGTATCGCCTGGTTCGCTGCTCACTTTCAGGTAGCATCCAGCCAGGTTGACGTTGTTATAAGATGTGTTGAATGTTTCCACCCATCCGCTGTGCACCCCGTAATCATCTTCGAAGTTGTTTTGGTTGTCTACCAGCACTTCGTTGATGACCATCTTGCTGTCGCTTTTCGGTGCGGTGCACGCGCTGAATACTCCCAGCAATATGGATGCGAAACATAGTCCGGCTATCTGTCTTTTTATCATAAATGTCTGGATTTTAAAGATTAATATTACAAAGGAATATTTCCGTGCTTCTTTGCCGGATTGCTCTGTTTCTTGGTCTGTAACTGCTGCAAGGCACGGATGATGCGGAAACGGGTGTTGCGCGGTTCGATGACATCGTCGATATAACCGTATTTTGCCGCGTTATACGGATTGGCAAACAGTTTGGTGTATTCGGCTTCTTTTTCTGCCATGAATGCCTTCGGGTCTGCAGCTTCTTTGGCTTCCTTGGCGTAAAGCACTTCTACCGCTCCTGCGCCGCCCATTACGGCAATTTCGGCGGTAGGCCATGCATAGTTCATGTCTCCACGCAGCTGCTTGCAGCTCATCACGATGTGCGAACCTCCGTACGACTTGCGGAGCGTAACGGTCACTTTGGGCACAGTCGCTTCGCCATACGCATACAGCAGTTTGGCACCATGCAGGATGACGGCATTATACTCCTGACCTGTTCCCGGAAGGAAGCCCGGTACGTCTACCAGTGATACGATAGGAATGTTGAAGGCATCGCAGAAGCGTACGAAGCGTGCCCCTTTGCGCGAAGAGTTGCAGTCGAGCACGCCTGCCAGGAATTTAGGCTGGTTGGCGACGATGCCGACCGATTGGCCGTTGAAGCGGGCAAAACCGATGATGATGTTTTTGGCGAAATCGCGTTGCACTTCCAGAAATTCTCCGTTGTCGACAATGGCTCCGATGACTTCATACATATCGTATGGCTTGTTGGGGCTGTCGGGGACAATTTCGTTCAACGAATCCTCCAAGCGGTCTATAGGGTCGGTACAATCGATATAAGGAGGTTCTTCCAGGTTGTTTTGCGGGATATAGCTCAATAATTTACGGATAAGAGCCAATCCTTCTTCTTCGGTTGCAGCCGTAAAGTGAGTCACACCCGAACGGGTAGAATGCACGCTCGCACCTCCCAGATTTTCTTGAGTCACATCTTCGCCGGTTACGGTCTTCACTACTTTCGGACCTGTCAGGAACATATACGAAGTGCCTTCCATCATCAAGGTGAAATCGGTCAGAGCCGGTGAATATACCGCACCTCCTGCACACGGGCCGAAGATGCCGGATATTTGCGGAATAACTCCCGAAGCCAGGATATTGCGTTGGAATATTTCGGCATACCCAGCCAGCGCGTTGATACCTTCCTGAATACGTGCGCCTCCCGAGTCGTTCAGTCCGATGACAGGCGCGCCCATCTTCATGGCCATATCCATGATTTTGCAAATCTTCTGCGACATGGTTTCCGACAAGGAGCCTGCCGACACGGTAAAGTCTTGTGCAAAGACATACACCAGACGTCCTTCGATGGTTCCGTATCCGGTGACCACGCCGTCGCCCAGATATTGTTTCTTTTCCATGCCGAAGTTGGTGCAACGGTGGAGGACAAACATGTCCAGTTCTTCAAAACTACCTTCGTCAAGCAGCATCGAGATACGTTCGCGTGCTGTATATTTTCCTTTTGCGTGTTGTTTTTCGATGGCCTTTTCTCCGCCTCCCAAACGGGCTTTCGCACGCAATTCGATTAATTCTTTTACTTTTTCAAGTTGGTTACTCATGGTATTGGGGGTTTTATGGTTTTTAAATAAGTGTTCCGCTCAGCTAGGTTTCAGACACCTTATTATATATTATAGAATAGGGTTTGCAGCCTGCACCTTGTGACTTCGTCAACTGATACCTCGTCAACTTGTTAACTTGTGACCTCGTCAACTGATACCTTGTCAACTCGTCAACTCATCTTACTTTTCGCACAATTCAGTCAATACACCCATAGTCGATTTCGGGTGCAGGAAGGCGATTTGTAAGTTCTCGGCTCCTTTGCGGGGCGCATTATCTATCAGTCGGATTCCTTCTTGTTCGGCTTGTGCCAAGGCGTTTGCCACTCCGTCTTCTACAGCAAACGCAACATGGTGCACACCCATGCCGCGTTTCTCGATAAATTTAGCGATGGTACTGTCTTCGCTGGTCGGCTCTAACAATTCGATTTTCGTGTCTTCGCACTTTAAGAAAGCTGTCTTTACTTTTTGATCTTCTACTGTTTCTATGTTATAACAAGTCAGTCCGAGAACTTTTTCGTAGTAGGGCAATGCCTCTTCAATGCTTTTTACGGCAATGCCTAAATGTTCGATGTGAGAGATTTTCATAAATGTAGTTTTTATAGGGTATTAAATTTTTTCAGTCATTCGCTTTGATTGCACAAAGAAAAGAAAAATGTGCGAAATACGAAATTTTTCTTCAATTTATTTTCAAGAAAGAGGCTTAAAAAATGGATGATAGCAAACAAGCGATTGAGGAAAAGTTTATTGTTGTGCTATCATCCACTGATTTTCTTATGTATTGGAAACGGGTAGGGTTCCCCTTAATTCAATGCGGCTACGCCCTTCTCCTTTTTTGATTACACGAATTTGTACGTTGATTCGTTCGTCCAATTCTTCGCGGTGTGAAATGATGCCAACACGCCTCCCGTTTTGTCCGGCTATTTCTTGCAGGCGTTCAAGGGTAGACATCACTGAGTCAAGGCTTTTCTCGTCCAGTGTACCAAAGCCTTCATCAATAAAAAGGATATCTACGTTCATATCGGGACGATTTAAGGATGAAAGTGCTAATGATAAGGCTAATGAAATCATAAAACGTTCACCGCCGGATAATATAGTCACACTGCGCACTTGGTCTTTGTTGTAACGGTCAAGGACCAAGATAGAGAGTTGTTCGTTTTCTTCACTGCAAGTCAGCTTGTAACGGTCGGTAATGCGGGCAAGGTAAATATTGGCGTTATTGAGCAATGGCCGTAAAATATACGACTGTACCAGTGTACGGAAACGGGTCCCGCCAAACCGGGAATTCAGTCTGTTCCATTTGTCAAACGATTTTTTGGCTATTTCCAGTCGGTCACTTATTTTCTTGAAGTTTTCTTCGTTTCGTTTATCTTCTTCCAGTTTGCTTTTGATGGCGGCTATGTTGCTTAAAAGCTGGTCGCGTGTGAAAGTCAGTATTCCTTTTTCTTCTTGCAAGGGCTGAAGGTCGGGAATGTCTTGTTCTTCACTGATGCCGAGTTTTCCCATAGCTTCCTCTTGCTGCTTTTGTGTATTGGCAATGGCATCCTGTCGTGACTTGATGTTTGCCTGGAGGATATTGATGCGTTGACGGGCTATCGGAATTTCCTTTTCTTGTGCCATAAGTGTGGTAAGTAACTTCTCGTCCGTGCCTGACTCCTGATAATATATATGTAGGATAGCTTCACAAGTAGTGATGCTGTTGTTACATTCGTTGATGTCTTTGGTTATGTTGCTTATATTAACGAACAGATTGGTCCATTCATTATTGATATCCTGACATACATGTGTCATTGGAGAAACAGAAGTATCCCACTCCGGATGTAGTTCGATGATTTTAGTCCGGGTGAATCGGATGGAAGTTGAGGTGTTTTGCAAGGTTTGCAAGGTTTGCACAGTTTCATTCCATTCTTTTTTCTTGTTTGCATATTCATTTGCTCCGGCTGTAAGTACACTTTGGCTGTAGGTGATATCTTTTTCCCATTCAGGCAATAAGGTTCCTAACGTGTTGGTCAGGTCTGTCAGGAGATTATTAAATTCTTGTTCTCCAGTTTCTTTCTGTTCCTTCCATTGATGTATCAGTTGCTCGTTGGAATATAAGTCTTTATCGGCTTGTGCTTTAGCCTTGTCGGCCATTACCTTATGCTGGTCGAGTGGCTTTTTTTCTTCCAGTAGCTGATTGATTTGGTTTTGCAGGTCTTCGGCTTCTTTTTGTTGTGCCTTGAATTGTTTGATGGTTTGGTTTACAGCTTCAAGAGCCATCGTGACTTGTGACGGTAAAGGTTGTTCCGTATTCAGTCCGAACCGTTGGGCGGCTTTTAGCACGTTGCTTTGGGTTGTTTGTGCTTTGCTTTTACGTTCCTGCAATAGATTCTTGCTGGCTTGAAGTATCCCGGTTGCTGTGTCATAGTCTTTCAATGCTTTTTTATGCACTTTTGTTGCCTGAGTCAGTTCAACTTCAGCCAGTTGTTTTTCTTTTTCAAGCGGAGTAAGGAGGGTTTGAAAGTCTTTGGCAAGATGTGTATGCTCAATGTGCTGGCCACACAAAGGACATGTGTCAGCTTGTTCTGCAATCAGTCGGTTACGTAAAGTGACGAGATGTTCTTCCAGACTGGTTTGCATGGTATGAAGCAGATTATTGGCTTTTTCGTCTTTTTCTTGTGCCGATTTATAGGCTGCTTCTGCCTGTTCAGCCAACTGGCGTAAAGTTGAAAGTTTTTTTTCTTGTCTTTTGATTTCTTTATCAAGCTGCTTTATTTCGGCTGCATCTGTTCCAATGGTTACCAATGTTTGCTGAAGCTGTTCCAGTTGAGCGTTTGTCCGGGTAGCTTGGTCCAGATGCCGGTTGATGGAAGTAGGATTCAGCTTTTCGCGTTGTTTGCTTAATGCATCTATGGCTTGTTGTTTGGTGGCAACAGCTTCATCGGCTTTGATGGCAGTGTTTTGGGCTTCTTCTACAACTGCTTTTAGTGTTGCGGTTTGAATTGTTGCTGCCTGAATCTTATGGATAAGGTTTTTTGTTTCTTGGATAATACTTTTGTACCGAAGGAGTTTTTGATTGATTTCCCCCGTTTTGTCGTAAATCGGTTCCCATTCCGGATGGGTTGTTATCCATTGTTGTAATTTTTCGATACATTGAGATAATTGACCGGCTTTTTGCTCACGTTGAAACAGGTCTGCAGAAAGCTGGTTGAATATCAAATGGCATTGAGGTTCTTGAGCAAGTGCTTTTGCTTTCTTTTCCCGAACCTCTTTTAATCGGATTAGTGTTTGGCGTTGTTGGGTTGTATCGTCCCAGCTTTTGACAAGCTTTTTATCAGTTTGATAGGTTTCTTTTTTCGTGTTTTCTTTCAATTGTTTCAATGCTTGCTGTGCCAAAGCTTTTTCTTGTTGGCATTTTTTTATTATTTCAACCAGATGAAGCTTTTCTTCGTTTAACCGAACTTTGGTTTCTATTTCCTCTTTTTGGGCATTGAAATGGATGAGCTCTACCAAGAGTTTTTCTTTTTCTTCATGTTCTAAGATGTGTGTTTTCTCTGTATTATATTCCGTTTGAGTCTGTGTGTAAGTAGTTTGTGCTTTGTTGAAAAGATTTTTAATGGCAGCTCCGTATTTCGAGAACCGTTCCGTGTTGGTCAGTTGTTCCAGAATGGCTTCACGTTCTGTTTTATCTCCGGTAAGGAAGGTTGCGAATTGTCCTTGTGCCAGCATGGCCATACGACCGAACTGTTCGAAAGTCAGTCCGATTGCCTGAAGAATGGTGTTTGACACTTCTGTGACGCCTGTCACCCAGTCGTTGTCTCCCTTTTTCACTCCCCATTGGGGACGGCGGTGCTGCAGCTGCCGGTTCCTCCGCAGCATTCCGAGGGATAAACGTGCGTGATATGTGATTCCGTCGTTGCCTTCAAACACAACTTCGCTATAACATTCATCCCGTTCAGATATTCCTAGGCGTGTATATTGTTCGATGCTGGCTACCCGCAAGATTTCCCCTTCGGCATTGGCGTATTCATTTTTGGTGATGTTTGTTACGCCGTCTATGCGTGGCGTTTTCTTGTACAATGCCATGGCAATGCAATCCAATATGACGGTTTTCCCTGCTCCCGTATCGCCGCTGATAAGAAAGAGGGGAGCTATTTCGCCGCTTATGGCATCGCGCAGTCCGTTTGCAAAGTCGATATCTCCTCGTTCGATGGAAGCTATGTTTCTGATATGCAGTTCTTTGATTCTCATAGTTGAATGTGTCGGTTAATTTTGGGTTGTCTTTTTACGTGATTTGTTGTTTTCTTCTTCCTCCATACGTTTCATTTCCGCTTCTATTTCGGTAAAGGCTTCACGCACTTCGTCCAAGTCGAGTTCCGGATATTGTTGCCAAGTTTTCTCGATGAAACACATAGGGTCGGTCATCTGTTGGATTTCAGCCACTTCAAACTTTGGCTTGTTAGTTTCCACCTGGTCGTTGCCGTCAATACCTGTCCATTTAATTTTCGGGTTGTAGCGTACCTCTCCATTGTAAGGTTCGATGATGGAGTAGACCATTTGGTTGAAATCGGAAGGCAATGACACGGTGTTGTCTACTTGCAGGCGTATATACCCTTTGCCGCCTTGTCTGGCAAATTCTTTGATGCCTTCCAGTGCTTCTTGTGTTTGGGTGAACGAAGTGTCATCCGAAGGTAAGGTATAGAAATGTCTCAACTCTTCGATGCGTAATTGCTGGATGCGTACGTTTCCGTTGTGGCGGTTGATGTCGACGGCGCTTACAGTGTGAGGGTAGATTTCATCGCAACTTACGTGCAAGGCACTACCGGCATATCGGATGACAGGAGCCATGTAGGTGACATCCGTTTTCATGCAATCGGTTTTATGTCCGATGGTTTGTGGCTTATGGATATGTCCCAGTGCAAGATAATCGTATCCGATGCCTAAACTGGCGATAGCTTGTGTACGGACATTCCCGATGTCGAGGTCATGTCCAGTCATATCACTTCCCGTAACGGCAAGATGACCGGTCATGATGACAGGTTTCTGTTCGGTATTGTCTAAAGCAACATAGTCCAGCAATGATTGAATCATCGAAGTACGTTCGCCGGTCATGTAAGGCAATGCTACAATGTACCCGTTCGCAAGTTTTATCACGAAGCGTTCTTGCCATTCGTCTGACGAGGCAAAATCAGCAGGAGGCGGTGTCCCTATCAGGTGGACGTTGGCTAATTTCCAGACTGCATTGTTGGATTGGATGCGGGAAGCAGAGTCGTGATTCCCGGCAACGATAACGATGTGCATATCGGGAGATACCTGGTGCAGGTGTACAAAGTGGTCGGTAAATGCTTTCCAGGTAGTAGCAGACGGTTGTTGGATATCGAATATATCGCCACTGACAATCAGGGCGTCAGGATGTTCTTCTTGGCACCATCGTTCCAGTTGGGCAAAGAAACGGTCGTGTTCATCTATTCTCTCGTAGTTTTGGTAAATGATTTGTCCTAAATGTAAATCAGCTGTATGTAGTATTTTCATGGTTCGTTTTCAATGGTTTAAGGGTATGTTGTTCTATGAAATGACTTATATGTAAAAATAGATTAGCAACCGGTTCAGCCATTTCCATCTTATCCGGAACCAGCGCCGGGTGCTCAGTTGCTTTCCGCCGAAGCGGAGAATAAAGTCACGGTAAGCATATTGCTTAAAAGGGATGCCGGCTTCAATAAATTCGAAATGCCTGTATCCTTGCCGGCGTGCATAGGTCATGGCATTCCATACAGCCAATATGCCGGGATAGAGCAGGGGATAGCTTTTGCGCATTCCGGCAGAGAAAAGCAGGTATGCCGTGTTTTGCGAGAACAGGCAGACCGACCCGCCGATGATTTTCTCTTTGTAGCGGATAACGAAGATTTGTCCCAGTCGTTTGCCGAAAGGATGTTCCAGCAAGGAGATGAAGAAACGTAAGTCGGGCAGGAAACGATGGATTTTCGATGCGTAATATTTTCGCAGCATGGCGAAAAAATCTTCCAGGTCTTTACGGCTTTTTACCACGTCCATTTGGGCGCCATTCTTCAGTCCGCGTGCAATCTGGCGTTTGCGGGAGCTGCTAGTCCACTTGTCTAAAGCTGTATGATGGATAGAGTTGCGCACCCGAAGCCAGCGTACGGGGAAATAACCGTTCTGACGGAAATAGCGGTATCCGAAGAGAGGTTGTTCCAAGTTGCGGAATTCCAAAAAGAACGACTCGTCTTGGAAGCGGACGGTAAAATAAGAAAGGAATTTACTGAAAATAACTTCTGCTTTTGTAGCAGATTTAAAGTATTCTCCCGTTCCATAGGCATAGGTCTTTTGGCAGAATCCGGTAATCCGGGCATTGCGTCGGGTGATGCAAAGTAACTTGCCTACAGGCTTTTCGTCTTCCCATGCCACGAGCAATACAGGACGATAGCCGGGAGTTTGTTCCAGAATTTGAAACAATTCGGTAGAATGAAAGACATTGGTTCCCGGAAGAGCCGGAATGTCGGTCGAATGCTCGTATGTACGCACTTGGATAGCCATGACAAATGCAAAGATAAAATTTTTCTTCTATATGGTAGTCTTATTGAAGATGATTTCTTATCATGGGACAAATAATTGTGTATAGTCTGGTAAAGATATTAAGAAAGTGATATGGTTCTTTTCTTTATTTGCTCATATAACAAACAAAGCCCTGACTTTTGCAAGTAGGGCTTTGTTATATCTCAATTTACATTGAAGCAGTTTCTATTATGGTACAGACATGTACTTTAGTATAAAGTAATTTTCTTATTTTATCGTTTATCTCATTTCGGCTTTGGTGATTTCGCCAATATACATGGTGTACTGTTTAGAGGAATCTACGGTTTGGTTGAGCGATTTCAGCTCTTCTGCTGTCATTTGTTGTGCCATGGCTTTCTTGCAGGTGATGACAACCGATGGCTGTGTGCTTTGATTAAGGAAGAACGAAACTTGGTAAGTTGTGCTTTGTTCCATCAATGCATTGGCTGCAATACGGCTTTGGTCGAATAGGATATAAGCCACGTTCTTGCCCAACATTTTGCCAAGTCCACTCCAATTTTCAGGTTTGATGTCAATAGATTCTCCATTTTCGGCAGTTAGGGTAATACGCCCTTGACTTGCCAAGTCTGCTAAATTGGTAGGAAGTTGTTCGATGCTTATTTCTTTCAGCTCGCCGGTTGTTGACAAAGTAGTTTGTGGTTGTTGAGCAACCTGGTCGGTAGGCTGTGTGCCGGTTGTTGCTTGATTATCCAGTAGTTTCTGTCCCAAAGCATCGGCAACCTGCTGGAAAAGTTGATCTTTCAGGTCAATGGTTTCACGTCTGAATTTTCCGCAGATAGGGGCGAGTTTCGTTTTTTTCTTGTTTAAAGCCATGTCATCAGTAATCCATTCTTCGGCAGTATATTTTTCTCCGCCGTCGCGCGCTTCGTCATACCAGTAGCGGATGCGTGTCATCGTCAGATCGCATATTCCGTCTTTGGCATAAATCAGGAACTGGTAATAAATACGTGTGCGGTCGAGCGACAAGGCAGACGAAGAGAATACGATGTATTCTTCTGCCTGTACGGCTATTTCGCCTTTCTCTTCATTGGTATAAGCGACAAAGCTATTCAGCTTATCGTCCGGCTTGAAGCGGTTTTTTGCCCAGTCAAGCAGTTGGGTGAAGATAGCGGTTTTCGATAATCCAGGTGCTTTGATTTCTTTGTTGAAAGTCACTTTCCCGTCTGTCAGAGTTACAGCACCAGCCAGATACTTCGGGTTCGAGTTGTCGTTTTTCTCCTTGGCCATGCCTGTTAAGGGCAAACATATTAAAAGGATGAACAATAGTTTTTTCATGATACTATATACGTTTAATTGATTGTTAAGCTGAGCAAATATAGAAAGAAAAAAGTAAACGCACCTGTATTGAGACGTAAATTATACAAAAAGTATATCAGATTCCATAAAAAAGGACACAGAGACACGACATACAAAGGTATAATTACTGATGGATAATCAGTGCCTCTGCGACTTCGTGTCTTTGTGTCCTTACTATAATGACAGCCGATAAGTTTAATGTACCGGCATTTTATCGATGCGTTTCTGATGACGTCCTCCTTCGAAATCGGTGTTGAAGAATTCGGTCATGATTTTGTCTGCCATTTCCGTGTCAATGAAACGTCCCGGCATAACCAATACGTTGGCATCGTTGTGTTGGCGTGCCAAGTGGGAAATCTCCGGAATCCAGCAAAGGGCGGCACGTATTCCCTGATGTTTGTTCAGGGTCATGCTGATGCCTTCTCCGCTTCCGCAGATAGCAATGCCCGGATAACATTCGCCTGCTTCTACGGCAAGAGCCAGCGGATGGGCATAGTCGGCATAGTCACAACTCTCGGGAGTGTATGTCCCGAAGTCTTTATATTCCCAGCCTTTAGCCTCAAGCCATTTCTTGACATATTGTTTCAGCTCGAATCCGGCATGGTCGGACGCTAATCCAATCACTTTCATATCAGAGCATTGATTTTACTTGGTTGTATACATTTTCGGCAGTGAAGCCCAGCTTTTCGTCCAATACCTTGTACGGAGCAGAGAAACCGAACGACTCCAATCCCCAAATCTTGCCATTGCTTCCTACCAGTCCGAGCAAGTTGACAGGCAGACCGGCTGTCAGACCGAAGATTTTTGCACCTGTCGGGATAACGCTTTCCTGATATTCCTTGCTTTGGCTGCGGAACAAACCTTCCGAAGGAACGGAAACGATACGTACCTTGATGCCGTCTTTGCGCAACAATTCGGTACCGGCAACTAATGTTGATACTTCAGAACCCGAAGCCAACAGGATGACATCCGGATTTTCATCAGAGCCTGCTACGATGTAAGCGCCTTTGGCTGTCTGTGTATAGTCGTTGCCTTCAGGCAGATTGACAATGTTCTGACGAGAGAAAATCAAGGCAGTCGGAGTAGCCGTGTTTTCCATAGCCAGTTTCCATGCCTGGGTTGTTTCTTCGCAGTCTGCCGGACGGAGAACCAACATCGAGTTGTGTCCCTTGTGGTTTTTCAGTTTTTCCATCAGGCGGATTTGTGCTTCCTGTTCTACCGGCTCATGAGTAGGACCGTCTTCGCCTACACGGAATGCGTCGTGTGTCCAGATGAACTTCACGGGCGTTTCCATCAAGGCAGCCATACGTACGGCTGGTTTCATATAGTCGGAGAATACGAAGAAGGTACCGCATGCCGGGATTACACCTCCATGAAGTGCCATACCGATACAGCAGCAAGCCATGGTCAATTCGGATACACCTGCCTGGAAGAAAGCGCCGCTGAAATCGTTTTTGGTGAAAGCATGTGTCTTTTTCAAGAATCCGTCAGTCTTGTCCGAGTTAGACAAGTCGGCAGACGCGCAAACCATGTTTTCCACTTGGGTAGCCAATGCGCCCAATACGGTAGCCGAAGCGGCACGGGTAGCAGAGCCTGCTTTCTGCTGGATAGCATCCCAGTCTACCTTCGGAGCCTTGCCAGAGAACCAGTATTCCATCTTGGCAGCCAGTTCCGGGTTGGCTTTTGCCCATTCTGCTTTGGCTGCATAGCGTTCGCTTACGATGGCTTTCAGTTCTTCGCGGCGTTTTGCATAAAGTTCTGCAACTTCCGGGAATATCTGGAACGGGTTTTCAGGGTCACCGCCCAAGTTCTTGATGGTGTTGATATAAGCATCACCTCCCAGCGGTGCACCGTGGGTAGCACAGTTGTGTTCGTAGCTGCTGTTATCTGCTTTACGGGCACCTTTACCCATGATGGTCTTTCCGATAATCAAGGTCGGCTGACCTGTTACAGCTTTAGCCTCGGTCAATGCAGCACGGATTTCGTCGGCGTCGTTACCATTGATGGTGATGACCTTCCAGCCCCATGCTTCATATTTCTTTGCTACGTCTTCATCGGTTACATCCTTACATTCGGTAGACAATTGGATGTCGTTCGAGTCGTAGAACATAATCAGGTTGTCCAGTCCAAGGTGTCCGGCAATACGTCCTGCGCCCTGTGAGATTTCCTCTTGTACGCCACCGTCTGAGATATAAGCGTAAATTGTCTGGCTCATTACATCGCCCAGACGTGCTTTCAGGAATTTGGCAGCTATGGCAGCACCTACGGCAAAGGTATGTCCTTGTCCCAGCGGACCTGATGTATTTTCGATGCCTCTCATTACGTCTACTTCAGGATGTCCCGGAGTAGGGCTTCCCCATTGGCGGAACTGTTGTAACTCATCCATGGTAAACTTGCCGGTCAAAGCCAATACCGAATACAGCATCGGCGACATGTGACCAGGGTCGAGGAAGAAACGGTCTCTGCCTTCCCAACGTGGGTTTTCTGGGTCATAAACTAAAAATTCAGAGAAGAGTACATTTACAAAATCAGCTCCACCCATTGCGCCGCCCGGATGTCCGGATTTGGCTTTTTCTACCATTGAAGCAGCCAGGATACGGATGTTGTCGGCTGCACGGTTCATAAGTTCTTTACTGTTTTTCATTATTGGATATA
>UQVZ01000030.1 GCA_900544675.1 uncultured Bacteroides sp.
TTGGGAGGCAAGTATCTGAAGGTATTGCTGGTTTCGTTTGTAGTGGCGGTTCCGCTGGCAGTGCTGATTATCCGCCGCTACACCGAAGGCTTTGTGCTGAAGGCGCCGCTCTCGCCATGGATATTTATTGTGGCATTACTGCTCGTCGGATTGATTTCGCTGGGCACGCTTTGGTGGCAGGTGGGCAAGGCGGCACGTATTAATCCGGCAGATGTGATGAAATCGGAGTGATGCGGATTCGGTTGTCTGCCCGTTGGCAATAGGCTGCCTTTCCGGTAAGATTAATAATCTTACGGCATGAAGATTAATAATCTTACAGCTTGAAGATTAATAATCTTCCAGGGAAAGGAGTTATATTTGTGGGGCAGAGAGGACTGAAAGATTAGAAATAAATACGGATATGAATCATAAATGAAAAACAATGAAACTGAAGAGTAAATTTTTTGTGAGCCTGTTGTCGGCTTTGATGCTGGCTGTAGGCAATGTGAGTGCCCGGGTGGTGAAGAACCCGTTGATTGAATGTGCCAATACCACGGCGCTGGACATCACCCAGGTGGAACTGACAGACACCGCTACGGTGCTTCACGTCGATGCTTATTTCACACCGCACTATTGGATTCGGATTGATTCGGATACTTATCTTCGTGCCGGCGGTGAGAAGTATGCGCTGACCGGTGCACAGGGGATTACGCCCGATTCGCTTTTCTGGATGCCCGCGTCGGGAGAAGCTTCGTTTGTGCTTTCTTTCCAGCCCTTGCCGGAACATACGTCTTCTTTCGATTTTATCGAGTCGGATTGCGACGACTGTTTCAAGTTGTTCGGTGTCGACCTGACTGGGAAGAAGACATACGAAAGAGCCGAAGAGATTCCGGCGGTTTTAGACGTGGACGGCAATATCCCTTTGCCTGAACCGATATTCGAGATAGGCGAAACGACTGTCGAAGTCCGTTTCCTTCATCACCGGAGGGAGATGGGCAAGGAAGCCAACCTGTATGTATATGCCATAAGCGGTAGGCAACAAGAATATACGGCGTCTATCCATCCGGAGACAGGGACGGCGGTGTTCAAGTTTATGCAGTATGGACCTGCCGTAATGTTTGTACCTGATACCGGAGATTTATTGTTGACGGCACCCGGCGAACATGCGGTTGTCTATGTTGACCGTCGCTTGACAGGCTGGCGTATCGTAGCCCGCCGGAAAGGAACCACGCTTCCGCCGCTCAGAGATTTTCATGCGGAAGGCGTCTATGCGGATGTAAATAATCTGACGGCTGACGGGACAAACAAGCCTACCTACTCGATGAACCTTTACAGTGGTCAGTTTGCAGACTATAAGATGAGTGCGGCAGCTTATACGGAACATGTCATCAATACGTACAAAACGCTTTCGGACTCGATAGCCACCAGCAATCAGTCGCCGTTTATAAAAGCATGGATGCAGCTGTGGGTAAAGGAAGAGGCTGTGGCTGCCATGGTGGGCGGTGATTTCTTCCGCGAACACAATTACCGGTATCAGCATCGTGACTTTGATTACAAGAAGCCTGTAGAAGGCATCGAGCCGATGAAGCCGGAGAGCCTGGCGGAACTCGGCAAGCTGTTTGACATCAATGACCCTCACTTGCTGATGGGAGCGCAGGCTTCGACATACCTTGGCGCTATTCTGGGTATGGACGAAAACTGGATGGAAGCTGCCGGCATCCGGACGGGACTGATTCCTTCTTTGTGGAAGTTTGCAGGGCTTGTCGAAAAAACACAGGCAGGAACGCTGACCGAGACCGACCTCAAGGTATTTGGCGCAGACGATAAACCTTTTTATGCGGAAGCTTTAAGAGCCATGCAGCAGGAGAGTGTCGCCAAGCTGGAAGCGGTAAAAGACAAGGCACACATTGAGCCGACTCCCGATGTCCCGGTGAAGGAATTGTTTGAAGCTATTATTGCTCCCTATAAGGGGAAAGTGGTGTTTGTGGACTTCTGGAATACTTGGTGTGGTCCTTGCCGCATGGCTATCAAGGCTACCGAGCCGTTGAAGGACACCGAATTGAAAAGCGAGGATTTGGTATGGCTTTACATTGCCAATGAGACATCGCCGCTGATACAGTATAAAACCATGATTCCGGATATCAAAGGCAAGCATTTCCGACTGAATGACCGGCAATGGGCTTACCTGTGTGAGAAGTTCCGAATCGACGGCATTCCCTCTTATGTATTGGTGGAGAAAGACGGTTCGTATGCCTTGCGGAACGATTTGCGCGACCACGATTTGTTATTGAAGGTGCTGAAAGAAAAGACAGCGCGTTGACGGATGGCTTGACACGAAAGAGCACGATACAAAAAAGACTGTCTCCGAAGATTTGTTTTCGGGACAGCCTTTTTTTGATTTATTTCTTGGGAAACATTATTGTGTATCCCCTTCGGGCACGTAGATGATTTCACCGTTTTCCAGCTCGTAGGCGATGCCTACTTTCTTGCCCCGCTTGCCGCTGGACGACTGATCTTGGCTGGGAGTGTAACGGTTTATCTGTTTGCCTTCTTTGGTGATGATTTCCATATTGTCTTTGCCGGGATTCTTCACGATGGTGAAATCTTTGTCGGTGAAGACCTCGGTCATATTCATGTGCATGACCATGGCTACCATAAGGGAGACGGCGAAAACCATTGCCACATCGAAAAGATTGACCACTACGCTCAATGGATCGGTGTCTTCTTCTTTCTTGAAGAAACTGACACGACGGCTGCGTCTTCTCATACCTGTCCTCCTTTTTCAATCAATACGCGTGATACATAGTCGAGGTTGTTGACACACTTGGCATACCAGCGTTGTTTGAACTGCATGGAAACCAGTCCCACGGCACTGACAACCAGACCTACGACGGTTGTGGCGAATACCACCTGCATGTTGTATGCCATGCCGGCGATGTCACCCGTAGAAAGTCCGACCAGCGCAGGGCTCATGGCAATCAGGGTACCAATCAATCCCAATACCGGTCCCAGCTTGGAGAGCATCTTTGAGAGGGCCACGTCCTTTTCCGCTTCCACTTCAAACTTGGAAAGCACGAAGTCGGCATAATCTTCATTGACTGGACGGTTCAACATATCGCGCAGGTAGCTTACGTAAAGCGAGTTGTCTTTCTCGGGCAAGGCTTGTTTCAGCTCGTCGGTTTTTCCTTCCTTGATAAGATGGTCGAATGCCTTGTCGTTTTTACGTTTGGTGATATACATATTATAAGTGCCTCCTATCAGAATCAAGGCGCGCACGAAAAGGAAAAGCAAGATAATCACATCGGGAATCAACAGGCTGTTGGCTACCCAGAAAAGCATTTTAGATATAAATTCCATTGTCTTTTAAGTTTATAGTTTTAATGATATGAGCAATTAAAGGAGTTTTTTCTTTTTTCTCCACCGCTGGATAAGAGGGTACTTGAATTTTCCCCATACGTAACCCACGATGAAAAGGATGATGAACAAGGAAAGGGCGAGTATGACCGCATTCCAGTTGATAGGCTCGTCGACGGCGGCATAGACCGTTTTCCCGTTGACGGTGGTCAGCAATCCGAGGATACAGACAAAGAGGCTGACGAGGAAATGAATCTCCAGTCGCAGGTCTTTTTCCGGAACGAAGTATTTTACCGCTTTAGCCAAAGCCGGTATGCCTATCAGCACGACCGCCGCCACAATATATGTGACAGTGGTGAAAGGCATCCCCACAAAGGTGAAGATGGCTTCGGTGAGGCAGTAGAACACTACGGGGAACAGGAGCAGGCTGGGATACCACCACAACAGCTTTGCCCACCACGGATTCTTCTTTCCGTAGAGTCCGCGCAGGTAGGTGACACAGAACCCGAAACAGAGTGCAGATTCGAGCGTGATGATGACTGCCATATTCTGCAAGGCTTCGGTATTCTGCAGGTAGTCGGCTATCTGCGTTTTCGATTGCAGGATGGCATACGGATAAGCCAGTATGGTGAAAACCGCCATGATCAGGCTGTAGATTCCGGCTTGCCATCCCTTCCATAAACTGAGCTTGAAAGCACAGTTTATGGCAATGAATAGCATAAGGATGAGAATGATTTGCTCCATCTTATTCCTGTTTTTGGTTTTGTGAACGTTTCTTCTTCAAGACGACCAGCAGCACGACGAAAGCGACAAGCACGATGACTACCACCCAGGTTCCGCTTAACTTGTTGGTTTCTTCTTCGGGTTGGTCTACCGTGCCTACGGTATTCTTCTTGAGCGTCATTCCTTTTTGCGCGGCTCCGTCGGCCAGTGCGGCTTCTTTCATTTCGTCTATGCGCTGCTTGTAGTCGGCTGCCTGTCGGGCATCGACATTGCCGGCAATGAAGTCTTGCAGCTTGGCATTGTTGTCGGCGAAACCTCCGCCTGATGTTCCGTATTTGGCTACCAGTTCGGTATGCAGCCCGGCTACCGCTTTCAGTTGTTCAGGCGATGCTTTCCAGTATCCCTTGCGGGCGGTTTCCATCATTACGGCGGTCATGTTTTCCAGAGCGGCAGGATTCTTTCCTTCAAAGTATCCCTGTGTGCCCAGGTTGTATTTATCCTTTACGTACACGTCGTAGATGTCGTTCCACAGCTGTTGGTCGATGGCTTTCGGCTTCATCACGTTCCAGCCGTAGGTGTTCTGCACGATTTCGGCGATGGAGCTTGCCGCTCCTGCGTCTCCTTTCATCTTTTCTTTGATGTAGGCAGGGTTCAGGATGGTGGTGCGGCTTTCCACTCCGATGGCTTCTTTCACTTCCTGCATCCGCACGTTGTTCCGGTTGCGGTAATCGCTCAGGTAAGCATCGGGGTCTTTTCCCGTTACGTTGCGGACAGCCAGGTTCATGCCGCCCATAAACTCATATACGTGGTCGAGGCTCAATGCGCCCCACGTGTTGCTCTGCCGGGGCTGTATCACGGCATCTGTACGTGTCAGGGCTGCTTCGAACGCATATTGGCGGAAAGCTTCCCAGTTCTTTTCGCTTCCGTAATAGGCACCCATATTGTGGATATAGGTTTCGGCTATTTCCTTTTCGTTCTCCCAGCGGTCGCCGGCTTCTACCATACTCTGGATGCCGGTGCCGTATCCGCCATTCACACCGCCGAATACACGGAAGGAAGACATCTCGCGGGCGTCTTTCGGGGTAAGTCCTTTTTCTATCAGGGCACGTTCGGTCTCTACGATACCGGCGGCTACCTGATTTTCGTATACATCGTCTTTGGCTGCGGCAGCCATTTCCACGGCACGGTTAATCAGGAACAGACGGGATGCCGCCAGGTCGCGTAGCTGTCCGCTGGTCTGTACGACGACATCGATACGCGGACGTCCCAGTTCCTTGGAAGGAATCAGGCGTATATCGTTTACACGTCCAAAAGCGTCGCGGATAGGTTCTACGCCTAACATATACAGAATCTGCGCTACGGTAGCTCCTTCGGTTTCGATGAACTCACTGCTCCAAAGCGTGTAGCTTACTTTACGCGGGATGGAGTCGTGGTGGCGTTGCTTATACATCTCGATGGTGTTGTTTGCCAGGCGGATGCCTTTTTCCCAGGCAGCTTCGGAAGGAGTCGATTCGGCATTGATGGCATACAGGTTGCGTCCGGTAGGCAAAGCGTTGGGATTGGCTATCGGGTCGCCTCCCGGTGAAGGTTGCGTGTAGCCCCCGTTGAGTGCGTTCACCATACTCTGCAACTCTTTCTTCGGACTTTCCAGCAGGGCGGTACGGTAGTTGTTCACGTTCTTGATAGTCCGTTCCACTTCCATAATCGCCATTGCCTGGGTGATTTGTTCTTTGGTATATTCTTTTTTGTGCATCATCCGTTTCATCATAGCAGCCATACCGCTTTCCGGTGCTTTGGCAGAAGATGTGGTATGATGCTTCATCGCTTCTTCCATTTTGTGCAAGGCGTTCGAGTCGGCACCCATTTTCTTTGCCATTGCCAGTGCCTTGTCGGGGCTCATACCTTTGGCAGCCTCCCGCATCTTCTCGCGCATCTTTTCGCTGATGCCTGACGGATGGCTTGCGGGCTGTGCGGCCGGTTTTTCCTGCATTTCTTCGGCAGCGGCCATCATCATCGACATCAGTCCGTCGGGGTTCTGGCGTGATGCTTCCACCTCGCAGGCTTCATCCAGTTCGGCTTTTGTGATGCCGGCGGTACGGCAAATCAGCTCGTCGGTAGCCAGCGAGGGATTGGCAAGCAGGCGGGTTACCAGGGCACGTGCCGGAGTCAGATACTTGCCGGTAAACTGGCTGCGGTGCTTCTCGGTTTGCGGGTCTGCTTTCCCTTTCAGTTTGTCCAAAGCCAATAGGCTGTAGGCAATCGGCTCGGTTGCCATCGCATATACGCTCGATTCGATGCGTGCCTGTTCGTAGGGAACCCCCATTGTATAGAGCTGGCCCGTAATCTTTTCGTTTGCCAGTTCTTCGGCAAAGTTCTCCACGCGTGCCACTTCGTCCTCCGTATAAGGCCGGGTCAGCAGGCTGTCCAGCCCGAGGTCGCGGTGGATGCCCAGCTTGACGGTCAGCGATTTTACTTTCAGCGAGGTCTTGTCGAGTGCGGACGGTGCCGGACTGTTTTCTTCCAGCAGGTTGTTGTAATTCTTGATGGCTTCGCTCAGTTCGCGGTAGATGCCGCGCACGTTGCTTTCCATAAACGGCGGGGTGAGGTATGACTGCAGGCCGGCATACGAGCGGCGCTTGGCGATGACACCTTCGCCCACATTCCCGATGGTGTAGATATAGAAGTGGGGAAGGGCTCCTACCAGACGGTCGGGCCAGTCTTTGCTGCAAAGCGCTACCTGTTTGCGCGGTGTGAATTCCAGGCTGCCGTGTGTGCCGAAGTGAATCAAGGCGTCGGCTTTGAATCCGTATTGCATCCACAGGTAGGGGGCGATGTAGCTATGAGGCGGCGCGGCGTCGGTTCCGTGTACAATCTGGAACGAGTTGGAACCTGCACCAGCTGCCGGCTGGGGAAGCAAGACCACATTGCCGAACTGCAGGCGCGCGATGCCCAGCTTGCCGTCTGCCGTGGCCATATAGTTGCCTGGGAATGCTCCGTTGGCGGCTACTACTTGGTCGTACAGTTCGGGGCGGATGCTTTGTTTCACCCAACCTTCATATTCCTCTTTCGTTATTAGCTGGGGATGTCCTTCCTTCATAAACTTGTCGAACGAGCCTTCGGCGTAGGTGCTGAAGACGGTGCCGCGCTCCTGAATCAGCTTATCTAACTCGGCGCTGCTGGCTGGCAGGTTGTCGACGCGGTAGCCTTCCTGGCGCAGGCGCACCAACAGGTTGTAGAGCGAAGGCACTACTTCCATTCCCGAAGCTGTCAGCGCGTTCTGGCCGGGGCCTTTGTAGTAGACGATGGCCACCCGTTTTTCCGCATTGGGCTTCCGTTGCAGGGCGATGTAGTTGTTTACGGTTTGCACGAAGGTTTCCAGCCGTTCGGGGATGGCAAAGGCGTGTTGCAGCCCTTCCTCGTCGGCATAGTGGCCGAAGAGGGCGAAGGGGCGGATGGCACCGTCAATCTCGGGCGTCACCACACTTTGCGAGAGGAAACCGCCGTTCATTCCCATCGGGTCGTTTTCCCAGTCTTCTACCAGTGTGTTCACGTTCAGCGGGGCGAAGAGGGGGATGTTTTGCGCACTTAGGTAGTCGACGATATAGTCGCCCATCCGTCCGTGTGCCATATTGATGACGGCTGCCGGACGGATCGAATCTATCTGGTGGCGGGTGATGAAGCTCTTCATCCGGCGTACGGGGTAGACCACGTTGCCCGTCTCTTCCAGCCGGCGGATGAGGTCGGTGGGTTCACCCATCTGTCCGGTGATGACGATGCGCGGGGCGTTTTCCTTCCATAGCTTGTTTTCTTTCAGGAACCGGTCGTATTCGGCAACCGTGTTGAATCCCTTTGCCTCGTCATCCGGGCGGGCAGGGTCGATGTGGTACAGCATTTCATTGGAGGCTTCCTGCACGGCTTCCGGCTCGTGGGTGGAAATCAGTTTGCCGTCCACCGTCTTGCGCACGTATTCCAGCATACTGCGGTAGTTGCGCCGTCCGCCGTTGGCAAGGTAGGCACGCAAGGGCGCTGCGGTGGCAGAGTCGAGCGAGCAGATGTCGTTGGCAGGATTGGTGACAGCCGTCGAGAGGATGGGCAGTCCGCCGTCGGCCGCCTTCTGGATGACGGCGCGCTGTTCTTCGGTGATGCGTATGCCCATTG
This sequence comes from uncultured Bacteroides sp., assembly GCA_900544675.1. Lineage (GTDB taxonomy): Bacteria > Bacteroidota > Bacteroidia > Bacteroidales > Bacteroidaceae > Phocaeicola. Next base: position 8,215 of record UQVZ01000030.1, read on the forward strand.
CATTGATGAAGACCATATCGCAACTGTTCAGCTTGTCCAGTTCGTCGGTGCTTATCTCCGCGAGGCGGATGAACGAGTTGTCGTTGGCTTTCGAAATTTCTCCCAGGTTGATGGCCTGGTAGTTGATGAAGCCTATCTTCGTGGCGCTGAACCAACTGTTCCACACGATGAACAGCAGCAGGACGGCCACGAGGAGGCTACCCAACACAATCATAGTTTTCTTTTTCATTGCTCATTTGTTTTTATCGAATTGTTGTTAGTTCGGTTTCTGGTATCTGTCCCGGCCTTCCGAAGAGGTGCAAAATGCAATTCAGCCCCCCGAATCGGGCCTTGCAGGTGTGCGAGGTGCAATTCAGACCCCTGAATCGGACTTTGCAGGTGTGCGAGATGCAATTCAGCCCCCTGAATCGGGCTTTGCAGGTGTGCGAGGCGCAATTCAGGCCCCTGAATCGGACTTTGCAGGTGTGCGAGACACAAATTCGGGCTCCTGAATCGGACTTTGCAGGTGTGCGCGATGCGGTTTCGGGGTCACGCCGCGCATTTTGCACGTGCTTCGGGCACTCTTTTGGGTCAGAACAACTGGTCTACGTCGAGCGCCAGCCCCACGGAGAAGGTGGTGCCGGTGGTGGTGGGCGTGCTGTTGTAATAGTGGTCGGGACGGTAATTGAAGAGGTTGTCCACTACCACGTTCACACGGATGCCTCGGTACACCCGTTGCGATACGTTCAGTTTCCAGATGGTGTATGCCGGATAGGTGGTCGAGGTGGTTCCGGCATCGGGGTCGGAGTAGCTGACATACTCGTCGGTGGTCACCTGCGAGAGCACCCGTCCCGTCAGCGTGACATCGAAGCCGTAGTTTTTCCAGTCTTTGCCGTAATCCAGCTTGGCGGTCGCCGAGTGGGGGCGGGTACTCGAGAAGTAAGGCTCGCCCTCCGGTATGTGGACGTGCGTGTAGGCATACGAGAAGCGTACGCCCAGCCCGCAGGGATATTTGGCTGCCACGTCGGCATTCAGTCCGGCGATGTTCATTTGGGCGATGTTCGAGTAGACCATTCCGTTCAGCCCCTGGTCCCACACCGTGGTGATGCGGTTGTCCACCAGGTTGAAGTATCCTGTGAGGGTGACGTTGTAGCGGCTCTTGAGGTATTCGGCCGAGAGCGAGAAGTTCTGGCTGCTTTCGGGCTTGAGGTCCTCGTTGCCGTATATCATAAAGACGTTCGCCATATTGAAGTCCATATACATTTCCTTGAGGGTCGGGGCGCGGAATCCGCCGGCATACGAGGCGCGCAGCGAGCAGTTCTTCCATTTATACATAATGCCCAGTTTCGAGGAGGTGTTCTTCACGTCGGCTTCCGAATAGTAGTCGAAGCGGATGGATGACATCACGTTAAGGTTCTTCACCGGATTCAGGTCGAACTGTGCGAAGGCGTCGGCTGTGTACTGTTCGTGGCTTCCGTTGTCGGTAAACTGGTAGCTCATCAGGTAGTCGCGCATAAAGTCGCCTCCTACGGTCAGGGTGTTCTTGTCGTTCAGCGAGTAGTTGTACAGGGCGCGCAGCGTATGTTGCACGTTGGTATAGTCGCGCAGGTCGTAGTCCTGTCCGGCGTCGAAGTCGCTCTTGTCATACTGGTCGAAGCTGTACGAAAGCTCCAGGTCGCTTTTCTTGTTGAACGTGTAGTTGCCCCGCAATCCTCCCGAGAAGTCACGGTAGCGGTCTTTGCTCGATGTGCTCTTGTCGCGCTCGCGGAAAAAGTATCCCAGTCTTCCGGTCAGTTTCAGCCGCTCGGTAGGGGTGTAGACCAGGCGTTCCTTGAAATTCCACGTGCGGTTTCCATACACCCGACTGAAGTCGTTTTCCTCTCCGTCCTTGCCTACGCTCCCCACGTCAATCGGGTCGGTCGACGTATGCTGTACGTTGAGGCTGTTCCGGAAGTCGCCTGCCTTGAAGGTGAGTGTCCCTCCGTAACGCTGGTCGTTGTGCGAGCCGTAGCGTCCGTTCAGGTTCAGCGTCCACGGTTCCGCAGATTCCTTGCTGATGATGTTAATGACTCCTCCCACGGCATTCGAGCCATAAAGCGAGGAGGCGGCTCCTTTCACGATTTCGATGCGTTCCACGTTGTCCAGGTTCAGGCGGCTGTAGTCGATGTTGTCCAGCGTTTCTCCCGCCAATCGTTCGCCGTCTACCAGGAAGAGGATGGCGTTTCCGCCGAATCCCTGCATATTGAGCGATACTTGCTGGTCCATCGAGTAGGAGAACTCGATGCCGGGCAGTTCGGCTTGCAGCAGGTCGCCGATGTTGGTGGCGTCCACTTTGCGTATGTCGTCGGCCGTGATGACCCGTGTCACGATGGGCACATCCTTCAGCAGTTTGGGCGTGCGTGTGCCCGTCACTACCACGGTTTCCATACCGATGGCGTCTTCTTCCATCACGAAGTCCATCCGGTCTTGTCCCGGCTGGAGAGGATGGCTTTGGGTCACATAGCCGATGAAGGAAGCCTGCAAGGTATATTCTTTGTTGTCGGGGAGGCGCAGACGGTAGTTTCCTTCGGCGTCGGTGGTCATTCCGATGGTCTTGTTCTCTTTCACGAAGACCGTTGCTCCTGCCAGCGGTTCGCTGTCGGCGTCAATCACCTTTCCCGATACATAGTGCTGTGCGGCGGCAATTGCCGGAAGCAGGAGGCATCCTGCCAGCACGATGAGGTTTTTCAGTATAAGTTGTTGCATAGTGTTTTCTTTCTATTGAATCACGCTTTAGTTGATGGCCTCCTCCAGCGGGTAGGCATATTCGATGGTGAGGTATCCCGACGTATTCTGTTCGTTGCGGAATGCTTCGAGGCGCAAGGCGGCGTGGGTGCCGTCTTTCAGCCGGAGGATGTACACCTTATTAGATAAGGTATAGATGGGCGGCATCGTGCTGGTATCCACATCCAGCCATTTGGCAAGTTCTGCATTGTAGCTGGAAGTGGCGTAGAGGATGTTTCCGTCCATCATCCCCGACATATCAATCGTGATTTCGGTTTCGGTGTCGCTCACGTAGTTTCCGGTGGGGATGCTGCTCATCAGCAATACGGCATCCATACTGGTGGCTGCGCTTTCCAATATGGCGCCTCCGTTAGTCTTTACGTCGTAGCGGTGTATGGCGAAGTCCCAGTCGGTAGGTATTCCGGTCGCATTGTCACCCATCGGCACTTCTGTTCCGTTCTCGTCGGTGATGCGGGTAGAGTCTATTTCTTCAGTATGCAGGTTGATGTAAGTCCATTGGGCATAATCGGTGGCATCGATGAAGAGCGTGCCTGTCACTCCGTCGCTGTTCGGATTGAATCCGTATCCGTTGGTCGTGCGGGGCTGGTCGTAAATGCCATCTAAAATACCATTACACGCCGAGAGCGACAGTAGCATCGCTCCCAGCGTTAATATATGATAAAGATGTAACGGTTTCATCTATGTATGTTCTTCGCGGTTTAGTTGGCTGCAGGTGCTTCGCCTTGGGTGAATGTGATGGTCAGTCCGCCCATAACGCCCGGTACAGTGAACTCGAACGTTACGTTTTCTTTGCTCTCGTCGATGCTTCCGCTCAAGGTACAGGGATATTCGCTGACGTTGCCGCCCATACCCATCATCGTGGTGCCTTCACCGCTCAGGGTATATACTCCGTTGGATGCAGTCGCGCTTACGCTACTGAACGAGAATTCTCCCCAGTCATCCGATGTGTAGGTGAGTGTGAAGGTATCGTCGCTGTTGGCAGTCAGGGTAAGGCTTTGGTTGTCTGCCTGCATACCGTCGAAGTAAGCACATTTGGCATTGGTCCATCCGTCGTACGAGCCTGCCAGCAGTTTGGCAACCGGTATGTCGCCCAAGGTGAAGGTGATGTTCATGCCTCCCATTACCGCAGGTACGTTGAATACGAACGACCCTTCGGTCTTTCCTTCGTTTAAGGTTCCTTCCAGTGTGCAGTCGTATTCGCTGACGTTTTCGCCCATTCCCATCAGGGTAGAGCCGTTTCCGCTGATGGTGTAGCTGTTGCCCGAATGAGTGACTTCAGCTCCGCTTATGGTAAATTCGCCGAAGCTGGCAGAAGTGTAGGTGATGGTTGCGGCACCGTTTTCGGCATCGCTTTTGACGGTGAGCGATTCACCTGCCGATACCAATGGTGTTTCGACGTACTGGAAAGCTGCTTCCGAATAGCCGGCGTAGGTGCCGGCGATGTCAGCCGCAGGGTTCTCGTTGATACTGTTGTTGTCATCGTCGCTGCACGCAGCCGTGAATAAGGCAATGGCTGCCAGTGCTAATAAATTTTTCAGTTTCATATTGCTAATTGAGTTAGTTTTTATTTGACGATGCAAAGTTAGAACGACTGAAAAGGGCGGGCAATACCTAAAATTTATGAAAAGCAGAGGGGCTGCAGAAAGCTTATAGGAGGGTGGAAAAGTGAAAGAATCAGTATTTTTAGGTATTTTATATAAAAAGGAAACGTTGAGAACGGACGGTTCCCAACGTTTCCTTTAGTAATAATATGTTAGACCAAGGTTATTAAAACGGTGTCAGTCCATCGGGTGATAATCTTTGGCAAGCCCTCCTTCGCTGGTCTCTTTGTAGAGAGAAGGAATATCGTGACCCGTCTCTTTCATGACTTCTACCACACGGTCGAACGACACACGGTGATGACCGTCGGTAAAAGCCGAATAGGTATTGGCATCGAGCGCGCGTGCCGCAGCGTAAGCATTCCGTTCGATACACGGAATCTGCACGAGTCCGCATACCGGATCGCACGTCATGCCCAAGTGGTGTTCCAGTCCCATTTCGGCAGCATACTCTATCTGTGCGGGACTTCCTCCGAAGAGTTGGCTGGCAGCCGCCGCAGCCATCGAGCAGGCTACGCCCACTTCTGCCTGACAACCGGCTTCGGCACCCGATATGGAGGCATTGTGTTTTACGATGTTTCCTACCAGCCCGGCTGTAGCCAGTGCGCGAAGGATGCGTGCATCGCTGAATTCACGGGTCTTTTGCAAGTGATAAAGCACCGCAGGCACTACGCCGCAGGCGCCGCAGGTAGGGGCAGTTACGATTTTTCCGCCCGATGCGTTTTCCTCGCTCACCGCAAGGGCGTAGGCGAACACCAGTCCGCGTGAACGGAGTGAGTCTTTATACCCTTTCGCTTTGATGTAGTATGCCGAAGCCTTGCGGCGCAAGTTCAGCGGTCCGGGCAGCACACCCTCGGCATCCAGTCCGCGCAGGATGGCCGCTTTCATAGTTTCCCATACTTCGGCAAGGTAATTCCAGATGTCTTTCCCTTCGCATTGCTCCACGTATTCCCAGTAGCTGCGCCCCGTATGTTCGCACCAATACAGGATTTGGCTCATTGTATTCATACTGTAAATATCAGGAGTCGTGCCTTTGTCGTGTCCTTCTTCCGCCAGTGCGCCACCGCCTACACTGAATACGGTCCATTCTTCTGTTTTTTTCTTGTCCAGGTCGAATGCCTTGAAAGTCATTCCGTTCGGATGGAAAGGAAAGAATACGTGAGGTTTCCATAAGATTTCAACCGGCGCGTGCGGTTGCAGTACATCCAGAATGGCAACATCTGTCATGTGGCCTTTGCCTGTAGCGGCAAGGCTTCCGTAAAGCGTCACTTCGAACGACTTGGCTTCAGGGTGACGTTGCAGAAACTGTTCGGCGGCTTTCCGTGGCCCCATTGTATGGCTGCTCGACGGTCCTGTCCCGATTCGGTAGAGTTCTCTAATTGATTTCATACTGCAAATATACGATTAATTCTTTTATTTTAAGTCGACCACCGTGATGCCGGCTCCGCCGAATTGCACGTGTTCGTCTTGGAAATGCGCCACGCCGGGTACGGTAGCAAGGTATTGGCGTATCAGTGTGCGCAAGATGCCCGACCCCGTTCCGTGTAGGATGCGTACCCGGCTGACTCCTACCTGGATAGCATCGTCGATGAAATAAGTCACGGCTTGCACCGCCTCGTCGCCCCGCATGCCTCTTACGTCGATGTCTTGTTTGAAGTTCAGTTTCTTCTGATACATCTGTTCTTGCGTCTCGCTGCTGACGAAAGTGGCTTTTGCCATAGTGTTCGGGTTTTTGGGCGGGTCTGTGCGTTCCAGCCGTTCGGTCTTTACGTTGGTCTTCATCAGTCCGAACATCACTACCGCGTTCCGTTCGTTCAGTTCCAGCACTTGTCCTACGCTGCTCTGTCCCTTAATGCGCACATAGTCGCCTTCGCGTATCGGGAGCACTTTCGGCTGTACAGGAGCGGCTGCTTCTGCCGCCTTCTTGTTTTTCCGTTCCTCTTTCCGCTTCTGCTTTTCGCGCAGGCGTTCCATCTTCCGGGCTATCTGTTCCTCAATGGCTGCCGTGTCGATGGTTTCCACTTCCTGTTTGAAGTCGGCAAGTTCCTGCCTTGCCGTGCGTGTACGTTCCTTTTCCGCCTGTGCTTCTTTGATGGTGCGGATGGTATTTTCTATTTTGGCATTCGACTCTTGCAGCAGATGTTCGGCGTCTTCCTTTGCTTTCTGAAGGATTTCCTTCCGCTTGCGTTCCAGTTCTTCTATCTCTTGCTGATAGCGGCTGATGGTGTCTTCCATCTGTTTCTCTTTCTTGCGGATGTTCTGCCGTTTGGTCTCCCAGTAGCGTTTGTCGCGCACGATGTCTTGCAGGTATTTGTCGCTCTGGATGTATTCGCTGCCTACGATTTCCGAAGCGTCGGCTATCACTTCTTCGGGCAATCCGATTTTGCGGGCTATCTCTACGGCAAACGAGCTTCCCGGATTGCCTATTTGCAGTTGGAATAAGGCACGCATCTCGTGGCGGTCGTACAGCATGGCTCCGTTGATGACCCCCTCGTGGTCTTCGGCGAAATGCTTCAGGTTCTGGTAATGGGTAGTAATGACGCCGAATGTCCGTTTCAGGTTGAAACGCTTCAATACCGCTTCGGCTATGGCGCCGCCGATTTGCGGTTCCGTGCCTCCGCCGAATTCGTCTATCAGGATGAGGCTTTTGTCGTTGCAGTATTTCATCATATTCTTCATGTTGGTCAGGTGTGAAGAATACGTACTGAGGTCGTCCTCGATGCTTTGCTCGTCGCCGATGTCGATAAAGATGCTTTCAAAGATACCCGCATGGCTCCGTTCGTTCAGCGGAATCAGCATGCCGCATTGCAGCATATACTGCAGCAGTCCTACGGTTTTCAGGCAGACCGATTTTCCGCCGGCGTTCGGACCGGAGATAAGCAGGATGCGCTGGCGCTTGTTCAGCTCAATGTCCAGCGGCACTACCTTTTTATTATGTTTGGCCAGCGATTTCTGGAGCAGCGGATGTACGGCTTCTATCCAGTCGATGACCTGCTGTTGCTCGAAAGCCGGCTTGACAGCTTTGATGTCGGAGCAGAATACGGCTTTGGCACGGATGAAATCGATGAGTGCCAGAAATTCGTATGATTGCAGGATAGCAGGCACTTGCGGACGGACGGTAGCCGAGAACTCGGTCAGGATGCGGATAATCTCGCGTCGTTCCTCTCCTTCCAGTTCACGGATGCGGTTGTTTGCCTCCACTACTTCCGCTGGCTCGATAAAGACTGTCTTGCCGGTAGCCGACTCGTCGTGGACGATACCTCTTATCTTTCGCTTCATGCCGGGAGCCACAGGGATTACCAGTCGTCCGTCGCGCATGGTCGGAGTCACGTCTTTGTCTACATATCCTTCTGCCTGCGCGTTGCGAAGGATGTTGTTCAGGCTGCGCGAAATGCTTCCTGTGGTATTTGCCAGTTCACGCCGGATACGCAACAGTTCGGTGGAAGCGTTGTCTTTTATTTTCCCGAACTTGTCGAGGATATTGTCGATGCGGGCTATCAGTTGCGGAAACACCAGGATGTCGGCTGCCAGCGCGTGTAAGGCAGGGTAGGGCGATTTCGGGTCGTCTTCGTCGTCATCGTCCTCTTTTTGCAGGAAACTCACGATGTCACGGATGGTTTCCAGCGAGCGCCGCAGGTCGAATAGTTCCTGTTCGTCCAGATACAGCCCTTCTATCCGGATACGTTTCAGCGAAGAGCGGACATCGAAAAAGTATTGGCTGGGGAAATCATCCTCTTCTTCCAGTATGCGGATGAATTCCACCACCTCTTCCAGCCGGCAGTTGATTTCTTCATAATTGCTGGAGAATGCCATTTCGTCTACTTTCTCTTCGCCCAATGTACTCAGACACTTGGCTTTTACAAGGGTCCGGATTTGGTCGAACCCGATTTTCTGTTCAAAGTTTTGCGGGTATATCATGCCTTGTTTTTGTCTGTTTATCAAAGTTGTTTTCGCTGGCAAAGTTACGATAATGAGAAAAAACAATCAAAAAAGTAGTGAAAAATTTGTCAATTCCAAAATAATCCGTACCTTTGCATCGCTTTTGAAAATCGAAAGCACTTACACAAAGATATTTGGAGAGGTGGCAGAGTGGTCGATTGCGGCGGTCTTGAAAACCGTTGTACCGCGAGGTACCCGGGGTTCGAATCCCTGTCTCTCCGCTTGTTGAAGCGCTTTTGAGTTGTTCAAAAAGCGCTTTTTTTCTTTGGAGAGATGCCGGAGTGGTCGATCGGGCCGCACTCGAAATGCGGTGAACGGGTAACTGTTCCCAGGGTTCGAATCCCTGTTTCTCCGCTGTAAAACGATAAATATCAGTAAGTTATAGGAATCAAGCCTCAATGGATTGGTTCCTATTTTTTTGCTTATTCAGGTAGATTTGTAGACCTTTTTTTATTGAATGTTTAGAAAATGTTTAGAGTTTCTCTGCGAATGTTTAGAGAAAATATCATTACCTGCGCATCCGTATAGCTGATGAGGATTCTCTTTGGTCCCTGCCAGATCAAAGATATACGGGTCTTTCAACAGATAGTTGGCAAGGTCACTTTGAGGTGCAGGAAGGTTTGGACAAAGATAACTCTAACAGTTAATAATTCATGAAACCGAATGATGCTTTTAGAGTTGATTAAAACGTATTTGCGGAATTAAATTGATAAAATATTTATGTAGAAGAGCCATCATCGAGGTTTATCACCTTGATTTTGGCTCTTCACTGTTTATTGTTTCATTATACGGACTGATAGCTGCAGGGTGTCGCGCGTGATATCATTACGGAGGATTTACAAACTCAAGTACTTGAAAGCTACGAAACAATTGCTTTGATTTTCTGCACAAGTTCCTTAATTATGCACCAGCGTGCCGATGTTTTCTCCTGAGATTACTTTCTTCAGGTTTCCGAGTGTATCCATATTGAATACGATGATGGGCAGGTTGTTTTCCTTGCACATGCAGGTAGCCGTCAGGTCCATTACTTTCAGACCGCGTGCCAACACCTCATCGTAGGTGATGTCATCAAATTTCTTGGCAGTCGGGTCCTTTTCCGGGTCGGCTGTGTAGATGCCGTCTACGCGCGTTCCCTTCAGCATCACGTCGGCTTCTATTTCGATGCCGCGCAATGAAGAACCCGTATCTGTGGTAAAGAACGGATTGCCTGTGCCTGCCGACATGATGACCACTTCACCGTTTTCCATTGCTTCAATGGCTTTCCATTTCGAGTAAAATTCGCCAATAGGCTCCATGCGGATGGCTGTCAGCACACGGGTCTTTACACCATTGGCTACCAGTGCCGAGCTTAGTCCCAGGCTGTTGATGACGGTAGCCAGCATACCCATTTGGTCGCCTTTTACCCGGTCGAATCCTTTTCCTGCACCGCTCAGCCCACGGAAGATATTACCTCCGCCGATGACGATGCCGATTTGCACACCCATGTCATGTATTTCCTTGATTTGTTGGGCATATTCTCCCAGCCGTTTTTCGTCTATACCATACTTTTTTTCTCCCATCAGGCTTTCGCCGCTTAGTTTCAACAGGATGCGTTTAAATTTTGCCATAGTCAGAATCTTTTTATGTTAGATGTTTTAGCAAAGGTAAAAAATAAATTGATAAGCTTTGAAAATAAACTGTCAGAATGATGGGTAGTGAAGTGATTTTTCTTATATTTGCACCGTCTTTCTGGTACTTGCAGAAAGAATATTAAGCGTTTTGGCATTATCCGAGTTCAGGAAATCCCCAATTTCATAGTGACAACCCGGAATGATACAAGGAACGCTCTGCGTATATTGGTATCTGTCTGTCAATCATTCATTGATGACTTTTTATATATGCAATAAGTAGCGTGGGGCTTTATGTATTACTGTGTTGTCGAGTATGGGGATACTTCTGAACAAGTAATGCTGAAGTTCCCCACGCTTAATTCTTAAATTATATCAGGAGCAATCCCCCTTGGGGGCGGTGGGGTTGTGCATTGTTATGTTGTTTTATGGAATTTATCAAGTCTGTAAGTTTTGTCCCTTTCTGTCGGATTTCTTCGTCTGTTTCAGTTTGTGTATCATTTTTCACCGGTTGTGCTGCAAATTATATGCCAAAGCTTTTCCCTGATTCTTTTTCCGGTCTGTCGTTATGAGTGAAAAGGATTTATTTTGTCGGGAAGAGGATGTGTGGAAGCGTATTGTCGGTTTGCTGGAAGAAATTCATCAGATAAAATCTTTTTTGCATCAGAACACTTGGGATGCGATTTTGTATAAATTAGACCAGGTAGAAAAAGAATTGGAGATATTGATGATGCTTTATCGGTCCGATTCTGACAAAAAGTAACGGTTCTCTTTCCGTGTATGACAATTTTTCAGTAATTGAGACTTGCTTCCTTCTTTATGGACTTTCTGACAGGCAAGGAGGCTTGACTAAACTAGATGTAAGCGTTAAACAATGGAACAGTTTGATTTCGAGCAAGAGTTGCTCGCTATGCGTAGTATGCTCCGGTGTCTGGCATACCGGTTGACTTCGGATGCGGAGGAGGTTGACGATTTGGTGCAGGAAACCATGCTGAAAGCCCTTTCCAACCGGAAGTACTATCATGAGCATACGAATTTTAGAGGATGGGTTTATACGATAATGCGTCATCTTTTTATCAATCATTATCGGGTAAGGAACCGGTATTCCGTATGGACCGATGTGCCGGATGACGAAGAATTGTCGTGTACGGAAGATATTGGTCAGGAAGAATGCCAGATGGAGATATGTTTTGATTGTAAGGAACTCAGAAGGCAGATTGGTTTGTTGCCTCCGATTTACCGTGATGCCGTTTTGATGTATCTCGATGGGTTCAAGTATCGGGAAATAGCTGATAAGACGGGCGTATCAATCAATACGGTGAAAAGCCGGATTTTCCTGGGAAAGAAATTGCTGAAAAAATTATTGGATGATTTCAGGACATAATCTGAAAATGACAGGAGATAAAAAAACGTCGCGGCATGATTTAATATGCTGCGACGTCAGAAAGAGAGAGAGAATCTGTTGAACAGTCCGGTTTAGTTTTTGTTGATGCTTTTAATGACCTCCGAAGCTATTTTCGATGAACTCTTGCGGCTCGCTTTACTCAATTTGTCGCCTTTTTCCAAGTTCATGCTTGTAAAGTAATTGTTGCCTTTGGTCACTTCGTGCTGGTTACGGTCGTAGAGTGAATAACTTACGAAGTGGAACAAGGTGCGCAGCGGAGTGTCTTGCCATTTCAAGTAGTGCTTATTAAGAAAAAGTACATAGTCGGCGTCTGCTTCGTTCAACACTTTATTGTATTCGTCTTTGTTCACGTGGCTCAGGTCGGCGTATGTTTCTTCGTCTTCCCCGTCAACTTCTACATCGCTGACGAGCTCGTTTACGTTGGGAAGATTTTCGGAAGATACAAATGTATATTTTTTATTCTTGTTAGTCTGGATGATATTGTTTGTGATGATGCGGTTATACGTATCGCCGATACTGTCTTGAGGGATTCCCGTTTCTTCTGTAATCATCGGGGCAGGGAAGTAGTTCGAGCTTACATTATCCAGTCCTACTACCAGTACCTTTACGGTCATGTCGTTCGTCTTGTTTTCTTTGTTGCTGTCTTCTGCAAATGCAGCTGTGGTGAAAGTCAGGGCTGTCAAGCCTAAAATGATGCTTTTAATCCATGTTGTTTTCATTTCTTTCTTCCTTTTTTAATTTGACATTGCAAAAATAGGGATGCCGTGTTACATCCCTATTTCTAATTTGTGATAATCTTGTTAAATGCGGAAGATGACTTTGGAGCATGATTTTTACTCCTTGTCCGTATGCAGCTAATACGTTTGCTTATTTGACAAGCGCTTTTGCTTCCACCGGTTGGTCGGTAGTGATGTAGTCCACTTTCAGGTCGATGAGTTTCTGCATATCCGCAGTTTCGTTCACCGTCCATACATTGACTTTCATGCCCAGGTCGTGTGCCTCTTTTACCCATTCGGGATGTTTGTCGAACACCTTATAATAATAGTCGATGCCGTTGATGCCTTTGGCTTTGATGTCTTTCGGAGCGATATCGCTTTTCAGGTAAGCGATTTCCGATTCCGGAGTCAGCTTGACGAGCTGTTCGCACACATTCATGCTGAACGAGATGTATTCCACTTGTTTTTCCAGCCCCATTTCTTTTACCATCTTGACGCAGTCTGCCGCAATCCGGTTTTCCTGCTCTTGAGTCTTGTGAGGTTTTATTTCGAGGATGAGTTGGATATCGGGCAATTGTTTGCCTACTTCCAGGTAGTCTTTCAGGGTAGGCAGGGTTTCGCCGTTTTTCAGCTTCAGGTCTTTCAGCTTTTCATATTTTGTTTCGGCGATAGTCATTCCGCCGATGGTGTCATCGTGGTTCACAACGATAACACCGTCTCCGGTCAGTTGTACATCAAATTCCGAACCATATACGCGGGCTTCTGCCGCTTTCTTTAAAGCCGTGATGGAGTTCTGTGCCGAACCTTCAGCCTTCCAGTATCCGCGGTGTGCGATGACCTGAGTCTGTGCTTGTGCCGCCAATGCGAAAAGTGCGCAGGCGCAAGCGAGGAAAAGTTTTCTTGTTTTCATGTTTGTTTTATGGTTTTTATTGTTAGGTGACTAGGTGTTAGGTGACTAGGTACTAGGTACCATTGTCACGACTATTTAAGCCTAGTCACCTGGTACCTGATACCTAGTCAACTCTTAAATCAGAATGCGTATCTCAAGCCTATCTGGAACTGGTACGGTGTACCGTTCAGGCTCGACACGCCGGTGTTCGGGTTCACGTTATATACAAACTGTTTGGTATCTTGGTCGAAGCTCTTGATAGAGTAGATGTTCTGCTTGCCCAAGGTGTGTCCGGCACCCCAGTCTTTGTTCAGCAGGTTTGCCACATTGAAGATGTCGACCGACAATTCCAGACTGTGTTTTTTGTAGAGATTGAACTTCTTGGTAAGACGCAAATCAAGTGTGCCGTAGAAACCGTTTACACCACCGTTGCGTTCAGCCACCTTGCCAAAGCTCTTACGGATATAGTCCTTGGTGCTTTGTTCTACTTCCGGATTGTTCAAGATGTCATTGATGCCGTCGCGCAAGTATTGTGGGGTGGCTGGGTCGTTCGGGTCGTAAATGTAAGCCAAATCATTCGAATCTACAAAGTCTCCGTTCAGGTTTCCGCTTACGGCAAGCGAATAACGTGTTCCGCCGATGCCCGAGAAGCGTGCGCCGATGCTGATGCCCCAGAAAGTGGGAGCTGTTCCGTAAACCACTACTTTGTGGCGGAACTGGTTGTTGGAGTAAGTCATTTTGCTCAAGTCGCGTGGGTCGTCTACCACCATTTGCGAGAGGGTTGCCGAGTTTGCCACGTTTCCGTTGTACGAGGTATTGTCTTTTGTATCGTTCCAGGTATAGCTTACCGAGAGCTGTCCATCCTTGAAGTATCTCCACGTTCCTTCTACCACGAAGGCGAACTGGTTGACTTTGCCTTCGCTCACCATTTCCAACACACGACCCACATTTTTGGTCTTACGGCTTTCTCTCCAGTCCACTTCACCATTGTCTTTAATGGTCTCTGCTGGCACATAAATGCCTCGGTTGCCTTCGGCTGCAAGGCGGAAGTAAGGCTGGTCTACCATGTTGCGGTCTACGTACATGTAGTTGTTCCGTCCCAAGGTCATATATCCGCCTACGGTTACTTTCAGGCGGTCGTTGAAGAAATGGGTGTACGAAAGGTTCGCCTTGTAGATGACCGGTACCTTGCAATCTGCTCCGTTTAGGTTAATGGTGGAGAGCTTTTCTATGTTCGGATTGTTGAACAGTTCTGTTCCCGGAGCCTTCGATGGATCTTGGCGATAGGCAGGGAAGTCGGGACGTAGCAGGTTAAGCAATTCATTATAGTTGGCGTTTCTCGGGTCAAGCGTTACATCGATAGATGCCGTGCGGGTTCCGTCGAACACCATGTTGTTAATCATCGCATAGTTGTTGATGTCCGAGGCAAAGATACCGCCGCCCAAACGGATGATGTCGCGGTGCTTGTCATTGATGTCCCAGGTGATTTGCACACGGGGCTGTACCTGGAAGGTCGAAAGTCCGTTGTCGGTGCGTAAGCCTAAGTCATCGTACACGGTCTGGTTGAATGTTCCTTTATTGAAATAGGTAGCGTTGTCCAAGCGGAGTCCGGCTATCAGCTCGAAACCGGGGAACAGCTTGGTCTGCAATTGCGCGTAAGCACCGGCGTTCATGATGTTCTGTTTCACGCGGTCGTCTGCCGTAAGGTAGAGTTCGCGTACATAACGGGAAGGGGTAAGGCTTTCAAAAGCGTCCAGTCCGTTAAAGTAGAAGCGTCCGTTGGTCTCGCTTCCGTAGCGCGAATTCATGTGGGTGTACATCAGGTCTACACCGAAAGTATAATTGATTCGTTTTGTGTTGTAATAGAAATTGTCTACTAATTGGAGCACGTGGTTGTAGAAGTTCTCCGGGCAATAACGCTGGCCTCCTAACTGAATGTTAGTATATACGTTTTTCCCGTTTACAACCGATTCTACATCTTCTACGATGGCACGTGGGATGTTGGCAGAGGGAAGCTCGTCGCCCGGCATTGATTTCTCTAATGTATAAAGGTGTTGCACTTTCAATTCGTTCGTGCCTCGCGGACCTACCACCGAACGCAGGGTTGCCAAGGCACTGTTGTTCAACGAGTGTACGTTTCCGTACGATTCATACATCGTGATGCTGGTATTGTCGCCCAATCCTAAGTTGTTCATGTCGTTCACGAAGTTGTCGGTGAAGGTCAAGAGGTTGGTGGCATTGATTTGCCAGTCTAAGCGGGCGAATACGGCATCGGTGCTTTGTTTTTTATCGAATGCGCCGAATTGCGGTGTATTTGCCACGCCATATTTGTCGCGGGCGATTTGCAAGAAACGGTCGCGGGTATCTGTACTCAAGCTATAGCGTTGCTCGTCGGTAGCGTTTTGGATATCGGCGATATAGAGTGGGCGAGAGTCTGCCTGATGGTCCCACGTAATAAAGAAGTGGGCACGGTCTTTCACAATAGCTCCTCCCAGCGAGGCACCGAACTGGTAGGTGGAGAAGTCGTTGCTCCGCTTGTTGCCACGGATGTCATACGGGCTGGAGAGCCAGTTGGCACGTCCGTATACGAACGCACTACCGGTCAAGGTATTCGTACCCGACTTGGTTACAGTGCTTACCGTACCTCCTCCGGCACGTCCGTTAGTCACATCGTATTGGTTGGTCACTACCTTAAACTCACGGATAGCCTCCATGGAGATGGCGTAAGGCACTCCGTTACGGCTTGTCGTACTACCTCCCGAAGTCGGATTCTTTGCCGTCATACCATCGATGGTATAGTTGGTAGAAGAAGCCAACTGGCCCGAAAGGCTGGAGCCGGTGCTGAGCGGGGATAGGTCGACTAGCGAAGTAAAGTTACGTCCGTTTACCGGAAGTTTTTCCAAGTCTTGTTCGGTGACTGAAGTTGCCGAACCGGTAGTGGCAATGGTATTTTTTAATGAGTTGGCAACCACCTCCACGGCTTCCATGGTAATGGATTCTTCTTTCATCTGGAAATCGATACGCACTTGGTCGCCTTGGTTCAGGGTATATCCGCTTTTCGTCTGGTCCCCATATCCGATGTAGGACACCTTAATTGTGTACGGACCTCCCAACGGAAGCTGTTTGATGGTATATTCACCATTCTCGTTCGTGATAGAGCCTGTGCTGAAGCCCGTTGACTCGTTTCTTACTTGCACAGTGGCACCGATGACTCCCAAATCGGTTTCATCGGTCACAATGCCCGTAATAACGGCACGGTCATCTTGGGCAAACAAGTATCCCGGCATGATGAACAGGATACAGAGAAGCAATAACGCTTGCTTGATTTTTGTTGTCATAATCTTTAGTTAAGTGTAAGTGTTTGTTATTTGATGCGACAAAAGTAGACTTAGCTTATTACAATGCGGTGACTGGCTTGTAAAGAAACGGTGTAATTTGTGTTACGGATGTGTTACTGGAGGTGACAATCAACCCGTCGGCGGAATTAAAATCCTGAAAACAACATCAAGGAATTGTGGCAAAATCTTTCGGTATCTGCAAGTATGTTGGAGGTAAGTTAGTTAAAATTGCGATGTCAGTTGTCTTCTGCGGAAAGGGAAGATAACTGCGTAGCCAAACCTAATAGTGTATGACTGCAGTTTTAGCAGGTCATGATTGCAGTCCTCTATAGGCTGGGACTCCAGTCCTGGTATATTCGGATTGCGTGAGGACTGGGATGAAGAGTACGAGGCATATCATTGGCTGGAGTTTTTTATATACGATGACCAGATAAAGAGTGCGGTTTGCCGGTGTGGAAGAGAAAGTCTGTGAGGAAAATGGTGTGCTGTTTCATGAAATTACGTATCTTTGTCCCCCGACTAAAAACATCGAAATGAAAGAATAATCATGAAAGCGAAAATTTTCTTGGCGGCTTGCCTGCTCTGCCTTTCCTTTTGGCAGGCGATGGTGGCGCAGACCGTATATCCGAAGCGGGAATTCCGCGGGGCGTGGATACAATGTGTGAACGGACAGTTTCAGGGAATGCCTCCCGGACAGATGCAAGCCTTGCTGGTCAGCCAGCTCGACAAGCTGGAAGCGGCGGGCATCAATGCCATTATCTTCCAGGTACGGGCGGAGTGTGACGCCCTTTACCGTTCGTCGCTCGAACCGTGGAGCCGTTTCCTGACCGGTGTGCAAGGCCAGGCACCCAATCCTGTGTGGGACCCTTTGCAATTCATGATAGACGAATGCCACAAGCGGGGCATGGAGCTGCACGCCTGGATTAATCCTTACCGGGCGCAGACCAAGGGCACGACGGCATTGTCGCCCCTTCATCCTTACAATAAATATCCGCATCTGTTCGTGCGTTATGCCGGTCAGCTGTATTTCGACCCCGGCCAGCCCGAGTCGCGCAAGTATATCTGCCGCATCGTGCGCGACATTGTTTCGCGGTATGACATCGACGCCATCCACATGGACGATTATTTCTATCCTTATCCGGTCAACGGCATGGACTTCCCCGATGACATCAGTTTTGCGGCATACGGACGAGGGTTTACCCGTAAGGCAGACTGGCGGCGCGACAATGTGAACGTATTAATAAAGGAGATTCACGAGACGGTGCGCCAGTGCAAACCGTGGGTCAAGTTCGGCGTATCGCCTTTCGGCATCTACCGCAATAAGAAATCGGACCCGAACGGAAGCGATACGAACGGGCTTCAGAATTACGACGACCTGTATGCCGACGTGCTTTTGTGGGTGAACAACGGTTGGGTGGATTACAACATTCCGCAGGTGTATTGGGAAATCGGACATCCTGCCGCCGACTATGATACCCTGGTTCGCTGGTGGGCGAAACATGCCGCCGCCCGTCCGTTATTTATCGGGCAGGACGTGATGCGTACGGTATCGAAAGCCGACCCGAAGAATCCTGCCCAGCATCAGATGCCGGCTAAATACCGGTTGCAGCGCTCTCTGCCTACGGTGCAGGGCAGTTGCCAGTGGTATGCCGCTGCCGTGGTGGACAATCCGGGCAATTATTGCGGAATGCTGGAAAAGGTGTATCACAAGTATCCTGCCTTGCAGCCTGTCTATCCTTTTATGGATGACAAGGCACCAAAGAAAGTCCGCAAGGTGAAACCCGTATGGACGGAAGACGGCTACATCCTTTTCTGGACCGCTCCGAAAGCCAAAGACGTGATGGACGAAGCTGTGCAGTATGTGGTTTACCGTTTCGCTAATAAAGAAAAGGTCAATCTGAAAGATCCGTCGCACATCGTGGCTATCACGCGCGACTGTTTTTATAAACTGCCCTACGAGGACGGAAAGACAAAGTACCGCTACGTGGTGACTGCGCTCGACCGCTTGCAGAACGAGTCGAAGGCGGTGAAGAAGAAAGTGAAGCTGTGAGGGGAATGTGGCAATGTGGCAATGTGGTAATGTGCTAATGTGCTAATATGCTAATGTGCTAATGTGACAATGTGCTAATGTGGCAATGTGCTAATGTGGCAATGTGCTAATGTACCAATGTGCCAATATGATAAGGTGCTGATAAATTATATATAAATAATCTGTTTCCCTTTCATATTGGCGCATTTGGTTGTGTAAATATTATAGTCTCGAATTTGGAACGGATAGGAATCTTTTTTGCCTTTATATCCTTAAAAAATGTCATGCTGGTTTGTTTTTAACTTAACGGTGATTTGCAAATACTATAAAATTCTTTAACTTTGTTATCAGTTAACAGGTCGAGAGTGGTTTTCTTTATCTGTTAGGATAAGGAATTTATCCCTTCACTTTTCGGCTTAAAAGAGATTATGGAAAGCATTGGGTCTTTAGAGGGAGGAGGCCATCACTAAAAAATGAATGAGTTATGAAAAAGTTAGTGTTAACCGTATTATTTGGGATGATTGCCCTTGTTGGATTCTCACAAGTACGTTGGGACGTGAAGGTTGGGATGAGTTTCAGTAATCAGACGAAGTTAGACGACGCAAAAGCTTTGCCAGGATTTACATTGGGAGTGGGAATGGATTATGCTTTTACTGACAATTGGTCTTTCCAGCCCGGTTTGATGATTTCTTCTAAGGGATATAAATATAAAGAAGAGGGATGGAAATCTACAACAAGACCTATTTATTTGGATATTCCTTTATTGGCTGCTTATAAATTTAGTGTTGCAGAGGGAGTTAAGATTGTAATTGATGCAGGTCCTTATTTGGCAATCGGAGTTGGTGGTAAATATAAAGATGACGATGATGACGATTGGAAGATTTTTGATGAAGACGGTGAAAATTGGAAACGTTTCGATTTAGGTATTCAATGGGGTATCGGCGTTGAATTAGGCGAACACTATTTAGTGAACTTCATAGGGCAGAACGGTTTTATCAGTCCTTATGATTTTAGCGATGGATATAAAGGAGATAAGCCCAAGAACATGACTTTTAGTATTGGTTTAGGTTATAGATTTTAATTGACAATAGGAAAGGAAGGGGCAATTCATTGGAAAATTGTCCCTTTTTTAGTTAAACTTGAATGCTTATGAAAACACTTCGACTTATTAACCTATGGTGTATTATTGCTGTTGTGATGCTGGGGATAAGTGCTTGTTCGGATGATGATGAACAAGGAACTTCCGGTACAGGTATTGTAAGCACATGGAAGTATGTGCAGAATGATGAATACAATGAAGTGCTTCGCTTTAATTCAGACGGTACTTTCCTTTTGGAAGAAAACGAATATTATAATAGCAGCAATGAATGGGGTACTAATATTGTACGAGGCATGTATGCCTATGATGAAGAATTTCAGGAGTTGACTATGTATTATGTGTATGAAGATGGTGGCACTTATACAGAGACGTATGATATCCTTCAGCTGACTTCTGAGATATTGGTGATAGATGGATGGTGGGGGGATGACCGTGCCTTTACGTTCTATCGTCAGTAATCTGACAAACAAAAATCATGGAGATTGTATTGCCGGAAAGGCTGTGATTCTCCATGGTTTTTGCTATATTAATCACTTTATATGCTCTCGAATCTTTTCCAGATAGGCTTTCATCCGGGTGGCGTCTTTTTGATGGATGATGTCGAGCAGTTCGTTCAGCTCGGTACGGATGCCTTTCACGTGTGCCGGCGTACGCGGGTTGAAAAGGATTTCCTGTAACAGGAAGTCGTCTTCGCTCAATACGCCTTTGGCAATGGCCATGTGTCGCTTGAAGGTAGTTCCCGGCGTGTCCTGATGTTTCATCACTGCCGCAAAGGCAAAAGTGGAAACAAAGGGGATAGACAGCGAATAAGCCATTGTCTCGTCGTGCTCTTCGAATGTGTATTCGAAGATGTTCAATCCCAGCCGCTGGTACAGGTCCTTGAAAAAGATTTTTCCCAAGTGGTCTCCTTCCTTGATGATAATGGCGTTCTCCGAACTCAGCTGGTCCAGGTTGGCAAACGTAGGACCGAACATCGGGTGAGTGGATACATAACGGAATCCGGATTGCTCGTAGAACGCCTGCAGGTCGGTCTTTACCGAGGCGATATCGCTGATGATGCAATCCTTGGGCAACAAGGGCATCACTTGCCGGAAAGCTTCCAACGTGTATTTCACCGTCACCGCATTGATAACCAGTTCGGGACGGAAGTCGGTTATCTCCTCCTCTTTGGTGAAACGATAGCAGTTGTACATAAACCGCAAACGCTTGGGATTGACATCGTAAACTGCCACTTCATGTTCGAAACTGAGCACATCGGTAAAGAAGGAGCCCATTTTACCGGCTCCCAATATTAAGATTCTCATTCTTTCTTTAATTAATTATAATTATAAGAGCGTTATTCTTTAACTTCTAGCCCACCGTGTGGGCGATAACTTCTTCTAACTTCTTTAACTCCTAAATTTAATCATTTATTGATAATCTCCAGTTGCTGGCGTACGCTTTCTTCGTGTATGGCTTCGAATACGGTTTTTACAAATTCCGGATCCATACCGCAGAGGCTTCCTTGTGCTCCGCGTTTATCCAAGATTTCGTTGTAACGTCCAGTCTGCAATACCGTCATGTTGTGTTCTTTCTTGAAGGTACCTATTTCGCGGCAGATGCGCATGCGTTTTGCCAGGATTTCCATCAGGTTGTTGTCGCATTCGTCTATCTGCTGGCGCAGTTCGTGCAGGCTTTCGGTCGTCTGATGTTCTTTACGGATGACCAGCAGGTTGAGGATGTAGTCGAGTACATCAGGCGTAACCTGTTGCGGAGCATCGCTCCATGCTCCATCCGGATTGCAGTGCGATTCCACAATCAGTCCATCGAAGCCTAAGTCCATGGCTTGCTGGCAGAGCGGGGCAATCAGTTCACGTTTGCCTCCGATATGGCTTGGGTCACATAGAATAGGCAAATTGGGAATGCGGCGGCGCAATTCAATAGGGATATGCCACTGCGGCAAGTTGCGGTAAATCTTCTTGTCGTACGAAGAGAATCCGCGATGAATAGCAGCCAGGCGCTTCAGTCCGGCAGCATTGATACGTTCCATGGCTCCAATCCACAGTTCCAGGTCAGGGTTCACGGGGTTCTTTATCAGCACGGGAATGTCTACACCTTTCAGTGCGTCGGCTATTTCCTGCACGGCAAAGGGGTTGGCTGTGGTGCGTGCACCAATCCAAAGGATGTCGATGCCGGCCTTCAGGCATTCGTACACATGCTTGGCAGTAGCCACTTCGGTAGCTACATACATGCCGGTTTCCTGTTTCACTTCCTTCATCCATGCCAATCCTTCTACGCCGATGCCTTCGAAGCCTCCCGGTTTGGTACGTGGTTTCCAGATACCCGCACGGAATATCTTGATTCCTTTGTTGGCAAGTTGGGTGGCGGTAGACATCACTTGTTCTTCTGTTTCTGCACTGCAGGGACCTGCAATGACGACGGGACGTTCTTTCGATACGCCTTCCAGTTCGATGGGTTGTAATTCGAGTTCCATATTATTTTGAGTTTTTAAGTTTTTAAGTTTTTTAGTTGACAAGTTGACGAGTTGACAAGTTGACAAGGTTTTTAAAACGCAGATTCTTCATTCTTAATTCTTCATTCTTCATTTATAGAATTGCCTGGATGCGTTTCAGCGCTTCTGCCAGTTTTTCGTCTTTGGCACAGAGCGAGATGCGGATATACCGCTTTCCGTTGCTGCCGAAGATGAATCCGGGAGTGATAAATACACGGGCTTCGTGCAATACTTTCTCGGTCAGGTCTTCTACATCGGCATACGTGTCGGGGATTTTACCCCAAAGGAACATACCTACCTGGTCGGGGTCGAACGAGCATCCCAAGGCGTGCATGATTTCCTCTGCCAGCTTGCGGCGGCGGTGATATACGTTGTAGTTGGCTTCTTCATGCCATTCGGCACTGTTCTTGTATGCTTGTGCGGCTGCCAGTTGCAGCGGGCGGAATGTACCTGAGTCAATGTTGCTCTTTATCTTCAGAATCCATTGGATGAAGGTGGCGTTCGTGGCAATCATGCCTACACGCCAGCCCGGCATGTTGTGGCTCTTGCTCATGGAGTTGAATTCGATGCAGCATTCCTTGGCTCCCGGAATGTTCAGGATACTGATGGGTTTCCGGTTCAAGATGAAGCTGTAAGGATTGTCATTCACTATCACAAGGTTGTGCCGACGGGCAAAATCCACCAGCTTCTGGTACAGTTCCAGACTTGCGTTGGCTCCGGTAGGCATGTTCGGATAGTTGGTCCACATGATTTTCACGCGGCTCAGGTCCATCTGTTCCAGTTCGTCGAAGTCGGGTTGCCAATGGTTGTCCTCCTGCAGGTTGTAATTGACGATTTCGCTTCCCAGTATTTTGTTCAGCGAAGTATAGGTGGGATAGCCCGGGTTAGGCACCAATACTTGGTCGCCGGGATTTACCAGTGCCAACGTGACATGCAGGATACCCTCTTTCGAGCCGATAAGCGGCTGTATTTCGGTATCCGAATTCAGGTCTACATTGTACCAGCGTTTGTACCAGTCTGCCATGGCGCGACGCAGTTCGGGTATGCCCACCGTGGGCTGATAGCCGTGTACGTCCGGTCTTTTGGCGTTTTCACACAGCACGTTGATTGTCTCTTCCGAAGGAGGCATGTCCGGGCTTCCGATACCCAGGCTGATGACGTCTTTTCCTTCTGCATTCATGCGTGCCACTTCCTTCAGCTTGCGGCTGAAATAATATTCGCTCACATTCGCCAACCGGTCGGCTGGCTGTATGTTATAAAGTTGATTCTCCTTCTGCATATTCTCCTAATATTTTAAGTGCTTTGGTAAGCGGGGTTACGGCATCAATGGATTGTTTGTATCTCAGGTAATCGTTGAACATTACGTCTACGTAGAACATATATTCCCATTCGCGTCCGATGATGGGCAAAGATTGTATTTTGGTCAGGTTGATGTGATAGAAAGAGAAGATGGACAAGACCTGCGAGAGGCTTCCTTCATTGTGGGGGAGGGAGAAGACGATGTTGGCTTTGTTTACTTTCGAACGGTCTTTCAGTTCGTCTGCCAGCCAGGGGTCGCATACCACCAAAAAGCGGGTGAAGTTGTGCTTGTTCGTTTCGATTCCCTCTTGCAGGATTTTCATGTCGTATAGTCCGGCGGCATATTTCGAGCAGATGGCGGCATGTCCCCTCAGGTTCTTTTCGTGAATCAGCTGTGCGCTTTTGGCTGTGTCTTCGGTTTCTACTACTTTCAGTTCGGGATGATGTTGCAGGAATTCGCGGCATTGCGCCAGTGCCACCGGGTGCGAATTGACTTCGGTCAGGTCTTCCCAGTCTTCATCGGGCAGGCACATGATGCTGTGGCTGATGCGCAGCTTGTGTTCTCCGATGATGGTGGTTCCGCTTTCGCGAAGCAGCTCATAGTTATGCAGCAAGCTGCCGGCAATGGTGTTCTCTATGGCAATGACCCCGATGACACCGCTGTCTTTGCGCATCGATTCGAATACGTCTTCGAACGTGGCGCAACAAATCAGTTCGATTTCCTCCTCCTTGAAATACTTATGGGCCGCAATGTCGTGATACGACCCCAACACTCCTTGTATGGCTATTCTCTTCATGTTTTTTCAGTTGCTTTTAAAATAAAAAATCCCGTCTTCCTTGCAGAAGCGGGATTTCGTCATATTCATTCGTTTTTTTGTTCTCTTCGTTTTTAATGTACACATACAAACTCCCGCTTCACTTCATTGCTAAAGTAAAAGTAATAAAAGAAAAAGAAGAAGTATGTAGCAAATGTTTTCATACGCTTGTTGTTAGTTTGTTAGCTTTACGGGTGCAAATGTAATACTTTTCTTTAAAAAACAAACATTTTACAAACTTTTTCTTCAAATAATTTTATGAACGGGCAGAATGGCCTACCTTTGCTTGTGAAATCCGGTTGGCACTTGCCAGCCTAAAAAGAAAACAACATGCAATATAACTTTGATGAACAGATAGACCGTCGCGGCACGGATGCCGAGAAACTGGACGGAATGAAAGAGATTTGGGGAAGAACCGATTTGATTCCCTTGTGGGTGGCGGATATGGATTTTGCCACGCCTCCCTTTGTGGTAGATGCTATACGCCGGCGGTGCGATTGTCCGGTGCTGGGTTATACGGCGAAGCCGGACAGCTATTATCAGGCGATTATCCAGTGGGTGGACAACCGCTACGGATTGCCTTTGGAGAAAAACCAGATACATTATGTGCCGGGCATTGTGCCGGGATTGGGAATGGCGCTCAACGCTTTTACCTCTCCGGGAGATAAGGTGTTGATTATGCCGCCTGTCTACCATCCTTTTGCCTGGCTGGTGACACGCAACCGGCGTGAGCTTGTCACCTGTCCGCTGGTATTGGAAAACGGGCATTACCGGATGAATTTGGATTTGTTCCGCCAGTTGGCAAAAGACGTCAAGGTATGTATCCTCTGCAATCCCCACAATCCCGGAGGAGTGGTGTGGACACGCGAAGAGCTGGAAACCGTAGCCGAAGTATGTGCCGAGAATAATGTGTTGGTATTTTCCGACGAGATACATGCCGACCTGACACTTCCGCCTTACAAGCATCTGCCTTTTGCGCTGATTTCGAAAGAAGCGCGCAACCGTTCGGTCACGTTCATGGCTCCGAGCAAGGCTTTCAATATGCCGGGACTGGCAGCTTCGCATGTCCTTATATATAATAAGGAGTTGCTTCACCGCTTTCATGCTTATTTGGAAGCGGGCGAACTGGATATGGGACACGTGTTCGCGTTTCGTGCGGTAGAAGCTGCCTATTCGCATGGCACCGACTGGCTGGACCAGTGCATAGCCTATATCCAGGGCAATATCGACTATGTAGACATTTACCTGAAGGAGCGTATGCCCCGTATCAAGGCGATGCGTCCGATGGCATCTTATCTGATATGGCTGGATTGCCGTGAACTGGGCTTGTCGCAAAAAGAGCTGAACGCGTTTTTTGTAGACAAAGCGGGGCTGGCTTTGAACGACGGGGAGATGTTCGGCAAAGAAGGTATTGGCTTTATGCGAATGAACGTAGGTTGTCCGCGGGCAGTGGTAGAGCGGGCTATGAAGCAATTGGAAGCAGCCTACAAAGAGTTGGTTTAAAACTGTTTTATATATCTTTCTAATCGTACTGGTGGATTGTGTAATTGTACAGTTTCGTTCCCCTATCACAAATAGGGAAGTCCCTACAGACAGATGGGGACTTTCTGTTGTGAGGGGAATTTTCTTCTTCTATTTTTGTAACAAGAAATTAAAATCCTTACCAGTATGAAGACAAGAAACTGTTTTTGGAGCCTGCTCCTTCTCGTTTGTTGCCTGGCATCGCCGGCAATGGCTTCCGGTTTGGGTGATATCCGCATCAATGCCCGTTTTCTTACCGACCGGATGGCGTTTGAGCTGAACTTGACTCAGACGCAGTATAATGACCTGTACGAAATCAATTACGATTTCTTCCATTGCGTTGACCCCTACGTAGCGGCTATGGCGCGTAGGGAAGTCTATGCGTTGGATGTTTATTACCGTTACCTGGACGAGCGCAACGATGATTTGCGCTGGATTCTTTCCAATGCCGAGTATGTGCGCTTCATGGCATTGGATTATTTCTTCCGTCCGGTATATGCCGTAAACAATGTGTGTTATCTGCGCATTTATCAGGTGTATCCCAACCGTACGTTTTTTTACTTCGGACGTCCGGCCCATTATCTGACCTATTGTGGCGGTCACAGCCGGCATCATTGTGGAGGCAGGAGTTTCTATCAGGGGCGCTATCCCAAAGTGTATCGCCATACGATGTATCGGGGTGATTTCCGTTGTCGTCCCGATTTCCGGAAACACGATTTCATCGTAGGTCGTCCTCCGAAAGGTCCTGGTTATCATTTCACACACGTTCAGCCTCCGCGTCCGGATGTAGGAGCGGGAAGACCTCATATACCGGACAGGCGTCCGATAGCCAACCCTGGTCGACCCGGTTATAAGCCGGACAAACATCCTGCAGTAAAGCCGGGACGTCCGTCTAAACCGGACAAACGTCCGGTGATGAAACCCAATCGTCCTGTTAAACCGGGCAAGCATCCGGCAGTTAAACCGCCACGGAAAGACCGGAAGCCGCAAGCCCGTCCGCGTCCGGGCAGGAATGTGTCGAAAGAAAGAGGAGACAGATTCTTGCGTAAAACCTGAGGATGATGTATCTTTGTCGGTGTTAGGTACTTAGTAAAACCGGATATGATTACATTGAAACGAATCGGAATCGTCATAGCCTTGCTCGCGATACTCTCGGGGGCAGGGCTTTTTTTGTTGCGTGGCACTTTGCTGCGTCAGGTAGCCAAGGAGAAGATGGAAGCCTGTGCGGCCCGTTACGGCTTGCAGGTGAGTTATGCTTCGTTGAAGATGCCTTCGCTTTCTACGGTTCGTGTAGAAGGATTGAGTGTCGTGCCGGTTCAAAGCGATACCTTGCTTAAGATAGCTTCGGCAAAGATTGAACTGGAGCTTGGACAATTGCTTCGGGGTAACCTGTCGGTAAAGCGTATGGAGACAGAAGGGCTGGCGTGTACCTTTGTCAAGCAAGGCACTCAGTCAAATTACGATTTTCTTTTCCGCCGTTCGCAGGTGACACAAGGCGGACCGGTTTCTTCTTTCGGATATCATGAAAGGGTAGAGAAAGCATTGGCATGGTTGTTCCGTTTGCTTCCCGATGAGGCTGAGCTGCGTCATACGACCTTGGCGGGTGAACGCGATTCGTTGCAGACTTGTTTCTATATTCCCGAGTTCATCCTTGATGAACAGAAGTTCCTTTCTGAGGTAGAAGTGACCGAAGGGAATAGGCAGGGAAGATGGAGGATAGCAGGCGCGTTTGACGGAAACGCGCGCTTGATAGAGGGAAGCTTAACTTCTGCCGATAGAGACCGGGTAGTGATGCCTTATATTCTCCCGCATTACCGGGCGATGGTAGCATTCGATTCGATAGCTTTCAGTCTGAAGCAAGCAACCTCTTCTGTTAAAGAGCAGACGCTGTGGGGCAGTGCCGAAGTAGGCGGCTTGGAAGTGCATCATGCAGCTTTATCGCCCGATACCATCGGACTGGATAATGCCAAGGTCAGTTATGTGGTTCGGGTAGGAGAGCGTTCAGTCGAGTTGGACAGTGCCACTACAGTCCGGTTCAATCGCCTTTCGTTTCATCCGTTTATACGTGCCGAGAAGACTGGCAAGTGGCATTTTACGGCATCTGTTCATCGTCCGCCTTTCCCCGCGCAAGATTTGTTCGCCTCGCTTCCGTCCGCTTTGTTCAGCCATTTGCAGGGATTGCAGGCGGAAGGGGAGTTGAGTTACGACCTCCGTGTCGATATCGATTTCAATAGGTTGGACAGCCTGAAGTTTTCTTCCGATTTGCGTGGGCACGGTTTCCGTATCCGTCGGATGGGAGCAACCGACCTGACCCGGATGAGTGAGGAGTTCGAATATACGGCATACGAGCACGACCAACCCGTGCGTACCTTTGCTATCGGTCCGTCCAATCCGAACTTTCGTCCGCTTTCGCGTATCTCTCCTTTGCTTCAGATGGCTATCATGCAGTCGGAAGACGGGAGCTTTTATTATCACGACGGTTTCTATCCCGGCGCTATTCAGGAGGCTTTGGCATACGACTTACAACAGGGGCGTTTTGCCCGGGGTGGAAGTTCCATTACGATGCAATTGGTAAAGAATGTCTTCCTGAATCGTCATAAGAACATTGCCCGTAAGTTGGAAGAAGCCTTGATGGTATGGCTCATCGAGTCGCAACATCTTACTTCGAAAGAACGTATGTACGAAGTCTATCTGAATATCATCGAATGGGGACCGTTGGTTTATGGGGCAGCCGAAGCCTGCCGTTTCTATTTCGAGAAAGAACCTTCCAATCTGACGGTAAGTGAAGCCATCTTTTTAGCGTCCATCATTCCCAAGCCGAAACATTTCCGCTCGGTGTTCAATCCCGATGCTACCTTGCGTGAGAATCAGTTGGAATATTACCGTGTCATAGCCCGTCGCCTTGCCGTCAAAGGTTTGATGACGGAAGAAGAGGCGGAAAATTTTGTTCCGGATGTGCAGATAAAGGGAGAAGCCCGCCGGCTGGTGTTGGCTAACGAAGAAGATACAATTCCCTAGCGGATACGGTTTATCGTTTTTTGAACACAAAGACACAGAGGCACAAAGTCTTATATTATAATTTCTCTATGACTCTGTGTCTCTGTGTTTTTTATGTTTATGACATTATGTACAGATTAGAATTCGGCTTTCTTGGCTTCCCAGCCCAATGCACTGGCACCCAATACGGCTGCATCAGCATCTTTCAGTTGAGAGAGGAGCAATTTGGTTTTGCCTTTGTAGATATTCAGTACATTGTCTTCCATCGCTTTCTGGATAGGCTTCATGATATAATCGCCCGATTTAGCTAAACCGCCAAAGAGAATGATGGCTTCGGGGCTGGAGAAAGCAATGAAGTTGGCAAGTGCGCGTCCCAGGATATCGCCTGTGTATTGGAAGATGTCCAGTGCCAGCTTGTCACCTTTTACGGCAGCGTCGTAAACGTCTTTCGACTGGATTTCTTCTGCCGGAACATTGCGCAAGATACTCGGTTCGGAACGAGCTACGAGGAATTCGCGTGCCGTACGTGCCACACCTGTAGCCGAGCAGTAAGTTTCCAGACAGCCCTTGCGTCCGCATCCGCAGTTACGTCCTTCTTTATCTACGATGACGTGTCCCAATTCGCCGGCAAATCCGTCGTGGCCGTAAATCAACTGGCCGTTGATGACGATACCGCTTCCTACGCCTGTTCCCAGCGTAATCATGATGAAGTCTTTCATGCCGCGTGCAGCTCCGTAGGTCATTTCGCCGATAGCGGCTGCATTAGCGTCGTTGGTCAGTGCCGTAGGGATGCCCAGACGCTCTTCGAACATCGCTGCCAGAGGGATGATGCCTTTCCAAGGCAAGTTGGGTGCAAATTCAATGGTTCCGCTATAATAATTGCCGTTAGGTGCGCCTATACCCACTCCTTTAATCTTTTCGGGTCCGCCGAACTGTTCCAGCAGGGGAAGCATTTTTTCGCATACGGCATCTACATATTCTTCTACTTTCTCGAATTGGTGTGTTTTGATGGAATCAGAAGCCAATACGGTTCCGCGTGAGTCTACAACTCCGAATACGGTGTTTGTTCCGCCAATGTCCATACCTACCACGTAGGATTTTTCCATGTTTGTTGTCATGACATTAAATCGTTTAAAGGTTAGTTATGAGAACAAAAGTAAACAATCGGGTAGAATGGAGCAAATTTTTAGTGAATTTATTTAAGGCGTTTCGTAACTTTTTATACCTTAGCGGCGTCTAAACGGACAGAAACCAAAGAAAAAACAGCATTTTGCGTATGATACAACTAAAGGATATAAACAAGACTTATCACAACGGTGCTCCGCTCCATGTCTTAAAGGGTATCAATCTGACCATCGGCAAAGGAGAGTTTGTCTCTATCATGGGAGCTTCCGGCTCGGGAAAATCCACCTTATTAAATATATTAGGCATTCTGGACAATTATGATTCGGGGGAATATTACCTGAACGGCGTACTTATCAAAAATCTGAGCGAGACACGTGCCGCAGAGTACCGCAACCGGATGATCGGGTTCATCTTTCAGTCGTTCAATCTGATTTCATTTAAGAACGCGATGGAAAACGTGGCGCTTCCTCTGTTTTATCAAGGGGTGAACCGGAAGAAACGTAACGAGCTGGCAATGGAATATCTTGATAAATTAGGATTGAAGGATTGGGCGCACCACATGCCCAATGAACTTTCCGGCGGACAGAAGCAGCGTGTAGCCATTGCCCGTGCCTTGATATCGAAGCCGCAAATCATCCTTGCCGATGAGCCTACGGGTGCGCTGGACAGCAAGACTTCGGTAGAGGTGATGAACATCCTGAAAGACCTGCACGACCGGGAAGGGCTGACCATCGTAGTCGTCACGCACGAGAGCGGCGTGGCTAACCAGACGAACAAGATTATCCATATCAAGGACGGCGTTATCGAACGCATTGAAGACAACATCGACCATCATGCTTCGCCTTTCGGGCAAAACGGTTTCATGAAATAAGTAAACTCTATTCGTTGTAATCCATGATTGACTTGATACAAGAAATATACGGCACCATCATGCGCAACAAGCTGCGCACGGCATTGACGGGGTTTTCCGTGGCATGGGGTATCTTTATGCTGATTGTCTTGCTGGGTGCCGGTAACGGACTGATACATGCTTTCGAAGGACAATCGGAAGACATGATGATGAATTCGATGCAAATCTTCCCGGGTTCTACCTCAAAACCTTTCCGGGGAATGCAGGAAGGAAGAAGCATTTCGCTGGATAACCGTGACATGGAGTTGAGCGCGACAGCTTTTCCCGACTATGTCATTACGGCGGGTGCTACAGTGAGCCAGAGCAGCGTAACGCTCAGTTACGGGAAAGAATTTCTGAGCATCGGGGTAGACGGTGTATTTCCTAATTATCCCGAGTTGGCAGCCGTGAAGCTGAAAGAAGGACGTTTCATCAATGAGCGTGATATGGAAGAGCGGCGCAAGGTGATGATTCTTCACGAAAAGACAGTGGGCATGCTTTTTCCTCACGAACAGCCCATCGGGAAAAACATCAATGCCGGCGGAGTGGTTTATCAGATAGTCGGCGTATATAAAGACCAGAACAGCTTTTCGCCGACGGCACTGGTGCCTTTCACTACGCTTCAGGCGGTGTATGCCAAAGGGGACAGCATCGACAACATTACCTTTACCACTAAGGGGTTGACAAACGAGCAGGATAACGAGGCTTTCGAAGCCGATTACCGCCGTATGCTGGGAGGGCAGAAGCAGTTCGACCCGACCGATGACGGAGCTATCTGGATATGGAACCGCTTCACCCAGTATCTCCAGCAGCAGACGGCTACTCAAATCCTGCATATCGCCATTTGGGTAATTGGTATCTTCACTCTGTTGAGCGGTATCGTAGGCGTGAGTAACATCATGCTGATAACGGTGCGCGAACGTACGCACGAGTTCGGCATCCGCAAGGCATTGGGAGCCAAACCGATGTCTATCCTTTGGTTGATTATCTCGGAAAGTGTGACGATTACCACTTTTTTCGGATACCTCGGCATGGTGGCTGGCATTGCCGTAACGGAATATATGAATGTAGTGGCAGGTAAGCAGACCATGGACATGGGAGTATTCTCGATGACCTTCTTCGAGAATCCTACGGTAGACCTCTCTATTGCCATCGAAGCTACTTTGACTTTGATTATAGCCGGAACGCTGGCAGGGCTTTTCCCTGCCTTGAAAGCGGTGAAAATCCGTCCGATAGAAGCGTTGAGGGCAGAATGATGATAATGTGCCAATGATGATAATGTGCGAATGTGCCAATGTGCAAATGTGCCAATGTGCAAATGTGCCAATGTGCAAATGTGC
>UQVZ01000031.1 GCA_900544675.1 uncultured Bacteroides sp.
TACTTGTCTTCATCCCTGCATAATTGAAGTCGGTTCATTATCCAAAACTCAGGTTTATAGGTTCCTAAAGGTACGGATTTTTTAGGTTACAGGCAATATCGACGGATGAATTATTTAGGGAAAAAGCATCCTTAATCGTTTTTATGGCGCGTAGGCATACAAAAAAAGCGGGGATGCATCAGCACCTCCGCTTTCCTTTATGATGAGTGGTTAAGGAATTACATCATTCCGCCCATACCGCCCATGCCGGCAGCCGGCATTTCGGGTTTTTCTTCTTTCTTTTCTACGATGACACATTCGGTAGTCAGGAACATGCCTGCGATAGAAGCGGCATTTTCCAATGCTACACGGGTTACCTTGGCAGGGTCTACCACGCCTGCTGCATGCAGGTTCTCGTAAACATCGGTACGTGCGTTGTAACCGAAGTCACCTTTGCCTTCACGTACTTTCTGTACGACTACCGCACCTTCCTTGCCGGCGTTGGCGACAATCTGGCGCAACGGCTCTTCGATAGCACGCTTGATGATTTCGATACCGGTAGTCTCGTCGGCATTGTCACCTTTCAGACCTTCCAATGCATCGATGGCACGGATGTAAGTTACACCACCGCCCGGAACGATACCTTCTTCGATAGCGGCACGGGTAGCGCACAAAGCGTCATCTACACGGTCTTTCTTCTCTTTCATTTCTACTTCGCTGGCTGCGCCTACATACAGAACGGCTACACCACCTGACAATTTGGCAAGACGTTCTTGCAATTTTTCCTTGTCGTAGTCTGAAGTAGAGTTCTTGATTTCAGCCTTGATCTGGTTGATACGTTCCTGAATGTTTTCCTTGTTTCCGGCACCGTTCACGATAGTAGTATTCTCTTTCGTGATGGTTACTTTCTCGCAGCTACCCAGCATGTCGATGGTAGCCTGTTCCAGCTTCAAGCCTTTTTCTTCGCTGATGACAACACCGCCGGTCAGGATGGCGATATCTTCCAACATAGCCTTACGACGGTCGCCGAAGCCCGGAGCTTTTACGGCACAAATCTTCAACTGGCTACGCAAGCGGTTGACAACCAAAGTAGTCAAGGCTTCGCTGTCTACATCTTCTGCGATAACCAGCAACGGACGTCCGCTCTGTACAGCCGGTTCCAGGATAGGCAAGAAGTCTTTCAGGTTGCTTATCTTCTTATCGTAAATCAGGATATACGGACGTTCCATCACGCATTCCATCTTTTCGGTATCTGTAACGAAGTAAGGCGACAGATAACCACGGTCGAACTGCATACCTTCTACTACACCGATGGTAGTGTCAGTACCTTTGGCTTCTTCGATGGTGATGACACCGTCTTTCGAAACCTTACGCATAGCGTCGGCAATCAGTTTACCGATAACCGGGTCGTTGTTGGCAGATACGGTAGCTACCTGTTCTATCTTGTCGTAGTTGTCGCCTACGGTTTCAGCCTGCGACTTGATGCATTCTACCACTTTGGCTACTGCCTTGTCGATACCACGTTTCAAATCCATCGGATTAGCGCCGGCAGTCACGTTTTTCAGTCCTACACCTACGATAGCCTGAGCCAATACGGTTGCGGTAGTTGTACCGTCGCCTGCATCGTCACCGGTCTTTGAGGCAACCGATTTAACCAATTGCGCGCCGGTGTTCTGGAACGGGTCTGCCAATTCCACTTCCTTGGCTACGGTTACACCGTCTTTTGTGATTTGAGGAGCACCGAACTTCTTTTCGATGATTACATTACGTCCTTTCGGACCGAGGGTTACTTTAACGGCGTTAGCCAGTTCGTCCACGCCTTTTTTCAACTGGTCGCGGGCATCAATATTGAAAAGTATTTCTTTTGCCATGATTTGTTAGTTTTTAAATGGTTGATAGGACGCGGAGATTTGCCTTCTGCGTAGGAGGCTGTCTTTTCCTGTCCTGAAAATTATTTTTTTAGTTGCTTATCCCAGTACGGCGAGTACATCGCTCTGACGCATCATCAGGTATTTTACACCTTCGTATTCGATTTCTGTGCCCGAGTATTTGCCATACAATACAGTATCGCCTTCTTTCAAGACCATTTCTTCGTCTTTGGTTCCATGACCTACGGCGATTACTTTGCCTTGCAACGGTTTTTCTTTTGCTGTATCAGGAATAATGATACCACCAACGGTTTTTTCTTCTGCAGGTGCCGGAAGAATCAGCACTCTGTCTGCTAACGGTTTAATGTTCATAGTGTTTATATTTTTATACGTTATTCTTATGTTTTTATCCGGTTCGCCGAAGCAAACCACTTTTCTCTCTACCAAAACCGTGCCAAACCCATCGGACTGACATTGTGGCAGGATGGAGGCTGACACATCCGCATATACTTGCGGTTGACGTTGCAAATGCATATACTTGCGTAGGGCTTTGAACGTAGTTGCATGAGGCGATGAAACTATATGGATATACTTCTGAAAATAAGAGCAAGAACGTCTGCTTCTTCTATCATTTCCTCATGAAATCAGAAAAATATTCTTAAAAAACAGTCAGCAGACAGATAGGAGTAAAATTAAACAGGCACTTATAAACAAAGAACCTGAAAACTAAAAAAAAAAATTGTATATTTGCACTCTCGTACTTAACAATAGATTATATGTCGTGCATTTTACATATTGAGACCTCTACGGAGGTCTGCTCGGTAGCCGTCAGCCAGGACGGAGCTTGCATTTATTCGGAAGAAGATTTCAAGGGACCTTCGCATGCCACTGTATTGGGCGTGTATGTCGACGAGGCATTGTCGTTCATAGAGAGCCATGCCATACCGCTCGATGCCGTGGCGGTCAGTTGCGGTCCCGGTTCATACACCGGATTACGTATCGGCGTATCGATGGCGAAAGGCGTATGCTATGGCAGGGGAGTGCCTTTAATCGGACTTCCTACGCCGGAAGTGATGTGTGTGCCGGTATTGTTGCGCGAGGAATTGCCCGAAGATGCGTTGTTGTGTCCGATGATTGACGCGCGCCGGATGGAGGTGTATGCCACTATCTACGACCGTGCCTTGCGCGCCGTCCGTCCTACATCGGCCGATGTGATTGACGAAAACTCGTATGCCGACCTGCTTGCCGCCCGTCCGGTGTATTTCTTCGGTAACGGTGCGGACAAATGCCGCACGAAGCTGACGCATTCCAACGCGCATTTCATAGAGAACATTCATCCGCTTGCCAAATGGATGTTCCCCTTGGCGGAGAAAGCGGTGGCTACCGGAGACTTTAAGGATGTAGCTTACTTCGAGCCGTTCTACCTGAAAGAGTTTGTGGCTTCGAAGCCCAAGAAATTATTGTAATCGACACGAGCAAGACGGCAGGCTCTTGTAGGGAGAGGCGTTCCGAAGCCTTCGGTCTGTAGCTTTGTCGGCTTGCCTTGTCAACTGAATATAAATAAAAGGAATATATATGGAATATAATACCCAGCAACGAAAATTGCCGCTTCCGGAATATGGACGGAGCGTGCAGAATATGGTGGACTACGCTTTGACGATAGAAGACCGTGAAGAGCGCCAGCGGTGCGCCAATACAATAGTGAATATCATGGGAGGGATGTTTCCCAACCTGCGTGACGCGAACGACAACAACCACAAATTGTGGGACCATCTTGCCATCATGTCCGATTTCCAATTGGACATCGACTATCCGGTAGAGGTGGTGAAGAAGGAAAGCCTGGAAATCAAGCCCGACCGCATCGCTTATCCGCAACACCGTATCCGCTACCGGCATTACGGCGCTTACATTCAGAACCTGATTCAAATAGCCGTAGATTATCCCGAAGGAGCTGAGCGTAAGCGGCTTCTGCAACTGATAGCCAACCACATGAAGAAGGATTATCAGAACTGGAATAACAAGGACGGCATGGAAAACCAGAAGATACTGGACGACTTGTGCGAGCTTTCGGGAGGAAAAATCCGTCTGACCACCGATGATATCTATCTGAGCGAGCAACGTGTCATGCCACGCCGGCGCCAGATGAACAACCATAACAACAACCAGCAGAAGAAAAGATATTGATATATGGCATCGTTTGTAATCGAAGGAGGACATAAACTGCACGGCGAAATCGTTCCGCAGGGAGCGAAGAACGAAGTGCTGGAAGTGATTTGCGCCACGTTGCTGACCGATGAGGAAGTGACCATCACTAACATCCCGAACATCCTGGATGTGAACAACCTGATTCAGTTGCTGCGTGACATGGGGGTGAAAGTGGAGAAGAAAGGCATTGACACTTATGCGTTCCGTGCCGATACGCTTAACTTCGATTACCTGGAGAGTGACGATTTTCTGGCACGGTGTTCGCGCTTGCGCGGCTCTGTGATGCTTTTAGGGCCGTTGGTCGCGCGTTTCGGGCGGGCAATCATATCCAAGCCCGGCGGGGATAAAATAGGGCGCCGCCGCCTGGATACTCATTTCTTGGGCATTCAGAAGCTAGGTGCCGATTTTCAGTATGATAGTCTGAAAGGGGTTTTCCGCATCAAGGCAGACCGCTTGAAAGGGACATACATGCTGCTTGATGAGGCATCCATTACGGGTACTGCCAACATTGTCATGGCGGCGGTGCTTGCCGAAGGGAAGACTACCATCTATAATGCAGCCTGCGAGCCTTATATCCAACAATTGTGCCGGATGCTGAACCGGATGGGGGCGCATATCGAAGGCATCGCCTCGAACCTGCTCACCATCGAAGGTGTGAAGAGCCTGAAGGGCTGCACGCACCGTGTGTTGCCGGATATGATTGAGGTGGGAAGCTTTATCGGCATGGCGGCCATGACAGGAAGCGAAATCACCATCAAGCAGGTTTCCTATCAGAACCTCGGAATCATTCCCGACAGTTTCCGCCGGCTGGGCATCCGCCTGGAGCAGTGGGGCGATGATATTTTCATCCCTTGCCAGGAGCATTACGAGATAGAATCGTTTATCGACGGTTCCATCATGACCATTGCTGACGCGCCTTGGCCGGGTCTTACGCCCGACTTGTTGAGCGTGATGCTGGTTGTGGCTACACAAGCCAAGGGCAGTGTGCTGATTCATCAGAAGATGTTCGAAAGCCGTTTGTTCTTTGTCGACAAGCTGATTGACATGGGCGCGCAGATTATCCTTTGCGACCCTCACCGTGCCGTGGTCATCGGACACGACCGTACCTTCCGCCTGCGCGGAGGCAATATGACGTCACCCGATATCCGTGCCGGCATTGCCCTGCTGATTGCGGCACTCGACGCGGAAGGCATCAGCCGCATACACAATATCGAGCAGATAGACCGCGGATACCAATACATCGAGCAGCGTCTCTCGGCATTGGGCGCGCGTATCACCCGCATTGAATAAAAACGAAGCTATACCTATATATAATATGATAAGGAAAGAGGAAGTATTCAAGATAGGCATCATCAACAAGCCCCACGGAGTGAAAGGGGAAGTGTCGTTCACCTTTACGGATGACATCTTCGACCGTGTAGACGCCGAGTATCTGGTGCTCTTGCTGGACGGCATACTGGTGCCTTTCTTCTTCGAGGAATACCGGTTCCGTTCCGATACGATGGCGTTGGTGAAGTTCGAGGGAATCGATACCGCCGAACAGGCACGCCGCCTGACTAATGTGGAAGTCTATTTCCCCAAGAAGTTCATGGATGAACAAGAGGAAGTGACTTCGTGGAACTTCTTCATCGGTTTCCGTGTGGAAGACGTGCGTCATGGTTATCTGGGCGAGATAACAGGTGTGGACGATGCGACGATGAATGTGCTTTTCGTTATCGAGAAAGACGGGCGGGAGTTGCTTCTTCCCGCTCACGAAGAGTTCATTACCGGGCTGGATAGGGAACGGAAAATCATGGAAGTGGATGTGCCCGACGGGCTGATAGATATGTAAAGAGCTATGAAGAAACAACGGAAGGCATTTTGGCACAACATCAGGTTCAAGTATAAACTGACCATCATCAACGAGAATACCTTGGAGGAGATAGTGGGCATCCATGTGTCAAAGCTGAACGGCTTGTCGGTCTTGCTGGTGTCGTGTGCGGTGATATTCTGCATTGCCGCCGCTATCATTGTCTTCACCCCTTTACGCAATTACCTGCCCGGCTACATGAATAGTGAAGTACGTGCGCAGGTGGTGGCGAACGCCTTGCGAGCCGACTCCCTGCAGGCGGCACTCGACCGCCAAAGCCGGTATATGCTGAATATCCGCGATATCTTGAGCGGACAGGTGAAGGCCGATACCGTGAAGTCTATTGACTCGCTGACTACCCTGCGCGAAGAAGAATTGATGGCACGTTCGAAGGAAGAAGAAGAGTTCGTCAGACAATACGAGGCAAAAGAGCGTTATAACCTGACGGCGGTGACTGAGACCGAAGATGCCGCCGGGTTTATATTCTACCGTCCGGTGCGCGGCGTAATGTCCACTAATTTCAATCCATCCCAGCGGCATTATGGAGTCGACCTGACTTCCAGTCCTAACGAGACTATCCTTTCGGTGCTGGAAGGTACGGTTATCTTTGCCGGCTTTACGCCCGAGTGGGGATATGTCATCCAGATACAGCATCCGCAAAACTTTATTTCGGTATACAAGCATTGCAATTCGTTGATGAAACAGGAGGGTGATAAGGTGAAAGGAGGCGAAGGCATCGCCCTGGTGGGAGACGCCAAAGACGAAAGCGACAAGCCGCACCTGCATTTCGAATTGTGGCATAAAGGTAATCCGGTAAATCCCGAGCAATATGTGGTATTTTAGGTTTCCGGCCGGATAATTCCCGTTAGACGGATTACAAGTCCGGACCGGTCAATGAGATAAATAATAAATGAGTGAATATGAAAAGGCAAATAGCGATATTAGGTTCTACAGGTTCCATCGGGACACAGGCCTTGCAAGTAATCAAGGAGCATCCCGACCTGTACGAAGTGTATGCCCTGACGGCAAACAACAAGGTGGACCTGCTTGCCCGGCAGGCACGTGAGTTCCAGCCCGAAGCCGTGGTGATAGCCAATAAAGACAAGTATGCGGCACTGAAAGAAGCCCTTTCCGACTTGCCCATCAAGGTCTATGCCGGAGAAGAAGCGTTGGCGCAAATCGTGGAGTCAGGACCCATCGACATTGTGCTGACGGCTATGGTGGGCTATGCCGGCTTGCTTCCTACGATGAATGCCATCCGTGCCCGCAAAACCATAG
Organism: uncultured Bacteroides sp.; assembly: GCA_900544675.1. GTDB lineage: Bacteria > Bacteroidota > Bacteroidia > Bacteroidales > Bacteroidaceae > Phocaeicola. Next base: position 7,180 of record UQVZ01000031.1, read on the forward strand.
CCCTTGCCAATAAAGAGACCATGGTGGTGGCAGGCGAGATTATCAATGCGTTGGCACGCGAATATCAGGCTCCCATTCTTCCGGTAGACTCGGAACATTCGGCGATATTCCAGTGTCTGGAAGCAAACAATCCGATATCGAAGGTGATTCTTACCGCATCGGGCGGTCCCTTCCGTACTTATACGAAAGACCAGCTCCGCACGGTGACCAAGGAACAGGCTTTAAAGCATCCCAACTGGCATATGGGAGCCAAGATTACGATTGATTCCGCCTCGATGATGAACAAAGGATTCGAGGTGATTGAAGCCAAGTGGCTCTTCGGCGTGAGTCCTGACCGGATAGAGGTCGTGGTACATCCCCAGTCGGTCATCCACTCGATGGTCGAGTTTGAGGACGGAGCGGTGAAAGCGCAATTAGGCGTACCCGATATGCGCTTGCCTATTCAGTATGCTTTCTCTTATCCTCGCCGGGTATCCCTTTCGGGTGAACGGCTGGATTTCTCGAAATATAATACGCTGACATTCGAAAAGCCCGACACCGAACGTTTCCGTAACCTGGCGTTGGCATACGAAGCCTTGCATCAGGGTGGGAATATGCCTTGTATCGTGAATGCCGCCAATGAAGTGGTGGTAGCCGCCTTCCTGAATGACCAGATTTCGTTCCTCGGCATGAGTGATGTCATCGAGCAGACTATGACACGTGTACCATTCATCCAGCGTCCACGGTATGAGGATTATGTAGCGACCGACGCCGAGACACGACGTATTGCGGCGGAATTGGTGATAAACAAGGTTACAAGGTGACGAGTTGACAAGTTGACAAGGTACTAGTTGATGAGTTGATAAGTTGACAAGGCTTTTAGATAGAAAAATCGTTTTATGAAGGTCTTTAAAACCTTGTCACCTGATACCTAATTAAAAGAATAAAAACCAAAAAAACAGAACAAACAGAATGGAAACATTTTTAATTCGTGCCCTTCAGCTAATCCTTAGCCTTTCACTTTTGGTGATAGTGCACGAGGGAGGACACTTTTTCTTTGCCCGTCTGTTCAAGATACGGGTAGAGAAGTTTTATATTTTCTTCGATCCCTGGTTTGCCTTGTTCAGGTACAAGCCGAAACACAGTGATACAGAGTATGGCGTAGGCTGGTTGCCTTTGGGCGGATATTGTAAGATTTCGGGGATGATAGACGAGTCGATGGATACCGAGCAGATGAAGAAGCCGCCCCAGCCATGGGAATTCCGCTCGAAACCGGCATGGCAACGCCTGCTGGTCATGATTGGCGGAGTGCTGATGAACTTCCTCCTTGCCCTGTTCATTTACTCGATGATTCTTTTCACCTGGGGTGATTCGTACATCGCTCTGAAAGACATGACTTACGGAATGAAGTTCAACGATACGGCAAAAGAGATTGGTTTCCGTGACGGAGATATCCTCTTGCGTGCCGATGGCGAAGATCTGACCCGTTTCAACGGGGATATGTTGCGTAGCTTGGTTGAGGCTCGCGAGGTGACGGTACTCCGTGACGGACAGGAGAAACAAATCTTGATGCCCGAACTGAGTTTGCTGGATATAGCCAAGCAAGACCCGATGTTTGTCTCGGTATTCCAGCCTAATGTGGTCGATTCAGTCATTCCCGGCGGAGGATTTGCCCAGGCAGGTATCCAGAAAGGCGATTCGCTGATAGCGTTCAACGATGTTCCGTTGAACTCGTGGAACGAGTTTATGGACCAAATGAACCGTCTCCAACTCAATGCCGAATTGCAGGAAAAGACAAGCGGGGAGTTTAAATTGGTTTATTCGCGTGCCGGTGTACGCGATACGGTCAATGTACAGACGAATGCCAACTTTAAGGTGAATGCGTATGGAGGTCTGATTGATTATAAAGTGACCGATGTCTCGTATGGTTTCTTCGAGTCTTTCCCCGCCGGTGTGGAACTGGGCGTAAATACCCTGAAAGGCTATGTGAGCGATATGAAGTATATTTTCACCGCCGAAGGGGCAAAGAGCGTGGGAGGTTTCGGAACTATCGGAAGCATTTTCCCCAAAGTATGGGACTGGCCACGGTTCTGGGAGATGACGGCTTTCCTTTCCATCATTCTGGCGTTTATGAACATCCTGCCTATTCCGGCATTAGACGGAGGTCATGTGTTGTTCCTACTGTATGAAATCATTGCGCGCCGTAAGCCCAGCGACAAGTTTATGGAGTATGCCCAGGTAGTAGGCATGTTCCTGTTGCTTGCTCTCCTGATTTGGGCGAACTTTAATGATGTGATGAGGTTCCTGTTTTAATACTCCGCATAGCCGGTAGATATTGGATGCTATAAATCAAAGTTTATGAAAATACGTATTTTATCCCTTTTGTTCATGGGGCTTGCCTTGCAGGCTATGCCTGTTGGGGCGCAAGAACGCCTGCCCGAATATTTGCAGGCGGAGAAATTTACACGAGAGAAACTGAACACGATGTTGTTCTCTACTACCGTCGACCCGCATTGGTTTCCGGTAGGGAATGATTTTTGGTTCGAATATAAGACCAGTGAAGGCACGTTCTGGTATGTGGTAGACCCTGATGCCCGCCGGAAAACCCTTTTGTTCGACCGCGACGAGCTGGCTTCCCAGTTGACCGAGATTGTGCAAGACCCTTTTGAGGCGCGTCATTTGCCTATCCGCAACCTGAAAGTGAAGGAAGACGGACGTACTTTTACCTTCGAAGTGGTTTCTTCGCAGGATGAGAAGCCTAAGAAAGACGACAAGAAAAAGGCGGACAAGCCCGAAAAGAAAGTCTTTTATTTTTCGTATGACTATCCTACCCGTAAGCTGACCCAGTTGACCGAAGAAGCCAAAGAACCGAAACAACTGGAGTGGGCATCGGTCTCACCGGACGGACAGACGGTGGTATATGCCAAGGATTGCAACCTCTATCGCATGAGCATGGCTGATTACCGGAAGGCACAAAAGGATGAAAAAGACAGTACCATTGTTGAAATCCAACTGACGAAAGACGGAAGCGAGCATTTCGGTTATGGCATTCCTTATAATATGTTGAATACCGATACCCTTTGCAACGGAAAACGCCGGGGAGTATGGGGACTCTGGTCGCCCGACTCGAAACATTTCGTGACGGTTGTGACCGATGAGCGGAAGGTAAAAGATTTGTGGGTCATCAATTCGACCGCCTCTCCTCGTCCTACTCTGGAAACGTACCGCTATCAGATGCCGGGCGAAATGGATGCTCCCGAAGACCATCTGTACATTTTCGACATGACAGACAATACCCGGAAAGAAATCCGCACGGCAGCCTGGAAAAACCAGACATTGTCTATCGAGAACCGTCCGTATCAGATGAAAGAACGCGACGCGGAGTTTACTCCGTCTGTATGGCAAGGGGATAATACCCGTTTCTTCCTGACCCGGAGCAGCCGTGACCTGCATCGCATTGATGTATGTACTTACACGATTGGGCAGGATTCCATCGTTCCTATTGTCAAAGAGCGGATGAATACGTATCAGGAAACCCGTCCTATCCAGGTATTCGACGGAGGAAAAGAGTTCATCCAATGGAGTGAGCGCGACGGATGGGCACACCTTTATTTATATGACGACCAAGGGAACCTGAAGAACCGCATCACTCAAGGACCCTGGCACGTAGAGCGTGTAGTAAAGGTAGACCCTGCCGCCCGTACGATTTATTTCACGGCTAACGGGCGTGAAGAAGGAGAGAATCCTTACTATGAGCATCTGTATCGGGTGAATGCCGACGGAAGCGGATTGAAGCTTCTGACCGAAGGCGATTACTTCCATGAAATAGCGATGGACGATGATGCCCGCTTTATCGTGGATAACTATTCGCGGGTGAATACCGTTCCTTGTGCAGCCTTGATTGACCGGAATGGGAATAAGGTGATGACGTTGCAGGAGAGTGATTTCTCGCAGCTCTTTGCCGCCGGATACAAGTTCCCCGAACTGTTTACGGTAAAAGCGGCGGACGGTGTGACCGACCTTTACGGGGTGATGTACAAGCCTTATAACTTTGATTCGACAAAGGTATATCCCATTGTCGACTATGTATATCCCGGTCCGCAGGTAGAAGCGGTCTATTATCCCTTCACCCGTATGAGTGTGCGTACCGACCGTCTGGCTCAGGCAGGCTTCATCGTGATTTCGGTAGGTCAGCGTGGAGGACACCCCAGCCGTTCGAAGTGGTATCATAACTATGGATACGGCAATATGCGCGATTATCCACTTGCCGACCATAAGGCGGCCGTAGAGCAACTGGCGGCGCGCTACAAATACATTGATATCAACCGGGTAGGTATCCACGGACATTCGGGAGGCGGATTCATGTCGACTGCGGCTATCTTGCAATACCCTGACTTCTACAAGGCAGCCGTATCGTGTGCCGGAAATCATGATAACCGCATTTACAACCGCTGGTGGAGTGAAACCCATCACGGAGTCAAGGAAGAGATAACCGAAGAAGGCGATACCACCTTTGTTTATAAGATAGCTACCAATCCCGAGATAGCCAAACAGTTGAAAGGACACTTGATGTTGGTACACGGAGACATTGATAACAATGTACATCCGGCAAATACCATCCGGGTAGTAGACGCCCTGATTCGTGCAGGCAAGCGTTTTGAAATGTTGATTCTGCCCGGTCAGCGCCATGCTTTCGGCGATATGGACGAGTATTTCTACTGGCGTATGGTAGACTTCTTCTCGCGTTGGCTGAACGGAAAGGCGGAAGAATCGGTGGATATTCCCCGACGGTAACCGGTAAGGAAGTTTTTTGAATAAGGAGACACAAAGGAACAGAGTTTAATTTTCAGTTATTTTCTCTGTGCCTTTGTGTCTCCGTTTTTATGGAAAGTGGGGGGATTCAGCGTTCTGCCATATATACTCCGCCGATAATGCATGCCGTACCAATCAGCGATACAATCGTCAGGGTTTCCGATAAAACCAGTGCCGAAGTGACGAGGGTGACCAGCGGAATGATATAAATGTAGTTGGCTGCCTTGGATGCGCCCAGTTCGCGGACGGCTCTGTTCCACATGACATAGCAAAGCATGGAGGCAACAATGCCCAGGAACAACAGATTCAGGTAAACAACCGGTCGGCTCAGTAAATCTATGTTCAGTTCCGGAGGAAAAAAACAGAAATAGATTCCTAAAGAGACAATGCCGTAGAAGAACACTTTGCGGGTGATGAAGAAAGTAGAGTAGGCATTTCCTAACCGTTTCAATATCAGACAGTACAGCGCCCATAAGATTGCGGCAATCAGCGTTAATAGGTCGCCTAACGGATTGATGCGCAATACCAGACTTCCGTTCAGCACCACCATTCCTACACCTGCCAGCGCTAACAGAGAGCCGTATAACATCTTTTGCCACAAGCGTTCCTTATAGAATATGCGGGCTAAGAACAAGGTAAAGATAGGAGCGGTGCAAATCAGGAGCGAGACATTGGATGCCCACGTAATGCCTAAGGCTGTATTCTCGGCGATGAAGTACAAGGAACCTCCGCACAACCCGGCAAAGAACATCAATAATTCGTCTTTCCAGGTGTTGGCTATTATCTTGTGGCGGGAGAATATGAGTAAGCCTATATAGGCGAGTACAAAACGGTAAAGTAGTATCTCGACGGGTTGAAGTCCTGAATTGATGAGTACTTTGGTCGAAACGAAGGTGGTTCCCCACACCATTACGGCAAAAAAGGCAAAGAGATGACAGACCATTTGTCTGTATTTTATCAGGCTTGGTCTGGAGCCTTTTATATTAACATTTTCCGGCAAAACGTCCGGATGATTTCTTGTGTTCATTCTTATCTGTTTTTTTACGGTGCAAACTTAGATAAAAATCTCCAATTCCGATATTTCTGATACTGAAAAAACGGTATTTCAAGTCTTTGTCTTGCTTTTTGTCCGGTAAAAGCAGGTGTTACAATAAAAATTTGTATCTTCGGGGAAATAAAAAATAGCAAATCATGAACTTAGACCGATTTTTAACAGCCCAGCAAGATATGTATGAAACAGCACTTGCCGAGATAAAGGCAGGTCGTAAGACCGGGCATTGGATTTGGTGGATATTCCCCCAGCTGGCAGGATTGGGAATGAGTGAAACCTCACATTATTATGGCATTACCGGTCCGGAAGAAGCACAGGCTTACTTGCGCCATCCGGTCTTGGGAAAAAGGCTGCGCGAGATAACTCTTGCCTTTTTACAGCTTGACCGGAACGCGGAAAGCGTATTGGGCAAGCTGGATGCGATGAAAGTACGTTCGTGTATGACATTGTTTGACGAAGTTTCGGAAGGAGAGGATTTGTTCGGTCAGGTAATACGCAAACATTTCGGCGGCAAAAAAGATTCGCTTACCTTAAACAGGATTCATCCGCTGGCAGGTGAATTTTTATTGGGTGCTGTAGCCGGTGATGTCATCGGTTCGGTATATGAGTGGAATGGATGTAAAAGGGTGGATTTCCCTTTGTTTACCACCCGTTCGACATTTACAGATGATACCGTGATGACAGTAGCCAATGCCGAATGGTTGTTGGAGGGAGGAGATTTGGCACGTATCATGCAGCGTTATGGCAGGCGGTATCCTTATGCCGGGTATGGAGGCAGTTTCCGTCGTTGGATTGTGTCGGACTCTCCTCAGCCGTATCATAGTTTCGGAAACGGGTCGGCGATGCGGGTCAGCCCTGTCGGTTGGGCATTCGATACGCTCGAAGCGACCTTGCAAGCTGCTAGGAAAAGCGCGGAGGTCACACACAATCATCCCGAAGGAATCAAAGGGGCGCAAGCTACGGCTGCCTGCATTTTCCTGGCACGGCAAGGTAAGTCGAAAGACTTTATCAAGTCATACGTCGCGGATACGTTCGGTTACGACTTGAACCGGACTTGTGATGAGATAAGGCCTTCCTATCGGTTCGATGTCACTTGCCAGGGGAGTGTTCCCGAGTCTATCATCGCTTTTCTTGAAAGTGAGAGTTACGAGCATGCCGTCCGGTTGGCAGTGTCGTTGGGTGGTGATGCCGATACGATGGGAGCTATCGCCGGAAGTATTGCCGAAGCTTTTTATGGCGGAGTGCCGGAGCCGATTAAATCGGAGGTTGTGAAAAGATTGCCGGTCGAGTTTGCCGTTGTCTTGAAAAAGTTTCATGAAAAGTATAGGAGTCGGGCATAAATTGCTATTTTTATAAAGGAGTATGGAACGTAAAAGATAGAACCCGCTACTTGTGTAAGATTATCAACAAAAAAGTTTCGAAATAATTTGCAGATTCAAAAACTTTGCCTACCTTTGCAACCGCAATCGAGAAACAAGGGTTGCAAAGACAGATTGGTGCCATAGCTCAGTTGGTAGAGCAAAGGACTGAAAATCCTTGTGTCACTGGTTCGATTCCCGTTGGCACCACAAAGAAGATTTTAAGCCGCTGATTTTCAGCGGCTTTTCTTTTTGTAATTCTCTTACTCCCTCTTTTACTCCCTCTCTATTTTTACCCAATCCTCTGCGTTGATAATGTCTTTTATAAGATTCTGCACCCCAGAAGATTCCGCAAAAACTAATTGTACTTCATAATTTAAAAGACTGTTTGTTTATTAAGACATTGTAAAGATAGCGTTTTTGCTATAATACATCAAGTGAGAACATAACCTTTTTGCTATATTTTTGAAAAAATTTTGCCTTTCTCACTGAAGGAACTTGCTATTATCGGCATTGGAAGCAAATCAAAAAGCAAATCCAGATTGCTATCGCAAGAAAAAGCATATTATAGTTTGCTGTTTATGACTCTTACAATACTTTCTCCTTGTTGCGGAATCTGCGCAATCCAGTCCTCGCCCAGTTCAGACAGGCAAGGACTGCAATCCTTGCTAGGGAAGGACTGCAATACTTGCCTGCTACAACCCCAATCCTGATTAGGTAGGTTGGTTAAGGCAATCGGTTGCATTCGGTAATGCAGCTATTTGTTTTTGCCGATGCAGCTATTTTTCTTTTATCTCTTGGCTGATTTATTTGTATGAAACGGTCAACTTGCTGATTCCTTTTTGCAGATTCTCCAGGAAACGGGAGGCGTGCGACCGTCCATCTGGGTATGATGGAACTGGAAAGAAACGGTGAGTGTCCGTTTCCATAAATGTCGCTTTGCCGCCCGACCGATGCACCGGCACATCATGAGTCGAATGCAAGGGTCTCATTTTTCGGGTATATCAGTCTGCTATATTGGGAAATAAAACGTATCTTTGCTTTATCGGGAGAAAGTTGAGAAAAGAGATACCGTGTTTTTTGTCATATAGGCATGAAAATCGCGGATTTTTATGTATGTTTGCGCAATCATCAAAAGAACAAAAGTTATGCATCCGTTAGAATTATTCAAATATTGTCCGAAATGCGGGTCGCCCCGTTTTGAGATCCGCAACGCGAAAGCGAAGAAATGTGCCGATTGCGGCTTTGTGTATTATTTTAATCCCAGTGCGGCAACGGTTGCCCTTATCCTGAATCACCGGAACGAGTTGCTGGTATGTCGCAGGGGGAAAGAGCCGGCAAAAGGGACGCTCGACCTCTCGGGAGGTTTCCTTGATATGTACGAGACCGGTGAAGAGGGAGTGGCACGTGAAGTGCTCGAAGAAACCGGTCTGAAAGTGACCGAAGCCGTTTATCAGTTCTCTTTGCCCAATACTTACCTGTATTCGGGCTTCCTGGTGCATACGCTCGACCAGTTTTTCTTGTGCCGGATAGAAGACGACAGCCGTTTGCAGGCGATGGATGATGTGGCAGACTCGTTCTGGATGCCGCTCGACCAGGTCAATCCGGACGATTTCGGACTCGATTCGGTACGGAAGGGAGTAGCCCGTTTTTTAGCCTCACATAAACCGGAATGATATGAAAAGAAATAGAAAAATGTGGATGACGGGGGCATTGTGCCTTTTGCCGTGGATGGCATTTGCCCAGCAGACCGAACCGCTGACCGCTCCTGTCCGCTTGTTTGATGACGGAAAAGCCTTGTTCTTACGCCATGATTATGCCGCAGCCCGGCAAACATTGATGGATTACCTGCAACGGGAGCCGCGGACGGCTTTTGCCGATGAAGTGGCATACATGCTGGCGTGCACTTCGTATGAACTGAACGAGCCTGACCGTATAGCCCAACTGGAAGCCTATATCGGGCGTTATCCCGACTCGCGTTACCTGAACCGGGTATATGCCTTGCTGGGGTCGGCTTATTTTTTCGATAAGGAGTACGCGGAAGCCATTTCCAGTTTCAAGAAGTGCGACATCAATCTGCTTGCCGATGCCGAACGGGATGCCTCGCTTTTGCGCCTGGGCATGGCTTATCTGAAGGAAGGAAATTTGAAAGACGCCGCCCTTTGGTTTACCGTCTTGAAGGACGTAAGCGATGCCTATCGTCTGGATGCGGTCTATCAGTTGGCATACATCGACTATGCGCGCAAGCAATACGATGAGGCGCTGGAAGGTTTCCGCATTGCCGGAGCGAGTGAGAAATATGCCGCCTATACACCTTATTATATAGCGGACATTTATCTGGAGCGGGAGGATTATAGCCGTGCCCTGCGGATGGCGGATACGTATCTTGAGGCGTATCCCCGCCATGAATATGCCCGTCTGATGCAACGCGTCAAGGGTGAAGCATGCTACGGGATGCAGCGTTATGCCGATGCGGTGAAGCCCTTGGAAACCTATTGCCGGACTCCGGAGGGAGCCGACGACCGGAAAGCATGGTACGAGCTGGGCATGAGCCATTACCGGACCGGAGTTTATTCGAAAGCGGTGGAAGCCTTTGCGAAGACCTTGGACGGACAGGACGAGCTGGCACAGAACGCTTACCTGCATAGCGGCTTGTCATTCCTCCAGTTGAAAGACCGGACACGTGCCCGTATGGCATTCGAACAGGCTTCGGCCATGAAGTTTGATCGGAATGTGCAAGAACAGGCGTTATATAATTATGCGTTATGCATCCATGAGACTTCTTATTCGCCTTTTGACGAATCGGTGACCGTGTTCGAGCGTTTCCTGAACGAGTTCCCCAACTCTTCTTATGCCGAAAGGGTGAACGATTACCTGATTGAAGTGTATATGAACACCCGCAGCTATCAGGCGGCATTGAACTCGATAGCCAAGATAAGCCGTCCCGGTCCGCGTATCCTCGAAGCCAAGCAGAAGTTATTGTTCCGCCTGGGCACGCAAGCTTTTGCGCAAGCGGCTTTCGAGAATGCCATCGACTATTTCACTCAGTCTATCGGATTGGGAATTTACAATCAGCAGACCCAAGCCGACGCTTATTACTGGCGGGGTGAATCGAAATACCGTTTGGAACAATATACTCAGGCTGCGTCCGACTATCGGGCGTATCTGGAATATACTACCGACCGTACCGGTGAAGAATATGCGCTTGCCTTGTACAACCTGGGCTATGTGGCTTTCAAGCAAAAGCAATACGACAAGGCACTCGGTTGGTTTACCCGTTGCTCGCAAGCGAACATCGCCGACCGGCGTGTGGCAGCCGATGTGCATAACCGGATGGGTGATTGCTATTTCCATTCCCGCCGGTTTGAGGAAGCGCAGGCGCAATATGCCCGGGCTTTTTCGCTCGATTCTTCCTTGGGCGATTATTCGCTCTTCCAGGAAGCTTTCGTGAAGGGGCTGCAACGTGATTATAACGGAAAAATCCAGACCTTGAACCGCTTGCTTACCGATTATCCGGCTTCGTCCTACATTGATGATGCTTTGTACGAGCAGGGACGTGCTTTCGTGCAGCAGGAAAACAATGCCGGAGCCATTGAGCGTTACAAGGTGTTGGTAGGACGTTTCCCCGACAGTCCGCTCTCGCGCAAGGCTGCCAACGAAATCGGCTTGCTTTATTATCAGGACGACAAGTATCCCGAAGCCATTGCCGCTTACAAGAAAGTGATAGCCGAATATCCCGGAAGTGAAGAGGCTCGCTTGGCGCAACGCGACTTGAAATCGATTTACATCGACTTGAATAAGGTGGATGATTACTTGAATTTTGTGGCTACCCTTCCGGGCGGAGGAAATTTCGATGTGAACGAGCGCGACTCGCTTACTTATGTAGCTGCCGAACGGGTTTATATGCGTGGCGAGGTGGCAGAGGCGAAAGCCAGCTTCACCCGCTATCTTCAATCGTTCCCGCAAGGGGCATTCAGCGTGAACGCTTCGTATTATTTGGGGCTGATAGCCTACAACGAGAAGAACGATGCCGAGGCTTCTTCCTGGCTGGGTAAAGTGCTGGATTATCCCGACAATTCTTTCTCGGGCGAGGCGATGAAGCTTTGTGCCGACATCGCCTGGCGTGCCGGAGAGTATGAGAAAGCGCTTGGGTTGTATAAACGGATGGCAGACCGTGCCTCTTCACCGGAAGAACGCCTGGATGCCTTGCAACGTGCTTTGGCATGTGCCCGTCAGACCGGCGATGCCGATGAGATTACCGGATTGGCTTCTACCTTGCTGGCACAGAGCAAGCTGACTCCCGAATTGGCAAACGAAGCCCGTTATGCCCGGGCTAAGGCTTGTCTGGGTAAAGGCGATGCTCAGGCGGCGATGGGTGACTTGACCGAACTGGCAAAGGATACACGAAATGTTTATGGAGCCGAAGCCAAATACTTGCTTGCCCAGCTTTATTTCGATGCTGGAGAGACCGAAAAGGCAGAGAAGGAAGTGCTTGGCTATATCGAGGTCAGCACCCCGCACACGTATTGGTTGGCACGGAGCTTTGTGCTCTTGTCGGACATTTACGTCAAGATGGGACGCAACCTTGACGCGAAACAATACCTGTTGTCCTTGAAGCAGAACTATCAGGCGGAAGATGACATACAGGAGATGATAGAAACACGTTTGGCGCAACTGGACAACTGACAAGCCTGCGTTTAAAAAACTCACGTAGTATAACTAATTATGCTTGCTGAATGATGAAATCAATGATATTAGCAATCGGACTGGGTGCCCTGTGTATGGCAGGCAATGCCCAGGAACAAGCGGCCGACTCGACACTGAACCGTACGGTCGTGGTAGAAAACCAATACAATCCGGAGGTGATGGACGCCTTTAAAATCAATGTATTGCCCAAGGTGGAAGAACCGGCTCTTCCCAAGCGGAACATCGATTATGCCACTTCCTCACGTCCGTTCTCTTCGTGGACATTTGCTCCCTTGCAGGCGATGGCAAGCGAGGAAAAGCAATCCGATGCTCCACGCGGATACCTGCGCGCACTTTATGGAACCCGCAATAATGTCGATGCTAAATTCTCGTATTTGTGGGACATTTCCCGTAAGGATTGCTTGAGCCTGGAGGCTTCGCTTTACGGGATGAACGGCAAAGTGCCTTCTTTCCTCTCCGAAGCGGATGACTGGAAAGCGCGTTTCTACCGCACCGATGTGTCGCTCGGTTACCGGCACGATTTCCGTAAAGTTTCTTTTGCGTTGGGAGGCGCTTTTGCTTCCCAGGTATTCAATTATATGCCCGGCGAGGGAGTTGAGGATGCCGACCCGTCTCTTCTCGGACGGCAGCGTTATACGTTGGGCGAAGGATATTTGCGTATCGCTTCCGTAACGGATGCGCTTCCGGTGGAGTTTTCCTTCCAGACCGGGTTGCGTAGTTTCAGCCGGGCGTATGAAGTGCCTGGTATGTTAAAAGGCTCGGAGAATATTGTGCATACCACAGGTTTTGTTTCAGGTGTTGTCGGTGAAGGGCAACGGGTAGGTATCGGCTTTGCGATGGACAATTTGATTCACGATGTAGACCAGACCGATTATACCTTGCTTCAACTGAATCCGCATTATACGTTCGATAACGGACGCATACAGCTTCGTGCGGGGATGAACGTTGATGCGCAGTTCGGATATGACGGAAGGTTGATGGTTTCGCCCGATGTAAAGCTTGATTACCTCTTTGCCAATACCTATCGGGTGTATGTGCATGCCACGGGTGGTACCGAATTGAATGACTTCCGTCGTTTGAATGAGCTTTCTCCTTATTGGATTCAAGCCATGCAGATGCAGACCACTTACACACCCGTTGATGTGCAGGCTGGTGTAAAAGGTTCACCGGTAGCAGGGCTGGGATTCCGTCTTTTCGGGGGATACCGTGTTGTGAAGGATGAAGTATTTATGCTTCCGGGTATGATGGAGAAGTCTTTCTCTTCTATTTATACGCTCCTTACACAAGAGAAGGCGAAGGTAGGTTATGGAGGTGCGGAAGTGGCTTACCAGTATAAGGACTGGATGGATGCTTCGGTGGCTGGCACATATTATGGCTGGGACGTGGAGCAGCATGCAGAGCCTTTGCTCTACCTGAAACCCGAATTTGCACTTCAGGCTTCCCTTCGTGCCAAGGTCTACGAAGGCTTGTGGGCACAGGCGCGTTATCGCTATGCAAGTCGCGTGAAGGTGGAAGGCATAGAGAAAGCTGATGCGGTCAACGACCTTTCCCTTTCGGCAGGTTATGAGTGCTTCAATCGCCTGAATGTACTTGTGTCTTTCAACAACTTGTTGAACCGCAAGTACCTTGCCGAGACGGGTTATCCTGTACAAGGTTTCTACCTTATGGCGGGACTGAGCGTGCGTTTCTGATATAGTTTCGCTCAGACTGTCTGGGGCTTTCTTTGTTTGTTCTTTGTTTGCAAAACACTAAAAATGAAGAAAAATTTAAGAAAACCCACCTTATTATATGCTGTTTCTTTGTGTTTTTTCATACATTTGTCCCGAAAACATTAATTGGAATACGAAAGATGCAGAATAATCTGGTTATAGTGGAGTCTCCGGCGAAGGCAAAGACGATTGAAAAATTCTTGGGTAAAGGGTATAAGGTGCTTTCCAGTTACGGTCATATCCGCGACTTGAAGGAAAAATCGTTTAGCGTCGATGTGAAGAATCATTTCGCTCCCATCTACGAGGTGCCGGAAGACAAGGTGAAACTGGTCAACGACCTGAAGAAAGAAGCGAAAAAGGCAGATATGGTATGGCTGGCTTCCGATGAAGACCGCGAGGGAGAGGCCATATCGTGGCATTTGTATGAAGTGTTGCAATTGCAGCCGGAGAACACGAAACGGATTGTATTCCACGAAATCACGAAGACCGCTATCTTGAATGCGATTGAGCATCCGCGTGGCATTAATATTGATTTGGTGAATGCCCAGCAGGCACGCCGGGTGCTCGACCGTATTGTGGGTTTCGAACTTTCGCCTGTTTTATGGAAGAAAATCAAGCCTTCGCTTTCTGCCGGACGTGTGCAGTCGGTGGCGGTGCGCCTCATTGTGGAGCGCGAACGTGAGGTGAACGCTTTTGTGAGTGAGGCTTCGTATAAGGTGACGGCGGTGTTCACCAATGCTGATGGAGCAGAAATACGGGCAGAGCTGGGACGTCGTTTCAAGACCGCGCAAGAGGCTCAGGCTTTCCTGAAGCAATGTGCGAAAGCGGAATTTGCCATCGAAGACATCAATACCAAGCCGATGAAGAAATCGCCGGCTCCTCCGTTTACTACTTCCACACTTCAGCAAGAGGCGGCGCGCAAGTTGGGCTATACCGTGGCGCAAACGATGAGGCTTGCCCAACGTCTGTATGAAAGCGGATTGATTACCTATATGCGTACCGACTCGGTGAACCTTTCCGAACTGGCATTAGGTGCCAGCCATGAGGCTATTGTGTCGCGGATGGGCGAGAAGTACGTGCAGATTCGTCATTTTACCACCAAAACGAAAGGGGCACAGGAAGCGCACGAGGCTATCCGCCCTACGTATATGGCAAACGAGACTATCAACGGTACAGCTCAGGAAAAACGTTTGTACGACCTGATATGGAAGCGTACGTTGGCATCGCAGATGGCAGATGCCGAACTGGAAAAGACTACAGTTACCATTTCCGTCAGCGGACAGGAGGATAAGTTTATGGCTGTAGGTGAGGTGCTCACTTTCGACGGATTCTTGCGGGTATACAAGGAGTCGCACGATGATGAGGTAGAGCCGGAAAGTGAATTGCGTTTACCTTCGGCACTCGAAGTGGGCCAGCCGCTTGCATACAAGGAAATCCTGGCTACAGAACGCTTCACGCAAGCTCCTTTCCGTTATACCGAAGCCAGTCTGGTGCGTAAGTTGGAAGAACTGGGTATCGGCCGTCCTTCCACGTATGCGCCTACTATCTCTACCATCCAGCAGCGTGGCTATGTAGAGAAAGGGAATCGGGAAGGCGTGGAACGTCCGTACAAGATTTTGTCATTGCAAGATGGAAAAATATCCGAGAGCACCAAGGTAGAACTCACCGGAAGCGAGAAGGCGAAGCTTTTGCCTACCGATGTGGGTATCGTGGTGAATGACTTTCTGAAAGAATATTTCCCCCAGATAATGGATTATAATTTCACGGCAAACGTCGAAAAGCAGTTTGACGAGATTGCCGAGGGAGAAAAGAAATGGACCGACGTCATGGAGCATTTCTACAAAGGCTTCCATCCGCTGGTAGAACGCACCATGGCAAGCAAGTCCGAACATAAAGTGGGCGAACGTATTTTGGGCAAAGACCCCGTGAGTGGCAAGCAGGTGTCGGTGAAAATCGGACGCTATGGACCTGTGGTACAAATCGGTTCGGCAGATGATGAGGAAAAGCCTCGCTTTGCCCAGCTGACGAAAGAATATTCGTTGGAGACTATCACACTTGAGGAAGCGCTTGGCTTGTTCAAATTGCCGCGCACCTTGGGCGAACTGGACGGAAAGCCTGTATCGGTGGGTGTCGGACGTTTCGGACCTTATGTGCGTTACGACAATCAGTTTGTTTCCATTCCGAAAACAATGGAACCGCTTGCTATCACACTCGAAGAAGCCGAAGCTTTGATTCGTGAGAAACAGGAAGCGGCTGCCAAGCGGGTTATCAAGACTTTCGACGAAAATCCCGACCTGCAGATTTTGAACGGGAAATACGGTCCCTATATCTCTTACGAGAAGAAAAATTATAAGATTCCGGAAAATATCGAGGCGGCAGACCTTTCGCTCGACGCTTGTTTCAAGGTAATCGAGTTGCAAAAAGAGAAAGCCGAGACCCGTAAAATCCGTAATGCCGCAAAACATAACAAGGAATGAGGCGGATTTATCTGATAGGCTATATGGGTTCGGGCAAGACAACTTTGGGTAAGGCGTTTGCCCGGTCGATGGATTTGCAATTCATCGACCTCGACTGGTACATCGAAGAACGGATGCACAAGACGGTACGTGAACTGTTTGCCGAACGGGGAGAGAGTGGTTTCCGCGAGGTAGAACGCAATATGTTGCACGAAGTGGGCGAATTTGAGAACGTGGTAGTGGCTGCAGGGGGAGGAACCCCTTGTTTCTTCGACAATATGGCTTATATGAACCGTACGGGAGATACCGTTTTCCTCAATGCTTCGGTGGAGGCTTTGTTTCGCCGGTTAAAGGTGGCGAAAGCCAAGCGTCCCCTTTTGGCAGATAAGACCGATGAGGAACTGATGGAAACCATCCGTTCCGGTCTGGCAAACCGTATGGCATTTTACAGCCAAGCAAAGCATAGTTTCCCTTCCGACCGTTTGGAGAGCCGGAACCAGATAAGCGAATCGGTCGAACAATTGAAAGAATTGTTGAGCATAAGCTAACCGGCAGGTAAGCGAACATTAAGGTATCTAAAAACTAGTCACCTGATACCTGGTCACCTAGTCACCTAAAAAAACAAACACAATAGAATTGAAATGAGAAAATGGCGTATTGAAGATTCAGAAGAGCTCTACAACATTACGGGGTGGGGCGTTTCGTATTTTGGTATTAATGAAAAAGGTCACGTGGTGGTGACTCCCCGGAAAGACGGTGTAGCCGTCGACTTGAAAGAACTGGTGGACGAGTTACAACTGCGCGACGTCACCGCACCCATGTTGGTGCGTTTCCCTGACATCTTGGACAACCGCATCGAGAAAATCTCGAATTGTTTCCATCAAGCCGCGGAAGAATACGGTTACAACGCGCAGAATTTTATCATTTATCCCATTAAAGTGAACCAAATGAGGCCGGTGGTGGAAGAGATTATCAGCCACGGCAAGAAGTTCAACTTGGGATTGGAAGCAGGCTCGAAACCTGAGCTGCACGCCGTGATTGCGATTAATACCGACTCCGATTCGCTGATTATTTGCAACGGGTATAAGGACGAAAGTTATATCGAGCTGGCTTTGCTGGCACAGAAAATGGGCAAGCGTATCTTCCTGGTGGTGGAAAAGTTGAACGAACTTCGCCTGATAGCCAAGATTGCCAAACAACTCAATGTGCGTCCCAACATCGGCATCCGCATCAAGCTGGCTTCTTCGGGAAGCGGCAAATGGGAAGAGAGCGGAGGTGATGCCAGCAAGTTCGGACTGACTTCCAGCGAACTGCTTGAGGCACTTGGTTTCATCGAAGAGAAAAAGATGCAGGACTGCCTGAAGCTGATTCATTTCCATATCGGAAGCCAAGTGACTAAAATCAGACGCATCAAAACGGCGTTGCGTGAGGCGTCGCAATTCTATGTGCAACTCTATCAGATGGGTTTCCCTGTAGAGTTTGTCGATATAGGCGGCGGACTGGGCGTAGACTACGACGGTACTCGTTCGTCTACCAGTGAAAGCAGCGTGAACTATTCCATCCAGGAATATGTCAACGACTCCATATCCATCATGGTGGATACCAGCAATAAAAACGGTATCCCTCATCCCAATATCATTACCGAGAGCGGACGTTCGCTTACTGCCCATCATTCGGTGCTGATATTCGAAGTGCTCGAAACGGCATCCCTTCCTTCGATGGACGAAGATTTCGAGGTAAGTCCCGATGACCACGAGCTGGTGCACGAACTGTACGACATTTGGGATAACCTGAACCAAAGCCGGATGCTGGAAGCGTGGCACGATGCGCAGCAGATACGTGAGGAAACACTCGATTTGTTCAGTCACGGCATTGTCGACTTGAAGACGCGTGCGCAGATAGAGCGGATGTACTGGTCGGTTACCCGTGAAATCAAGCAGATTGTTTCGGGGTTGAAGCATGCCCCCGATGAGTTCCGCAATTTGGACAAGTTGCTTGCTGACAAGTATTTCTGCAACTTCTCGCTTTTCCAGTCGCTTCCCGACTCGTGGGCGATAGACCAGATATTCCCCATCATGCCGATACAGCGTCTGGACGAACGTCCCGACCGAACGGCTACTCTGCAGGATATCACGTGCGATTCGGACGGCAAGATAGCCAATTTCGTTTCTGCCCGTAATGTCTCTCACGAGCTTCCGGTGCATACTATCAAGGCAAAGGAGTCCTATTACATCGGCGTTTTCCTGGTAGGTGCTTATCAGGAAATCTTGGGCGACCTGCACAACCTTTTCGGCGATACCAATGCAGTCCATGTCAGTGTGAACGAGAAAGGATACAGCATCGACCAGGTTATCGATGGCGAGACCGTAGCAGAAGTGCTCGATTATGTACAATACAATCCGAAGAAACTGGTGCGTACCCTCGAAACATGGGTTACGAAGTCGGTAAAAGAAGGCAAGATTTCATTGGAAGAAGGCAAAGAGTTCCTTGCCAACTACCGCTCCGGGCTGTATGGATATACTTATTTGGAATAAAATTCAGTTGACGAGTTGACAAGGTATCAGTTAACAAGTTGACAAGGTACAAGTTGACAAGGTATCAGTTGCTGAGTTGATAAGCTTTTTTTAAGCTAATAACTTGTCGTCTGAAACCTTGTCAACTAAAAAACAAAAGAAGCAAATGAAAGAAAAACTGGTTATTGTAAAAGTAGGAGGGAAAATCGTGGAAGAAGCTGATACGCTCAATCAGCTTTTAGCCGATTTTTCTGCTTTGCCCGGTTATAAGCTGCTGGTGCACGGTGGCGGACGCTCTGCCACCCGTCTTGCCACACAGCTGGGCATTGAAAGCAAAATGGTGAACGGTCGCCGCGTGACGGATGCCGAGACTCTGAAAGTCGTGACCATGGTTTATGGCGGGCTGGTCAATAAAAACATTGTGGCAGGGCTTCAGGCAAAAGGTGTGGATGCCATCGGGCTGACCGGTGCCGATATGGATGTCATCCGCTCGGTAAAGCGTCCGGTGAAAGACATTGATTATGGCTTTGTGGGCGATGTGGAGCGGGTCGATGCTGAGGCGTTGGCTGCGCTTATCTGCCGAGGAGTAGTCCCGGTAATGGCTCCGCTTACTCATGACGGTAAGGGGCATATCCTTAATACCAATGCCGATACCATAGCTGGCGAGACCGCCAAGGCGCTGGCGCGGCTTTTCGATGTCACGCTGGTTTATTGCTTCGAGAAAAAAGGTGTGTTGAGTGACGAGAATGACGAGGACAGTGTCATCCCCGTGCTTACACGTGAGCTGTTTCAACAATACGTATCCCAGGGTATCATTAAAGAAGGAATGATTCCCAAGTTGGAGAACTCTTTTTCTGCCATCGATGCCGGTGTGGCACAGGTGGTAATCACCTCGGCATCAGCCATCAGCAAGGATGCAGGGACAATCATTAAAAAATAATTCAAAAAAAATGTCGGGTGGGTGTAACTTTTCGGTCGCTCACCCGTCACTCTTATAGAAGGCAATGCATGAGATCAGTTTTCGAGACGATATACTGCCCTTGAAAGACAAGCTTTTCAGGCTGGCGCTCCGCATCACGTTCGATCGCGCTGAGGCGGAGGATATTGTTCAGGATACGCTGATACGGGTATGGAACAAGCGTGACGAATGGTTGCAATTCGATTCGATAGAAGCCTATTGCCTGACGGTTGCGCGGAATCTGGCGATTGACCGGAGTCAGAAAATGGATGCGCAGCATCAGGAACTGACCCCTGAAACGCAGGAAATGCCCGATGCGAGAACGCCCGACGAGCAGATGGAGCAGGATGAGCAGTTGGCAATCGTACACCGGTTGATTAAGGAGCTCCCCGAAAAGCAACGTTCCATTCTTCAGCTTCGCGACATCGAAGGCAAAAGTTATAAAGAAATTGCCGAGGTGCTGGGGCTGACCGAAGAACAAGTGAAGGTGAACCTGTTCCGGGCACGTCAACGGATAAAGTTAAAATACAATGAGATAAACAATTATGGATTATAAGTACATCGAACAGTTATTGGAAAAGTATTGGAATTGTGAAACTTCACTCGAAGAAGAACAAATCCTGCGCTGCTTCTTCCGCCAAAAGGAGCTGCCGGCTCACCTGTCGCGCTACAAATCCCTATTTGCTTATCAGGATGCCGGGAAAATGCTGAAGTTGGGAGATGATTTCGACGAGCGTGTACTGGCAGAAATCGAGCGTCCGGTGGTAAAGGCGAAACGCCTTACGCTGCAGATGCGTCTGATGCCTCTGTTCAAGGCGGCTGTCGTGATGGGTTTCCTTTTCACGATAGGAGGCGTAGTGAAACACTCGATGGAAAGCGGAAACAAGACAGGAGTGGTTTATGTGTACGACCAGTTCGAGAAGGAACGGCAAGACCCGCAGGTGGCTTATAAGCCCGATTCGGTAAATGTACCGGTAAAGGACACTCCTGAAAAGAACGTAAACAAACAATAACGTATGACATTTTCATTTGCTTTTAAATATATATTAGTTAGTGCTTATTAGAAAAATCAATGACGAGGCTGTGAAGTTTCAATTCTCTCAAATTAAATTACTAACTCAATAAAAAAGACTTACCGCGTGAGCAGTAAGTCTTTTTTGGTTAGTATGCGTAAAGACGCGGGATACGCTGATGTTGGACATAGCTTCGTGGCGTGGTGCAACTATATCCGATGCCCTCTGAAACTATTTTGATTGGGTTTTATATATCCCAACAGTGAATGCAGCGTAGAAAAGTGATGAAAACTTGAAATGAAGAATAATTGAATTCGTTATGATAGCCAAAAAACAAATCGTATATGATCCTGAGTTCGGGCAGGTATTTATTGTAACCCGACGCACGGCACGCAACGTCACCATGCGGATGAAAGAAGACGGACTGCACATTACCACTCCTCCTTATCGTAGTGTAAAAGCATTGTTCGATGTGGTTCAGCCCTATCGTGAGCGTCTGCTGAAGTTGAAAGGTGAGGTTGCTCCTCCTTCTTTCAATTGGGATTATGCTATCAAGGCAGAGTGCTTCCATTTGTGGCTGGAGCCTAGCCGGTTGAAGAACTTTACGGTGCGTTCTGTAGAAGAAGGAGTGAAGATTTGTTGCCCGCACGATACGGATTTCTCCAGTACGAGAGTGCAGGCGTTGGTGCGCAGTGCGGTGGCACGGGCACTGAAGAAGAAAGCCGAAGAATACCTGCCGCCGTTGGTGGCACTTTGGGCACAACGGTTTCAGCTTGGCTTTCGGTTGGTGAAAATCACGAAGGCACGTTCGAGATGGGGGAGTTGCTCGTCGGACCGGAACATCAGCTTGTCGTATTATTTGATGTTGCTTCCTGCCCACTTGATGGACTACGTGATTCTACACGAGCTGGCACATACACAGGAGATGAATCACGGTCCGCGTTTTTGGGAGCTGTTAGACCGGATGACAGAGGGGAAGGCGTTGGCTTTGCGTAAGGAACTGCGTCAGTATCGTCCGGTATTTTAGCTCTTGTGGAAGCGGTTTTCTTGTCTGTTAGCGGGATGCTTGATTTAGGTCAAAAAATCGGAGAGACTGGTTTTTCGGCGCATTTGAATTTGATTTATTTCTTTTACCTTTGCGCCCGTTATTGAAAAAATCAGGATAATTCATGAAAAAGAGTTTGTTGGCATTGGCGTCCGGCACGTTGGGGCTTGGGATTGCCGAGTTTGTAATGATGGGCATCTTGCCCAATGTGGCTCACGATTTGGGCATCAGCATTCCGCAGGCAGGGCATTTCATTTCGGCATACGCTATTGGTGTGTGTGTCGGTGCACCGTTGACGGTAGTGGTAGCACGTACCCGTCCGTTAAAGCAGATTTTGCTGGGCTTGGCTGCGGTTTACATTGCCGGCAATCTGTTCGCTTCGATGTCTGTCAATTATTGGATGCTGCTGTTGATGCGTTTCATCTCAGGACTTCCCCATGGAGCATTTTTCGGTGTGGGTTCCATCGTGGCGGAACGGGTAGCAGAGAAAGGAAAGGCTTCACAAGCCGTTTCTTTGATGACGGCAGGCATGACGATAGCCAATCTTTTCGGTGTGCCTTTCGGCACATTGCTGAGTAATTCGTTTTCGTGGCGTTTCCCATTTGTGTTCAATGCATTATGGGGACTTCTGATATTTTACCTGCTTTGGAAATGGATTCCGGCAATGCCGTCTTTACCTGATACAGGACTGAAGGGGCAGTTCCGCTTCTTGAAGCGTTTGGCTCCTTGGCTGATTATTCTGACTACGATGTTCGGCAACGGAGGGATTTTCTGCTGGTTCAGCTATGTCACGCCGCAGATGATTCACGAGGCCGGTTTTTTTCCGCACGCGATGACGGCTATCATGATGCTGGCAGGGTTGGGAATGACGATAGGCAACCTGGTAGGAGGTAAGTGTGGCGACCTGTACGGTTTGGCTCCGGTAATCCGTACTACGCAGGTGCTGATGATGCTGGCGTTGCTGGGTACATTTTTCTTTGCCTGGCATCCTTATTTATCGGTTATCTTGATGTGTATCGGTACGGCGTGTCTGTTTGCGGTCTCGCCTCCCCAGCAACTGTTGTTGTTGCAGAACTCCCGTGGTTCGGAGATGATGGGTGCGGCGTGTGTACAGATAGCTTTCAATTTGGGTAATGCCATCGGGGCTTACGTGGGCGGATTGCCTATCGATGCCGGTATGGGTTACCGTTATCCGGCATTGGTAGGGGTGTTTATTGTCGTAATCGGCTGGATTTGTATTTCGATGTATATCAGGAGAGTTGGTAATTTATAAATAAGAAGCAATCGGGGGAGGACAGGCTTATTATTTTTTTCATCGTCAGGGATTTTCGGAGAATATATTGTAACTTTAGCATCTGAAAAATCCAAGTGTGATGTTTATGAAGAAAAATTTAATCGTTATGCTGATTGCCTGTCTGTGCCTTTCTTGGGGGCGGGCACAATCTATTCGCTCCTGCCGTCAGACGGGAGATAGTCTGATGTTGGAGTTGTCCGATGGTGAGCTTCGGCTTTATCCGTTGGCGGATAATGCGGTGAGAGTAAAGTTTGTGTATCAGGAGCCGGTTTTGCCCGATTGGGTATATGTGGAAACAGAAAAACCTGATTGGTCGGTGACAGAAACTACCGAAGAGATTTCGTTACGTTTACCTCGGCTGGTGGTACGTGTCAACAAGGAAAAAGGGACGCTTGCTTATTTCACACCCGATGGGAAGTCGGTTTTGCAGGAGAAGGAACGGCGGTTGATTCCTTTGCAAGTACAGGGCGAAGCAGCGTATTGTGCCATGCAGGCTTTTTATTCGCCCGAAGGGGAGAGCCTTTTCGGATTGGGACAGTTTCAAGACGGTTATCTGAACGTGCGCGGACTTTCGCGTCGGCTTACGCAAGTCAATACCCAGATTGCAATTCCTTTTGTGTTATCGGATAAGGGCTACGGCATCTTGTGGAATAATTACGGGCTGACCGAATTCAATCCGGCAGATAGTGTAGTTGCCCTTGTGCGTGTAGCTTCAAGAGGTGATGCGGAAACGGTTGATGTGACTTCTACCGAAGGTGCGAAGCAAGAGTTACGCGAACGTTTTATTTTTACGTCGTCGCTTAATATACGTGAAGCGGGACGTTATGCTATAATGCTTGATGTGGGACAGGCAATGGCACGCCGGCATCATCTAAAAATTGGTGACAAGATGGTGCTTGACCTGAAAAATTTATGGCTTCCGCCTACAGCATCGGCTATTGTGGAACTGGAAGCCGGTGTATATCCGATAGAAGCGGAACTGGAGAAAGAAGACAATCCGAAAGTTTATTATAAAAAGGTGACCGATGAAACAGTGTTCCGCTCACCTGTGGCTGAGGCGGTCGATTATACGGTATTTGCCGGAAATGCGGACGAAGTGATTGCCTCTTACCGCCGGACAACGGGCGAAGTCCCGATGATGCCCCGATGGGCATTAGGCTATATCCATTGCCGTGAACGTTTTCACAGTCAGGATGAAATCATTCAGACTGCTGCCCGTTTCCGTAACGATAGCCTGCCGATGGATATTATTGTGCAAGACTGGCAATACTGGGGTAAGCATGGCTGGAATGCGATGCGTTTTGATGAAAGCGCTTATCCTGACCCTAAGAAGCTAACAGATGATGTACATGCACTCGATGCCCGTCTGATGCTTTCGGTATGGTCGAAGATAGACCCGTCTTCTGAAGTAGGGCAACTGATGCAGGATAAAGGATATTACATACCACAGACTTCATGGATTGATTTTTTCAATCCCGATGCCGCGGCTTATTATTGGGAGAATTTCAGTAAACGTCTTTTAAAGCCTTACGGGATAGACGCCTGGTGGCTTGATGCCACGGAACCGGAGAACGACGACTTGCTGGGACGGAAGGTATGGAACCAAAGTGTGCCGGGCGAGGTATATCGGAATGTTTATCCGCTGCTTGTGAATAAGACGGTGTACGAAGGTTCGCGTCGGGATGTACCTGGACGAAGGGTGATGCTCTTGACACGAAGCGGATTTCCAGGCATGCAGCGGTATGCTACGGTGACTTGGTCGGGGGATGTAGGGTATGATTGGGAGACACTCCGCCGGCAGATTGTAGGCGGTTTGGGAATGGTGGTTTCCGGTCAGCCTTGGTGGACATACGATGCAGGCGGCTTTTTCCGTCCCGGACAAAACCAGTACACCGATCCGGCTTATCACGAATGTTTCCTGCGCTGGTTGCAGGCAAGTGTGTTTCTTCCGCTGACCCGTGTGCACGGCTATCAATCAAATACCGAATTTTGGAATTATGGCGAAACAGTAACCCGCCTTGCCCGTGAGGCTTTGAATACGCGTTATCGCTTGTTTCCATACCTTTACTCGGAAACAGCTCGTATTAACCGTAAGGGAAGTACCTTGATGCGTCCCTTGGTGATGGATTTTGCGGGTGACTCGCTTGCTTTGGCACAGAAATACGAATACATGTTCGGGCCGTCCCTGTTGGTAGCTCCTGTAGTAGAACCAGGCAAGAGCAACTGGGATGTCTACTTGCCGTATACACCTGGTGGATGGTATGATTTCTGGACTGGGACAAAATCTGGTGAGAATGGGACATGGAAAAGCGTACCGGTAACGCTGGCACGGATTCCGGTATTTGTAAAGGCAGGAACCATTCTGCCTTTAACTTCGGGCAAACCGCAAACCACTCGCGAAGCTGCCTGTGCCGATTGGACTATCCACGTGTTTGCCGGAACGGATGGCACTTATACCGTTTACGAAGACAACGGTGTAGATTATGCTTACGAGCAGGGAGCTTATTCGCAAATTCGTATGGAATGGAACGATGCGAAAGGGGAATTGGCTATCTGGCCTCGTGAAGGCAGTTTCCCTGGCATGAACACCGTACGACGCCTGCACATCGTCCGTTATGCGGAAGACAGGCAGGAACGACAAGCGGTGTATGCCGGAGAGAAACTGGTGCTGAAGTTTCCTTGAAAAGCGGATGCTTAGAGCCTGTTTAAATTTTGCTCAGGTTTATTTTGAGAATTGTTTTCGAGGATGTTTTTCTGATTTTATAAGGAGGATAGCGGGCTATCTGACGCATAAAATCGGGAAAACAGACCGGAAACAAACTCAAAAGAGACCTGACAATATGACTTTATCGGAAAATTTAAACAGGCTCTTATTCCGTCCGCAGGTTTTCCGTAGGGTTTGTACGTGCCGTTTTCAGAACGAGTAACGAGGATAATGCCCATACAATGATGAGCACGAGTGCCATGCAACCCGCAAACAGGTACCATCCCAAATGGATTTTGGTGGCGAACAGCTCCAGCAGGGAAACGCTGATACGCCATGCGGCCAGTGCGCCGATAAGGGTAGCAGGAAAGGCTATTTTCAGCAGGTCTTTCAGGAAAAGCCGCTGTACGCTGCCTGCCGTGGCTCCGTGAATGATGCGGATGGCTATCTCCGAACGGCGCCGGCTGATTTCATCCCGGATATAAGCGGTCAGCCCGATGAGGGCGATAATCAGAATGCACAGCCCGATGAAAAAGATGCTGTTTCGCACGTGCAGGATGCTGTTGTACAGGTTTCCCATTTCTACCGCCACGCTATATGCGTATTTCTCTTGGCTGGGCATGGTCCGGCTCACCACTTCCTGTACGGTTTTCATTGCTTCGGGCGATATCCGGTTCAGGCGGATGAACAGGTTGTAGCAAGGTTTGGGATTGTAGAACATTACGGTAGGGCGCTCGTCACTGTCTTCTGCCAGTTGAGAACCGAGGTGAATGTCTTCGTATACTCCGTAGATAGTAAGCGGCCCCTTGTGTTCGGAGATGAAGATATTCTTGCCGATGGGCGATTCTGTCCAGCCGGCCAGTTCGCGCATGCGTTCCACAAACTTGCGGCTTACCATCACTTGCCGTGAAATGGTGTCGCGCAAATGAGTCGAAAAGCCGGTGCCTTTGATGATGGGGATACCGAATACTTGGAAGTAATCGTTGCCTGTATCATAGAGGTCGGCGATGTTCATATATTCTTGTCCGGTTTCGGGATTGTAGACATTGTTTCCGCTGCATCCTTCAAAGGGTTTTTGATAACCCCACGTTACGCCCGTCACTTCGGGTAATGTCTTCAGCTCTTGCACGCAGCGTTCTCGTTCCGCTTCGGTGGTGCCGGACAGCGATACATAGAGCATGTCGTGGTATTCGAATCCCGTATCATAGTTGGTCAGCGCGTGATATTGCAGGCTGATGACCGTCAGCAGGGAGACAAAGAACGTGGTGAGCAGGAACTGTACGAAGAGCAGCCCCAGCTTCCAATAGCGTTTGCTCTCGGTGTAGCGCCGGTAGGCATAGGTGACGGGAATACGTGTGTAGAGATAGCTGGGTATGCTGCCGCACACGATGGCTACAAGGGCGGTGATGGCGATGCACACGACGACGGTCGACGGCGGGAAGAGCGAACGCAGGCTGTGTCCTACCTGTTCTTGCAGCAGGTCTTGTATCCCGAAGATAATCAGCACCGCCAGTGCGAGGCTGAGCAATCCGTGAAGTGTCGATTCGGCAAGAACCATCCGGTAGATGTCGCGGCTCTCCGCTCCGTAGCAACGATAAGTGGCGACGCTCTTGGCACGGTTCACCATCGACGAGATGGTGAGCAGGATGTAGTTAAGCACTGCTACCGTCAACATCAGGATGCCGAAGATGAGGAACACGATATTCATGATGCGGTTGTAGTCTGACGAGGCGAAGATTTCACTGACAGGTTGGAAATCGAGTCCGAAGTCGGAACCTACCATCTTCAGTTCTTCTATCGGCAGGTTGGCTTCCAGCATGCGTTTTACGCCGGGTGCCAATTGGCCGGCATCCGTTTTCGGATAAAGTCGGACGTAACTGGCGTATCGGTCATTTCCCAGCCAGTTGTCCCGTCCGTCGCCCATGACTTGTCCGATGGTGGGCAGTGCCACCAGCACATCGAAGCGGGGCAGGTGGGTGTTTTCGGGGAATGCTTCGAATATGCCGGCAATATTCAATTTGAATTGCGGAAACTCTTTCCAGACTAACGTATGTCCCACGATGTCCGCACCCAGCGTTTCGGCAAGGCGTGACGAGATGTAGGCATTGTTTTCTTTCTCCAGTCCTGTATGCGGGTTTTCACCTATCAGGATGCGGCGTGGAAAGACTTCGAAGAACGAGCTGTCGCATAAGTGGGCGTTGGCGGTTATTTCGCGTTGGTCTTCCGTCACGAAGTGCATGTCCTGGTGTAGCCAGGTGAATCGGGTGGCTGCCTCTACTTCGGGACAATACCGTTTCAAGCCCGGAGCGATGGCTCCCGATGTGGTAGGATGGGTGCTCCAGTCAGCGTCGTTGTTTTGCTTGTAGCGTTCCGTGACGCGGTAGGTGTCTTCCAGACGGGGCAGGAAGCTGTCGTAGCTTTTCTCGAAGATGATTTCGGCTATCAGGGTCAGCCCGATGGCAAGTCCGATACCCAGGCAAAGAATCTTGATGAGATTCGATTCGCCCCGTCGGAACAGGTTGTTGAATGCTCTTTTCATTTTTTACTGATTCATTAAAGTTCATATTTGACATAAGTCCGTGCCGTCCGTAGCGTCATTCCGTTTTCAAGCTGTCTATCGGGTTGGCATTTGCCGCGCGGTAGTTCTGCACGATGATGGTGGCTTCGGTGATGAGGCATACCAGTACACATGCCGCTATGAATACCCACGGGTTGAGGGGTACACGCTCGCCGAACTGTTCCAGCCAGCGCGATACGGCATACCATGCAATCGGAGCGGCAAGGGCGGAACTGATGAGGCACAGCACGAGGTAGGAACGTCCGAACATCCAAAGTATCTGCCCGGTGGAGGCTCCATACACCTTGCGCACGCCGATTTCCTTACGCCGGTAGGCTGCCTCGAAGATAATCAGCCCGAATACGCCCACCAGCGAAATGATGATGGCAAGCAGGCTGAAGAGAGCTACCATCTGTTGCTGGTCGGTTTCCTTCTGATAGAGCGAGGCATATACCTGGTTGTAGAATTTTACATCTGTCGGATAGCCGGTGAAGCATGTTTCGGCTGCTTGGCGCACGTGACTCAGGGCGGTATCGATGTCGCTCCCTGCCCGGACACGGATATATGCGTAAGGCATTACTCCATCGGTGTATTTGGCATTGGGGCAGAACACGTAAGGATAGGGGTCTTGTTTGAAAGAAGTGAACTGGGCGTAGTCCACAAAACCTTTGATGCAAGCCTTGATTCTCCATATGAAATCGACCATCTCTCCCGGTTCGATGCCCGTCCGTTTCTGCAGGTCTTCGGTGGCAATGAATGTCATCGGGTCTTTGCTGATGGAGTCGGAGGGAAGGAAATCGCTTCCCGAAACCAGTTTCATTCCCATTACGTCGATGAAGTTCGGTGTCACCTCGATGAAGTAGTGTCCGTAGTCCTGTTCTTTGTAGCGGAATGTATAGCTGGTATATCCTTCGTTGGCGCCCAGTTCCCACTTGGAAAAGGCGATGTCGACTATCTCCGCATGGCTTTTCAGTTCCGTTTCGAAGTTGCGGTAAGAGCTGCTTGCGAAGGGAATTTCGGGCAGGCTTGCCACCAGCAACTGGTCTTTGTCGAAGCCCAATTCATGAGTACGCATGAACCGGTTTTGCAGAAAGATGAAGGCAGCCGACACGATGAGGACGAACGACACGACGTACTGGATGCAAATCAAGGCCGTGCGCAGGCGTTTGCCTTTGCCGCTCAGGGCATAGTTGCCTTTTAGCACCATTGCCGGAGGGAAGGAAGTCATGTACCATGCCGGATAGAGCCCGGCGATAATGCCTGCACCGAGGGCAATCAGTCCGGTATATGCCACGTATTGCCGGTAGGTGAGGAGTGAGGGAGTGAATCCCATAAACGAGAGCACATCGAGATGAATCAACGCGGCGGTGATGCCCAGCGAGAGCAGCCAGCTTATCATCACCGTGCACACCGATTCAAGGGTCAATGCCCATCGCAGTTCTCCGTTCGTGCTTCCCAGCACTTTCTGCGTGTTGATGCTCCGCATGCGCATCGGGGCGAGAGCGGTACTGAAGTTGACCAGGTTAATGCAGGCGATGACGATGATGAGCAGCCCGATGGTTACCAGCAGGGCGGTGGTGCCCGGGTTCCCTGTTTTCAGGTAGTAGGGCGAATGCATCTTGTAATAGAAGTCACGGATGGGGAAAACGTAAAGAGCAGTCTTATCGTCTTTGTACACATTCATCCGCTCAATGGCTTTCGTGGCTGCAATCTGCCGGTTGACTTCCTCTATGCTCACTCCGGGTTTCAGGCGGAGAAAGGCAAAGAAATTCTGGCTCCCCCAATCACCTTTCTGCACATTCTTTCCTATCGGCAAAAAGAGGTCGTTCTTGAACTGGCAATTCTCGGGCAGGTCTTCGAAGATGCCGCATATCCGGAATTTGCTGGCATCGGGAGTCAGGGCGTTTTTCCCTTCGAGGTAGAGATACGAGCCTAAGGCGTTGCCTTTCGGGAAAAGCTTGTGGGCATAACTCTCGGACACGATGACGCTTTCGGGCTGGCTCATCTCCGCTCCGCTTCCGGCGATGAACTTCAGTCCTACCACTTGGGCAAAGTCGGGATATACCGCCCACGGGGTCTCATAGAAATAGTGCGGGTCTTTCGGATCGGTATACAAGGCGGATTTCCCCCATGCAGGAGCATAGATGGTGCCGCATTCGATGCCGGGTACTTGCTCGATGACATAGTCGATAGGACCGCGTGGCAAGAACCTTACGGTATGTTCGTCCGGGTTGCCAAAGTTCATCATCACCAGCCGTTCGGGCTCCGGATAACAGGTGTCGAAATCGCGTTCATAGCTCACCTTCATCATAATCAGGATGAAGGCGGCAAAAGCGAACGACAATCCGAAGAGATTGAGCACAGAAGCCGCTCCGAACCGCTTCTGTGTATAGAACAGGTTTCGTAAAATGGTAGGATTCATAACTGATAGTTGATAAAAGGGATAGGATTACATTTCGGCGATGGAAGCTACAATCTGTCCGTCGAACAGGTTGATGATACGTCCGGCGTATCCCGCGTCGCGCTGGCTGTGTGTTACCATTACCACCGTAGTGCCTTCCTTGTTCAGCTCGGTCAGCAGCTCCATCACTTCCTGTCCGTTCTTCGAGTCGAGGTTACCGGTAGGTTCGTCGGCAAGGATGATTTTAGGGTTCGACACCACGGCACGGGCTATTGCCACGCGTTGTTGTTGTCCTCCCGAGAGTTGCTGGGGATAATGTTTGGCGCGGTGGCTGATGTTCATCCGTTTCAGGATATCCGCCACGCGTTGTTTCCGTTCGGTGGAAGGTACGCCCAGATAGGTAAGGGGTAATTCCACGTTCTCGGCTACATTCAACTCGTCTATCAGGTTAAAACTTTGGAACACAAAGCCGATGTTTCCCTTGCGCACGTTGGTGCGGTCTTTTTCTTTCAGGTGTCCCACCTCCTGGTTGTCCAGATAGTAATCGCCCGAAGTCGGGTTATCCAGCAGCCCCATGATATTCAGCAGGGTAGATTTTCCGCACCCCGAAGGCCCCATGATGGCTACAAATTCCTTGTCTTCTACTTCAAGGTTCACGTTGTTCAGTGCGATGGTTTCCACTTCCGTAGTACGGAACGTTTTGCAAAGGTTTTCAATCTTAATCATAATCGTAGTTTTTTAGTTTATCAATCATTTCTTCTTTTTTCCAAGCAAATATCGTGCCAAACAAAATATCGTTTGATAATCAGGATGTTACTAAAATTGCTCTTTTTGGAAGTGTCAAAAAATTAGACACCTGGTGTCAAAAAATTAGACACTTCAGACTTTCATTTTGAAAAGAGGACGTATTCGCGAGACAATGCATATAGCTTCATCGGCGTATGCATATAGCTGCGTTGGCGTATGCATATAGCTGCGTTGGCGTATGCACGTATCTTCGTTGCCCAATGCATCTATGTTCGTCCGGTATCCGATATATTTTCGTTTTTTTGAGCGTGCCGTCTCGCGCGCGTAATAATATATAAGGTGTATATCAGAGACGGGCAATGCCTTCTCCTGATAATTTTTTATTCCGATAACCGTTTGTATATCAGTGTATTTATAAACTGATTCAAAAAAAGTTTGAAAAAAATCCTGCAAGTTGCTTGCAGGTTCGGCGAAAAGCTGTACCTTTGCACTCGCTTTCCGAAAGGG
>UQVZ01000032.1 GCA_900544675.1 uncultured Bacteroides sp.
TTTTATCAAAGACGGGCAACTAACTATGTTTTGAGCTTATATCGAACTCACGTTATTAAAAAATCATCACAAATGATAAGAAAATCAGATTCCTATCATTTGTGGTGATTTTTTATGAGGGTTATTTAAATAGCTCAGCCAGTTTTTCAGCTAAAGCTTCTCCACGCAGGTTGTCGGCTACCATTTTCCCTTCGGCGTCAATCAGGTACATGGTGGGGACGGCTCTCACTTTATACAGCTTGGCAACTCCTGTCTCGTCCAGGAAATTAGGCCATTTCAGTTGTTCTTCCTTGACGGCTTTTTCCCAGTCGGCTTTCTTTTTGTCGATGGAGATGCTTATCACTTCAAATCCTTTGGCTGCATATCGGGCATAGAGTTTCTTGATGTTCGGGATTTCCTTGCGGCAGGGATTGCACCACGATGCCCAAAAATCAATCAGGATGTATTTCTTGCCCTGACAAAGTTCTTGCAGACTGATTTCCTTTCCGGATGTGTCTTTTACCGTGAATTCAGGCATCTTGTCACCGGTTTTTCCTGTCGGATAGAGCTCATCTTTCACCAGTTTGCCATAATAAGAGGCTTGTGCGGCAGGCGAAAGTTCTTCGTACCAAGGACGCATGCTTTCATTCATATACGAGGTGAGCGAAATCATCATCAGTGGTCCCCAATAAGAATCTTTGTTGTCCAATACGGTCTGATGATAAGCCGAGTCTACGGTCTGGAAGAAACGTTTGCTGTCTTCTTCCATCAGCTTTCCGGCTTCGCTGGCTTTCAGTTCGGCAATTTTGTTTTGGTCTTTAGCCTTATAAGCTTCTTGCAGGGCTTCTATGATGGCTTTATGTTTCTGTTGGTTGCCGGCATAGAGTGAATCCATACGGTCTCGTACCTGCATCAGTGAATCGTAATGAACGGTCAGAGGTGAGCCGCTTACAGTCAATGTCTCAAGGTTGTATGCAGGCGTGCCGTTAGTGTCTTGCATGGTGACATTTCCTGTTATTTCGATGGCTGTGTTTTCCATCATCAGGCGGCGCGATCCGTAAGCGTCTTTCACCACAAGCCATACGGCACGCGGTTCTTCCATTTTGCCGGTGAATACGAATTTACCTCCGATAGCCAGTGTATCGGCTATTGGGTCAGTTTCTTCGTGGCATACGGGAACGAGTTGCACGTGCGTACTGTCGGGCAGTCCGTTGATGCTTCCGCTGATGATGTATCCGTCTTTCGGAGCTTGTGACGTACAGGCTACCGAGAGGGTTCCCAGTAGCAGGGTTTGCATAAGATGCTTTGTTTTCATTCTTGTTCTGTTTTTATGTTATGAATAGTTTATCGTTCTACATTCTGTTGGATGCTTCCGTTTCCGGGATTATTGACAGCACCGGCGGGGAAAGGCATTGTCCACAAGTGTGAGTCCGGACGGAGGGTATAGGTTTCGCCTTCGTAAGTCTTTGTCATTGTACGGGCGTATGTGCCTTCCTGATTGAAACGCCGTGCGTCGGCGAAGGGAACGATGGAGAATATCAGTTCGTTGTCTTTCGTGCGACGGATTAGTTCGAGAGCTTCTGCCAGTGTAGATGCGGAAAGAGGTTGGTATACTTCCGGGCGGATACGGGTCTGGCGGACTGTATTGAGTACGTTCATGGCTTCACCGAAGTCGCCGTTTTGTGCCTGACGTGCCAGGCATTCGGCTTTGATGAGATAGACTTCCGTTGTGGTCAGTCCTCCCCAGTTGAAATAACCGTTTCCTATTCCGCGATAATAGGTATCCATGTTTTCCGAATAACGTTTCCAGCGCGACATGAAGCGGGCGTCACCTTCTTCAAAGCGTTCGCCTCTCTCTATCGGAATATTCAACTCATTCGTTGTATAGTTGGGCGAATTGTTTCCACAACGGAAATAATAGTTTTCCACGTACGAATAGTCGGTAGGCGTAGGCAGGCCGGTATAATCTTCCGGATTCTCGATAGCCGTGCGATGGGCATCGTAATAAGCGTTCCAGTCATAGAGCTGGTCGTTTTGTTCCAAAGCAAGATTGGCGTAGCGAAGTGCTTCTTCGTAGTTCATCATTTGTAGGTACACGCGCGCCAGCAGGGCGTATGCAGCACCTAAGTTGGGGTGAAGAACGGTCATCGACTGTTCGGGCAATCCTCCGTCGATGGCTTCCTCTACCCCCCGGATGATGAAGTCATACATGGCCTGTATCGTCACTTGTTGTGAAGGTGCGTCGATATTGGCACTTGTAATAAGCGGTACGCTCAGTTTCTCGTTGGAGGTAGCTGCGTCATACGTGTCGGCATAATAATTGGTCAGAACAAAGTAGCAAAGCGAACGGATGACTTTGGCGTAAGCGATGACTTCGGCACGCTGGGCATCGGTAGCTTCGGTTGCCGAAGGTACATTTTCGATAATCAGGTTGCACGACGAGATGGCTGCATAGAGTTGGTAATAGGTACTTTCGTCGGCATTATTCAGCAGGATACGGTCGGCGCTCTCGTCCCACATGTAGTTGGCACGGGTCAAGGTAGGACTGTTCAGGCTGGAGACCGTTACGTAATAGTCATTCAGCAAGTAAAGGGCATTGCTGATAGAAGTCTGTCCGATGGTATATTCGTCGCGAAGCAATGCCTCGTAGTCGGCAAGGGTAGTGGGAATCTTATTGCCCTTGGGCACGATGTCCAGGTAATCATTGCAGGAACAGCATGCCAGGCTGCACAGAAGTGTACATATATAAATAAGGTGTTTCATATATTTTCAGTCGTTTTTTAGTTAGAAGTTCAAGTAGATGCCACACAGGTAATTGGGTTTGGCATATCCGCCCAACATGTATTTCACGTCATCGCTCTTGGCTGCGGTAAATACGTTTTCCATGCCCACCATGATGCGGGCGTTCCGAACGAACAGCTTTTTGCAGACGGTAGCGGGCAGGCGGTAGGTGAGCGACAGGTTTCTCAACCGCCAGTTGTCGGCGTCAAGCACATTGACCGATGAGCGGGCATACATATTATAATAATTGTAATTATACAGTTCGCTTTCGGAAGAAATGTAACGGGGAACATCGGTATATGCTTCGTCGCCGGGCTTTTGCCAGCGGTCGGCAATATGTTTGCTTACAGGTCCCATTCCCGACAGGTAAGCGATGTTGGTATTACGCATTTTGTGTCCGCCTTCGAAAAGGAACTGGGCTGCCAGTTCCCAGTTGCGCCAGCGCAAGGTTGTATTGATGGCTCCGCTATAAACAGGCACCGTGGTTCCCAAATAAATCAAGTCGGCTATTTCGGTCGGTTCCATGTCGGTAAACAGATTGCCTTCTGCATCGTAGACTTGCGGCGTACCTGTTTCGCTCAGTCCTGCCCATTGGTAGCCGTAGATGGCGTTGTATGGGTTTCCTACCCGTGGATAAGCGGTCGGATAATCAATGACGAGGTAGGAAACGGGAGCTTCGACATTGACGTAGGTCACTTTGTTTTTGTTATATCCCAGTACACCGCCGATGTCCCATGTCCAGTCGCGTGTGCTGATAACCGTACCTGAGAGCGAGAGTTCGAATCCTTGGTTGGTCATCTTACCGTTGTTGATGGTGTACGTGCTGTATCCCCAGCCTTCGGTAGGCACCCCGTTGGTATTGGCAAGCAGGTCGGAACCTTTTTTGTTGTAGTATTCAATCGAACCGTTCAGTCGGTTTTTCAGCAGTGAGAAATCCACGCCAATATTGATGGTCGTGGTTTTCTCCCAACGCAGGTCGGGATTGGGACGGCTTTGGATGCTTCCCGAGATGCCGCCTACGTGCATGTTGTTGCTGTAATAAGCTGTCATATAAGGAGCCGAGTCTTTGGCGATATTACCGCCGATACCGTAACTGAAACGCAGCTTGAGCATGTTAATCCAGTCGATGTCCTGTATGAATTTCTCACGGTTGACATTCCATGCGCCGCCTACCGACCAGATAGGACGTTTCTGGTATTTCGAACCGGTGGCAAACAGATTGGTCTTGTCCCAGCGGATACTTCCGGTTACGGTGTATTTGCCATCGTAAGTATATGCGGCATTGCCGTAGAACGAGACGTAACGGTTGGTCAGCTCGCGGATGTAAGCTGTATTATTGATGCCGAAACTTCCCCATCCCCAGATGCTGCCCATTGTGCTTAGCGAAGCTTGGTCAATCAATGAATAGGTCAACAGGTCGGGGTCATAATTATATAAGGTACGGTTGTCGTAGTTGTTTTTGTTCTCTCGGGTTTCGGTACCGAAGAGTGCCGTCACTTCGTGCACTCCGCCGAACGTCTTGTCGAAGTCCAGCTGCTGGCGGAAGTTGTAGGCATGGGTCACGTTTGCCGAAGTGAAGAAGATGTTTCCGTAAGGAATGTTGAAGGTGGCTGTACCGTCTCCGTTGGCCGAAGCGTATGTGTTGACGGTGTTCCGCACGCTGTATGATTCCTTGTTCTGAAGCTGTTCGGTCGTATAGTTGGCATATTCGTATTGGAAAGATGCCGTATACTTCAGCCAGTCGGTAAACTTGAAACTCAAGCGTGCAAACGTACGGTTGCTGAAGTTCCGGTTGTCTGTCAGGTTTCTTCCCAGTTCGTCCAGCGGCGTGATGTCGAGGTTATAAAGCCCGTTCGAAACCAGCGTGTTTACTTGTGAGGCATTGTAGCGGTCTTCCTGACGGTTGGTGTACGGGGTGTCGTCGTCGTTCATCAGCCTGTCGTATGGCATGTAGGTATATCCCGGCGAAAAGAGGCTGAAACTTTGTGTCGTTCCGCTTCCATAGTTCAGGTAAGTACCTACTTCCAGGGTCAGCCATTTGGTGATTTGCGTGGTGTTCTGCAGGTTGATGCCGACAGAACGGCTGTCCGAATACTTGTCGCTCATCTGTTGTCCCTGATAAGTGACCGAAGCGTTGAAGGTATTGCGCTCGCTTCCTTTCCCGATACTCAGGTTGTATTGCTGGGTGAAGGGGTTGCGGGTGCCGTAGCGTTCGATGTCGTCGTAGTAGCGGTATCCTTGCGATGCCAGGTTTGCCAGGCGTGCATTCATGTCGGCTTCCGAAAGAGTTCCGGCATAATAGCCCAGGATGGTGCGGATGCCTTGCGAGGTATAGGTGTTGTTGTCCAGCAGGCCTTGTGCGTAGGCTGCCGCCCCTTCGCCTTGCAGGTTCGGATTTTGTGCCGCCCATTCCCGTTCCAGTCCTATCATGGTGGCGGCATCGGCAAGATACTTGTCGGCATACGTGGAATAAGGCTGTACGGTGAGGGTAGCCGAGAACGAGATGTTGAGCTGGTCTTTCCTGGCGCGTTTGGTGGTGATGACCACGACACCGTTTGCCGCACGTGCGCCGTAGATGGAAGTTGCCGCCGCATCTTTCAGCACGGTAATGCTTTCGATGTCCTCGGGGTTGATGTCGGGCACGCTTTCTACCCAGTTCCCGTATCCGTCGTTGGTGGTTTTCTCTACCGGGAATCCGTCGATGACGTAGAGCGGAGTAGTCAGTCCGTTCATCGATGTAACGCCACGTATCTGTCCGTCGCTGAATCCGGCCACCCGTCCTTCCAGCATCGAGCTGACGTTCGGGATGCGCTGGGTTTCCAGCTGGCCGGCATTTACTTTCGAGAAAGCTCCGGTGGCACGTTCTTTCGATATGGTCTGGTAGCCGGTCACCACCACTTCGTCCAGCAGTTCGGTGGCGGGCTGGAGGTGGATGGAATAGTCGGTTGCAGCCGTCAGGCGTACGCGCTGGGTTTCGTAGCCCACGAACGAAACTTCAATTTCTTCGGTCGATTTGGGAAGCGTCAGGCTGAAGTGTCCGTTGATGTCGGTGATGACGCCGGCAATGGAACTGCCTTCTGTCCCGATGACTTGTTTGACGTATGCCGCAGGGAGCGGTTCGTTGTTCTCGTCGGTCACAATGCCGTGGATGGTGCGGTTGTACGCGTCTTGTGCCATTCCCGCCAGGGCGAGAAGCCACATTGCCGCCAGTGTAAGGAAGAAGCGGCAGGGATAGGAAACCATTCGTCTCATATACTTTTGTGTTGTTTAAAGGTGTTATTAGTTGAATTGTGGCGCAATATTACAAAGATATTTTAATATGAGAAAGCAAATGGGCGAAAATGTCGGCAAGATGAAAGCAAGGCCTTCTTGTTATCGGACACGGCGGAATGATTTCCGTGGCAGCGAAACGCAGACCGGCGCGGACTCTCGCAGCTGTTGTTTCATCCGCGAAAATCCGCGCCGGTCCGCATTTTTTTACCGTCTTCTAAGGTTCTTCAGTTTCTTCCGGTTCGGGAGTGGGCACGTCCGGACCGTCTCCGCCGCTGGCGGTGCCGCCCGATACGGCTGAAAGCGAGCCTACCAGGCCGTTCATCTTGTCGATGAAGGCGTTCAGCTCGTCCGTGGGCTGCACGATGGCGTAGGCGTTCACCGTCTGCGCGATTTCCTGGTAGAGGCGGTTGGCCTCGGCCACGGCATCGGCGGAACTGATGCTCTTCTGGCTGACCATTGCGCTCACCTCCTCGTTGCGCGCGTCGAAGGCTTCCTCGAAAGCGGCGTTCGCTTCGCGCAGGGCATCCACTTCGGGCGACAGTCCCAGGGTGGTGACGGCTGCTGCATTGTCCGTCTCTTCGAGCATCGCCAGCATTCCGCGGATTTCGGCGGTCTCCTTGTTATACTCGTGGGCACGGATGCCGCGGTAGGGCGAGAGTTCTTGCGAGAGCAGTTCGGCTGCGGCGCGGCGTTCGTCGACGGGCGAAGTGACGAGCGCGTTGACCACCGAACTGATGGCGCCCAAAGCCGCATCGCGCGTCTTGTCCGCGTTGCGCATCTGCGGCGTGGTGATGAAGGCACGCTTGCGGTTGACGATGGATGCCAGCGTGTCGGATGATTCGCTGTATGCCAGCGACTTGTCCTCGATGTGGAGGGCGGCGGGGGTTGCCTCGTTGATGTATTTCACGGCTGTGGTGTGGAAGTTGCTGCACGCGCCGATGGTCATCTGCGTCATGCCGAAAGATTGGATTTGTTTTGCCATAGTGATATGTTTTTAATGGTTACTGCTTTTTATGGTGTGTGTCCCGAATACAGCCTTGTTTGCACTTTCCGAGAGCTTGGCGGAGGTGAATAAGCGCATATTTCAGCGTCCGGGCCCTTGGCGGAGGCAAATAAGCGCTTATTCATCACTTCCGAGGGCCCGGCAGACATGAATAAGCGCTTATTCATCATTTCCAAGGGTTCGGCGAAGGCAAATAAGCGCTTATTCATCGTTTCCGAAGGTTCGGCAGACGTGAATAAGCGTTTATTCATCCTTTCCGAGGGTTCGGACGGTGCGCACAAGCGTTTATTCGGGTCTGCGCCTCGCAAAGTTAGCATAATCGGCGGATTGGGCAACGGTTTGGCGGAGAAAATCTAAGGAATTATATCTTTTTTGATTTTTTATTCCAAAACGGCTGCCCTCCATAAAAGAAAGGCAGCCGTCATAAATTCATAGAGAATGTTCCCTAATTATACAGGATGTCTGCATGAAATATTTCTTTTATATCTTCAATACATTTCAAGCCCCAAAAGTCGATTTATATTCGAGGCCAGACAGAATTTAGACGCAAACGACGCTTCCAGTGTTTGAGCTATTTCACTCACTGTTTTTTTCATTAGATGATTGCTGACGAGTTTCATATCCTGTGAAATCATCAGAACAACTTACCATTACAAAGGCAAGTAGGCACATAAGATAAAAAATTGCGTTTCATAAAATAAGGTTTTTAAAATGAAACAAATAAATAAACATAAAATGACGTCATTTGCGAGGCAGGTTAGCAAAAAAATCTAAAAGCCAAAAACTTTATGTGATTTTTTCTATATACTTGCTCAATAACATAAAGTCACATATATTATGAAAATAATCGTGTTTTTATTATGCCTTACTTTTGTCTCTTGCCACGGTCGGCAGGAGGAAAGCACGCCGCAAACAGACACAGTTATTGGACATCCCGAAAAGAAAGAAATAGAAGAAAAAAGAAATATTTTGATAGCCGGTGTGGCCCGTCCGGAGCCTTGGTTCGTGACGGTGGGGAATGATACGATTTACAGGTATGCGGACGAAGGGCCTACGTTTGCTCCCCCGTATGCGAATGCGTCTGAATATGTGGAAGAGGCAGTAAAAGGCATCCATATCGGCGAAGGGATTTCATACGTTTCTTTCGTGGTGAACAAGGCGGGTCTGCCCTGTTATGTTTCCATTGCAAGGTCGGCGATAAACAATGTATTCGATGCCGAAATTGCCAGGCGGATGGATTCCACCGCTTGCGAGATTGTCCGCAATATGCCGTACTTTACTCCGGCGAAATTGGACGGGAGAGTGATTAATTTCCGGACAATCGTAACGGTAAGGTTTAAATGATGCCCGTTGCCGCGGATTCGGTTCA
The DNA here is from genome assembly GCA_900544675.1 of uncultured Bacteroides sp. Classification (GTDB taxonomy): domain Bacteria; phylum Bacteroidota; class Bacteroidia; order Bacteroidales; family Bacteroidaceae; genus Phocaeicola. Next base: position 8,406 of record UQVZ01000032.1, read on the forward strand.
GAGTTCGAAGATAACATAGCAGGGCTTGTAGTTGATGGCGAAAAGAATCTTATACAATCCCTTTTTTACCGAAGAGGCGGAATAATTGTAGAGCGGGATTTCCATCGTGTAATCCACTCCGGCGAAAAGCGAGGACTCCCCCATAAGGGTATTGCGGAATGCTTCCCGCAGTTCGGGGGCAATCGTCTCCTCGGTGATGTCTTTCCATTGCCCGTCTTCGTAATAGTATAGCGCATATTCCTCTCGCCCAGGTGCCCACCGGGAAACGGAACTCCGTGTCCAAATCAGTTCATCAGCCGAATGGGTATAGGTTATCTTCAAAACGACATCGCATTTTACGTCCATCTCCTTCGGGAAACCGTATGCGCCGGGCTGTGGCAATTCGCCCGTCTTCTTTTCTTTCGCCTCTTGCGCCTTGCCCCCACAGCTGAGGAGGCAGAGGCACAAGAGCATTCCTGAAAACTTCAGATTTTTCATCGTGATTCATTTTATATTTACCACAGATTATGTTTTACCACAGAGGACACGGGCAGGCGTCAGCCGGCGAAGTCTGCCCAGTCGGTGAGACGCATGTCGCCTTTCTTCAGGAACACCTGGTGCATGCCCAGGGCGGCGGAGAGGCTGTGGCTGGTCTGCCCCTTGGTGGAAATCTTCAGGTAGTCCCAGAGGAGCTGCTTGTAGTCGGGGTGGGCGCAGTGCTCGATGACGGCTTTGGCGCGCTCCATCGGGCTTTTGCCGCGCAGGTCGGCGATGCCCTGCTCGGTGATGATGACGTTGACGGAGTGCTCGCTGTGGTCGAGGTGCGACACCATCGGCACAATGGAGCTGATGCATCCTCCCTTGGCGGTAGAGGGGCACGAGAAGATGGAGATGTAGGCGCTGCGGGTGAAGTCGCCCGAGCCTCCGATGCCGTTCATCATCTTCGTGCCGCAGATGTGGGTGGAGTTCACGTTGCCGTAGATGTCGGCTTCGATGGCGGTGTTCATCGAGATGACTCCGATGCGGCGGATGACTTCGGGGCAGTTGGAAATCTCAGAGGGGCGGAGCACCAGCTTGTGGGAGAAGAAGTCCATGTTCTGGTAGATGTCGTCCAGACAATCGTTGGTGACGCTGAGCGAGCAGGTGCTTCCGAACTTGACGCGCCCTTCCTTGATGAGGGTAATGACCGCATTCTGGATGACCTCGGTGTACATCTCGAAGGGAGGGATGCTCGAATCGCGTCCCAAGGCGCTGAGCACGGCATTGGCGATGTTGCCCACGCCCGACTGGAGGGGCAGGAAAGTGGAAGGGATGATGCCCCGCCGCATGTCGGCGGCAAGGAAATCGGCCACGTTCTGTCCGATTTTGTCCGTTACCGGATCCGGGTCGCTGAAGCCGCGTGCTTCATCCGGTATGTTGACTTCTACGACACCGACTATCTTCTTGGGGTCTATCTGGATGTAGGGCAATCCGATACGGTCGCTGGGACGCACAATCGGAACAGGACGGCGATAAGGAGGGCGTTCCATTTCGTACAAGTCATGCATGCCGATGATGCGTTTGCTGTGTGCGGCGTTCAGTTCGATGATGACACGGTCTGCCAGGCGGGCAATGGTAGGAGTGATACCTACACCGGCAGTCAGGTAAATGCGTCCGTCATCGGTCAGCTCGCAGGCTTCTATAATGGCGGTGGTGACATGTCCTAAGAATCCGGAACGCAATCGTTGGGCTACTTGCGAGAGATGGATGTCGGTGTAATTGATTTCTCCGTTGTTTACTGCCTTGCGGAAATCTTTGTTGGTGGTATAAGGAGCTCGGAACTGAATGGCATGTGCACGTGTCAATACTCCGTCGCACGAATCGCCGGTTGAGGCTCCGGTAATGATGCCGATACGGAACGCTTCGCCCCGTGCGTGTTTTTCTTCAGCTTGCTTTGCCAGTTCGGCAGTTACGGCTTTCGGGCTTCCTGCCGGAGTAAATCCGCTGAGGGCAATGATTTCGCCGTTTTGTATCAGGCTGGCAGCTTCGGCTGCCGTCATTCGATTGTAGTTCATAGTGTCAGGTAATAAATTATGTATTAGTATTTACGTTTGAATATTTCCGAATAGATAAAGGCTCTTCGCGCGTCCGAAGGTGTCCGTAGCCGGATATCTGCTTCTGTGTTGCCGTGAGCCGGTGCAGGCGGAGCTTTCGGTCGGGCTTTTACAGGCTTGGGCGCCGGACGTTGAGGTTGGCTGCTTGGCATGGGTTGTGCTTCTGCTACAGGCATTTCTTCCTCTTCCGTTTCTTCTTCTTCGGGGAAGTAGGGAATGGGCTTTTGCCTTTTAGGCTGTTGTTTCTTCGGTGTTTTTGCCGCTTGTGTGTAAACGGCAAAAGCGATAAGTGCAAGTATGATAAGCAGGTTTGTCATATCGGTCTGTCGGGTTAATCAGTGAAAGGATTTGCCCAAAGATAATAATTTTTTGCCGAAGAATCATAAGAACAGTTTACATATTATGCGAAACGGAATAGAATTGTTATCTTTGCAAGCGTTTTTATGATAGAAAATAAGAAAGATGTGAACCCTCTCCCCGAGGAAATATAGGGTGCCGTTCAGTTTATGTGACACATTGACGAATAAGCCTGTTTCCTGTAGGAAAGGTTATGTTTGTTAATAAATAATAATATGTAGTTTCAAAGCAGGTGCGGAGTCACCTGAATTTTCTACATTGCATCTTTAAAATATAAATTTAACATCGTATGACAAACCAAATTGCGGGAACGGACTTTAAATCCGCAACCGGAACAAAGAAACTTTTTATCGAGACGTATGGCTGCCAGATGAATGTGGCAGACAGTGAAGTGGTGGCGTCTATCATGCAGATGGCAGGCTATGTGCCTTGCGACACCTTGGAGGAAGCCGATGCCGTGTTTATGAACACCTGTTCCATCCGCGACAATGCGGAACAGAAAATCCTGAACCGGCTGGAGTTCTTTCATTCGTTAAGGAAAAAGCGCAAGCACCTGATTGTAGGTGTGCTGGGCTGTATGGCAGAGCGGGTGAAAGAGGATTTGATTGAAAACCATCATGTCGACCTGGTGGCAGGACCGGATGCGTACCTCACCCTGCCCGACCTGATTGCATCGGTGGAGGCTGGCGAGAAAGCCATCAATGTGGAGCTTTCCACAACCGAAACTTATCGTGACGTGATACCTTCGCGTATCTGCGGCAATCACGTATCGGGCTATGTGTCTATCATGCGCGGATGTAACAACTTCTGCCATTATTGCATCGTGCCTTATACCCGCGGACGGGAACGGAGCCGCGATGTGGCAAGCATTCTCAATGAGGTGAATGACTTGCACCGGAAAGGCTATAAGGAAGTGACCTTGCTGGGGCAGAACGTCAACTCTTACCGCTTCGAGCAAGAAGACGGGACGGTGATAACATTCCCGGTGCTTTTGCGCACAGTAGCCGAGGCAGTGCCCGATATGCGTGTCCGCTTTACCACTTCTCATCCGAAGGATATGAGCGACGAGACACTTCACGTGATAGCCGAAGTGCCTAACGTGTGCAAGCATATCCATTTGCCGGTGCAGAGCGGAAGCTCGCGCATTCTGAAACTGATGAACCGCAAGTACACCCGTGAATGGTATTTGGAACGGGTAGCTGCTATCCGCCGGATTATTCCCGATTGCGGGCTGAGCACGGATATCTTCTCCGGTTTCCATTCCGAAACGGAAGAAGACCATCAGCTGAGCCTTTCGCTGATGCGCGAATGTGCCTACGATTCCGCCTTTATGTTCAAGTATTCGGAGCGTCCCGGTACGTATGCGTCGAAACATTTGCCCGATGATGTGCCCGAAGAAGTGAAGATACGGCGTCTGAATGAGTTAATCGAGCTTCAGAACCAGCTTTCGGCAGAAAGCAATGCAAAAGATGTGGGCAAGACGTTCGAGGTGTTGGTAGAAGGAGTTTCCAAGCGTTCGAAAGAACAGCTCTTCGGTCGTACCGAGCAGAATAAGGTTGTGGTATTCGACCGTGGCACGCACCGCATAGGCGATTTGGTAAAGGTGCGTATCACCGAATCGAGTTCGGCTACGCTGAAAGGAGTAGAGATATAATAAAAAGTTGACAAGTTGACGAGTTGACAAGGTAACAAGGTTTTGTATAATGTCTGTAATCTTGGTATCTGAAAGCCTTGTCAACTTGTTAACTCGTCAACTTGTCAACTTGTCAACTAATAAAAACAATAATCAATAAAGACAAAAAAAGACAATGAAAACAAGAGCGACACTCTGTTGGCTGATGATGGCTTTGTTCTGTTTGCCGGTATTTGCCCAGATGCAAGACCCGGTGAAGTTCAAGGCGGAATGGAAAGAGCTTTCGGCTAATGAAGCTGAGATTGTGTTTACAGGTACAATCGATGCCGGATGGCATGTGTATTCTACTGATTTGGAAGAAGGGGGACCTACTTCCGCTACGTTTAACGTCGATGAAATCAAAGGGGCAGAGCCGGTAGGCAAGCTTGTTCCGGGTGCCGGAGAAATCGAGAAGATGGACCCTATCTTCTCCATGCAGGTGCGTTACTTCGAAAAGAGTGCGACCTTTACCCAAAAGATACGGCTCACGGGAGGCGACTATGTGGTAAAAGGTTACTTGGAATATGGTGCTTGCAACGACGAGAACTGCCTGCCTCCTACGGCTGTAGAGTTTTCGTATAGCGGAAAGGCACAGGGTGCACCGGCTACGGCACAGGCATCTGTACCTGTTGAGTCTGCTACTGCTGCCTCGGAGGCTGATACGGTTTCAGTAGCTGCAACGGATGCTCCGGCAGCTTCTGTAGGCTTGGAAGGCACGCCCAGCTATTGGAAACCGGTTATCAAGGAACTTTCCGAGTTCGGCGAAACCCAGCAACAAGACACCCATTCGTGGGTTTATATCTTTTTTGCCGGCTTTATCGGCGGACTGCTTGCCTTGTTTACTCCTTGCGTATGGCCCATTATCCCGATGACGGTCAGCTTCTTCTTGAAGCGTTCCAAGGATAAGAAGAAAGGCATCCGTGACGCCTGGACGTACGGTGCTTCTATTGTAGTCATCTACGTGGCACTGGGTCTTGCCATCACGTTGATATTCGGTGCGAGTGCGCTCAATGCCTTGTCTACCAATGCCATCTTCAATATCTTCTTCTTCCTGATGCTGGTGGTATTCGCCGCTTCCTTCTTTGGCGCGTTCGAAATCACCTTGCCTTCCAAGTGGAGCAACGCCGTCGATAGCAAGGCAGAAGCCACTACAGGGTTGCTCAGCATCTTCCTGATGGCGTTTACCCTTTCGTTGGTTTCTTTCTCCTGTACCGGTCCGATTATCGGCTTCCTGCTGGTAGAAGTATCCACTACGGGCAGCATCATCGCTCCGGCATTGGGTATGTTGGGCTTTGCCATAGCGCTTGCCTTGCCGTTCACCCTCTTTGCCATGTTCCCTTCCTGGCTCAAGTCGATGCCTAAGTCGGGTGGTTGGATGAATGTCATCAAGGTGGTTTTGGGCTTCCTCGAATTGGCTTTTGCCTTGAAGTTCCTTTCGGTGGCAGACTTGGCATACGGCTGGGGCTTGCTCGACCGTGAAACTTTCCTGGCTTTGTGGATTGTCATCTTCAGCCTGTTGGGCTTCTACCTGCTGGGTAAAATCAAGTTCCCCCACGATGATGATAGCAATAAGGTAGGTGTGGGACGCTTCTTCCTCGCCTTGATTTCGCTGGCATTTGCCGTCTATATGGTTCCCGGCTTGTGGGGCGCACCCTTGAAGGCGGTCAGTGCCTTTGCTCCTCCCATGCAGACGCAGGACTTCAACCTTTACGAGAACGAGGTACATGCCAAGTTCCAGGACTTTGACGCAGGTATGGAATATGCCCGTCAGCAGGGCAAGCCCGTCATGATAGACTTCACAGGCTACGGATGTGTGAATTGCCGTAAGATGGAGTTGGCTGTATGGACCGACCCGCAGGTGAGCAAACTCCTTACCGAAGACTATGTATTGATAACGCTCTACGTAGACGAGAAAACCAAGTTGCCCGAACCGGTGAAGGTAATGGAGAACGGCAAAGAGCGTACCCTCCGCACAGTAGGCGACAAATGGAGCTACCTGCAACGTTCCAAGTTCGGAGCCAACGCCCAGCCCTTCTACGTGCTGATAGACAATGAGGGCAATCCGCTCAACAAGTCTTATTCGTATGACGAAGACATCGCCAAGTATGTCGACTTCCTGCAGACGGGCTTGAAGAACTATAAAAAATAAGGAATAGCTTTTAGAGTCTGTTCAACGATTGTTCAGCCTCTTTATCAGTTGCGCGGAACAGGTTTGTGTATGTAAAAAGCACAGCCTGTTCCGCGCACCTTTTTCTATAGGTGACGCAGCTAAGTGCAACCGCCATCGCAGTTAATTGCTTCCCCCGATGCACTTACCTGCATTTGCTGGAAGATTAATAATCTTACAGCCGGAAGATTAATAATCTTCAAGCGATAAGATTATTAATCTTATCAGAAACGCACCTATCTGCTCCGTTGCAAGCAGTAAGGTGTATGGGAGGGTTTAAGCTTTGTTTTTTTTGCAATCAAATATTATAAGATACAAAGTTAAGTTTGCTGTTTATTTCAAAGCGCACGAGGATGGACGTTGGCGGTTCCCATGCTGTATAGCGTGGGTCTGCTGTCTATTGCCATTGTGCGTTGGGTTTTCTAGGACCTTCAGAAATGTGGAATAGCATGCAGTTCCACGCTTGAACCGAAAATAGTTATATACCAATCTGATAATTAGCCTATATATCAGATTTATCTTTTATTTGATACCGTATAGTTCCCATATTTTGTCGGTTTCCCAAAGGTTATTACTATTTGCCCCATTGTCTAATGAAAACTTTTCATTTTGAGGTATGGCGTTGATGTTCCACAATGGTACGTTTGAAGCCACTCCATAATGGCAAGGGCATAATTCTATCGGACATATCAAATAAATAGTGCCGTAATAAACTGAATCACGAAACAGTAGATTATCATAGTTCAACCTAATTTTTGCATTAAATATACTGCACATTAGAAAAAATGCAGTAACTTTGCGGATGGTAAGAGAATTAAAATGAATATAACGGAATATATAACTCGTAATGGCGGCTACATATCGTCAGCGGAAGCCAAAAAGGTATCACTATATGACCAGTTATTGTATGGTACGAGAACCGGACGGATTGTACGGTTGCGCCGAGGCGTATACGCACTCAATAATGGACTGGCCAAACAAATGATTGATGTCGAAACATTGGTACCGGGCGGTGTGTTGTGTCTTTATTCCGCATGGTCGTACCATGAACTTACAACTCAAATTCCACAAGCATACCACATTGCGGTAGAACGCACACGACGGATAACGCTTCCTGTGTTCCCGCCTATTGAACTTAGTTTTATGACACAAAAGGCTTATGAGCTTGGAGTTATTGAAGTGGAGATTGACGGTTTCAAGGTTAAAGTGTATGATTTGGAAAAATCGGTCTGCGATGCCATTAAGTATCGAAATAAGATTGGCTTGGATGTAAGTTCCGAAATATTCAATAACTATCTGTCGCGTAAAGAACGTGACATCACCCGTCTCTATGAATACGCATCGCAACTGCGTGTAGGTAAAAAAATTGATGAGCTGATAAAATTTATCCTATAATGAGCAAGATATATACAAACTCCGGAAAATCGGTTAAGGAACGGCTGCTTAATTTGTCAAGAGCGGAACACTACAATCCGCAAATGATGATTTCCCGTTACATGCAGGAACGGCTGCTTTATCGTTTGTCTATCAGCAACTACCGTGAGCGCTTTATCCTAAAGGGAGGTGCGTTGCTCTACGCGCATGAGCGCTTTGAAGCCCGTCCGACTTTGGATATAGACTTTATGGCGACCCGTATCAACAATGATAAGGAGAACATCAAACGAATTATCAAGGAAATATGCAATGTGGAATGTGCCCCTGACGGAGCCGACTATGATGCTGATACGGTAGAAACGGAGGATATAACGGTAAACAAAGAATATCACGGAGTACGTGTTTCTGTTGTTGCTCATCTTGGATGTCCATATTCCGTAGATGAGACACTCAGGATAGCAGAGACTGTAGTTACTATTGAGATTGCATGTCCGGAGAATAACGATACTATAACTAAAACTCTCTGCCTCACAGAGGAGGAGAGAGCTATAGCATACCTCAGATACCGATGACTGGCTGGAGCTATGATTTGGGTGACGCAATGATAAAGTCAGGACAAGATTAGCGAAGTGCTTTAAAATGAATCTTGCTTACTTACTTATCCTTAAAGAAGCTTAACAGATAGAGGCTCGTACCCGAATTATTTGTTAATTTGCACCAAATTAGGGTGTGAAGTGAACAGACTGCATATAGATTCGTGTCCGCTCTGCGGAAAAAAACGGCTGGAGAAGGTGATAACCTGTACCGACCATTACGCTACAAATGAACCGTTTGACATTTGGCGGTGTGCGTCGTGCGGTTTCCTTTTTACACAGAATGTGCCCGACGAGAGCGAAATAGGACGCTATTATGAGTCGCCCGATTACATTTCGCATACCGATACGCGCAAAGGGCTGGCTAACCGGCTGTATCATTACGTAAGGCAATATATGCTTCGCCGGAAGGCCCGGCTGATCAAGCAGTCGTGCGGACTGAGCCGCGGACGTTTGCTGGATATCGGTACAGGAACGGGATATTTCCCTCATTTTATGATGAAACGTGGCTGGCGGGTGTCTGCTATCGAGAAAAGCCCGCAGGCAAGGGCGTTTGCGCACGAGCATTTCGGACTGGATGTAGATGCTCCCGAGGCTTTGGCAACGTATGAGGACGGTGCGTTTGATGTCATAACGTTGTGGCACGTGATGGAACATCTGCAACATCTCAATGAGACTTGGGAACGGCTTCATGCGCTTTTGGCAGACCGGGGAATTCTGGTAGTAGCTGTGCCTAACCCTACTTCGTTTGATGCGGAGGTGTATAAGGATAAGTGGGCGGCATACGATGTGCCTCGCCATCTGTGGCATTTCGCTCCAGCTGTGATGCAACAGTTCGGTGCACACCATGGGTTTATATTGACCGGACGGTATCCGATGCCGTTTGATGCGTTTTATGTATCGATGCTCTCGGAACGATACCGGAAGAGCGGCATGCCTTTTCTGAAAGGTATGTGGACAGGAATGGAAGCCGGACTGGCTTCGCTGATAAAGAAAGAACGGAGCAGTTCGATGATTTATGTGTTTCAGAAAAAAGTGAAGGCATGAGCAGGAAGTCGGGGGCATGGGTAGACATGCAGTTCATAACGGCAAGCATCAGTACGATGTTGGTATTGTTGTTGCTGGGTGCGGTTGTTTTCTTCGTGTTGACGGCAAACAACCTGGCGGTGTATGTACGTGAGAACATTGCCTTTTCTGTTTTGCTGAGCGATGACATGAAGGAGCCTGACATCCTTCGTTTCCAAAAAGAGCTGAACGCTTTGCCTTACGTGAAACAAACCAATTACATTTCGAAACAACAGGCGCTGCAAGAGCAGTCGGAAGCAATGGGAACTGATCCGGCTGAGTTCTTGGGCTATAATCCGTTTACCGCTTCCATCGAAGTGAAGCTGAATGCCGGTTATGCCAACTCGGACAGCATTGCCTGGATAAAAGACGAGATTCTTGCCAATAAAGGCGTCATCGAAATCAGTTATCCGCAAGACTTGCTGGATGCGGTGAACCGCAATATTCGCAAGGTCAGCATCGTGTTGCTGGGGCTTGCCGCCTTGCTTACGTTGATATCGTTCGCATTGATAAACAATACCATCCGACTCACTATTTATTCGAAACGTTTCCTTATCAATACCATGAAGCTGGTAGGGGCAAGCTGGACGTTTATCCGCGGTCCGTTTTTGGTCCGTAATGCGTGGGTAGGTGTGCTGGCGGGAGTGATAGCTGATATGGCATTGGTGGGCATTGCCTACGCATTAGTGCAATATGAACCAGACCTGTTGGCAGTCATTACACCCGAGGTGATGTTAATCGTAATGGGTACGGTATTTTTGTTCGGAGTGGCAATCACGACGCTTTGTGCCTGGATTTCCATCAACCGTTATTTGCGGATGAAAACGAATGAGTTGTATTGTAGGTGAAGGAGAAGAAGAAGTTAGAGAAGTTAAAGGAGTTAAAGAAGTTAGAGTAGAAAACTCAAGAACTTAAAAACTCAATAACTCACAAACTAAAAAACTCACAAACTCAAGAACTCATAAACTAAAAAAACTTACACGATTATGGATAAAAAGAATTTTGCTTTTGACAAGACCAATTTTCTGTTGCTGGCGGCAGGAATGGTGGTGATTATCATCGGGTTTCTGCTGATGTCGGGACCAGGTTCTACCGAAACGACATTCGAGCCGGACATCTTCAGTGTGCGCCGTATCAAGGTGGCTCCTGTGGTTTGCTTTGTGGGCTTTATTGCAATGATATACGGTATTCTGCGCAAACCGAAAGATAATAAAGAGGAATGAGCCAAAATGTACGGGTGAGTTTTCTGATTGACTATTTCAATTTAATAATTAAATGGAAGGAGATTTGAATTTATTGCAGACAATCATCATAGCGATTGTCGAAGGACTGACGGAGTTTTTGCCGGTTTCATCGACAGGTCACATGATTATTGCGCAAAATGTATTGGGCGTAGAGAGTACGGAATTTGTCAAAGCATTTACATTTATTATTCAGTTTGGCGCTATCTTGTCGGTAGTGTGCCTGTACTGGAAACGGTTTTTCCGCTTGAATCATACACCAGCTCCTGAAGGGGCTTCGGCACTGAAGCGTTTTCTTCATAAATATGATTTCTACTGGAAGCTGCTGGTGGCGTTTATTCCTGCTGCCGTATTGGGTTTGCTGTTCAGCGACCTGATTGACGCGATGCTGGAGAGTGTGATTGTAGTGGCAGTGATGCTGATAGTGGGCGGTGTGTTCATGTTGTTTTGCGACAAGTTGTTCGGTAACGGGAGTGAAAAGACCGAGCTGACCGAGAAACGTGCATTCTACATTGGCTTGTTCCAGTGCATTTCGATGATACCGGGTGTATCGCGCTCAATGGCTACCATTGTAGGAGGCATGGCACAGAAACTGACCCGTAAGGCTGCTGCCGAGTTTTCGTTCTTCCTGGCTGTACCGACGATGTTTGCCGCTACGGTCTATAAGATGCTGAAACTGTTTATGGACGGCGGTACGGAAATCATTACGGCAAATATGGAAGCCTTGATAGTGGGCAATGTCGTGGCGTTCATCGTGGCGATGCTTGCCATCAAGTTTTTTATCAACTTCGTGACGAAATACGGGTTTGCCGCTTTCGGATGGTACCGGATTATCGTGGGAGGAGTGATTTTGGTGATGACAGCTTTAGGATATAATTTGGAACTTGTCTGATGAACTTTAAGGAAGGAGAGGTGTTATATTTTGACAAGCCCTACCGATGGACATCGTTTGCGCTGGTCAACAAAGTGAGATATCATATCAGCCGCAGGCTGGGAGTAAAGAAAATCAAGGTGGGACACGCAGGGACGCTTGATCCGCTGGCTACAGGGGTGATGATAATTTGTACCGGCAAAGCGACGAAACGTATTGAGGAGTTCCAGTACCATACGAAAGAATATGTCGCTACTTTGCAACTGGGAGCCACTACGCCATCGTATGATTTGGAGAAAGAAATTGATGCTACTTATCCTACCGAACATATTACCCGTGAGTTGGTAGAGGAGACTCTGAAACGCTTTGTTGGTGCCATCGAGCAGATTCCTCCGGCTTTTTCGGCTTGTAAGGTAGACGGGAAACGTGCCTACGAGCTTGCCCGTAATGGTGATGAGGTACAGCTGAAACCCAAGACGCTGGTGATTGATGAAATCGAATTGCTGGAATGCAATTTGCCCGAAATCAAGATACGTGTGGTATGCAGCAAAGGGACTTATATCCGTGCTTTGGCGCGTGATATCGGAGAAGCATTGCAGAGCGGCGCTCATCTGACCGGATTGGTCCGTACCCGGGTAGGCGAGGTGGTGCTGGCTGATTGTATGAAAGTGGAAGATTTTGAAGACTGGCTGAGCCAACAGGAAATAGATTTTTAGTTTTTAAGTTTTTGAGTTCTTGAGTTTTTTAGTTTTTAAGTTCTTTAGGGTTGTGAGTTTCAATGGAATGAATACTCAAATTCATAAACTTAAAAAACAAAAGGACTCAATAATCAATAACAGAAAAACTCAAGAACTTAAAAACTAAAAAACTTAAGAACTTAAAACTCATAAACTTAAACTCAACGAATATGAAACTGTCACAATTTAAATTCAAGTTGCCGGAAGAAAAGATTGCTTTGCATCCGGTGAAGTACAGAGACGAATCGCGGCTAATGGTGGTACACAAGTCTACCGGCGAGATAGAACACGTCATATTCAAGGACATCCTGAATTATTTCGATGACCAGGATGCGTTCATTTTCAATGATACAAAGGTTTTTCCTGCCCGTCTGTACGGAAACAAGGAAAAGACCGGTGCGCGTATCGAAGTATTTTTGTTACGTGAGCTGAACGAAGAGCTCCGTTTATGGGATGTGCTGGTAGATCCGGCACGCAAGATACGTATCGGCAATAAGTTGTATTTTGGCGATGATGATTCGATGGTAGCGGAAGTGATAGACAATACCACTTCGCGTGGACGTACGCTCCGTTTCCTTTATGACGGTCCGCACGATGAGTTTAAGAAGGCTTTGTATGCCTTGGGCGAGCCACCTCTTCCTCCTTTTATCCGCCGTCCGGCTGAACCGGAAGATACAGAACGTTTCCAGACCATCTTTGCCAAGAACGAAGGTGCCGTGACCGTACCTGCCGCAGGGCTTCACTTCAGCCGTGAGCTGATGAAGCGCATGGAGATTAAAGGCATTAACCTGGCGTTTATTACGATGCATTGCGGACTGGGATGTTTCCGGGATATTGATGTAGAAGACCTGACCAAGCACAAGATGGATTCGGAACAGATGTTTATCAATGCCGAGGCGTGCCGCATCGTGAACGAGGCGAAAGAAGGCGGACACAAAGTATGTGCAGTTGGCACCAGTGTGATGCGTGCCATTGAGACTGCAACCGGTACCGACGGTCGTCTGAAAGAATACGAAGGATGGACCAACAAGTTTATCTTCCCGCCTTACGAGTTTGTGTTGCCCGATGCGATGGTGACCAATTTCCACATGCCGCTGTCTACCATGCTGATGCTGGTATGCTCGTATGGAGGCTATGAACTGATTATGGATGCGTATCAGGTTGCGTTGCAGGAAAACTACCGTTTCGGTACGTATGGTGATGCTATGCTGATATTGAATAAATAATTGCTGGAATGTCAAATGTCTATTTAGGACTTGGTACAAATTTAGGAGATAAGGTTGCCAATTTGCGTGCAGCCGTAAGTCAGATAGAAGAGAAGATAGGGAAAGTTGTTTCCCTATCTTCTTTTTATGAAACAGCACCATGGGGATTTGCTTCCGAACATACGTTCTTGAATGCGGCGGCATGTGTTGATACGTCGTTGTCTCCATTAGAGGTGCTTCGTTGCACACAGGAAATCGAACGTCGCCTTGGACGTACCGAGAAGTCGGAAGGAGGTGTTTATCACGACCGCATCATTGATATCGATCTTCTATTATATAATAAGGTAGTGATGCATACTCCCGAACTTGTTCTTCCCCATCCGTTGATGCTTGAGCGTGACTTCGTGATGAAACCCTTGGTAGAGATAGCTCCGAATGTCATTCATCCGGTTTTGGGAAAGAAACTCTCCGAGTGTATCAAATGAAATTTATAGGTAGGGAACATATTCATGGATAATACTGATTTATAACCATGTAAAATTATCTATTTAAGAGATTGTTTGTGGTCATAAGATGTTTTTTGTTTATTTTCGTCGTTAAATAAAAGACCATGATAGAAATAAACGATAAACTGAATCAGAAGTATCGCCAGCAGAGAGACGGTGTATATGAGTCTGATGAGGAAAGGCGTTTGTGTTTGATAGCCCAGTCGTATGCGATTTGTGAGAACTCAATAGCCGTATTGAGCAACCTGCGTACTGATAAAAGTTATATTTTCTTTGGTAAGACAAGCCAATTATTGGGATTTGATAAGGGAATTACCTATCAGGTGGTTGATTCTGTATGGGAAGAGGAGATATATGCTCGTATTCACCCTGATGATTGGAAAAGACGTAGCGTGCAGGAATTGACATTTTTTCGTATGGTTTCTTCGGCACATTCGAAAGATGTTTTTTCATGGCATTTTGAAAATACCATACGGATGCGGGATAAAGACGATAAATACCGCTTTTGGAAACATCGTATTTTTTATTTTTCTGGAAATGGCCGGCAAGGAATCAGTTATGCTCTTTGCCTTTACAATATAACTTCCGAAGCTAATGAAGCAGCCTGTCTGATAAATACTTTGACAGGGGAGAAGAAAATACTTGTAGTAGATGACGACAAGCTTCTTTCTAACCGTAAGAAACTGGTGCTGCAAATGATACGAGACGGGAAATCAAGCAGGGTTATCAGTGAAAAACTGGAAATAAGCAAACATACCGTTGACAGGCATCGGCAAAATATCATCGCCAAGCTGCAAGTGAACAATACTACGGAAGCATGTCATAAAGCCAAAAAACTGGGACTCATAGAATAATTACCGCATAAAATTTATCAGTATGAAAAAGAAAACATGTATTTTTCCTATGTTGCTGCTTGCTGGAGCACTTGTTTCATGCAGCAACCCTCAACAATCAGAACAAAAAATGACAACTGTAACAAACGACACTATTTTGAAAACATTTACGAAAGAAAACCTTTATTGGACTCGTGAACCTAAAACGTATTTCATTACCGATTCGGTTATTACGATTGATACCGAACCTAATACCGATTTATGGCAACGTACTTATTATGGATTCCGCAATGACAATGCACCGGTATTGCAGATGAAGACTTCAAGAAAATATTTTTCGTTTACGGTCAAGACGGAATTTAACAGCTCTGCACTTTTTGACCAGTGTGGAATCGCTGTTTATCTCGACAGTGACAACTGGATGAAAGCCTCTATTGAATATGAAAATGAAGAATACCAACGCTTGGGTAGTGTAGTGACCAACAATGGATATTCCGATTGGGCTACGCAAGATATTCCTTCTTCCATTCGTGAGATGTGGTATCGTTTAAGTCGGCGTGAAAGTGACTATTATATCGAGACAAGTATCGATGGCATCAATTTCAAACAAATGCGTGCCTTCCATTTGTTCCATGGCGATGGCGAAATATCGTTTGGTATCTATGCAGCCAGCCCTGTCAATCATTCGTTTACTGCCAAGTTTACCAATATGGAGGTAGGAGAATGTAAATGGGCAGCATGGTCGGCAGAAGATACTGGATTTAACCAGACCAATCAGCAGTAATTGGTTTTCTAGTTTTGATAGTTTTCGATGTTGCTATTATGAGTATCTGAAAAAAGGGAATTGTGGTTTTTAGAATTTTGTTTTTATTCTAAGATCGATTTATATAACAGTATTGGAGCAAGTAATAAGTATTTAGTACATGATGAAAGTTGAAGATTAAACTTTTGTCATGTACTTACTATTTTATTTTTTTTTCATAGAGACTGATTATGGATATTAAGGTGTGGAGAAAAATTAGACAACTCTAAAGTCAAAAAGCTTTAAAAAAGATTCAGTGAATTACCTCTATTCCTGGCAATTTTTATAAATCTTGCCTTCAAATTATTTTCAACAGGTCTTTTTGATTAAAATGTTCTATTTTTTGCATGGTTTGTTTTATTTTTCATCAAGGTTAAGCCTTAACTTTGTTCCAGAAATTTAAAAAATCAATATTATGAAACGATTTTGGATAACACTCACAATTTTTAGTTTCCTTTATGTGTCTGGCTTTGCACAGTGGAAACCGGTAGAGGGAAAAATTAAGACTACATGGGCAGAACAAGTCAATCCGGAAAATGTATTACCTGAATATCCACGTCCTATTATGGAACGTACAGAATGGCAGAATTTAAATGGTCTATGGGAATATGCTATTATAGCGAAAGGAAGCCGTACACCTGAAATTTTTGATGGAAAGATATTGGTACCTTTTGCTATAGAATCAGCTTTGTCAGGAGTAGGTAAACGGATGGATGAAAAAAGTGAATTAGTGTATCGACGTACTTTTAGTGTTCCTTCGAAGTGGAAAGGACAACGAATCCTTTTACATTTTGGAGCTGTTGACTGGCAAACTGATGTATGGGTAAATGGCATTAAAATAGGCAATCATACAGGTGGTTTTACTCCTTTCTCCTTTGATATTACGGGAGCTTTAAAAACAAAAGGTGAAAATACGTTGCTTGTAAAAGTATGGGATCCGACTGATAAAGGTTATCAGCCTCGAGGTAAACAAGTATCTGAGCCTAATGGAATTTGGTATACTCCGGTTACAGGAATTTGGCAAACAGTATGGTTAGAGCCTGTACATGCTGTTCACATTGACTACTTACGTATCACTCCAGATATTGATAATAATCGTCTTTACTTGGAGCCTGTTATGAATCGTGCTACGGCCGATGACTTGGTAGAAGTAATTGTTATGGATGGACAAACACAAGTAGCTTTAGGAAAAAGCATAAATGGTGAAACTATACAAATAGAGATGCCTGAAAATGTAAAATTGTGGTCGCCCGACTCTCCTTTCCTATATACTTTAAAAATAACTTTGAAGCATCAAGGGGAAAAGGTAGATGAAATTTCTAGTTATGCGGCTATGCGTAAGTATTCTTCAGGACGTGATGAAAATGGTATTGTACGTTTGGAATTAAACAATAAGCCTTTGTTTCAGTTTGGTCCGCTTGATCAAGGTTGGTGGCCAGATGGTTTATATACAGCTCCAACTGATGAGGCTTTGTTGTATGATATCCAGAAAACTAAAGATTTTGGATTTAATATGATTCGAAAACACATTAAAGTAGAATCGGCACGCTGGTATACTTATTGCGATAAATTAGGTATCATTGTATGGCAGGATATGCCAAGTGGTGATCACAATCCTGAATGGCAAAACCGTACATATTTTGACGGAACAGAAATGAAGCGTTCGTATGAATCCGAACAATGTTATCGTAAGGAATGGAAAGAAATTATGGACTGTTTATATTCTTATCCTTGCATTGGGACCTGGGTGCCTTTTAACGAGGCATGGGGACAATTTAAAACTCCAGAAATTGTGGAATGGACTAAACATTATGATCCTACTCGTTTAGTGGATCCTGCAAGTGGAGGCAATCATTATACTTGTGGTGATATGCTTGATTTACACAATTATCCGGCACCTGAAATGTACTTGTATGATGCTCAACGTGCTACTGTTCTTGGTGAATATGGTGGTATCGGATGGGTTGTGAAAGATCATATTTGGGAACCTGAGCGTAACTGGGGATATGTACAGTTCAATTCGTCTAAGGAAGTAACAGATGAATATGTAAAGTATGCCGATATGCTTTACAAACTTATTCCTCGTGGATTCTCTGCTGCAGTATATACTCAGACTACAGATGTAGAGGTAGAAGTGAATGGGTTGATGACTTACGATCGTAAAGTAATCAAAATGGATGAGAAGCGTGTAAAAGAAATTAATGAAAAATTATGTAATTCATTGAGTTATTGATTATTTTAGCAAAAGAAAATACAACTTTTCTACGATAAGGAAATGTTGTGTTTTCTTTTGTGTACTTGATATAGTGTGGTTGATGTTTTATAATTAACTGATTTACGGATGAAAAGCCGGAGACGGATATGTTGGTTTGTCTTGCTATTGTTTGTCTGCATTCAGATGACGGCAAATACAGCAAAGGTTCCCTTTTATTATTTTAGGACACATGATACAAGGGCAGGTTTGTCGCATAATACAGTCAATGTGATTCTTCAAGACCGTCAAGGCTTTATGTGGATAGGAACTAAGGATGGACTGAATAAATACGATGGAGTATCATTCAGGGTTTTTCGAAAAGAAAATTCGGCATTAGGCAACAATCTTATTACTGCGTTGCATGAAGATTTAAATGGGAATATATGGGTCGGGACAGATGCCGGTGTATACATATATAACCCTAAAACCGAAGAGTTTACGAATATTTGTTCCATTTCATCAACTTCTGGAAAAGAATTTAATTATACTGTAACTTGTATCCGATCTGATTTGCAAGGACGTATATGGATTTCTTTTGAAAACAAAGGCTTATTCTGTTACGATGGTTTGCATAATAGTTTACCGACTTGTATGCTTTCTACGGATAAGGATTGTGCTAATATTACGCATTTTTGGTTTAATAAAGAACAAATATGGGTAGGGCGATATGAAGACAATTTGTATGTTTCTGACAGTGGAGCCTCTTTTAAAGTTTTTAAGGGAAGCAATGGGGTTGAACCATTTAAAGGTAAGGTTATCAATGCTTTTGTTCAAGGTCTGTACAACTGTATTTATGTTGCTACTTCAGATGGATTATGGGAAATCAATTTGATACTTTGTAAATCTCGTAAACTGCTGGATGGATATGTGCGTAGTGTTTGTTTTCGGGAAGATACAGAATTGTGGGTCGGAACCGAACAAGGAATTTATATTTATGATTTAAAGGAGAATACTTATACCCATCTTACTACTACAGAAACGACGGATCCCTATGGACTTTCAGATAATGCAATTTATGCTTTATATAAAGACCGTGAAGGAGGTATCTGGATAGGTTCTTATTTTGGAGGTCTTAATTATTATCCTTATCCCTATACTTATTTCGAAAAATATTATCCTCACGGTAGTATGCTCCATATGGGACGACGTGTGCGTGAGTTTTGTGCTGGTAAAAATGGAACAATCTGGATAGGAACAGAAGATAAAGGTTTGTTTCATTTTGACCCTTCTACAGGCTTGCTTGTCCCCTTTCAGCATTCAAAACTTTATCATAATATTCACGGACTTTGTTTAGATAATGACTACTTATGGATAGGAACATTTTCCGGGGGGTTGAACCGGCTTAATCTCCGTACTCATGAGCTGAAGCATTATGAGAAGGGAGATGCACCTAATACTCTAAATGCAGACAATATTTTCTCGATATGCAAATCAAGTACCAATGATATTTGGATTGGTACAACATCTGGTTTGTTACGCTATAATCGTGCGACAGATGATTTTTCTCGGATAGAGTATATGCGAAATATTTTTGTATACGACATTTTAGAAGATAGCGAAGGTCGGCTTTGGTTGGCTACTTATTCAGAAGGAGTATATTGTTATGATATTCTTCATGGGAAATGGAAAAAATACAGTTGTCAGCTGAATGATTCTACGTCATTGCCTTATAATAAAGTGGTCAGTATTTTTGAAGATAGCCATAAACGACTTTGGTTTATGACACAAGGTGCTGGTTTTTGTCGATATAATCCTCAAACAGATAACTTCGTACGTTATGATATGTCGGACGGGTTTCCTAGTAATATTGTCTATAAAATGCTGGAGGATGATAATGGAACATTATGGATTAGTACCAGTCGCGGATTGGTATCTTTTCAGCCTGAAACTGAAATAAAACGTATATACACAACAACAAATGGATTGTTGGATAATTCATTTAATTATCAGTCGGGGTATAAAGATGGGCAAGGGAAGTTATACTTTGGCAGTATTAATGGTTTCATAGCTTTTAATCCTGTTAATTTTACTGATAATAAACAAACAGCGCCATTAGTGTTGAGCGACTTTTTTTTGTCCAATAAACGTCTACCGATTGCTGGAAAGTGTTCTCCTTTATCAAAAAGTATAACATTTACTGATGCTATCACACTGGATGCTCACCAAAATTCGTTTTCTTTGCGTGCAGTGGTATTAAGTTATCAGGCATCTTTGTCAAATACCGTAATTTATCGTTTGGATGGTTTCGACAAAGAATGGAATACAGCTCGTGAGAATGATTTTTGTATCAGTTATTCCAATCTTCCTTATGGTGACTATACGCTTCGTGTGCGTGGTGCTAATAGCGATAAGGTTTGGAATCCACAAGAACGTATTTTGCAAATAACAATTCGTCCACCTTTTTACTTGTCATGGCAAGCGTATATTCTTTATGTTTGTATATTGACTCTATTCATTGTGCTATTGGTTTGTTATTTCCGTCGACGCAATGCACGTAAGCAGGCGTTAGCGATGGAAAAATTGGAATATGAAAAAGAACGTGAACTTTATACGGCAAAAATAAATTTCTTTACCGATGTAGCGCATGAAATCCGTACTCCTCTTACTTTGATAACAAATCCTTTGAAAAATATACGGGCAGCAAATCAAATGAACGATTCTGTCAAAGAAGATCTTGAAATTATAGATTTGAATGCCAATCGATTGCTCGATTTGGTAAACCAATTATTAGATTTCCGTAAAACAGAGATTAAAGGGTTTCGCTTAAATTTCATGGTTTACAACCTTTCTGATTTATTGCATCAGATTTATATCCAGTTTACTTCATTGGCGCATGAAAAAGGATTGAAATTTTCTATGGATATCGATAAAGACTTCTATGCAGCTGTAGATAAAGAAGGATTTACCAAGATTGTAAGCAATTTATTTAATAATGCTGTAAAATACGCAGAAACTTATATTCACGTATCCTTGAAACGGCAATCAGATGGAAAGTTCCTGACTCTTACTATCATTAATGATGGAGAAATAATACCTCTTGCCATGCGAAAAGAAATATTTAAACCTTTTATACAATATCGGGGTGGGAAAAAGCACCAAATACCTGGCACTGGAATTGGTTTAGCACTGGCTTGTTCGCTGGCAGAACTTCATGGAGGTACATTGGTTATGGATACAGCGATTGACCGTAATTGCTTTATTCTTACATTACCTATTTACCAGGAAAAAGTATTGCACTTGTCAGAAAAAGAACTTGACCAGAAGATAGATTGTACTGATGAACCCACCGGACATGCAACTATAATGCATTATCGTTATACTTTGTTGATTGTAGAAGATAATGTTGAAATGCGTAAGTTCCTGCAAAAACAATTGTCTACTATTTATCAGGTTTTGGTAGCTTCCGATGGTGTGGAAGCTTTAAATGTATTGCACGATTCAACAGTTAACTTGATTGTATCTGATGTGATGATGCCTAAAATGGATGGTTTGGAATTATGCGATAGAGTAAAATCAGAATTAGATTATAGTCATATTCCGATTATTCTTTTAACAGCCAAAACTACATTGCAATCTCGAATAGACGGCCTTAATGCAGGGGCAGATGCTTATGTAGAAAAACCATTCTCCATGGATTACTTGAAAGTATGTATTGCTAACTTGCTTAAAAACCGAGAACAACTGCAGAACACTTTTCTACATGCTCCTTTTGTATCGACTAATGCTGTAGCAATTAGTAAAGCGGATGAAGATTTTTTGAAAAAATTAAATGCATTAGTTCAGTCTAATATGCAAAATTCTGAATTCAGTTCGATAGATTTGGCAGAACAGATGTGTATGAGCCGTTCTAGCTTGAATCGGAAGATAAAAGGTATATTGGACATTACGCCCAATGATTATATTCGTATTGAACGTTTAAAAAAAGCAGCTCAACTGCTTCGTGAAGGAACGTGTAAGATAAATGAAGTATGCTATATGGTAGGATTTAATACACCATCTTATTTTACTAAATGTTTTCAAAAACAATTCGGTATGCTTCCCAAAGATATGATAATACACAAATAAATCACTGAATAATTTTCTTACTTGTATTTTAGGTAGGAAATATATGTTAAATATGAACCGCTTCGTTGTTATTCCGGTGAATATATCTATCTTTGTGCCCGAATTGAAAAGTGGAAAGATTTGAGTAGCTTGCAACCACGGAAAAAAATGCTAAAACACAATTTCGTTTTCGGTTTTCCCCCTCTTTGTATGCCTGCTCTTTTCTTTGCACGGTTATAGTTATTAATCCTTTAATTATTAAAAACAGAAATGGGATATTTATTCACATCCGAATCGGTGTCAGAAGGACACCCCGACAAAGTGGCGGATCAGATTTCCGACGCTGTGCTTGACAAACTGTTGGCTTACGACCCCAGTTCGAAAGTAGCTTGCGAAACATTGGTTACTACCGGTCAGGTAGTGCTGGCAGGAGAAGTGAAAACCAAGGCTTACATCGACCTTCAGCGGGTAGCGCGTGAAGTGATTAACCGTATCGGTTATACCAAGAGCGAATACATGTTCGAAGGCAATTCGTGCGGAGTGCTTTCCGCCATCCACGAGCAAAGTCCGGACATTAACCGTGGTGTAGAGCGCGAAGACCCGATGAACCAAGGCGCGGGCGACCAAGGCATGATGTTCGGTTATGCCACCAACGAGACTGAAAACTATATGCCTCTATCTCTTGACCTGGCACACAAGCTGCTGATTGTGCTTGCCGAAATCCGTCGTGAAGGCAAGGTGATGACTTACCTTCGTCCGGATGCCAAGAGTCAGGTGACTATTGAATACGACGACAACCGCCGTCCGGTACGCATCGACACGATTGTCATTTCTACCCAGCACGATGAGTTTATCTTGCCCGAAGACAATACGCCGGAAGCGCAGGAGAAGGCAGACCGGGCGATGTTGGAACAAATCCGTAAGGACGTAATCGGCATCCTGATTCCCCGCGTGATAGCCGAGATTCATCATCCGGAAGTATTGAAGTTGTTCAACGGTCAAATCAAGTATCATGTAAATCCTACCGGCAAGTTCGTCATCGGAGGTCCTCACGGTGATACGGGCTTGACGGGACGTAAAATCATTGTAGATACCTACGGAGGTGCAGGCGCTCATGGCGGTGGCGCTTTCTCCGGCAAAGACCCCAGCAAGGTAGACCGTAGCGCAGCGTATGCCGCACGTCATATCGCCAAAAACCTGGTAGCTGCCGGTGTGGCTGACGAGATACTGGTACAGGTATCGTATGCTATCGGCGTGGCACGTCCTATTAATATCTATGTGAATACTTACGGACGCAGCCATGTGGCAATGACCGATGGCGAGATAGCCAAGAAGGTGGACGAACTGTTCGATATGCGTCCTTATGCCATTGAGGAACGCCTGAAGCTTCGGAATCCGATTTATAGCGAGACGGCTGCTTATGGTCACATGGGACGTGAACCGAAAAAGGTTATCAAGCATTTTGAGTCGGCTTACGAAGGAAACAAAGATGTAGAAGTGGAACTCTTCACCTGGGAAAAACTGGACTATGTAGATAAGGTGAAAGAGGCTTTCGGACTGAAATGATTTTTTATTCACCACAGATTACACGGATTAAAATCTAATTTTCTCTGTGTAATCTGTGGTGCTTTTTATATCATAAGTTAAATGAATGAAATAAAGCATATCTGTGTGTATTGTGCTTCGAGCACACAAATCTCTCAAGTGTATTTTGATGCAGCCAAAAGTTTGGGCACATTGCTTGCCGAAAAGCAAATCAATCTGATTGACGGGGCTGGCAACAAGGGGCTGATGGGATGTATGAACGATGCCGTACTGGCTGCAGGCGGTACGGTGACAGGCATTATTCCCCGCTTTATGGTAGAGCAGGGATGGCATCATACGGGGCTGACCCATTTGGTGGAGACCGAAACCATGCACGAACGTAAAAGCCTGATGGCAGGCATGTCGGATGCGGTCATCGCGCTTCCGGGCGGATGCGGCACACTGGAAGAACTGCTGGAGATTATCACGTGGAAGCAGTTGGGGCTTTACGTCAAACCCATTATCATATTGAATATTGAGGGATTTTACGACCCTTTGATTGCCATGCTGGAGCGGGCAATCGACCAGCATTTTATGCGTCGTGAGCACGAAGCGCTCTGGCAAGTGGCGTCTACTCCGGAAGAAGCTGTAGATTTATGCGGTTCTTTGCCGTTATGGAACAAAGAAATCTGTAAATTTGTAGCATCTTAATCGAGTAGGTATGAACGAGACTTGTCCCATTGGGTTCGAATACATTGTAGAAAAGGTGTACGAGCAAGAGTTGCAGCTCGACAGTGCTTTGGCACGTAGCCTGCATACGGCTTCGCCTGCCGGCATGCGGGGAGAGCCTTTGCCTTATCAGATTCGTTCCGAATGGTCGGTCGCTTGTTTGCTTCTGGTTTGTTTCCTGGTTTTCTCGCATATCGTGAAGAACGGGAAGAAATACATTGTCCAACACATTAAAACGTTGTTCCAGCGCAAGGAACGAAGCAGTCTGTTCGATGATACGGAGGGGACAGACAACGGTTATACGATGGTTTTCCCGATACTTTCGTGCATCTGCTACGGACTGTATTTCTATTATTATTCGGTGACCACATCGCCGGCTTTGGTTTATGTCACCCCCCATGAGGCATTATTAAGTGTATATATTTTTTTATCTGTCTGCTATGTGCTGGTCAAGTGGGGCGGGTATAATTTTGTCAATTGGGTCTTCTTCGAGAAAGACCGTTGCAAAGCGTGGATTCGTGCTTATTTCGACCTTTTGAGTGCCCAATGTTTCCTCTTGTTCCCGGTAATTCTGTTTATCATATATTTCCGTCCCGACTTTATTATCAGTAATATTCTGATAGCATTTATTTATATTTGCGCTAAAATATTGTTATTTTATAAGGGATTTAGGAACTTTTTCAACCAAAGTTATGGTTTTCTGCATTTTATTCTGTACTTTTGTGCCCTCGAAATGGTACCCCTTCTGCTACTGGCAAAGGGTATACTGTATGTAAACCAGATTGTGATTTTAAATTTTTAAAGCCTTGAAGATTAAAAAAGTCCTCGTTTCTCAGCCTAAACCTACATCAGAAAAGTCACCATATTTTGACATTGCTGAGAAGTACGGAGTGAAAATAGATTTTCGCCCGTTTATTAAAGTTGAGAGTTTGTCGGCAAAGGAATTTAGACAACAGAAGATATCCATTTTGGATCATACTGCTGTAGTGTTTACTTCGCGTCACGCCATTGACCATTTCTTTAACCTTTGTGCGGAGATGCGTATTACTGTTCCCGAAACCATGAAGTATTTCTGTACATCGGAGACAATCGCTCTTTATATTCAGAAATACGTTCAGTATCGGAAGCGGAAAGTGTTTTTCGGAGCTACGGGCAAGTTTGCCGATTTGGTTCCGGTTATAGTAAAACACAGCACGGAAAAGTACTTGATTCCGATGTCGGATGTGCATAACGACGAGGTGAAAGACTTGTTGGATAAACATCATATCCAGCATACCGAAGCCGTTATGTACCGGACCGTAAGTAACGATTTCACGCCTGAAGAGGAGTTTGATTATGATATGTTGATTTTCTTCAGCCCGGCAGGAATCCAGTCGCTGATGAAGAACTTCCCGAAGTTCGAACAGAAGGATATCGCTGTCGGAAGTTTCGGACCCACTACAGCCAAAGCCGTAAAGGAAGCCGGCTTGCGCTTGGATTTGGAAGCTCCTACAGTAGCGGCTCCTTCGATGCCTGCTGCCTTGGATATGTTTATCCGTGAGCATAACAAGTGAAAAAGGAACTGATTGACAAGATGACGAGTTGACAAAGTTTTTTAGAGGGTTTGTCAACTCGTCACCTGTTTTCTTAAAACCTTGTTTGCTTGCCGATTTGTTTACTAATCACCCAGTTACCTGAAAAATATGCCAGAACCAGTAAGACACACTTTCCCGAAAGCCGAACATCTGACCAGCCTGCTTTTGATTGACAAGCTGTTTGCAGGAGGAAGCAAATCGCTTCCGGCCTTTCCGTTGCGCATTGTCTTCATGCCGGTGGAAAGTGAAAGCCTGCCTACTGTTTCTGTCCTGATAAGCGTTTCCAAGAAGCGTTTCAAGCGGGCGGTCAAGCGCAACCGTGTGAAACGTCAGATAAGGGAAGCTTACCGTAAGAACAAATCTCTCCTGACCGGGCCGCTGGAAGCTGCCGGAAAGAAAGGAGTGATTGCCTTTATCTGGCTCGACAATGAGCTTCACGCTTCTTCGGAAGTGGAAGAGAAAGTGAAGAAACTGCTCCAGCTTACGGCCGAGCGTATGGTGTGACGTATGAAAAAGCTGCTTTCCTTCTTGCTTCTGCTTCCCATCTATTTTTATCGGAACTGCATCTCTCCTTTTACCCTTCCTTCGTGCCGGTTCACGCCTACGTGTTCGGAATATGCCATTCAGGCAATCAAGAAGCACGGACCGTTTAAAGGACTTTACTTGGCTATACGCCGTCTGCTCCGTTGCCATCCGTGGGGAGGCTCGGGATACGACCCTGTACCTTAATCTTCACTTTATTCTATTTGCGCTATGTGGTTTGATATACATACCCATCAGTTAAGTGCATGCCCTTCCGAAGCTATCTTCAATTGCGAGGGAAGCTATATTCCTATGCCGGGTGAAGCCGCTTTCCTTTCGGTGGGGATACATCCGTGGTATTTGTCTAAGGAAAATTATTCGCATCGGCTGCATGAGGTGGAAGCGTTAATAAAGCACGATAAGCGGGTTGTAGCAGTCGGAGAGGCTGGGCTGGATAAATATGCCGAGGCACCTTTCGCCTTGCAGGAGGAGGCTTTCCGGGCGATGTGTTTCCTGGCGGAGCAATATCGTCTTCCTTTGATAATCCATTCGGTGAAGACTTATAATGAACTGGTTGCGTTGAAGAAAGCGTTACATCCCAGCCAGCCTTGGATTATTCATGGGTTCCGGGGCAAAAAAGAACTGGCACAAAGCCTGGTCAGACAAGGGTTTTATCTTTCATTCGGCGAACATTATCATCTCGATGCCTTAGCCGTTTTGCCCGAAGACACTTTCTTGCTGGAAACAGACGAGAGCCATGTTCCTATTGAAGAGCTTTACCGGCGTGCCGCCTCGATTCGGGGCAGGGAGCTTATGCCGTTTGCCGTCCGGATGGAGCAATTGGTTAACTCACTCTTTTTTAACCGGTAAAAATTGGTTATTCAGATAAAGTGTCGTACTTTTGCTACCGACTTGAATATAATGTTAAACTAAGAATCTCATTCGATGAATTTTGTAGAAGAATTAAAATGGCGCGGAATGGTTCATAATATGATGCCGGGCACAGAAGAATTGTTGGAAAAAGAAATGGTGACAGCTTACTTGGGTATCGACCCTACAGCAGACTCTTTGCATATCGGTCACTTGTGTGGAGTCATGATGTTGCGGCATTTCCAGCGATGCGGACACAAGCCTTTGGCATTGGTGGGTGGAGCCACAGGTATGATAGGCGACCCTTCCGGCAAATCGCAGGAACGTAATTTGCTGGACGAAGAGACCCTGCGCCATAACCAAGAGTGCATTAAGAAGCAGTTGGGCAAGTTCCTCGACTTCGAGTCGGACGCCCCGAACCGTGCAGAACTGGTGAACAATTACGATTGGATGAAAGACTTTACTTTCCTCGACTTTGCCCGTACGGTAGGCAAGCACATCACCGTCAACTACATGATGGCAAAGGATTCGGTGCAGAAGCGCTTGAATGGTGAGGCACGCGACGGACTTTCATTTACCGAGTTCACTTATCAGTTGCTTCAGGGATACGACTTTTTGCATTTATATGAAACTCGCGGTTGCAAGCTTCAGTTGGGCGGAAGCGACCAGTGGGGTAACATCACTACGGGTGCCGAACTGATTCGCCGTACCAATGGAGGAGAAGTATTTGCCTTGACTTGTCCGCTGGTGACCAAAGCCGATGGTACGAAATTCGGCAAGACCGAGAGCGGTAACGTATGGCTTGACCCGCGTTATACTTCACCTTACAAGTTCTATCAGTTCTGGCTGAACGTGAGCGACGAAGATGCCGAACGCTACATCAAGATATTCACCTCGATGCCGAAAGAAGAAATTGATGCGTTGATTGCCGAACATAAAGAGGCTCCGCACTTGCGTGCCTTGCAAAAACGTCTGGCAAAGGAAGTCACCGTCATGGTGCATTCCGAGGAAGACTACAATGCGGCGGTAGAAGCATCGGGCATCCTCTTCGGTAATGCTGCTTCGGATGCCTTGAAGCGTCTGGATGAAGATACGTTACTTTCTGTATTCGAGGGCGTTCCTCAGTTTGAAGTGGCAAAGACCGAAATCGAAGCAGGCATCAAGGCCGTTGACTTGTTTGTAGAAAAAGCGGCAGTGTTCCCTTCCAAAGGTGAGATGCGCAAGATGGTGCAAGGCGGTGGCGTATCGCTGAATAAAGAAAAGCTGACCGCATTCGACCAACTGGTTACAGCCGACGATTTGCTCGACGGAAAATATCTGCTCGTGCAGCGCGGCAAGAAGAACTATTATCTGCTTATCGCGAAATAAACAGGCTCTAAGAGCCTGTTTAAATTTTAAAGTTAATCATTAAAAGAGTGTTTCTTCTTTCTGCG
>UQVZ01000033.1 GCA_900544675.1 uncultured Bacteroides sp.
GGTTCTGCTGCCTTATGCAAGAAATAAAAAATGGAATTGATAGAACCCACCTACAGGTAGTTTCTCGGATATGAATTTTAATATAAATACGTATGCGGAAATTGGAGTCGGCTATTCTCGTCAGTTGACAGAGAAACTTTCTGTAGGTGGACGTGTAAAAGTATTATTGGGTATTGCTCATGCCGAAATGGAGGTAAACAACTTTGATGTATACGTGGATGAAGATTTGCAGAATGGCAATTATGAAAATCTGAACCCTTATCAGACTTATGGTAGAGCAAATGTTGACGCACATATTTCTACTACAATGAAAGGTGGTGGACTTAGTTTTAATGAATCTACCGGACAGATTGAAGGTTTTGATATCAATGGTGATAATTTAGGTATCGCAGGTGCAGGATTTGGTATTGATTTAGGAGCCAGCTATAAGGTTTGGGATAATCTGACTGTATCTGCTGCTGTACTCGATTTGGGATTTATTAAATGGAAAGAAAGCGAAACTACTGTAGCAGCGCCGGAAAACAGCAACTTTGAGGTGACTGGAAGTAATTACCAGGATTTTGTGGATGGCGACTTCTTAAGCATGGAACGTTTTAATTTCGTACAAGATAAAGACGCGGCTTCAAAGAGTAAAACCACATTGGCTTCTACCATCCTGCTGGCAGGTGAGTATGGATTGCTGGATAACAAATTGAGTATCGGTGCTATGTATACAGCACGTTTTACTAAACCGAAGGCATTGAATGAACTGACCTTCTCTGCTACTTATCGTCCGAAGAACTGGTTTAATATAGCTGGTAGTTATTCACCGATTCAGGCTGGAGGTAAATCTTTTGGTCTGGCATTGAAGTTAGGTCCTTTGTTCTTGGGTACTGACTATATGTATTTTGGAAGTAAATCAAAAGCTGTGAATGCCTTTATCGGTTTGTCTATTCCTTTGGGTAAGAGTAAAAGTTCGGATATTTGATTGTATTAAATATCAAGTTTTAATAAGTTAATATAAAAAAGAAAGACTCTCTTGCGGAAGTAGCGTATTTTGTCTTGTCTGTCTTTATTTTTATTATGCTAATCCGGCAAGAGATGTCTTTCTTGTTTTTCGTTTTCAGATTTCCATTGATTTCAGAAGAGAACCGTCAAGGTGATGAATGGAAATGATTCCGTTTTCGTAAGTGGCAAACGTGGGTACGTTTCCTCCTTTAGGAAAAGTAATTGACCCTGTATTGCATATAGTTAGTTCGTTTTGCTTTTCCAGTTTCCATAAATGTGTATGTCCGTAAAACAATGCATCGTATTTCCCTTTAGGCAATTTTTCTTCATTATATAGATGCCCGTGTGTCAGGAAAAGTTGTTTCCCGTTATCTGATACAATCGCATAGTCGGACAGAATAGGGAAGTCGAGTAGCATTTGGTCTACTTCCGAGTCGCAATTACCACGGACAGACAAAATAGTATCGGGAAATTGATTAAGGCATTCTGCTATTCCTTTTGGGTCTAATCCTTCCGGCAGTCTATTTCGTGGACCGTAATTCAGAATATCTCCCAGGATGCAAAGCATGTTACATTGAGTTTTTTCATAAAAATCCATTACTTGTTGCAGGCGAGGCAATGAGCCATGGATATCAGATACGATTAAATATTTCATAAGTTATTTGGTTAAGGGTTATCCGCTGCAAAAATAAGAAGAAGAAATGGAAGGTTTTCCGTTCTGCAATCGGAAATTTTAAATGCATTCATTTTCTTACCATAATAATACAACTATTTTGTTAATACTTTTTTTAGACGGATAAGTTCGATTTTTAACCATTTAGAATGGGTATTCAATAAAATAGTAATAAATGCGCGATGTTAATGTTGTGGCTTATTGCATATATGCCTACTTTTATATTAAATTTATAAAAGAGAAAAATATGGTAAGTAGAAAATTTTTATTTCTTGCAGTGTTCTCAGCACTAGGCTTGTCGGCGTTTTCTCAGATGTCGTCCGATCGGATTTATTTAGGTGTTAGAGGAGGAATGGGCCTTTCATGGGCTAAGTATTCCGAGTTGAAAAATCGCGATCCGAAGATGTTATTCGGAGGAGGTGGTGGTGTATTTGCTGAATTTGAGTTTGGTGAAAACCGCCTTTTCTCTATTCGTCCGGAGGTAGACTGGGTTTCCAGAGGCACTAAGATTAGTGACAATGATTTGGATTACCAGTTAAAAGCCAAGTATGTAGATGTGCGTTTGCCTTTGGTATTCAATTTTGGAGATTATGAAAGTGTACGTCCTTATTTATACGTAGCTCCTATTGTAGGTTTTGTGCGTGGGGGTAATATTTCGTTGACTGAATATGGGGTAGATTATAAAATAGATGTTTCGGAAGCCAATATGGCAAATACATATTTTGCCGGAGCCATAGGTGCTGGTGTAAAGATTCCTATTCATTTGAATGGGAATAAACGTCTGCAGTTTGCAGTGGAAGCAAGCTATCAACACGGATTTACCGATACATATAGCGATATGGAAAAGAGTGGGGAAGCGATAGCGGTCAATCGTTTCTGGTATGATATACGCGGTAATCGGAAATTGCATGGATTAGAGATTTCCGCTTCGATTGCTGTACCGTTAAGCATATTCAAGCGAGCTTCTAAACCTAAAGTGGTAGAGCCTGTTTATATCCCCGAACCGGTTGTGGTAGAGGAAAAACCGGTAGTGGTAGAAGAAAAGCCATGTTATACGTTGGAAGAAATTATGGATTTGCTGGGTAAAGGTGAGTCGATTACCGGAAAGACCATCTGTGCCATCGATATTATTAATTTTGAGTTCGACAAGAGTGTCATCAAGAAAGAGTCTTATCCATATCTTGATAAGATTGTGCTCTTGATGAAGAATATGCCTATTCATGTGGTTGTGAGGGGACATACTGATAATGTAGGTGAAGCCGATTACAATATGGAACTTTCGAAAAAACGTGCAGAGGCAGTTTATAACTACTTGTTGGAAGCTGGAGTAGAACCGAGCCACCTGTCGTATGAATATTATGGTATGACTCGTCCTATCTCAACGAATGATACTCCGGAAGGTCGCTTGATGAACCGTCGTGTAGAATTTGAAATTACCGAATAATGTAAAGGAGGGAAAATTATGAAAAAGATAAATACGATAGTAAAGAGTTTGATGCTTTTATTGGTGGCAGGACTGATGTCTGCTTGCAATAAGGATGGCTTTGAAACCATTGTAATCGAAGATGGACAGCCCAGTGTCGCACAAATGATTGTTGGTCGCTGGCAACCGAATGGAGGTGAAATAGTCAATCCGAATACGGGTGAAATAACCGAAGAAATTGATCCGGGCGAAATTCCTTGGATGGATATTTATGACGATGGCACCGGGGATATGGATCAAGGTGGAAGTGGTTCCGGTGGAAGTACAGGCGGAGGTGACTTTAGTTGGAATGTAGACGAAGGTGATATACCGGGTCCGGGTATTGGAGGTGGAGGTCTCTATGACGGTAGGGGTCCATCGTTCAATTTTGGTGATTACCATTGGTATATTTTCCAGCTTACCGAACGTGTCTTGATTATTTATCGTTTTTATGGCGATTACATTATCATTTATTATTATTTCCGTATCGGTGATTTTAATGTGCCGGAACCTGAGCCGGAACCTGAACCTGTAAAGAATATGATTATTGAAATACAGGAATCAACTTTTAGGGGAGCGACGGAACCATCGTCTGTTAATACGTATAGGTTTACTTATGATGATGAAGGTCGTATTCAGAATTATTACATTATAAATGGTAATTATACATACGATTGGACATATAGTTACAAAGGTGTAGAAGAGGTATATGTAACAGGTGATGAGTCGTATATGGCTTATATAATGAGGGATGGTGGAATTGAATATTTATATAATACGACTGTTGAAAGTACTGATGGAAAATTGGTTGCGAGTCCTGTCTATGATGAAAACGGGTATATGGTATTATTAAATAATAATACGTTTGAATATGAAAATGGAAATTTGGTAACATTCAATTGCCGTGGTTCTGTTTATACTTATGAATATACAGATGAGAAAAATAATG
The DNA here is from genome assembly GCA_900544675.1 of uncultured Bacteroides sp. GTDB lineage: Bacteria > Bacteroidota > Bacteroidia > Bacteroidales > Bacteroidaceae > Phocaeicola. The sequence continues at coordinate 4,072 of UQVZ01000033.1, forward strand.
CGAATCTTGATTTGAATTGTTTTATTTCGAATTGTAGTACTTATGAGTATGATTATAGTCATTACTCTTTATTCACTCCATTTAGATTTTATGGAAAATCATCAGAAAATTTGATTTCTAAAGAAATTTGGTTTACTGGAGCTGATTTTGATTATGAATATGAGTATGAGAAGGACAGTCAAGGTCGTATTTCATCTATCGTACGGAAGACGATGTCCCGATATAATGCAGATATGTTGAGCAGAACTACTTATACCATTACTTATGCAGACTAATTCTCTCTGTAAATAGGTCGTAATAGAAAAGTGAGGTTGTCGGTGATGACAGCCTCACTTTTTCATTATTCGTTTTTGTCTTGTATTTCATTTATAACCTTGTCGATGAAATCATCGGCTTGTTGCATCAGGTCGTTGAATTGTTCTTTCAGTTCTTCGTGATTGAATTCGACAGCTTTGTCCGACATCTCTTCCGTAAATTTCTCCAACTCTTTCCGTTGGTCTTCGGTCATGTTTTCCAATACCTTTTTTCCTTTTTCGTTGATGCTGCGGTATTTTTCGCCTACCTCTTTCCAGTCTTCTTCAGTATAGGTAGAGGCGTTTTGAAGGGTTTCTTCGGTCAAGGCTTTCATGTCGTTCACATAATCTTGTGCGCTGTAGCTGGTGCATGCGGTCAGACACAGGCTGGCAAAGCCGAGGGCAAAGGTAAGTTTAGATAGCTTTTTCATAAGTTTTCTGTTTTAAAGTGAGTATGGGCAAAGGTATATAAATTATTGGAATGAGTGGATAAATTCCTTATTTTTGTGGTACATTCAAAAACACTTAAAATAGTTACTATGAAAAAACAGATGCTTATTTATTGGATGCTGATGCTGGTTCTGGCGGTTTCGGCATCTCCGAGAAAACAATTATTCAACGACGGCTGGCTGTTCTGCCTGGGCGATGTGCCCGAAGCTAAGGATATGACTTTCGATGATGCTTCGTGGCGCGGGATTACCCTTCCTCACGACTGGAGTATCGAAGGGAAGTTCGACAAGGATGCGCCTGCAGGCAATGACGGCGGTTATCTGCCTACGGGTATCGGCTGGTATCGCAAGACTTTCGATTTGCCCGAAGGTTGTGAGGATAAGAAACTCCGGCTTTATTTCGAAGGCGTATACATGAACTCGGATGTATATGTCAACGGGCAACGTGCCGGAGGACATCCGTATGGCTATTCTTCGTTTTTCGTCGATTTGGCTCCATACGTGAAAGCCGGGAAGAATACGGTGGCGGTAAGGGTAGACAATTCGCAGCAGAAAAATTGCCGTTGGTACACAGGTTCGGGCATTTACCGCAATGTATGGCTGATAGAGACCGGTTATGTGCATGTTGCTGACTGGGGAACTCAGATTACGACTCCCGACCTGCATACGGTGGTGATGAAAACGGATGTGGAGAATGCTACGCAGGAAAAGAAAACGGTTGAGGTGAAGGTGGAAATAGCCGGTCAGACGGAAGCGAAGACTTACGAGTTGCAGCCCGAAAGCCGGATAACTGCCGAATATCAGTTGCATGTGCCCGATGCTGAACCGTGGTCGCTGGAACAACCAAAGTTGTACGCGGCGCATATCACGGTAAGCGGGCAAGGCAAAGTGTTGGATAGTACGGAGGAGTCCTTCGGTTTCCGTACGCTGGCTTATTCGGCAGAAAAAGGTTTCCTCTTGAATGGGAAACCGGTGCTGCTGAACGGAGCTTGCCTGCACCATGATAATGGCATTTTAGGCGCTGCCGCTTACGACCGTGCCGAATGGCGGAAGGTGGAACTGATGAAACAAGCCGGATTCAATGCCGTACGTACTTCGCACAATGTGCCTTCCGAGACTTTTCTGGATGCTTGCGATGCTTTGGGCATGTTGGTCATCGATGAGGCTTTCGACGGTTGGCGCGAATCGAAAAATACATACGATTACCATACGTTGTTTGATGAGTGGTGGGAGCGCGATGTAGAGGCGATGGTGCTTCGCGACCGCAATCATCCCAGTATTTTCTGTTGGAGTATCGGCAATGAAGTTATCGAGCGGAAAAAGATTGAAGTCGTAACCACTGCCCGTAAGCTGGCAGGGCTTTGCCGCAAGCTTGACCCTACCCGTCCGGTTACTTCGGCATTGGCAGCTTGGGATAGTGACTGGGAAATCTATGACCCGTTGGCTGAGGCGCATGATATCGTGGGCTATAATTACATGATTCATAAATCGGAAAGTGACCATCAGCGCGTTCCTTCACGCATCATGATGCAGACCGAATCGTATCCGAATGATGCCTGGAAGAATTTCCGGAAGGTGAAAGACCATACTTATATCATAGGTGATTTTGTATGGACTGCTATGGACTATATCGGTGAGTCGGGTATCGGGCGTTGGTATTACGAAGGCGATGTGCCGGGCGAGCATTATCATCGTCCGTTATATCCGTGGCATGCCGCTTATTGCGGCGATATTGACCTGACCGGATTGCGCAAACCTATCAGCTATTACCGTTCGATGTTGTGGAACGAAGCGGGAGACGAACATCTGTATATCGCCGTGAAGGAACCTGACGGTTACAAGGGAAAGATACAGACTACGCTTTGGGGTACGTGGCCTACCTTTGCTTCCTGGAATTGGGAAGGGCACGAAGGCAAGCCGATAGAGGTGGAAGTGTATTCTCATTATCCCACCGTCCGTCTGTATCTGGACGACCGGTTGATAGGCGAGAAGCCGACAGAAGAGATGAAAGCGGTATTTGCTTTGGCATACGAGCCGGGCACTTTGAAAGCAGAGGGTATCCGTGACGGGAAAGTGATGGAGACTCAGACTTTGTCTACTGCCGGCGAGGCGGTTTCTGTCCGTCTTACTGCCGACAGAAATCAGCTTATAGCTGATGGGCAAGACCTTGCATTCGTGGTGATAGAAGCAGTGGATGCTGCCGGGAATGTGGTGCCTGTAGCTGACAATCTTTTATCTGTCGAAGTGAAAGGAGCTGGGACCCTGCTTGCCTTGGGTAATGCCGATATTAAGGATGAAGATGCTTATTCAGACGCCACCCATCATTTGTGGAAAGGACGTGCGTTGCTCGTAGTTCGTTCTAACGGGAAAAGCGGCAAGGCGACTGTACGTGTTTCGGCTAAGGATATGAAAGGAAAAGAGGTGGTGAAGAGTGTTCAGCTTCGGTTTAAGAAATAAAGCGTTTCATAGATAAGGAATATTGTTTACAATATATATGAAGTTGCAATCGAATCCATATTCGTTGGAAATAAAAGAAAACAGCCGGTTCGCATCAGCGGACCGGCTGTTTTATAATAGTATCAATAAGGATGATTATTCAGCTTTTTCATCGCTCCAATCCATAGCAGCCATACGCTTGTATGAATCGTAACGTTTCTTTGCCATCTTTTCGCAAGCAGCGAACAGGTCGGCAGCTTCTGTCGGATATTGTTTCATTACCGAAGCGAAACGTACTTCACCTTTCAGGTAATCCTGGAAGTTAGCCCAGTTCGGTTCTTTCGAGTCGAGCGAGAACGGATTCTTGCCTTCGTCTTCCAGAGCTGGGTTGAAGCGCCACAAGTGCCAGTAACCACATTCAACAGCCTTAGCTTCTTCTGCCTGGCTCTTACCCATACCGGCTTTCAATCCGTGGTTGATACACGGAGCGTAAGCGATAACCAATGACGGTCCAGGATAAGCTTCAGCTTCGCGGATTGCTTTCAAAGTCTGAGCCTGGTCAGCGCCCATGGCAATCTGAGCTACATATACATAGCCGTAAGTAGTAGCAATCAGACCCAAGTCTTTCTTGCGTACACGCTTACCGGAAGCGGCAAACTTAGCGATGGCACCCAGCGGAGTAGCCTTAGAAGACTGACCGCCTGTGTTCGAGTAAACTTCGGTATCCAATACCAGGATGTTTACGTCTTCGCCCGAAGCGATTACATGGTCGAGACCTCCGTAACCGATATCGTAAGAAGCACCGTCACCACCGATAATCCATTGAGAACGCTTGATGAGGTAATCTTTGAATTCGTAGATGGTAGCGCAGTTCGGACATTTGTCTTTAGCGGCTTCTACCAGCGGGATAATCTTTTCGGCAGCAGCTTTGCTCTTGTCGGCATCGTTGCGTCCGTCAATCCATTCCTGGAATGCTTCTTTATATTCAGCCGGAGTTTCTTCCGAAGCGATGGCAGCCTTCATGGCGTCTTCGATGCGGTTGCGCAGTTTCTTGTTGGCAAGTTCCATACCCAGACCGAATTCGCAGAAGTCTTCGAACAAAGAGTTAGCCCAAGCCGGACCCTGACCTTTTTCATTGGTAGTATACGGAGTAGAAGGAACTGAACCCGAGTAGATAGAAGAACATCCCGTTGCGTTAGATACCATTTCGCGGTCGCCGAACAACTGAGAAATCAGTTTTACATACGGAGTTTCACCACAACCCGAGCAAGCGCCGGAGAACTCAAACAGCGGAGTAGCGAACTGAGAGTTCTTCACATTCGACTTGATGTCTACCAAGTCTTGTTTGCTCTTCACGTTGTCTACGCAGTAAGTCCAATTGTCTGCTTCTGCCAATTGGCTTTCCAGGTGTTTCATGGTCAGAGCCTTGCCACCTTTCTTCGGATTGCCCGGACATACATCAGCACAGTTGCCGCAACCCAAGCAGTCGAGTACGTCTACCTGCATACGGAATGTCATGTCGGCGAACTGCTTGCCCACAGCTTTCAGCATCGGGAAGTTTGCACCCTTCTGCTCTTCTGCGTCGAGAACGAACGGACGGATAGCAGCGTGAGGACAAACGTATGCACATTTGTTACACTGGATACAGTTTTCAGGATTCCATTCCGGAACGAAAGCAGCTACACCACGTTTTTCGTATTTAGCTGTTCCCTGATGCCAAGTACCGTCTTCGATGCCTTTGAATGCAGATACAGGCAGCAAGTCACCGTCCTGAGCATTAATCGGACGAACTACTTCGTTGATGAATGCCGGATCATTGTTGGCTGCAGCCGGTTCTACTTCGAGGTTAGCCCAAGCCGGGTCAACGGTCAGTTGTTTGTATTCACCGCCGCGGTCAACCGCTGCATAGTTCTTGTTGACAACGTCTTCACCCTTCTTGCCGTAAGACTTCACGATGAATTTCTTCATCTGCTCAACAGCCAAGTCTACAGGGATAACGCCTGTGATACGGAAGAATGCCGACTGCAGGATGGTGTTGGTGCGGTTGCCCAAACCGATTTCCTGAGCAATCTGAGTAGCGTTGATATAGTAAACGGTGATGTTGTTTTCTGCGAAATATTTCTTTACCTTGTTCGGCAGGTTCTTAGCCAGCTCGTCGCCTTCCCAGATTGTGTTCAACAGGAAAGTACCGTTCTTGCGCAGACCACGGGTTACGTCGTACATGTGCAGGTAAGCCTGAACGTGGCAAGCTACGAAGTTCGGAGTAGTCACCAGGTAAGTAGAGTGAATCGGATGATCGCCGAAACGCAGGTGAGAGCAAGTGAAACCGCCTGACTTCTTCGAGTCGTAAGAGAAATAAGCCTGGCAATATTTGTCGGTATTGTCACCGATGATTTTTACAGAGTTCTTGTTGGCACCTACCGTACCGTCGGCACCCAAACCGTAGAATTTAGCTTCGAACACACCTTCTGCACCGAGAGCGATTTCTTCTTTCTGAGGCAGAGAAGTGAAAGTCACGTCATCCACAATACCGATAGTGAAGTGGTCTTTCGGCATCGGGAGTTCGAGGTTTTCGTATACTGACAGAATCTGAGCCGGAGTAGTGTCTTTCGAACCCAGACCATAACGTCCGCCTACAATCAACGGGGCGTTTTCCTGTCCGTAGAATACGTCTTTTACATCCAGATACAACGGTTCGCCGTTTGAACCCGGTTCTTTTGTACGGTCGAGTACAGCGATGCGTTTCACGGTCTTGGGCACTTTAGCCAGGAAGTGCTTGGCCGAGAACGGACGATACAGGTGAACAGCCACCATACCTACCTTCTTGCCCTGAGCGGTCAGATAGTCGATAGCTTCGCGGGTAGCTTCGGTTACCGAACCCATAGCGATGATGATGTTTTCGGCATCGTCAGCACCATAGTAATCGAACAGACCGTAGTTGCGACCTGTAATTTTGTTGATTTCGTTGATATATTCTTCTACGATAGCCGGAACAGCTTCGTAGTACGGATTGCATGATTCTCTGTGTTGGAAGAAGTGGTCGGGGTTTTCAGCCATACCGCGTGCTACCGGTTTGTTCGGAGTCAGTGCACGTTCACGGAATTCAGCCAATGCTTTTTGGTCGATAAGCGGAGCGAGGTCTTCGTTGTCCAGCTTTTCAATCTTCTGGATTTCGTGAGAAGTACGGAAACCGTCGAAGAAGTTAACGAACGGTACGCGAGACTTGATGGTAGCCAAGTGAGCTACACCAGCCAAATCCATTACTTCCTGTACAGAGCCTTCGCACAGCATGGCGAAACCAGTCTGACGAGTTGACATAACGTCCTGATGGTCGCCGAAGATACACAGTGCGTGAGAAGCCAGTGTACGTGCTGATACATGGAATACGCAAGGCAGCAATTCACCTGCAATCTTGTACATATTCGGAATCATCAGCAACAGACCCTGAGAAGCAGTATAAGTAGTAGTCAATGCACCAGCCTGAAGAGAACCGTGAACCGCACCGGCTGCACCGCCTTCAGATTGCATTTCTTGTACCAAAACAGTTTCGCCGAAGATGTTTTTACGACCTGCGGCAGCCCATTCGTCTACGTGCTCTGCCATGGTAGACGACGGAGTGATGGGGTAGATAGCGGCTACTTCCGTAAACATGTACGAAATGTGAGCAGCAGCTTCGTTACCATCACAAGTGATAAATTTTTTTTGTTTAGTCATACAATTACTAATTATATTATTAGGTAATAAAATATCGTCTCCTTTTTCCCTTTGTCAATACAGGAAGCCGAACAGCCACAGCGGAATCTGATTGCCGTGTCCCAGTTCGGTCCGGTGCATGGCGTAGTACACGCCGGGATTGCTCTTTATCTTATATCCTTCGCCGCAGATGCGGAAATTCAGGTTTCCGTCTACCAGGAACGAAGTGCCTTTCTCGCCCTTGTTTACCTTGTGGTCTTTCCACAACGAGTTGACGAAGAAGGTTTCCAACACGTCTTGTTCCTCCACTTTCACCGGATAGATGCTGTACATCAGGTTGGTGTTGTGCATCATGATTTTTGCCGGTTTCTTGGGGAACACTTCTCCTTTCGGATATACCATGTTTATCAGCCGCGCGTCGGCAAGGTATTTGATGTAATTCATCACCGTGGCGCGCGAAGTCTGGATGTCCGAAGCCAGTTGGCTGATGTTGGGAGCAACCGGTCCGTCTACAGCCAACAAATATAATAATTTTTTTATTTTCGAGAGGTATTTCAGCTCAATTTGTTTGATGAGAAGAATATCTACTTCAATCATCATGTTCATTGTCTTCAGCAGATTCTCCGAGAAGTTCCGTTTTTCCAGGAAAAAAGGGTAGAATCCGTGGTGGATATAGTCTTGGAAATAATTGAGCGGATTGATGTGCGGAAGGATGGTTTTCGCGATATGTTCGTGTCCAGTCAGGATTTCGTCGAGCGTATAGGACGAAAAGTGATTGCCTGTCTGCAGGTTGAGGAACTCGCGGAACGAAAAGCCGCGCAGGTTGTACGACTGCACGATGCCGTTCAGTTCGGGATTCTCTTCTTTCAGCCGCATTACCGAAGAGCCGGTGAAGACAATCTTCAGGTGGGGATAACGGTCGTAGCATGTGCGCAGGTCGTGGCTCCATTGCGGAAGTTTGAATACTTGGTCGATAAGAAGCACCTTCCCGCCACGCTTCACAAACTCGCCGGCAAAGTTGACCAGGCTGTGTTGCGAAAAATAGAAATTGTTCATGTTGACAAACAGGCACGAACGGTCGAAACCGAATTTTTCCTTAGCATATTGCAATAGAAACGTAGTCTTCCCTACACCGCGTGTACCTTTAATGCCAATAAGGCGGGCGTTCCAGTCTATTTCGTCCATCAAGTCGCGGCGTACGGGGGCATTGGTATGCTCAACCAGGTAATTATGTGTTCTGTAGAATGCTTCCATGAATTTCGATTTCTTCGGTGCAAATATACTAATAGTTCATTAATTTGCAAACTGGAGTTATCAAAATAATTATTTTTTTCGCGTAACTTTGTGCAGTATTATCAGAAACATTATGCCCGAAGCAGAGAGTATGTGTATGAAAGAAACGGTTTACCTTTTCAATCCGGAGAACGATATGGCGCTTGCCAATTTCACTCCTTATTATAAAGTGCCCGCCGGAATCAGGCAGATGGCTGCCGACCTTTCGGTGTTGCCTGCCTGGTATGCTCCTGCAGGAAGTATCGTCAAGTTGCCTTCGGCAGAGCGGATGCTTTGGTGGGAGGAGCTTTGCAACGGGCAGATGGATTTCCCCGAAGTGTTTATGACCACAATGTATCCGTCTTTGCCTTGGTCGCCATGGGGCTGGAGTCCGGCATTGGTCCATGCGTTGCGGCAAGCCGGCGTATCCGGTGAGGTGCTTCCTTCAGCAGAAACCTTACAGACTATCCGTCTCCTTTCTGCCCGGACGAGTAGTGTAGCGGTATTGCGGCAGGTAGCGATGGGGAAAGAGGTGTGCGGAGAAGTGGCGGTGTGCCATACCTTGGAAGAAGTGAAAGGTCGCTTGGATGCATGGGGCAGATGTGTCTTGAAAGCTCCCTGGTCGGGAAGCGGGCGTGGATTGGCTTTTGTTACCCGTAACACCTGGACGGCTTCGCTGGAAGGCTGGGCAGCACGTATTCTTCGTACGCAAGGAGCAATAACGATAGAGCCTATATATAATAAGGTGTGCGATTTTGCTATGGAGTTTCATGTCGATGAATTAGGAAGCGTTACTTTTGCCGGTTATTCGTTTTTCGAGACTGATGCCTTCGGCAATTACAAAGGCAATCTTCTGGCTTCCGATGTGGAGATAGAGCGAAGGCTGGGCACATACGTTCCGTGCGGTATGTTGCATGAAATACGTCATCGGTTGCTGGAAGTGTTACCCGGTTGGTTGGGAGGAGGTTATATCGGCTATTTAGGTGTCGATATGATGGTTTGTCAGGAGAATGGTTATGTGGTCCATCCGTGTGTGGAAATCAATTTGCGGATGAATATGGGGGTGCTTTCACGTCTTTTTTTCGACCGTTATGCCCATCCGTTTGCCCGAGGCCGTTTTGTCATTGAGCATTATCCGGCTTCGGGAGAAGCTATGGATTTTCATTCTCGGATGCGGGAAGAACATCCAGTCTTGTTGCAGGAAGAGAGGCTGATGACTGGGTATGTCTCGCTTACTCCTGTAAACGAGGATACCCGTTATCAAGCGTATGTGTTATTCGAAGCTAACTTCATTGGTTAACGCACCTATGTGCATTGGCTGATGCACCTAAGTGCGTTGGCTGTTGCACTTAGCTGCGTTGGTCGATGCACCTAGGTGCGTTAGCTGATGAACCTAGGTGCATTTCTGTTTGCATATACTTGCCTTTTGTCAGCTCTCTAAGTGAATCGTTTACTTGAAAAGGATTTCCCGGTCGCGCTCTGAGGCTGGCTTGGTCCATTCTTCGGGCACGAAACGCCATTGGTTCAGGGGGTGTGGGTCGAGCGTCTTTACTTCCTCGATGCGTTTCATCAGGTAATAGCGCAGGTCTTTCTCGGTAGCACGGACGATGCGTTTGGCGAGTTCCGCTTTCGGGATGCCTGCTCCTTTGGTCAGCAGGTCGCCCCCTCCGTTGCCGCGATAAGAATTGATGGCTACGGTATAAGTGCGGTCGAGGTCGAACGGAGTGCCGTCTGCCAGGCTGGTAATGGTGATTTTCTTGCCTTCGGGCTGGGTGACATCTACCGTATAAAGGATGCCTGCTGCCGAATCGAAATTGAAACTGGGGTTCTTGAGACGTCCGAATCCTTCGTCTTGGTCGTTCAATAAAAGCAGGTGGTCATCGGGCGATTGCATCCGGTTGGTCCATAAGGCATACGACATTTCGAGGACTCCTTTGATTTCACGTCCGGTCAACCGCATGGTGTAGAGCAGGTTCTCGTATTTGTAGAGATTGAACATGTCGCTTACGTAGATGTCTCCCTCCTTGATTTCGGCACGGAAGGAGAGGGGAGCGCAGAAGGAGATATCGGCTCCGGTGATGTCAAGCTGGAGCTGGTGAATCAGGTCGACGAATGCCGACGGGCCGAAGAATGCGTCCTGGGTGGTAATGGTATTCCGGATGGAACCTATCTTGCGCGACACGAAGCGAAGCGTGGCTTGGTATTGCGGGTCGAATGTCTGCATGAATGCTTCATCAATCGGGAGCGAGGTGACATCGCTCAGCTTGCCTTCTACGGACTTATGCAGGATTTTCCCATCCTTACGGGTTACCTTTACCGTTACGTCTGCTATGGCACGGGCAGCATTGGCGGGATTGATGAGCAAGACAGAGTCGCCCGCTACATTGCATATTTTCTTGCACAGGCGGCGATGGTCGTGCCCCATAAATACGACATCAAAGCCCGGAATGTTGCGTGCCACTATTTCCGACCCGTTCTCTATCACGTTGTCCAGTGTGTTGCCTTCCGGTCCGGCATGGAAGAGTCCGACCAGTATGTCGGGATGCTCTTGCCGGCGGATGATTTCGGTCCAGCGGCGCGCGCAGGTTTCCATGTCTTCAAAACGCAGTCCGCTCCACATGGTTTCGGGAAGCCACGAGGGTATGGCAGGAGTTATCAGCCCCAGTACGGCGACGCGTATGCCGTCCCGCTCGAATATACGGTAGGGAGGCAAGTAAGGCTCGCCCGTGCGTTGGTCGATGATGTTGGCTCCCAGCATGGGGAAGTGGCATTGGCTTATCCAGCGGTCGTACACGGCATGTCCGGTCTCGATGTCGTGGTTTCCCATGTTGGCTACGTCGCATTTCAGGTAATCCAGCATGGCGGCACATACGTGGGTAGAAGCCGTATCGATGTAATTATAATAGTAGGCGACGGGTTGTCCTTGCAAAATGTCACCGTTATCCATCAGCAGGGCATTGTCTCCATACTGCTTGCGTTGCTCGTTGACGAAGGTGGATATGCGTGCCAGACTTCCTTTCTGAGGCTGGCGTGTAATGAAGTCGTATGGGAAATAAGCCCCGTGTATATCGCTTGTTTCCAGTAGTTTGATGGTGGTGGTCTCTTCGCTTGAAGCGTATGCGCCAAGCAGGCTTCCGGTGCAGCATAAAGCCATAAGATAATGTCGGATTTTCATAAGTTCAGCATGTTTAGTAATGTGACAATTTGTCGGTTTGTGCAAAGATAGTTAAAATAATGTGGTTGGCATATACTTTGCGTTCCCTTAACGTAAAAAAACAACTGACTATATGGCTTACATAGACTATTACAACATTCTGGGAGTTGACAAAACGGCAACTCAGGATGATATCAAGAAAGCATTCCGTAAGTTGGCACGTAAATATCACCCGGACCTGAACCCGAACGACCCGAGCGCCAAGGAGAAGTTTCAGGCGATAAACGAAGCCAACGAGGTATTGAGTGACCCTGAGAAGCGTAAGAAATACGATGCTTATGGGGAAAACTGGAAGCATGCCGACGAGTTTGAAGCGCAGCGGAAGGCATATCAAGCCCAGCAGGGAGGACCCGGAGGCAGTGAATACTGGTATTCCACAGACGGACAGCACTTCACCAGCGGCTTTGGCGGAGCGGGCATGCATGGCTTTGGCGGTAATGCCAGCGGATTCTCTGATTTCTTCGAGGAATTGTTCGGTCACGGAAGCAGGACTGCCGGCGGACGTGGAAGAGGTGCGTTCCGCGGACAGGATATCGAGGCGGAACTGCCGCTTACGCTTCGTGAGGCGGCGGTTACACACAAGCAGACCTTTACTGTAGGCGGCGAAACGCTTCGGATTACGGTGCCTGCCGGTGTGGCAAACGGGCAAGTCATCAAGCTGAAGGGCCACGGAGGCAAGGGAACCAACGGAGGACCTGCGGGCGACTTGTATATTACTTTTGTGATAAGTGACGACCCGGTGTTCAAACGGAAAGAGAATGACCTTTATACCAACGTGAACATCGACCTTTATACCGCTGTATTGGGCGGGGAAGTCACGGTAAATACCCTCGACGGGCAGGTAAAGCTGAAAGTACGTCCGGGTACGCAGAACGATGCGATGGTTCGCCTGAAAGGCAAAGGTTTCCCTGTCTACAAGCAGGAAGGAAGCTTCGGCGACCTGATTGTGACCTACCATGTGACCATCCCGACTTCGCTTACGGAACATCAGAAAGACTTGTTCAGGGAATTGCAAAAAGGATAATCCGGGAAATAAGGCTTGAGAAGAAGTTGAACCTGGTTAACTGATACCTAGTCAACTTGTTAACTTGTCAACTAAAATATACGAACTATGCAAAACGATTTGATAATAATAAAAGATTATTGTTCACAATGCAATATCGAGCCCGACTTTGTCCTGATGTTGGGCGAAGGCGGGCTTATCAATGTGGAAATCATTGACAATACCGGTTATTTCCCGGCTTCCCAGTTGAGCGAGCTGGAGCGGTACACCCACCTGTATTATGATTTGTCTATCAATATAGAAGGCATTGACGCCATCCGCCACTTGTTGCAACGGATAGAAGACTTGCAGGAACGGGTGCGGAAGCTGGAAAACGAACTGCATTTCTATCGGTAAGGATTTATTTCCGGATGGGGTAGCGGGGAACGGTAAAATTCTGTACCTTTGCCCTCCGGAAATATAAAAAACGATATGGAGAAATTCAGTGAGATGATTGCACGGGCATTGAAGTTGCCCGTGCATCGTGTAGAAAATACGTTGAAACTGCTGGAAGGCGGCGCTACCATTCCTTTCATCAGCCGTTACCGGAAGGAAGCTACCGGCGGGCTGGACGAAGTGCAGATAGGCGAGATACAGGTACGCAACGAGAAGTTGAACGAACTGGTGAAACGGAAAGAAACGATTCTTTCCACCATAGAGAGCAGCGGGAAACTGACTCCCGAGCTTCGGGCAAGGATAGAAGCCTGTTGGGATGCCACCGAACTGGAGGATATCTACCTGCCTTATAAGCCCAAGCGCAAGACCCGTGCCGAAATGGCACGCCAGAAAGGGCTGGAACCGTTGGCGATGTTGCTCTTGATGCAACGCGAGAACCACCTTGCGAGCCGGGTGCGTGAGTTTGTAAAAGGAGAGGTGAAAGACGAGGAGGATGCGCTGAAAGGCGCGCGTGACATCATCGCCGAACAGGTAAACGAAGACGAACAGGCGCGTAACCTGGTGCGCGGACGCTTTGCCCGCCGTGCCGTCATATCTTCGAAAGTAGTGAAAGGAAAAGAGTCGGATGAGGCTGCCTTGAAATACCGCGATTATTTTGATTTTTCTGAACCTTTGAAGCGGTGCACTTCCCATCGCCTTCTGGCGTTGCGTCGGGGAGAAGCCGAGGGAATCTTGAAGGTAAGCATCGCTCCGGCGGAAGACGAGGAATGCATGGAAGGACTGGAACGCCGTTATGTGAAAGGCGGCAACGAGTGTTCCGGACAGGTGGCGGAAGCGGTGGCTGATGCCTACAAGCGCTTGCTCAAACCGGCTATCGAGACCGAGTTTGCAGCCGGCAGCAAGGAGCATGCGGATGAAGAAGCCATCCGTGTGTTTGCCGAGAATCTCCGCCAATTGTTGTTGGCACCTCCCTTAGGACAGAAACGGGTAATGGGTATCGATCCCGGGTATCGCACCGGATGCAAAGTGGTTTGCCTGGATGCGCAAGGGGCTTTGCTCTATAACGACGCGGTGTATCCCCATCCTCCGAAAGCGGAGAAACAAATCGCCGCACGCAAGCTGACTACCCTGGTGGAGCAGTATGGCATAGAAGCCATCGCTATCGGAAACGGGACCGCCAGCCGCGAGACGGAACAGTTTGTCAATTCTTTGCGCTTCGGCAGAGAGGTGCAGGTCTTTGTCGTGAGCGAAGACGGCGCTTCCATTTATTCGGCATCGAAAACCGCCCGCGAAGAGTTCCCCGATTATGATGTCACGGTACGTGGTGCCGTATCCATCGGACGCCGGCTGATAGACCCACTTGCCGAACTGGTGAAGATTGATGCCAAGTCTATCGGAGTAGGGCAATACCAGCACGATGTCGACCAAAGCAAACTGAAAGCGGCACTCGACCAGACCGTCGAGAGTTGTGTGAACCTGGTAGGGGTGAATGTCAATACGGCAAGCCGGCACTTGCTGACGTATGTATCGGGGCTGGGTCCGGCTTTGGCGCAGAACATTGTGGACTATCGGGCCGCCAATGGTCCTTTCCGTTCGCGCAAAGAGCTGCTGAAGGTGCCGCGGATGGGAGCGAAAGCCTTCGAACAATGTGCGGGTTTCCTCCGTATCCCTCATGCCGACAATCCGCTCGACAATTCGGCTGTACATCCCGAGAGTTATGCCATCGTAGAGAAGATGGCAAAAGACTTGAAATGCTCGGTGGCTGACCTGATTGCCGACCAATCGCTTCGTGAACGTATCCGGATAAAAGATTATGTAACCGATACGGTAGGTATCCCGACGTTGACCGATATTATGCACGAACTGGAAAAGCCGGGACGTGACCCGCGCAAGAAGTTGGAAGCGTTCCATTTCGACCCTGATGTGCATACGATAGACGATTTGAAAGAAGGGATGGAGCTTCCGGGCATCGTGACGAACATTACCAATTTCGGATGTTTTGTAGATATTGGCATCAAAGAGAACGGCTTGGTGCATGTCTCACAATTGGCTGACCATTTCGTAAGCGACCCTACGACAGTGGTCAGCATCCACCAGCAGGTGCGTGTACGTGTGCTGGGCGTAGACAGGGAGCGTAAACGTATTCAATTGACAATGAAAAGCAGATAAAAACGAGATAGAATGGAAGAAAAAGAAGAATGCGGATGGTTCGCATTTTATGAAGGTCAGGTCTTGATAGAAAAACATCCGGATGGATACCATATCCCTTTTGGGACAGAACCGCCGGTGGAAGTGCCGGAAGGAAGCACGGTGCATGTCATCGGCAAGATAAACGGATGTATCGCCAAGGCTTTTGCCCTGACGGCTCCAGCCGGTGGAGAGGAAGATGGAAGCCCTTATCAGTTGAAAGATTTGCGGGCTTCGTTTGATGTGTTGCCCTGGGACGAATACCGGATGGCAGGAAAAGCCTCTCAGATATTGACGTGGGACCGTGACAGCCGGTTTTGTCCCCGTTGCGGAGTGCCTACAGTGCAGGTGGCGCCGATAGCCAAGCGGTGTCCTCAGTGCGGACAGGAGATTTATCCGCGCATATCGCCTGCCATTATTGTGCTTATCAAGCGGGGAGAGGACCAGGTGTTACTGGTTCACGCGCGTAATTTCCGCGGTACGTTCAAGGGGTTGGTAGCAGGCTTTCTTGAGCCGGGCGAAACGCTTGAAGAATGCGTACGGCGGGAAGTGATGGAGGAGACAGGGCTTACTATCAAGAACCTGAAATATTTCGGAAGCCAGCCGTGGCCCTATCCAAGCGGTATCATGATAGGCTATTCTGCCGAATACGAAAGCGGCACCGTCCGGTTGCAGGATGAAGAGTTGAGTACAGGCGCTTTCTATCACAAAGACCGCTTGCCCGAACTTCCCAAAAAACTGAGCATCGCCCGTAGGCTGATTGATGCCTGGCTGGAAGGGAAGTTGTAAGGAAAGACCGCGGATAACCCTTTTAGGAAGTGGATAGTCCGGTTACGGGCGGAGGAAGTTCAGCGCACTCCGCATCAGGCGGATACGCGCATCTTCCTCCCGGATGCTCTCGAAGGGGAAGCCCAGCGCGAAGATGCGGTAATTACCCTTGTAGGCAATGGCGGCACTGGCATTGGCTCCGGCATAGAGATAAGCGGAAAAAGCGTCCGATACAGGAGTGAGGCTTTCGGGAGAAGGGACGGCGTATGTTTCGCTGTTCGCCTGGCGGGCGATGTGGAAACGCAGGTTGTTGCCTTGGATTTCATCTGTCGGCGAATGGCGAAGACTTCCTCCATAGGTGTATTTCAGCACCTGTCGCATGAACTCGTTGCTTCCCAGCCGGCTTCCCGTATAGGTGCCGCTGAGCAGGAGGCATCCTCCGGTACGGCAATAATCCGTAAGTTGTTGTTGGATATGCGGGCTGAGAGGCCGGTCCTCGGCTCCTCGGATCAGGTCGATGACCGGATAACGGCGCAGGTCGGTCGAACCGCTTTCTAATGTCTCGTCGCTGCATGATACAAAAGACCAGTTGCCAGCCATCTGAATAGCCTTTCCATGAACGAAAGGATAATCGAACGTGTTGCCGGCAATGTATTTCCCTTCCCATTCGCTTCCACTGTATCCCAGTCCGCCTTCAGTCTCCACTCCGATGCCTTGGCGGTCGAAACATTGCTGATAACCACAGAAGGCGGTCGTGCCGATATAAGGAATGCCCGGATCGGTCTGCAGGTCGAAGCCTTGAAGTGTGGCTGTCTCGACACTGGCAGGCGCACTGGTACGGTGGAAGCTGTTTACAATCAATACGGTTCCTTTGCTGCGACGGGCTTTATAGGCTGAAAGCGTTTCGGAGGGAAAACTTTCTCCGCCCCGGTTGACCGCCGTTACGCGGAAGCTGTAAACAATGCCTTCTTCTGCCTGGAAAGTATAATGAGGGTCGCGTACATAGGTCCCGTTATCGAATCCGCCTCTGCCTATCCGGGTATAGACAATGTATCCTTGTGCCTTGGCTGTAGGCTCAAGAGGGTCTTCGGCAGGTGTCCAACGGAGGTTGAAGGTGTTCTTTTTCCCTTCTTCGATGGCAAAGTGGGTGACAGGCAAGGGTTGTACAGTGTAGCGTTCTCCGTGCATGTCTGCCAGGTATTTCAAGAGAGACTTGTAGACCGAACGTGCCACGGTGAACTTGAATGACGGGTCATGGCCTAACTTCAAGTCGGCAAAGTTCTGGTGCGAGAGGGTTTCCAGAATCACGGAAGGCACAGCAGGCAGCCGTGTTTCGCTGTAGTTGCGGTTCCAGAGCGAGCGTCGTGCCCATTGGATGCCGAATCGGGAGGTGATGTCCCGGCTTAATCCGGTCAGCAACATATCGGCAAGGTCGCGTGACGCATAGCGTGAGATGCCGCAAGCCAGTTTCCCTTCGTTGAAACGGGTGGTATAGATACCGAGCGACCCTACCAGGCTGTCGTCGGGCTTGAATCCGGCGTCGCTGTGCATGGCGAAACTTAGTTCGAAAGGAATGCCTAATCCTTGCTCCCGGGGATTGAAGACCGACCCTCCGCTCAGGTAGTTCAGCATGAGCGAACGGACATTGATGTCATCGTTATAATCGTTATCTCCTTCGCTTTTGCTATAGACGGTATAAGGCATGCCTGCCCATTGCGCCCAGTAGCGGGCTCCTTCCAGGTAGCGTGGCATTCCGCTGGTCTGCCCGTTGCGGGCGATATTGCCCATCCCGCCTCCGAAGCGTACGGCGTCGGCACATACCACTCCTTTTTGGGAACTTTCGTTGCTGAGCACGACCATGCCGTAATCGTTCATCCCTTTGTCGAACTCGAAGGTGCCCAGATAAACCCACGTGCCTCCGCCTATGCGTTGGTTTACTTTAAATTCGGTCACTCCGCCATTATGGAAAACGAGGTATTTGGCGTCCGTCACGCTTTCGGGCAATGACTGGTAGCTGACATAGACAGCATAACGGCCCTTTTCGGGGATATTGGGAATCCATTCGGCAAAAGCTTTTTCGGGTTCCTTATAGGTAGGTATGAAACGGGCTGTACCGTCGAAAAACGGGTTTTGCCGGTCTGCATACGTCGTGCGTATCTGTGCGAATCCGGGTTTCCCGGTTGTTTTCCATGTATATTTTTTCTTGTAGTTCACTTCCAGGTATCGGCTTCCGGGAGTAACCGTATTGTTGTCTACAATGACTTCATGGGTCTGCCAGTCGCGTTCACGTGGAGTGAAGACTATGGCCCCTGCGTTTTCCAGCATCGGAATCAGGTAGGGGACTACGATGGATTGCGTATAAAGGTCTTCGTTTGTGCAGAAAAGGCGGGGACGTTGCCAGCTCCATTCGTTTGTATTGTTCTTGTAGAATTTCCCGTGGCTTTGCCAAAGGGCGATGTGTTTCCCTTCCAGTCCCTGGCTGGGGCGGTAGGGTTTGGAGATGTTGCTGACCCATGGATCGCCTTGGTATTCCATGCCGCCGTATTGCCTTGTCTTGTCTTTCTGCTTGTTTCGGAAGGCATTCGGCACCAGATTCTCTATAAGTTGTCCGTCGGCATAGACTTTCAACGTATAATAATTGACCGGACCCGGCAGGAGTTGTTTCAGCTGGCGGTAGATGGCGATTGTATTTTCTTCGGTAAAGGGCTGATAGCCGAATGCGTCATTGGCGTAGATGCATAATGTCTTTTGTTGGTGGTCGATGGAAAAGCGGTCCAGTCCGCATTTGCCTATATCGGCATAAGAGGTCTGGTAGTTCGTGAAGAAGGCTTCCAGCCGTTTTTCTACATTTTTCTCCAGGCTCTGGGCCGAAGCGGAAAGAGCGAAGGCGAGAAGAAAGGTTATCAGATAAGAACCTCGTTTCATAAGCGTGTTTGGTTGACGTATCTTGCGGATGAATCTGTGCAGGGTTCAGTATTCTCCTAATTCGAATTTTTCGGGGTGCTTGCCCTTGAAAGGTTTGAAATAAAGTTTGATTTCACGCATGTCTTTGTCGATGTCTCCGCTTGCGTAAAGGTATTTCTCGGCATAGATGCACTTCTTGCTGTAGTCTATTCCCACCAGCACAATCGGTATGCCGGCTCCGGAAGCGATGTAGTAGAATCCTTTTTTCCAGTTCGGATTGGCAGAGCGTGTCCCTTCGGGCGTGATAGCCAGATGGAACTTAGGGCTCTGCTTTATCTTTTGAATCATCTGTTCGACAAGGGAAGTATGTTTGTCCCGGTGTACAGGAATGCCTCCCATCCACCGGAACAGGATACCCAACGGGAAAAAGAACCACTCTTTCTTCATCATAAAGCCTGATTCACGTCCGATAGCTGAAATGAACAGCTTGCCGATGAGCAAATCCCAATTGGTGGTATGCGGTGCGGCACAGAAGATGCACTTGTCAAAGTCGGGGACAGTCACCTGTGCCTTCCATCCCAATACCTTGCCATAGATGAAGCGGCAGATAGCTTGTTTCATTCTCCTTTCCGGTCTGCTAATTCATCAATTTTTCCTACTATCGTGTTGATTCCTTCACGGAAATCGGTTCTCAGTTTTTTATAGAATGCCTTTGTGCTTCCCGGTTCGGTATGGCTGATACGGCTCACGATGTCATGGTGCAGGTCGATGATGTCGGTCAGAAGCTGGTCGTATGCCGGGCGCTTTTCATCCGAAGCCGTGCTGATTTCCCACAAAATAAGGCTAGTTACATAACTTGAAGTATACTTTACGAATTTCTTTAAATCTCTTCTCTTTGCCATGATGGTCTGTTTTTTTAGGTTTGTAATAAGGTTGATTGTGGGGTAAAGATAATGTTTTTGTCTGAAATTATCGCTTTGTTTGCGAAAAAATCTTTCAAAACTCTTGTCAGGCGATTTTTTGTGGCAGACATTTTTGCCGTTACAAAAAAAAAAACGAAATTTGCCAAACGGAAAACAAAAACTTTATATACACCTATTTAAAAATAAACCATTATGACAAAAAGTGCATTACAAATTGCAAGAGCTGCTTATCAGCCGAAATTGCCTAAAGCATTGAAAGGTGCTGTAAAGGTAGCCGAAGGAGAACCTACCCAGTCAGTGGCAGACCAGGAGGAAATCAAGAAATTGTTCCCTAATACCTATGGCATGCCTTTGCTGAAATTTGAAGAAGGCGAAGCTAAGGAATTTGCTCCGATGAATGTGGGTGTGATTCTTTCAGGCGGACAGGCTCCTGGCGGACACAATGTGATTTCCGGTCTGTTCGACGGAATCAAGAAAATGAATCCTGCCAACAAACTGTATGGATTTATTTTGGGTCCCGGCGGTTTGGTAGACCATAACTATAAAGAACTGACTGCGGATATCATCGACGAATACCGTAATACGGGTGGTTTTGATATCATTGGCTCAGGACGCACGAAGCTGGAAAAAGAAGACCAGTTTGAGAAAGGATACGAAATTTTGAAGGAACTGGGCATCAAGGCACTGGTAATTATCGGCGGCGATGACTCGAATACCAATGCTTGCGTATTGGCTGAATATTATGCAGCCAAGAATTATGGTGTTCAGGTAATCGGTTGCCCGAAGACTATCGATGGTGACTTGAAGAACGACATGATTGAAACTTCATTCGGTTTCGATACAGCTTGCAAGACTTATTCGGAAGTTATCGGCAACATCGAACGCGACTGTAACTCGGCACGCAAATACTGGCACTTCATCAAGCTGATGGGTCGTTCGGCTTCTCATATCGCATTGGAATGCGCTTTGCAGACCCAGCCGAACATCTGTTTGATTTCGGAAGAAGTGGAAGCCAAGAACATGTCTTTGGATGATATCGTGACTTATATTGCCAATGCCGTGGCTGCACGTGCCGCTGAAGGCAACAACTTCGGTACCGTATTGGTTCCGGAAGGCTTGATCGAGTTCATTCCGGCTATGAAGAAACTGATAGCCGAATTGAACGACTTCCTGGCAGGACATGCAGAAGAATATGCCGCTATCGAGCCGAACAAACAACGTGAATACATCATCAGCAAGCTGTCTGCCGAAAATGCGGCTGTATATGCTTCTCTGCCCGAAGGCGTTGCACGTCAGTTGACTCTCGACCGCGACCCGCACGGAAACGTACAGGTTTCTCTGATTGAAACCGAAAAGCTGTTGTCGGAAATGGTAGGCAAGAAATTGGCTGAATGGAAAGCAGCAGGCAAGTTCGTAGGCAAATTCGCTGCTCAACACCACTTCTTCGGTTACGAAGGACGTTGTGCCGCTCCTTCCAACTTCGACGCCGACTATTGCTACTCATTGGGATATACGGCAGCCGTATTGATTGCCAATGGCAAGACCGGCTATATGTCGTCTGTACGCAACTTGACAGCTCCGGCTGAAGAATGGATTGCAGGCGGTGTGCCCATCACGATGATGATGAACATGGAACGTCGTAACGGCGAGATGAAACCAGTTATCCAGAAAGCGTTGGTTAAGTTGGACGGCGCTCCGTTCAAGGCATTTGCCGCAGTGCGCGATACGTGGGCAAAAGAAACCGCATACGTTTATCCGGGTCCGATTCAGTATTTTGGCCCCACCGAAGTATGCGACCAGCCGTCGAAGACATTGCAACTGGAACATCAGAAATAATTTTTTGAATAAAGTTATTTAAAGGCTTATCAACGAGTTGGCAAGCGGGCGGGGCTTTTATCCTGTAAGCTTGCCGGCTCGTTCCCTTGTTAGTGCATAAACCACTGAATAGAGAAACTAAACATTCATCTTTTATGGCAAAAGAACCTCCTGTTACGCTTACGAATAAGCCACGTCGAAATTCCTCGGCAAAAGCCTCTGCCGCTTCACGGCGTTCGGGTGGAAGAAGCAGGAAAAAGAAGCCGTCCGGAAAGCGAGGCAGGCAAAAGAAACCGTTTCGATGGACTTTGCCGGGATGGCTGAATTATGTCATGATAGGGGGTGTCGCCGCATTGTTGGTGGTAGGCTTTTATTATTTCTTTATCCGTCCGTATGCATACCGTTGGAAACCCTGTTACGGGACGAAGGCATACGGCGTCTGTTTGCCGGCAGGTTATACGGTACACGGTTTCGATGTATCCCATCATCAGGGAGATATAAGCTGGGCTGAGCTTCAGAAAACCCAGACAGCTCCTTTTCCTGTCCGTTTCGTCTTTATGAAGGCTTCCGAAGGAGGCGATTTCAGCGATACGACTTTCATGCGCAACTTCAACTTAGCCCGTCAGTATGGTTTTATCCGCGGTGCTTATCATTTCTTCAATCCTAAAACCGATGCTGCCCGCCAGGCAGCCTTCTTCATCCGTTCGGTAAAGTTGGAACCGGGCGATTTGCCTCCGGTACTCGACATCGAGAAGACAGGCGATGACGAAAGAGCACTCCGGCAAGGAGTGAAAACATGGCTGAATCTGATAGAAAAACATTATCACGTAAAACCTATCCTTTATGCTTCTTATAAATTCAAGGAACGTTATCTGAATGATTCGATATTCGACACATATCCTTATTGGATTGCGCATTATTATGTAGACTCCGTGCGTTATAAAGGCGAATGGAAATTCTGGCAGCATACCGATGGCGGAAGTTTGCCCGGCATCAAGGAGCAGGTCGATTTGAATGTATTCAACGGGACATTGGATGAGCTGAGGCGCATGACCATCCGTCCCGATTCGGTTGAAAGTCATTCTTGAAGGAGTTTTCTTATAGTCTTCTGATTGTCAATTGATTTTTATTAGAAAGAGTTTGGGTAAATCAGCCGCTTTGTTTTATTTTTGTACACCTATTATATATAAAAGGAGACAACTATGGCAACTTTAACTTTGGAAACATTGTAAAACGAGCTGATTCGGGAAGTTTTGAATGTGAATGACATCAATGTCCTGAAGAAGGTGAAGAATCTGTTGCGTCGGGGAGAACGCAAGTCGTCCGATGCGCGGGCATCCGTACTTTCGGAAGAAGAGGCTCCTTATATGACTAAGGAAGAGATTCTGGCTAATTTTGACCAGGCTTGCAAGGAGTTGAAGCTGAATCTGGAGGGTAAGCTGGAACTGAAAAGTATGGAGGACTTGCTGAAAGAGTTGTAAGATTCACTACAGAGGGGGACTTGACACGTGCACCCCTGTAGTGAATATAAAAAATACCCTCTGTTAATTGAATTTTTTGAACTTCACCGCTACCCAACGGTTCTTTTCGCGGTGATGCACGAATTCCATTCCCAGGCTCTCGGCTTTCTCCCGGATGGCAGGAATATCTTCTACATAAAATCCGCTCATATAGAGTTCCGACCCCGGATGCATACAGGCGGCGTATGCGGGCATATCGGCGAGCAGGATGTTGCGGTTGATGTTGGCAATGATGACATCAAAAGGTTTGCGTCCTTTCAGAAGCGAAGCGTCGCCCAGTTCGACGGTAATGTTGCCGATATGGTTCAGGGCGATATTGTCACGTGAATTGTTCACACACCAGTCGTCAATGTCGATGGCGGTCACGGGGTTGGCTCCCCGCATACTGGCAAGGATAGCCAAGATGGAAGTGCCGCATCCCATATCGAGCACGGATTTATCTTTCAGGTCTGCGTCCAGCAGTTCGGCGATGATGGAACTGGTCGTTTCGTGATGACCGGTGCCGAAAGCCATTTGCGGGTTGATGACAATGTCGTATGCCGTCTTCGGATAATCCGTATGGAAGGTGCTGTGTATCACGCACCGGTCGCCTATCACGATGGGTTGGAAGAAATTCTTTTCCCATTCTTCGTTCCAGTCCTTGTCTTCCGGTTCGGCAAGCGTGTAAGAAAAGCTTACGTCCGGAATCGGGAAATCATTCAGCACATTCTTCAATGCTTCTTCATCGAACAGCGCCTTTTGTATATAGGCTTGCACGCCGTCTTCGCCGGGGACAAAGCTTTCGAATCCGGTTTCAGCCAGTAAGGCTGCCAGCACATCGGTGATGGTCTCGTCGCACGGTTGTGCCTTCATGGTAACTTCAATGTATTTCATAAAGAAAAAGTATTGGTTAGTAGGGGGCAAAGGTAACATAATTTGTGCGATAGTTGCCAAGGGATGCACGGGAATTTGTATCTTTGTCAGGCTTATTGATTGATTATATGAAGATTCGAAACTACTTATGGGCTTTGCTCCTTCTGAGCGGAGGGAGTTTGCCTGCCGTTGCCCAGCAACGGATTGCTTTTATTTCTGACGCGCATATCCAGAGTGTGGCCGACCATCCCGAGCTGGTACGTTCGATGGAAGTGCAAGTGCAGTCTACCCGCTTGTTCAACGAGAATTATTACGCCTTGTTGGCTGCCCTCGACGACGCTGCCCGACGGGGCATCACTTTGGTGGTGCTTCCGGGAGATTTGACCGACAATGGTCAGTTTGTAAACCAGGAGAAAGTCAGGGAGATACTCGAAAGTTACGGGAAACGTTACGGTATGCGGTTTTTCGTGACCACCGGCAACCACGACCCTGTCCGTCCGTACGGTATGCAGAACGAGGAACACGATTTCCTTTGTGCCGACGGAAGCCGTACTACCCGCGAGAACCGTTGTGCGGGATATGCCGACGAGATGCAATGCTATGCGCGTTTCGGGTTTTATCCTCAGCCGGAGTATGTGTATTGGGAAACGCCTTTCACCTCGTACCGGTACGAGGACTACAATTACCAGGAGGCGTTGCGTGAAGGGGTGCTGGACAACCGGCAATACACCCTGTGCGATTCCATACGGGCTACGGACGCCAGTTATCTGGTCGAGCCGGTGCAGGGATTGTGGCTGCTGGCTATCGATGGGGGAGTCTATCTGCCCGGTCCGGTCAAGAATGGGGTGCAGACGTTCGAAGGTTCGAGCGTAGGCTATAACAATGTCTTGAAGCATAAGGCTTTCTTACTGCCGTGGGTGAAGAAGGTGGTGGCAGAAGCCAAACGGCGGAACAAGATTCTGGTGACTTATTCGCATTATCCTTTGGCGGACTTCAATGACGGGGCTTCCGAGCTGGTGCGCAAAGCCTGGGGCGGCAATAAGTTCGATCTTCATCGGGTGCCGACTGAAGAGGTGACGGAAGCTTTCCTGGAGGCAGGCATCCGGCTGCACGTGGCAGGTCACATGCACGTCAACGACACGGGAGTGAAACGCGGGAAGAACGGCAAATGCCTGTACAACATTCAGGTGCCTTCCATCGCCACGTGCATTCCGGCTTACAAGATTCTTACGGCAAAAGACGCCGCTCATTTCGAGGTGGAGACGGTGGAAGTGGATGAGGTCCCGGGCTTCGACACCCTGTTCGGTCTGTACGAAAAAGAATACGAGGCGGATATCCGTGACGGCAAGAAACCGATTTGGAGCAAGGAAGCGCTTGAGTCGGAAGATTATGCGGAGTTCTGCGACTGGCAATTCCGCGACCTGACGCGGGTGCGTTTCATTCCGAAAGACTTGCCCGAAACGGTGCGCGAAGAGATGATAGACAAGGATGGAGCCCGTCTGCTGGCGGATGTGACGGGCAAGGAGCCGAAAAGCGGATGGGGGGAAGACTGGAGCGGATACGATGTGATTTTAGATCTTTATCGTTTGCGTTATGCCGACAAGCTCGCCTTGCGCTGGATTCCGGAAGAACGTTTGCAGGAGTATCATACCCTGTTCGAGGCCGCACGCCGGTCGGAGAATGATGATGAGCTGACGGTCCGCATCCGTGAGATAGCGGATATTTTCGAATGTTTCCTGAACGGGGAACCGAGCGGGCATTTCTCGATAGACCTGGAAGCCGACAAGATATCGGAGCAATGAACAGCCGGAATGTCTGAATGGATGAATACAGAAGCACAAAGACACTGCCGGAAATAGCTGTGTTTTATTTCCTCAGTGTCTTTGTGCCTCTGTGTTTTCGCGCGATAAAGTGTTTTTATTGTTCAGCCAATACTTGTTGGAAGAGCTCGGGTTGGTCCAGGTTGACCAGGTCGGGCTCTTTCTGGATGGCGGTGCGATAGGCTTCCTCCGTGCCGTTTTGGATGGCAGCCATAATCCGGATGTCGTTTGCCTTACAGAATGCCTTGAACTCCGGTGTGATTTGTTCGGGACTGATTTCCACATACGAGGGGCGGCATATTGTCATCCAGTATTGCAGGCGGGCAATGTCGCCGGCGTTTACCTTGATTTTCATTTCGGGAGCAAGACGGATGAATTCTTTCAGCATGCCTTCGTCGGCAAACCAGAAGAAGCTGTTCCGGGCAAACCCTTTGCGGCGTACCAGCTTGACCAGGTCGGCTACGGGAGTGCCGCGCTTCACGTCGAAGAATACCGATGCTTTGCCGTAAAGCGAGTCCAGCATCTCACTGATGCGCGGCACGTGCGTGCCGGCATATTCCTTGCCGAACCATTTTCCGGCATCCAGCTTGTCTATTTCTTCCGATGTTTTGTCTGCCAGCGCGCCTTTGCCGTCGGTCGTGCGGTCGAGGGTCTCGTCGTGAAGGTTGTAAAGCACGTTGTCTTTGCTTTTGCGTACATCTAATTCTATCCAGGTGGCTCCATATTTCAGCGCCGCGTATGCCGAGGCTACGGTGTTTTCGGGCGCCAAGTGATTAGCTCCGCGGTGTACGACTATCTGGATAGGTTCTTTGTAGCTTGCCGACGGGTGGTCTACCTGCCAGTTTACATTCAATGGGTTATTGCTCATTTTCCATACGAGGGGGAGGGATTCGTTGTCCAGAATCCATACTTCAGCCCCTTCTTTTAGATCTATGCAATGGATGAGCGGACACCCCAAGGCTTCTCCGCCCTTGTCTCCTTTCTTGTAGGTCGTTTGGTTATAGTCGAAGGTGCCGTTTGCCTTCAGCTCTCTGTATGCCTGGTGGGAGAGGAGGTAAGCGGTTTCGTTATTGCCCAACAGGAGGTTTTCGCCGTCTACGGGCTGGAGGAAACACCATCGGTCGGCTTGTTCTTGCGCCTCGGGAGTCATCCGGTAGGTTCCTTTTTGCCAGTGCAGGTTGCGCAGGATGCGCCAGTCGATGCACAGCGTGTCGCTCTTCTCGTGGAAAGACATTTGATATTTGCGCGTTTGTCCGTGCAGTTTGAACACGAACAGCAAGGTGTCGGGTACGGCGCTTTGCGCGGAGACGCTTCCGGCGCAGCCTATTAATATTAATAAGGAGAGAATAAATAGCTTTTTCATCGTGAGTGTATGTTTGTTTATAATCCTAATTCGGTTCCCCATTTGCCGGGTTTGTTCCCCATCTTCAGTATCAGTTCGCCGCCTGCCGCGAGGTCTTTATGACGCAGGGCAGAGTAGGGATAGTCTTTCCCGTTCAGCGTAGCCGACTGGATGTACCGGTTCTCTTCCGAAAGCCCGGTCGCTTTGACGGTAAAGGTCTTTCCGTCTTCCAGGTGGAAAATGGTTTCTTTCAGCATCGGGGCGTGGATGAGGTAATAGTCTTGTCCGGCGTTGGGGTAAAGCCCTATCAGATGAAAGGCGAGCCACGACGACATGGCGCCCGAGTCGTCGTTACCGGGAAGTCCCATCGGGCTGTCGTTATAGTTCTTGGTGATGATTTCACGGATACGGTCATCGCTCCGCCAGGGTTTGCCTATCCAGTGGTACAGGCACGGGCTGAGGAACGAAGGCTCGTTGTTGACATTGTAGAAGCCTTTGTTGAAGAAGATGTCCAGCCGTTCCTCGAACTTTTCCGCTCCTCCGCATTTCGCTATCAGCCCCGGCACGTCGTGCGGAATGCTGAGCGAGTATTCCCACGAACTGGCTTCGTAGAAGAACATATCCCACCACGGCGTATACCAAGGCCCCTCGAAGGTGACGGGAGTGTATGTATAGGTGGGTTTCTGTATCTTGGAGTTCCCGAAAGGCAGTTGGTCGAGCCAGTTTCCGTCTTTGTCGCGCGGCATGATAAAGCCCTTCACGCCTGCGTGTTCATAATCGTCCCGCCACAGGTTCTTCCAGTTTTCCGATTGCTTCAGGTAATGCCGGTACAGGTCTTCTTTGCCCAGTCCTTTTGCCACCAGGGCAATGGCATAGTCGCAATAGGCATATTCCACCGTGCGGTTTCCGGCGCGCGGTATGCCGTGCGGGATATAGCCCAGTTCGATGTAAGGGATGAGTCCGCCCCGTCCTTCTGCCTCTTCGTTTCCGCCAGGAGGCACGGTGGCGTCTTTCAGCATCGCTTGCAGACCCAGTTCATAGTCGATGCCTTTCAGTCCCTTCACGAAAGCGTCGGCTATGACAATTTCCGCGTTCGAGCCGCCTTGCGTGCGTCCGTTGCAGTTTCCGCTGCGTGCGTCGGGCATATAGCCGTCACGCTTGTAGATGTTGATGAGCGAACGTACGATATCGGCTTCGCGTTGCGGGTCGATAAGCGTAATGAGCGGAGACGAGGTGCGGTAAGTGTCCCAGATGGCATAGAAGTCATCGTAATAAGGTTCGGGGTCGCTCCAGAGCGGGTTCTCTCCGCTGCGGTCTACCGGCATAAGCATCGTGTGGTAGAGAGCGGTGTAGAACATCCGTTTTTGGCTTTCGGGCGTGTCGGGCGAGATTTCGATTTTCTCGAAGAGTTCTTCCCAGGCGGCAAGCAGCTCGTTGTGCACTTGTTCGAACGACCAGTGCGGGATGTAAGTGTGCGCGTTGGCTTTCGCTTTCCGCCAGCTCAGGAATGAAATGCCTATCTTCATCTGTACCGTCGTGTCGGCTTTGGCAAAGCGTAGCAGCGCGCCGGTTTTTTCGTGCGTGTCATATTGCGAACGCTCTTCACTGATGCGTGTCCCTTTCCACGTGCGGCATTCTTCGAAAGGCTTGTCAGTCTCGGCATAGAAGTAGACGGTATAGGCACGTCCGTTGTTCCATCCGCCCCGGATGCGTGTATATCCGCATACCTCGTGGTCGGAAAGGATTTCTATTTCCGAGCCTACGAATTGTTGGGCTTCCCTGGCATCGGGCACGGGGCTTTCTCCCAAAAAGAATCCTGCGTCGATGGCCAACGACTTTAAAGAGTCTTGCGGATACGTGAAGCGGTAGAAGGAAGCCCGCTGGCTGGTGGTGATTTCCGTACGGATGCCGCTTTGCTTGAAACGGGTGTCGTAATATCCTAATCGGATGTTTTCGTAGGCGCGGTAATCCAGGTGTTGGATTCGGTCCATTCCTTTGCCGAAGGGGGTGACGAGGATGTTTCCATACTTTGGGCCTCCTCCTGTTCCGCTGACGTGCACTTGCGAAAAGCCGTCTACCCGTTCGGGCATGGGCAGCCAGCCGCTATTGGGCGAGGGAGTACAGTCGGGCGAAGGTTTTACCATACCGAAGGGGTGAGAAGGACCGATGAAGACACGTCCCAGTCCTTCCGAACCGATACGCGGGTCTACATAGTCGGTCAGTTGTGTTCGGTCGGAAGCATAAACCGCTCCCGTCAGGCACAAGCCAAGGGCTATGCCAATCAGTTTGTGTAGTTTCATATAGTCTAAAAGTTGATATGTACAAAGATACTTTTTTTGCTGGAGAATGTAAAACAGGAAATGAAAAAACCTTGCATTGCACTCGCCGTCTTCCCGACGGCGGGTTACAATACAAGGTTCACTTATTAGCAATTTCAAAAATGAATGTTCATTGATAAGGGGTGATTAGTAGCCTGCGTTCTGATTCCAGTTGGTGTTGGCGTTCAAGACATCAACACTCAACGGCCACAAGCGGTATCTGGGATCTCCTGCATTCGGATTGAAATCATTTTTGAATCCCCAGTCGCGTTCGAAGTCACCGAAACGTATCAAGTCGTTGCGGCGCCAGTGTTCGTCCAGGAATTCGCGTCCGCGTTCGTCCAGGATATCCTGCAAGGTCGGGTCGCCTACTATCTGCGGAGCGTTGACGTATGCACGTATCTGATTGAACAGGCTCATCGGAGTATCGCCGTTGGTTGCTGTACCTCCGCGTACGATGGCTTCACATTTCATGAGCAGAATGTCTGCATAGCGGAATACCGGTACGTCGTTGCTTTGGTTACGGCTATAAGTGTTGTAGTCGCTGGGGTTGGGGAAGAACTTGATAGAGCGGTATCCCTGTGTCCATCCCGTCATGTCGTTACCTACATTAAGGTCTCCGTCCGGAACAATCGGAGGTTCGGCGGTCGGGTCAGACTTTAAGGTGATGGCTTTCGTGAAAGTCACTTCTACGCCACCGTAGGTGTTGCGTACATCAGTCGGGTCACCGGTCGCACTGTTGTATTGGTAAACGTCGAAGGTCTCTTCACCGATGTTTTCGCCTACATTACCGGCAATTACATCATTGCGGCGGTCACCCGGCAGGCAGAACAGTTCTACAAATTCCGGAGTCAGTGTCATGTTGCCACCCAGTGAGTTGGTCAGCGGAATGCTGTAGAATCCGTTTTCGCTTTGTCCGCGGCGCCAGGTACGGAAGCGGGCGTATGTCATGCCTTGGGCTGTAGAAGCATCGAAGGGCATTACGTAGATAAAGTCCTTAATCTGGTAACCATTGGTGTACATGAACTTGGTTTTGTAATCGTCGCTTAAGTTGAAAAGACCCGATGCGATGACGCGGTCGCAGGCGGCGATACAGTCGTTCAGCTTTTCATTGGGAGCATTCGGATCCCAGTCTGCGCTGGTTACATCTTTGGTGTAAACGTTCCAGTTGATATACAATTTAGCCAGCAGGGCGTCTACCATCCAGCGTGTCGGTTTGCCGTAAGTAGAAGCATCTACGTTCTCGTAGCAATTGTCGCGTACAGCCAGCAGTTCCGATTCAATCCAGCGGGCTACATCGGCACGCGGCGAGCGGTCGATACGTTCATCGTCAGCCAACAGGTGGTCAAGGATAGGCGTGTCTCCCCAGTGTTCCATCATCATGAAGGTATAGAAAGCGCGTGCTGCTCTTACCGGTGCGATTTCGGGCACGTCTTCTCCTCCCATATCGAAGATTACCCGGTTACAGTTTATGATGCCT
Source organism: uncultured Bacteroides sp. (assembly GCA_900544675.1). GTDB lineage: Bacteria > Bacteroidota > Bacteroidia > Bacteroidales > Bacteroidaceae > Phocaeicola. The sequence goes on from UQVZ01000033.1 coordinate 34,796, forward strand.
GTCTGCAAATCGTTGTAGACATTCAATTGGTTTGCCGAGTTGGTCGGGTCAATCATGTGTAAGGAGAAATTCGCCATATCGCGTCCGTTCAGGTAGTCACTGTCGAAGCTGACGGCTGTATATTCATCCGAGTTGCAAGATACGCCTTCATCGTAACGGCGTCCGATGGCTGCACGGAAACCATAGAACGCATTGTTCATCGTGGCTTCTACTGCAATTTCCGAATCGGGCAGCTCGGTATAATAGGATTTGATGTCCACGTCAAGGTCGGTACATCCGATATTCGCAAGGCCCATCAAGGCACCGCAAAGAAATATATGTTTTGTTTTCATAAATGATTTTCCTTTTTTTATAACTGTTTAGAAATTCACGTTTACGCCTACCATGAAGGAACGTGTGCGCGGGTAGTTGGTGTTACGCCAGTCCATACCCGGTGTCAAGCCGCCCAGGCTGACTTCAGGGTCTACGCCGCTGTAGCCGGTGATGGTGAATACGTTGTTGCAGGTAGCATACAGGCGCAGGTTGTTTACCCAGTTGCCCAGTTTGCCGAAGTTATAACCCAGTGTCAGGGTAGACAGACGCAGGTAAGAACCGTTTTCCAGGTAGCGGTCTGACGGAGCTTGTGCACGTGAGTCGTGCGGGTTCTGTTCGGTAGCTACTTCTGCCAATACGTTCTTGCCGGCGGCAACCAATCCTACCTGGCTGTAGTAGCAGCGTGTCGAGTTGAAAATCTTGTTGCCTGCTACGCCTTGGAAGAATGCGGTCAGTGTCCAGTTTTTCCATGTCAGGTCATTGTTCCATCCGTATGTGATTTTCGGCTGGGCTGAACCTGCCATGCGGCGGTCGCCGTCATCCGGAGCATCAGTTGTGCCGACCAAGTTGCCGTTTTCATCATAGTCATTGAATACAGAGCCTCCGTTTTCATCGTAGCCTGCCCATTCCCACAAATAGAACTGGCCGATGGGAGCGCCTTCCATGATGCGTTGTACGTTTGTGCTCGAATAACCGCCTACGTCCGGATTGGCCTGGTCGATGTAGTTTACAGAATAAGTTTCGTTCGAAAGTTTTTCTACTACGTTTTTATTGTGCGAAAGGTTGAGCGAAGTGCTCCAGGTGAAGTTTTTGGTCTGTACCGGAACGGCATTGATGGTGATTTCGATACCTTTGTTGCTGATATCGCCTACATTGGCGGTCATGACACCATACGAATAGCGGTTGGTAGAAACCGGATAGTCGTAAATCAGGTCGCTGGTTTTCTTCGAATAATATTCGATGGTACCGGTCAGGCGGTTGTTGAAGAAACCGAAGTCCAGACCGACATTGAACATGCCAGTGCTTTCCCATTTCAAGTCGGGGTTCGAGTTACGGATGGGACTTTAACTTACACAATCAAGCAATCTTACAAAACTGCAATATACTGATAATAATCAAGTTATTACAAATCAACTATATTACTAAATATCATTAAATACCTTTTGCTATTTCAATTATTGGGTGTATA
>UQVZ01000034.1 GCA_900544675.1 uncultured Bacteroides sp.
AGGGTTCTGCTGCCTTATGCAAGAAATAAAAAATGGAATTGATAGAACCCACCTACAAAGGAGCCACCCTGCAATACCGCGACGTGGCACGCAAGATAGAAAAGATGCATATCCTCTTCGAGTTTGCCGGAATCAAGCCGGGCGACAAGATAGCCTTGTGCGGACGAAACAGTGCCAACTGGACGGCCGTATTCCTGAGCATCATCACTTACGGAGCTGTAGCGGTGCCTATTCTCCACGAATTCAAGGCGGATAATGTGCATAATATCGTCAACCATTCCGAAGCCCGGATGATGTTTGTAGGTGACCAGGTGTGGGAGAACTTCAACGAAGCCGCCATGCCGCGGCTGGAAGGCATCATCGAACTGAAGAACTTCGACCTCGTAGTATCACGCTCCAAGCAGCTCACATACGCCCGCGAACACCTGAACGAAGAGTTCGGCAAACGGTATCCTTGCCGCTTCCGTGCAGAAAACGTATCCTATCGGCGTGAAGACCCGGAAGAACTGGCGGTCATCAATTATACTTCGGGCACCACAGGATACTCGAAAGGCGTGATGCTGCCTTACCGCTGCCTCACCTCGAACATCCAGCATATCCGCATGAAGGTAGGCCTTCAACCGGGCGACAATGTGGTATCGATGCTTCCCTTGGGACATATATTCGGACTGACTTTCGACTTTCTTTACGGTGTAACGGTAGGCGTTCACCTGTGGTTTCTTACCCGTATGCCCTCGCCTAAGATTATCGCCGAGTCGTTCGCCGAAATCCGTCCGCGCGTCATTGCCTGCGTGCCCCTTATCGTGGAAAAGATATTCAAGAAAAACATCCTTCCCAAGGTAGACAACAAACTTGGCAAGCTCTTGCTGAAACTTCCTATCATCAGCGACAAGATAAAGGAACAGATACGTATCCAGGCGATGGAAGTGTTCGGCAACAACTTCATCGAAATCGTCATCGGAGGTGCACCTTTCAACGCGGAAGTGGAAGCTTTCCTGCGCAAAATAAACTTCCCCTATACCATTGCTTACGGCATGACCGAAGCCGCACCGCTCATCTGCCATAGCCGTTGGGACGAAATCAAGTACACATCGTGTGGAAAGACCGTCACCAACATGGAGACCAAAGTGCTCTCGTCCGACCCTGCACACATTCCGGGCGAACTAGTATGCCGGGGAAGAAACGTCATGTCGGGATACTTCAAGAACCCCGAAGCCACCGCACAAGCCATCGACGCCGAAGGCTGGCTCCATACCGGCGATATGGCGATAAAAGATGAGGAAGGAAATATCTTTATCAAAGGCCGGTGCAAAAACATGTTGCTCACCGCATCCGGACAGAACATTTATCCCGAAGAAATCGAGGCACGGCTCAACAACATGCCTTGCGTGGGCGAATCGCTCGTACTGCTCTCTGGCGAAAAGCTCATTGCCTTAGTCTACCCCGACCACGAAGAAGCTTTCGTACAAGGATTGAACCAAAGCCAGTTGGAACAGATTATGGAAGTGAACAGAGGGGAACTGAACAAGCAATTGCCTGCTTACTCGCAGATTACCCGCATCCGTCTCTATCCCGAAGAATTCGAGAAGACGGCCAAGAAGAGCATCAAGCGCTTCCTTTATCAGAACATCGAAGGCTGACGCAATCCCAATGCCGGACTAAAAACCGGCATTGCCTTTACGCCAACGGAGAATGACATAAATGACAACAGGCGCGCCCAGCACAGGAGTAACGGCATTGAGAGGAAGAATGCCGCGCTCGCCGGGAAGAAGGCAAAGCAAATTACACAAAAGAGCAACGGCACATCCCGCCAGCAAGGTTACGGGAAGCAAAGAACGGTGATTGGACGTACCCAGCAACATACGCGCCACATGAGGTACGGCAAGGCCGATGAAAGCGACGGGTCCGCAAAATGCGGTCGTTACAGCTGTCAGCATCCCGGCTATTACCAGCAGGATGCCACGCGCACGATTCACACGAATCCCTAAATTTTCAGCATAACGAGGTCCCAACAGCAGGGCATTGAGAGGCTTCACCATCAGCAAGGCAGCGACCAGGGTAATAAGCGATAATGCTGAGAAAGCCGGTAATTGAGCCGAAGAGACTCCTCCGAAACTTCCCAAGCCCCAAATGACAAAGGAATGTACCCCCTCATCGGTAGCAAAGAAATTGAGCAAAGAAATGGCGGACGATGCCAGATAACCTATCATAATGCCTGCTATGAGCAGCATGACACTGCTACGGACAAGGGCGGAAAGAGACAACACCACAAGCATTACCAGCATGGCGCCGGCAAACGCGCCTGCTACTACCGAAAGGAAACCCGAAAGCACAAACTGCCCCGCCATGATGCTGCCTCCGCCTACCAGCACCACTAACGCCGCGCCCAGACTGGCACCCGAACTGATGCCTAAAATAGATGAATCGGCAAGCGGATTGCCAAAAACGGTCTGTAGAATCAAGCCTGAAACCGCCAACGAAGCTCCACAAAGCAAAGCGGTAATGCACTGCGGCACTCGCGACTCCCATACGATAAAACTCCAGCCGGGGTCGGCAGACGCATCGCCCCATAGAACGGATGTAACGGCAGCAGGAGGTATCGCCATCGAACCGCTATAGACAGACGCCAACGCCAATACGCACACCACTACGGCAAGCGACAGGATATAAAGACCGGTTTTCTTCTTTTTCACCACAGGCTATACAGGTTTATATTTACTATTTCGTATTCATTACCCGTTTCATACAGGATAATCCGTTCATCTGCGCGGAAAAGCAAACTCACTCCAGCGGCTTGAAATAACGCAAGCGATATTCAGGAAGCGAATCGGGATGAAAAACCGCTATCAGGTCTTTCAGCACACGCTCGGGATGAAACGGAGATTCTTCGTAATAAGGCACTTTCCCGGTATTGCAACCGTATATCTTCTTCCCGCGGAAAGCGTCAAATCCCGTATAGGGCCGATAGTCCCGCTCCAGTTCCACATAAGTCTTGTCGTGTGCCTGATTATATTTGATAAGCCAGAAATCGGCATGGCGGGCATGGGAATAAACCGTTTCAAACGAAAGAGGCACAGCACCGCTCTCGGCAATGTAATCGAAAGCATAACGTGCACCGGCATCGGCATACAACTTTCCCGTCGTACTCATTCCACCCGGCACGTACCATGCCGAACCTTGTTTCAGCTCTGCTAGCACCAAAGGTTTCTCTGTTACGTTCTCCACCGAACGGCGCAAAGCCAGATACGCCTGCTCAACTTGCGCAAACAGGGAATCAGCCTTCTGCTCTTCCCCAACCAGCATCCCGTAAAAACGCATCCATTCGGCTCGTCCCAAAGGAGACGTTTCCATATAGTCGGCACATTCTATCAGCGGAATGCGAAGTTTCTCTATACGGCCGTACGAACCATTCTCGAAAGGCGAAAGCAAAATAGCGTCGGGATGCAAAGCAATAACCCGTTCGACGTCGGGACTCATACTGCTGCCCGCATCTTTCACACGTCCGTCGCTCACCCGTTCGTGGATTTGCGGCATGCGGATATAAGACAAGTCGCATACACCGCCTACGGCATCGAGCACGCCCAGTTCATCGAAAAGCCCGCAATGCACTGCCGAATAGACCAACATCCGTTCCAGCGGCACTTGCACGACTGTACCCGCAGGCAAATCGGCAGGCAAAGGCTGATGCTTGTCTACCAGCAAATAGGTTTGCAGAACGCGTGTGCTGTCCCACGGATTGCGTACTGTGACCCGGGTAAATGCCGGATATTTCACCATCGAAAGATAACGGGCATACGACAAACGGACCGTATCGCCCTCAGCCGGAACCGAATCTGTCCCCTGCTTTCCGCCGCAAGCCGCCAACAGGCACACAAAGCTTATCGCGCAAACAAACGCCTGAAAGATTCTTTTTCTCATGACTTTAAGGATTTTCTGACCATTTTTCTGCAACGTTCCAACTTCTTTTCGTCCACGGGAGCGTTTTTCGTGCCGCCCACTTCAAGCGTAGCACAAATCTTAAAACCACTCCAGCGCAGGATTTCACGCAATGCCCGGATAGTACCGCGAGTCTGCCGGAACAAGATATTGAAAGGAAAAGGCGTCGTGCTGGTGCTCACCAACACCGCCCGCTTGCCTTTATGCAAAGGCTGAGGGATGCCGCTCCGGCTCTCGCCCATCAGACCATATACCTGCCGGTCGAACATCACTTTCAGTGCACCGGGCATATTGCCCCAATAACACGGCGCGCCTACAATCAGCAGTTCGCACGTCTGTATCAACCTAAGGACACGCTGGGCATCGTCTTCGGGCAGCACACAAGCCAGCCTTGAACGGCATGCCATACATCCCGTACAGGGACGGATATGCAAGTCGGATATCCGCACCGGTGTGACCTGTGCGCCCAACCGTTCCGCTTCCAGCCTCATCGCATCGAGCATACGCGAGATATTCCCTTTCGGGCGCGGACTGGCATTGAGTATCAATACGTTCATACGTCTCTTATGCTTTTGCCGAGCGCAACGCTCTCGCCAGCTGGTCGGGGCACGAAGTAGGCTTCGAGCCACACCGTATGCCTTCCAGCCGGGCAATCACTTCGTCTACCGGCATGCCCTTCACCAAAGAGCAGATGCCTTTCAGGTTTCCGTTGCATCCGCCGGTATAACATACGTTCTTCACAATGCCGTTTTCCACTTCCGCCTCGATGCGGGTGCTGCAAGTGCCTTGCGTCTGATAATCGATTTTCATAACTGACTGCTTATAAATAAAAACACCACAAATTACACAGATTCTCCTTATTATATAAAAAGGAGTATAAACATCTATGTAATCCGTGGTGTCTATGGTATCTTTATTCTTCGCCTTCTTCGGGCTTCATGTTGGTATAAACCGTCTGTACGTCATCAAATTCCTCCAGGCGTTCTACCATCTTGTTGATGGTTTCACGCTGCTCGGGAGTCACGTCCTTCAGGTCGTTAGGAATGTAGGTAAACTCACCGCCGACATCTTCAAAACCACATTCTTCCAAGTGTTTCTGGATAGCCGCATAGCTCTTCGGGTCGCCATAGATGGTGATGGTACCTTCCTCAGGATCTTCATCATATTCATCATCTACATCGTAATCGATAAGGTCGAGAATCAGTTCTTCCATGTCCAATCCGTCTTTCTTCTTGAAAGTGAACACACACTTATGGTCGAAAAGGAAAGCCAAAGAACCTGTAGTACCCAAGTTTCCGCCGAACTTATTGAATACCGAACGTACATCGGCAACGGTACGCGTTGTATTGTCGGTCAGCGTATCCACGAAAACAGCCACGCCGTGAGGACCGTATCCTTCGTAAGTCATTCCCTTGTAGTCGCTCTGGTCTTTACCCATTGCGTTCTTGATAGCACGTTCGATGTTGTCTTTCGGCATATTCTCACGCTTGCAAGTAGCGATGACCGAACGCAAAGTCGGGTTGTTTTCAGGTTCCGGTCCGCCTGCCTTTACAGCAATGGCAATCTGCTTGCCCAGGCGGGTAAATGTTTTGGCCATGTGACCCCATCTTTTCAGTTTTGTTGCTTTTCTATATTCAAACGCTCTTCCCATTGGATTTTATTTTTTATTGTTATTTCATTTCAGGTGTACACCTATATACTTATCTCAATTTTGCTCCCAGCTTGTTCTCCAGGTTCTGCACCAGTTTGTGCATCAGCTTGTCTATCTGCTTGTCGTTCAGTGTTGCGTTTTCGTCCTGCAGGGTGAAGCTGACCGCATAGCTCTTTTTGCCTTCTTCCAGATTCTTGCCTTCGTACACATCGAAAAGCTCTACCGACTTGAGAAGCTTTCTATCGGTTTCGTAAGCAATCTTCTCGATTTCGGCGAACTGCACTTTCTTGTCAAGCAAGAGTGCCAGGTCGCGTTTCACAGCCGGGTATTTTGATATTTCCTTGTAAGTCACCGTATTGTTACAGATGGCTTTCATCAGTTCTTTCCAGTTGAGGTCGGCATAATATACCTCGTTGTCAATGTCGAACTTCTTCAGCAGTTTCTTGTGAACGATGCCGAAGGTTGCCAGCAACTTGCCTCCACGGGTGTGTACCGAAACGGCTGCGGCATAGATGTCATCGGTCAACGTGCCGAATACCAGCGCGCCGAAGTTCAATCCCAAGCGGCGGAAGATATTCAACACGTATGCTTTCAGTTCGTACACCGACATGTCTTCATCGGGATGTGCCCACGAATTGCTTACCCGCTTACCGGTCAGCCACAAGCCCATGTGCAACTCTTCCGAATAAGGTGCAAGAGCCTTATCGGGATTCCGCTTGCCGGCATCATAGTGATAGCATTTGCCGAACTCGAAGAACTTCAGGTCGGCATTCTTGCGGTTGGCATTGTGCTGGATGCTTTCCAGCCCGCCGAACAAAAGCGTTGCGCGCAATACGTTCAAATCGTTGCTCAACGGGTTCATCAAGTGTACCAGGTTCTCCGGCTTGCAAGTCTCCATACCTTCGTAATAAGCGGCGGCGGTCAGCGAATTGTTCAGGATTTCATTAAATCCGCAGCCCACCAACTGTTCCGATACCAGGTTCTGTAATTTCACCGACTTGTCTTCGGCACCCTCCACACTCAGGCAAGCCTTTACCGAGGTAGGTATTTCTACATTATTATATCCGTATATGCGCAGGATATCTTCCACTACATCGCACGGGCGTTGCACATCGACACGGTAAGGAGGCACCAGTAAGGAAAGCCCTTCGGCGGTTTCGTTTACGATTTTCATCTCCAGACTCGACACGATGCTCTTCACCATTTCCGCCGGAATATCTTTTCCTATCAGCGAGTTGATGTAAGCATACGAGAGTTCTACCGGGAAATCAGCAATCGGATTCGGATAATCATCCTTGATGTCGCAAGCTATCTCGCCTCCTGCCAGTTCTTTCACCAGCAAAGCGGCTTCTTTCAAGGCATAGATTACACCGTTGGGGTCGATGCCACGCTCGAAACGGAACGAAGAGTCGGTGCTCAGTCCTTGACGACGTGCCGTCTTACGCACCCAGGTAGGATGGAAATAAGCGCTTTCGAGGAATACATTCTTCGTCTGCTCGGTCGTACCTGAATCCAAACCGCCAAACACACCGGCGATACACATCGGCTCTTCGGCATTGCAAATCATCAGGTCACGGGCAGAAAGCTTGTGCTCTACGCCGTCCAACGTAACGAACGGAGTGCCTTCAGCCACGGTCTTCACCACGATTTTTCCGCCTTTAATCTTGTCGGCATCAAAACAGTGCATCGGCTGACCGTATGCATGCAGGATGTAATTGGTAATATCCACGATGTTGTTAATCGGGCGTAAGCCGATAGCCTTCAGCTTGTTCTGAAGCCATTCGGGACTTTCTTTCACCGTCACATCTTTTACCACCACGCCGGCATAACGCGGACAGGCTTCGGTATTTTCTACCACTACATCGATATTCAAATCGTGATTGTCAACGGCGAAAGCATCGGTTGAAGGACGTTTCAGTTCTGCCTGGTGCCCGTTCTGAATCAGCCACGCATACAAGTCGCGGGCAACACCGTAATGCGAACAGGCATCCGCACGATTAGGAGTAATGTCCACTTCCAACACGTAATCGCTCTTGATGTTGTAATAATCTTTGGCAAGCGTGCCCGGAACAACCTCATCCGGCAAAACAATGATTCCGTCGTGGCTGGTGCCGATACCTATTTCGTCTTCGGCACAAATCATGCCGTTCGATTCTACACCACGGAGCTTTGATTTCTTGATGGTTATACACTCGTCTCCATCATACAGCTTGGTGCCCAAGGTAGCTACAATCACTTTCTGACCTGCCGCCACATTGGCAGCACCGCACACAATCTGTACAGGCTCGCCTTGTCCAAGGTCGACAGTCGTAATGTGCATGTGGTCGGAATTGGGATGCGGTTCGCACGTCAAGACTTTACCTACAACCAAGCCTTCCAGTCCTCCTTTAATCGACTGGACTTCTTCCACTTCGCCCGTTTCCAGCCCGATGGAGGTAAGCGCAGCCGCCACTTCCTCGGGAGTCAGGTCGAAGTTGACATATTCTTTTAACCAGTTATACGAAATATTCATATAGGTATGTTTTATGTATTTTCATAAATTGATGCGCAAAGTTACAATAAATATTTGGGATAAAACGAGAAAGAACTGTGATTTTTAATTGAATCCTCCGAAAGAGAAAGTTTCCGAAAAGATATTTTTATACCTTTGCACCCGATTTCAATATACAAACACGTGATATGACTCAAATATTGATAACCATTTTCCTGGGAGGAGGCATCGGAAGCGTAATGCGCTATGGAGTACAAGCATGGATGCACGGACACATTTCCCCTTTCCTTTTTCCATGGGCTACCTTCAGTGTCAATCTGGTGGGCAGTTTCCTTATCGGATTATTCTATGCCCTTTCCGCACGCTTCAATCTGCCCGATGAAACGCGTCTTTTCCTGACTACAGGGCTTTGCGGAGGATTTACCACCTTCTCCACTTTCAGCCATGAGAACCTGACTTTGCTACGCCAAGGGGATTACGGTACCTTCCTGCTCTACACCACCCTCAGTGTAGCCTTGGGTATCGCATCGGCTTTTGCCGGAGGCTGGACAGGAATGATGTTTCACGGAGGGAAAAATTGAAAAGGTAAAGCATTATATGATAAACGACAAAGTATTATATGATAAATGGCAAAGTATCCTATAATACTTGGGCAAGTATCCTATATGGCACAAAAAGGATACTGTGCCGTACAAAAAACATAAACCGAACCGCAATAGACTTATTACTATTATCATGAGCAACATCATCGAACTGACTTCGCTGGAACATCCCGGAGTGGAAGTGTTCAGCACCCTGACCGAAGCCCAACTGCGCAACCGCCTGGAACCGGAGAAAGGCATATTCATCGCCGAAAGCCCGAAAGTAATCCGCGTGGCATTGGAAGCCGGCTACGAACCTTTGGCTCTCCTTTGCGAACGGAAGCACTTGACGGGTGACGCCGCGGATATCCTTGCCCGATGCCCCCACATACCTGTCTATACCGGCGAACGTGAACTGCTTTCCCAGCTCACGGGCTATACCCTCACTCGAGGGGTGCTCTGCGCAATGCGCCGTCCTCATCTTCGGAAAGCGGAAGAGATATGCCAAAACGCCAGCCGTATTGTAGTCATCGACGGAGTGACCGACACTACCAACATCGGCGCTATCTTCCGCTCGGCTGCCGCCTTAGGCATCGATGCCGTATTGCTCACTCTTGACTCGTGCGACCCACTGAACCGCCGTGCCGTGCGTGTTTCGATGGGTTCGGTATTCCTTATACCCTGGACGTGGCTTGATATGCCTCTTACCGACTTGCATCGCCTGGGATTCCATACGGCAGCCATGGCACTCTCCGATGATTCCATTCCTCTTGATGCTCCCCAACTGAAACAAGAACCCCGCCTGGCACTGATTATGGGGACCGAAGGCGACGGGCTTCCGCACCAGACCATTGCCGAAGCCGACTATGTGGTCCGCATTCCGATGGCTCACGGAGTGGATTCGCTCAATGTAGCCGCCGCCTCTGCCGTAGCGTTTTGGGAACTAAGAAGAAAAGATTTATGATATTCCCAGCAACTCGATATCAAATATCAAAGTCGAACCGCCGGGGATGCCCGGCTGAGAAAACTTACCATACCCCATCTCCGCCGGAATATAAACTTCCCAACGATCACCTATATGCATCTGCTGCAAAGCGATAATCCACCCGTCTATCAAATCAGACAAACGGATAGCCAACGGAACTCCGCCCCGACTGCTATCAAACTCTTTCCCGTCAATCGTATAGCCGGAATAGTGGACCGTAACAATGCTTCGGGAAGACGGACTTTTACTATTTGCATCGCCTGATGCCACTATCTTATAATAAATACCTTTCGGCAACGAGTACACGCCCTCTTCTTTTGACTTTTGTATCAACCAATCCTTGTTGGACTGTATATATGCTTTTTTGTCCATAATTTTTACATCTTATTTATATGTTTCATAAGAATAAATGCTCAGGGTAACCCACATCGACCAGGAAAAGGGCATTCCCGGGAACCGATGTGCCGGCACTGCACCGGTCTTTAGCTTCTATCACTTGGCGGAATCCTTCTATAGAAAGCTTGCCCCTGCCTACCTCGACCAATGTGCCTACCACCGCACGCACCATGTTGCGCAAGAAGCGGTCCGCCTGAATGGTGAATACCCATTCATCATCTGAAAGCCGCTCCCAACGGGCATGCATGATGCGGCAATTATTCGTCTTCACATCGGTATGAAGCTTGCTGAAGCTGGTAAAGTCCGTATATTCGAACAATACGGAAGCCGCACGGTTCATCGCCTCGAAATCAAGCGAACGGAATACACGCCAGGCGTAATGGCGCCGGAACGGATTCTTCGACGTGACAAGGTGATACTGATAACGGCGGTAAGTGGCATCGAAACGGGCATGGGCATCGTCCGTCACCCGACGCATCCGATAAACCGCGATGTCGGGCGGGAGCAAACGGTTCAGCTTATCGGTCATCCGGAGCGTATCTGTCGGAGCTTCGAAATCCACATGAGCCACCATCAGGCGGGCATGCACACCGGCATCCGTCCTGCCTGCTCCCACCACTTCCATGGGACGAGGCATCAAGACAGACAATGCCCGCTGCAACTCTTCCTGCACACTGGCGCCGTTGGGCTGCACCTGCCAGCCGTGATAATTAGTTCCGTCGTATCCTAAATAAATGAAATATCTTGCCATACGCTCATCGTGCCGTTATGTGAAAACATCCTTGACGCAACTCATACTTTACATAGCACCGGTCTGCCCGGCGCAAGTCGCGAAGCACTTCCGAGAGGACCAGCTTCAGGGTATCCGCGCCCACATCCTGCATGGGACGTCCTTCGGGATGCTCTACCTTGGTGAAACGCTTCCAGCTGATATCAAACGTCGTTCCGTAGAAATGGCACGAGTTGAGCGACGCGTTTCCATTGGTGCGGCGCAAACGCTTCACATCGTCCTTGGTACGCAACACCGAAGTCACGATAATCCGATTGGGGTTCAATCCTTTCCGCTTCAGCGAATCAAGAAAATTAACGCCTATGGTATCCAGCAAGGCACCGGCTTTCGGCACCAAATAAGGAATGGAGTGTGTCAACGAATCCATGTCATACCGCTCGCAAGGAGCAATCCGCACCAGGTAGGAAGAACCCACCTCGTCTTCCGCCTCCTCGCGCGAAGCGATGGGACGGATGCCGATGCGCCGGGCGGTAGCCAGCTGCACATCGTTCAGGTCGTTGAAACTCCGTTTATAGCTCACCACCCCCCGGATGTTGTGCGGATTGTTCAGCACAATGGTCCGGTCGGGCTCCATACAGCTCCCCAGCAACGCCAGAAAGCCGCATATTATCAAACTTATCTTAGTAAAACCCTTCATGTTCTCCTATAATAATACTATAATTATGTGTTCTTTATTTGCACGAATTTCATGCAAAACCGCACAAAGATAAAGAGATTCGATGAAACATCGGACGAAAAAGAAAAGAAAATGCCCGACAAGAGGCGGTAGATTCAAAGGAATGATTAAATTTGCAGAAATTTAAAAACTTGAGCAAAGACTGAATGATAGAAAAGCATATTGTACTGGAGGACATCGATCCGGTTATCTTTTACGGCGTGAACAACGCCAACATGCAAATGATAAAGGCCTTGTTCCCCAAATTGCGCATCGTGGCGCGCGGGGATGTCATCAAAGTGATGGGCGACGAAGAAGAGATGTGCGCTTTCGAAGAAGCCGTTATGGACTTGGAGAAACATTGCGCACAATATAACTCGCTGAACGAAGAAGCCATCCTGGACATCATCAAGGGAAACAAGCCCGCGGTAGAAAAGACAGGCGACGCCATCGTGTACAGCGTGACGGGCAAACCCATTACGCCGCGCAGCGCCAACCAGTTGAAGCTGGTGAAGGAGTTCGACAAGAACGACCTGATTTTCGCCATCGGCCCTGCCGGTTCGGGAAAGACCTATACGGCCATCGCGCTGGCGGTACGAGCCTTGAAAAACAAGGAAATCAAGAAAATCATCTTGAGCCGACCTGCCGTAGAAGCCGGAGAGAAGCTGGGATTCCTGCCCGGAGACATGAAAGAGAAAATCGACCCGTACCTGCAACCTTTGTACGATGCGTTGCAAGACATGATACCGGCCGCCAAGCTCAAGGAATACATGGACCTGAACATCATTCAGATAGCGCCGCTCGCCTTCATGCGTGGACGTACGCTGAACGATGCGGTGGTGATTCTCGACGAAGCGCAGAACACCACAACCCAACAAATCAAGATGTTCCTCACCCGCATGGGCATGAACACCAAAATGATTGTAACGGGCGACATGACGCAGATAGACCTCCCCGCGCATCAGACTTCGGGCTTGATACAGGCCATGAAGATACTGAAAGGCGTGAAAGGCATCAGCTTCATCGAGTTGAACAAGAAAGACATCGTACGCCATAAGCTGGTGACCCGCATCGTGGAGGCCTACGAAAAGTTTGAGACAGAGAACAAAAATAATAAGACATACAAGGTAACAAGTTGACAAGGTATCAGTTGACAAGGTATCAGTTGACAAGATTTTTCAGATTGTCTTGTCCATACATTTTAAAGCCTTGTCAACTTGTCAACTCGTCAACTAAACTAAAAAATACACCTATAATAATATAGCAACATGAGTAAAGCTTTAACCAAAACTGATTTTCATTTTCCTGGACTGAAAAACGTGTACCACGGAAAAGTGCGTGATGTATACAACATCAATGATGAAAAACTGATTATGGTCGCTACCGACCGTATCTCGGCTTTCGACGTAGTATTGCCCGAAGGTATCCCCTACAAGGGACAGATGCTGAACCAGATTGCAGCCAAATTTCTGGACGCTACCTCTGACATTTGCCCCAACTGGAAACTGGCTACTCCCGATCCGATGGTAACGGTAGGTGTACTGTGTCAAGGTTTCCCTATCGAAATGATTGTACGCGGATATCTGTGCGGAAGCGCTTGGCGTGCATACAAGAGCGGTGCACGTGAAATCTGCGGTGTACATCTACCCGATAACATGCGCGAGAACGAAAAGTTCCCCCATCCTATCATCACTCCTACCACCAAAGCCGAAATGGGCATGCACGATGAAGACATCTCGAAAGAAGAAATCCTGACACGCGGTCTGGCTACTCCCGAAGAATACGAGACCTTGGAACGCTATACCCTCGCCCTGTTCGAGCGCGGAACTCAAATCGCCGCTCAAAGAGGACTGATATTGGTCGACACGAAATATGAATTCGGAAAACATAACGGACAGATTTACCTGATGGACGAAATCCATACTCCCGACTCAAGCCGTTACTTCTACCTGGAAGGCTATCACGAACGTTTCGAAAAAGAATTGCCTCAAAAGCAGTTGTCCAAGGAATTCGTACGCGAATGGTTGATGGAAAACGGTTTCCAAGGCAAAGAAGGACAAAAGGTGCCCGAAATGACTCCCGAAATCGTAGCCTCTATCAGCGACCGCTATATCGAACTTTACGAACACATTACAGGTGAGACATTCGTAAAAGCCGATACCGACCACCTGACAGAGCGCATCGAAAAGAACGTGATGGATTATCTGATGCAATAAACCAATGTATAAATATAATGTGCCAATAAACAATGTGCAAATGTGCAAATAAAATGCAGGGATGTGCGAATGTTCCCATTACATTATTCATTTCCACATTGTTTATTTATACATTATTTATTCCCGTATTAATACATTTTATTTATTAGTACATTGCTGATTGGCACATTTGCACATTAGCACATTAGCACATTTACACATTGTTTATTAGCACATTATTTATTGGCACATTAAAAAAACTTTCCCAATGAGTCATTATCCCCAAGAGAAAATCAAACCTTACAACGAAAACGAAGGAAAAGCGGCACAGGTAGAGAAAATGTTCGACAACATTGCCCCGGCGTATGACAAGCTGAACCATCTGCTTTCGCTGGACATCGACAAAAGCTGGAGACGCAAAGCCATCAGCCTGCTCAAACCCTACCGTCCGCAACACCTTATGGACGTAGCTACCGGCACCGGAGATTTCGCCATACAGGCATACCGCATGCTTCAGCCTCAGGAGCTGATAGGAACCGACATTTCGGAAGGGATGATGAACGTGGGACGCGAAAAAGTGAAGCAAGCGCACCTGGACGCACACATCTCCTTCGCCAAAGAAGATTGTACCGCGCTTTCGTTTCCCGATGCCCGTTTCGATGCCATCACCGTGGCTTTCGGCATACGCAACTTCGAAGAGCTCGACAAAGGCCTGCAGGAAATGTACCGGGTGCTGACCCCCGGCGGACATCTTGTGATTCTGGAACTCTCGACACCCGAACGGTTCCCGATGAAACAATTGTACGCTATCTATGCTAAGGTAGTCATTCCCAACTTAGGGAAGCTATTTTCAAAGGACCGCAGTGCCTATACTTATCTGCCCAATTCCATCAAGGCTTTTCCGCAAGGAGAAGTGATGCAAAGCATCCTCCGCAAGGCAGGTTTCCGAAAGGTAGAATTCAAAAGGCTGACACTGGGTATCTGTACGCTATATTTTGCAACTAAATAATCTTTTATAAACTTCATTTCATGAAAAAATTTGGTTTGATAGGTTATCCGCTGGGACACTCCTTCTCCAAAAACTTCTTCAACGAGAAGTTTGCCTCGGAAGGCATCGACGCGCAATACGTCAATTTCGAAATACCGACCATCGAAGATTTCCCGAAAATCGTGGCTACCAACCCGGAGCTTTGCGGACTGAACGTTACCATTCCTTATAAAGAAAAAGTCATCTCATATCTGGACCGGGTAGACCCGGTAGCAGCTTCCATCGGTGCCGTCAATGTCATCAAGTTCGAACGCACAAAAGGAAAGCTGAAACTGGCAGGCTATAACTCGGACGTCATCGGATTTACCCGTTCCATCGAATCCCTGCTGGAATCGTTTCATAAAAAAGCCCTTATCCTGGGTACAGGAGGCTCGTCGAAAGCCATTGATTACGGGTTGAAACAACTGGGGCTGGAAACTCTCTTCGTATCCCGCAGCCGGCATAACGACCGGACCATCACTTATGCGGAAATCACTCCCGAACTGATGGACGAATACAAAGTCATCGTCAATTGCACTCCCGTCGGCATGTATCCGCAAGCCGACCGATGTCCCGACATCCCATACGAATGCCTCACCCCAAGGCATTTGCTTTACGACTTGCTTTATAACCCCGACACTACCCTTTTCATGAAGAAAGGAAGCGACCAAGGCGCCGTAGTGAAAAACGGTCTCGAAATGCTCTTGCTCCAGGCTTTCGGTTCGTGGGAAATCTGGAACGGATAACCCGTTCGGGGCTTCCGTGACAGAACCTATCTTTCATATACAAGTATCCGATATGGGAAAGAAGAAAAAGAACATCCTTATCAGCATCGTAGCGGGGCTTCTCGTGCTGGCAGGCATCCTCGTGGGGGCAAGCCTGTATATGCTCGACTTCTCCCTCCGTCCGCTGAACCGCGGAAAAGACATGGAAGGGTCGATGGCATACATGCGTGAGACCTATCCGCACATCGTGCCGTGGATAGACAGCCTGCAACAATGCAACGCCTTGCGCGACACGTTTATCACCGCGCCCGACGGCATCCGGATGCACGCCTTCTATGTACGTGCACCGCAACCTACCGCACACACCGCCGTCATCGTACACGGATATACCGACAATGCCATCCGGATGTTCCATATCGGATACCTCTACAACCGCTCGCTGGGTTTCAACGTTCTCCTTCCCGACTTGAGATATGCAGGCCTTACAGGCGGTGATGCCATCCAGATGGGCTGGCTCGACCGATTAGACGTCATGCAATGGATTGATGTCGCTCCGCATATCTTCGGCGATTCCATCCGAAGCGTAGTGCACGGCATCTCGATGGGAGCGGCCACCACGATGATGCTCTCGGGCGAGACACTGCCCGCATACGTGCGTTGCTTTGTAGAGGATTGCGGATATACCAGCGTATGGGACCAATTTGAAAAAGAACTGAAAGGAGTATTCCACTTGCCTGCTTTCCCCTTGCTCTATATCACCAGCTGGGTTTGCCAAATACAGAATGGATGGAACTTCCACGAAGCTTCGGCACTGGAACAGGTGAAAAAATGCCGTCTCCCGATGCTTTTCATCCACGGAGGCAAAGACGATTTTGTCCCTACCGCCATGGTATACCGGCTCTACGACGCCAAGCCTCAACCCAAGGCTTTATGGATAGCGCCGGAAACAGACCATGCCCATTCATACCGCGACTATCCTCAAGAGTATACCGAGAAAGTGCGGACATTCGTCGTGCCCTGCCTTTCTCAAAAAACACATTGAAACAATGGAAAACAAGACATTCAAAAAAGAATACGACCGCATTGTAAACGAACTGCCGTGCATT
The DNA here is from genome assembly GCA_900544675.1 of uncultured Bacteroides sp. GTDB lineage: Bacteria > Bacteroidota > Bacteroidia > Bacteroidales > Bacteroidaceae > Phocaeicola. Next base: position 16,539 of record UQVZ01000034.1, read on the forward strand.
TTACCGATAGGCTATCTTATCATGGTAATCATCGGAATGATATTCAACTATTTCCGTTTTGATATATTCGGGCTCAACATCTTCCAATATGCCACGGTATTCGATTTCCTGATTTCGCCTTTCGAAGATATGCACATTCTGATTTTTATCATTGGTTCCATGCTATTGGTATTGTTCACTATGGCTATGGACCGTTTATGGAAAAAACATTACCCTAAATCATATCAGAAGTGGTCTTTCGGATGGGTAAACAAATCATGGTATAAACCTTGCAGCTACCTGTTTGTCATCACCGCCTATATTTTCTATGCAGCTTACTTTTACGGAGCATACAATTATAAGAATGTACACGAGAAAAAAGACATAACCGTACGTTATCAAAACAACGAAACACTTACAGGCAAACAAATCGGTAAAGTGGGCAACGCACTTTTCCTGCTATGCGGAGATGAAGTGAAAGTAATACCGGCCACCGCTTACCGGGAAATCAGTTTTAAGCTGGAATGATATGACATCTTTGTTTTCTTACTAAAGCTTAATTCTTTCTTGCGATAGCCTTGAGTTTCTTGTTTTTTTCGTATGTTTGTAAACAAAAAAGGAGATTATCTTATGAAAGCAACTGTATCGTTAGACGGCATTTTATCTTTTATTCATTCTCTTTCACTCAGTACAAACAACAAAAAATGGCTGGCTGAAAAGTTATTGGAAGAAGTTGAGCGTGAAAATGCTCAAAAAGACGAATACACGGAAAAAATGCTAAACAAACATTTCGGAAGCTGGAAAGATAACCGCAGTGCAGAACAAATCATCGATGATATGCGCAACAGCCGGTCATCCATACGTAAACCCTTGAAATTAGATTGACTGAATGAAAAAGAAATACTTATTGGACAGCAATATATGTATCTATTTTTTGCGTGGGAAAAAAGGTATTTGTGAATACTTAAGGAAAATAGGATGGGACAATTGCTGCATATCAGAAATTACAGTCATAGAATTGCTTTATGGAGCAGAATGTAGCAATGCTGTCGAAGAGAACAAAAAAGAAATTTTATCTTTATGTAAAGATATGGAAGTCATACCCATATCGGGCATTATTGAAGATTTTGCACGCTTAAAAGCTATATTAAGGCGAAAAGGTACGCTGATTGATGATTTTGACTTACTTATAGGAGCTACAGCACTTGTTTATGATTTAATTTTAGCAACCGAAAATGTCAAACATCTCGCTCGAATTCCAGATATTCAAATAGAAAATTGGATAAATTAAAACTATTATCAAAAAAGAACATCTTATGAAAAAAACGTGGATTATCATTATTGTGATTCTTGCTGTACTGATCGGATACAGTGTATCATCGTACAACTCACTGGTGACACAAGAAGAAAAAGTAGGAACAGCATGGAGCAACGTAGAAAACCAATACCAACGGCGTTCCGACCTGATACCGAATCTGGTAAATACAGTCAAAGGATATGCCGCACACGAAAAAGAAACTTTCGATGCCGTCGTATCGGCACGTGCCAAAGCTACACAGATGTCGGTCAATATCGATGACCTGACTCCCGAAAAGCTGGCGGCATACCAACGGGCACAGGGAGAAATAGGCAGCGCATTGGGACGCTTGCTGGCCGTGACCGAGAACTATCCCGAACTGAAAGCCAATGAAAACTTCCAGACCCTTCAGGCACAACTGGAAGGAACCGAAAACCGCATCAGCGTAGAGCGCCGTAAGTTCAACGAAACGGCACGCGAATACAATACTTCCATCCGCCGTTTCCCCAAAAACATCTTTGCCGGACTCTTCGGATTCGAGAAACGTCCCTACTTCGAAGCGGAAGAAGGAAGCGAGAAAGCACCTGAAGTAAAGTTTTAACCCGCACGTATGAAAAGGCAGTTTCTACTCGGTACACTCCTCTTGTTTTCCATCCTGCTCGGCGCGCAAGACCGGGCATATAAGGTGGAAGACATTCCGATGGTACACCTGCAGGACGCGCGGTGTTACGTAGTCAATCCCGACGGAATCCTAAACCCTGCCACGGTAAGTGCCATCGACACCACCCTTTTTGCCTTGGAGCGCGAAACCGGTATCCAAACACTGGTGGTAGCAGTGGGACAAATAGAAGGAGGTGACTGCTTCGACTTCGCCTACCAACTGGGACGGAAGAACGGTGTAGGACAAAAAGGGAAAGACAACGGACTGGTTATCCTCTTGGTCACCGGCGAACGGTGCATCCAGTTCGCTACAGGCTATGGACTGGAGGGCGACCTTCCCGATGCGGTATGCAAGCAGATACAGGTGCGCTATATGAATCCTTGTTTCAAGGATGACCGGTGGGACGAGGGCATGCTGGCAGGTATTCGTGCCGTGCGTGCCCAACTAAACGGCACAGGCGAACCTATCCAGCCTGCTGAAGGTGAAGATGACGCCTTGCTTTTATTCGCCATCTTCTTCTGCTGCTTCATTCTGGTCCCCCTCTTCTTATGGATAAACGCCCGTCAGCGCAAACGCTGTCCGCAATGCCACAAGCATACGCTTCGGCAAATCTCCACACAAACCATTTCACGTACAGGAGGCTACCGCACCGAAGAAGTGACGTATGTATGCGGGAATTGCGGAAACGTGGTACGCAAGCAACGCCGCACACGCGATGACGATGATTTCCACCATCGGGGAGGCAACGGATGGCCTTTCTTGGGAGGTCCGTTCTTCGGCGGAGGCGGGCACAGCGGAGGAGGAGGCTTCGGCGGAGGAAGTTTCGGTGGAGGCGACTTCGGAGGCGGAGGAGCAGGAAGCAAATTCTGACACATTCCACTTTCAATTGCCTTTGTACCTGGATTGCAAAATAAAAGATTGAACCAATATTAGACGAAAACAGCATTAATCAGATTACTGAATACAGCAATGGGAACAATCAGAAAAAGCACTGCGGAAGATGCGCCGGACATCTATGCACTGATTTGCGAAATGGAAAATAAAGAACTCCCCCAACATGAGTTCGAACAAATTTACGCCAGACAGCTGCAAGATGAGAAATACATCTGTTTGGTTTATGTGACAGATGCCCGCATCGTCGGTTGCATCAATCTCCGCATAGAATGGCAGTTACACCATGCTGAAAAGATTTGCGAGATAATGGAATTAGCAGTCAGAAAAGATTACAGAAGCAAAGGCATCGGGAAAAGCCTGTTTGATGCAGCATGCGAAAAAGCCCAACGTGAAGGCTGCAGCCAAATAGAAGTCTGTTGCAACCAGCTCAGGCATCGCACACATAAATTTTATGAAGCAAGGGGAATGCACAACTTCCATTACAAGTTCTCCCTCAATTTTTCCCTAAAAGGCGATTATGCCAACGAACTGGGCAGATAGCCCCAAAACTCAATGCCCCGACAGGACTGCCCGCCCATATAAAGATTTTTATCCGAAGTTTTTCAAATACGGATTTTATATGTACATTTGTTCAGGGTTATCAAATCTTGCCTTAACAAAGACAAGTCAATGCCCCTTTTATATCGCAACAATGTCACAACCAATCATCAACAGAAAATGAATACTTTTGGAAATATATTCAGACTGACCAGCTTCGGTGAATCGCACGGGAAAGCCATCGGAGGCGTTATCGACGGATTTCCCGCAGGCATACACATCGATGAAGACTTCATCCGGCAAGAGCTGAACCGCCGGCGTCCGGGGCAATCAGCCATCACTACCGGACGCAAGGAAGCCGATGCCGTAGAGTTCTTGTCGGGCATTTACGAAGGCATGTCTACCGGATGCCCCATCGGCTTCGTGGTATGGAACACCAACCAGCATTCGTCCGATTACGATAACATGAAGGATGTGTTCCGCCCCTCGCATGCCGACTTTACCTATACGCAGAAATACGGATTACGTGACCACCGTGGCGGAGGACGCTCATCGGCACGCGAAACTATCTCGCGCGTGGTGGCAGGAGCGCTTGCCAAACTGGTACTGAAGGAACTGGGCATCCGCATCACGGCATTTACCTCGCAAGTCGGCACGCTGAAACTGGATAAAGACTATACGCACTACGACCTGAACCTTATCGAGAGCAACCCCGTAAGATGCCCCGACCCGGATATGGCGCACCAGATGGAAGAACTCATTTTCCGTACAAAAGGCGAAGGCGATACCATCGGAGGCGTAGTAAGTTGTGTCATCCAAGGTTGTCCTGTCGGACTGGGCGAACCTGTGTTCGGAAAACTTCACGCCGCCTTGGGTAATGCCATGCTGAGCATCAATGCCGCCAAGGGATTCGAATACGGCCAAGGGTTCGGCAACATGGAACTGAAAGGAAGCCAGCAAAACGACATCTTCTATAACGAGAACGGACACATTGCCTTGCATACCAACCGCTCGGGAGGCATCCAGGGAGGCATCAGCAACGGTGAGGACATTTATTTCCGCGTGGCATTCAAGCCTGTGGCCACCGTCTTGATGGAACAACCCACGGTAGACAAAGACGGAAACGAAACCGTATTGAAAGCCCGCGGACGCCATGACCCTTGTGTATTGCCACGCGCTGTCCCTATCGTGGAAGCCATGGCGGCAATGACCGTACTCGACTATTACTTACTGAATAAAACCACCCGATTATAATCTGTACCTCAAAAAGCATCTATATGGAAATCAAACAGTATATCAAAGAAAACGAACCGCGGTTCCTCGACGAACTGTTCAGCCTGATACGCATCCCCAGCATCAGCGCCCTTCCCCAGCATAAAGAAGACATGCTTGCCTGTGCCGAACGCTGGCGGCAGCTCCTCCTCGAAGCCGGAGCCGATGAAGCGATGATTATGCCTTCGCAAGGAAATCCGCTGGTCTATGCCGAAAAGCGTATCGACCCTCAAGCACCTACCGTACTCGTCTATGCACACTACGACGTGATGCCCGCAGAACCTCTTGACTTATGGAAAAGCCGGCCTTTCGAGCCGGAGATACGCGACGGACGCATCTGGGCACGCGGAGCCGATGATGACAAAGGTCAAGCCATGATTCAGGTGAAAGCTTTCGAATACCTTGTACGTGAAGGGCTGCTCCGCCACAATGTGAAATTCATTTTCGAAGGCGAAGAGGAAATCGGCTCGCCCAGCCTGAACGCTTTCCTTAAGGAGCACCGCGAACTGCTCCGTGCCGATGTCATCCTTGTGTCGGATACCAGCATGCTGGGTGCCGACCTGCCTTCACTTACCACGGGCCTGCGCGGATTGGCATACTGGGAAATCGAAGTGACCGGTCCCAACCGCGACCTTCATTCCGGACATTTCGGCGGAGCTGTAGCCAACCCCATCAATATACTCTGCGACCTTCTTTCGCGTGTGACAGATGAGGACGGACGCATCACCGTCCCTCATTTCTATGACGATGTAGAACCCGTCCCTGAAGCTGAGCGGCAGATGATAGCCAGCATCCCCTTCGACGAAGAAGCCTACAAGGAAGCCATCGGCGTGAAAGCGCTGAAAGGAGAGAAAGGGTATTCCACTCTTGAACGGAACAGTTGCCGTCCATCGTTTGACATTTGCGGCATTTGGGGAGGCTATACGGGCGAAGGCTCGAAAACCGTCCTTCCTTCGAAAGCCTATGCCAAGGTATCGTGCCGCCTGGTTCCGCACCAGAACCATGAAACCATCTCGCGCCTCTTCATCGACTACATCCGGAGCATCGCCCCCGCTTGCGTGCAGGTCAAAGTCACTCCGATGCATGGCGGAGAAGGATATGTATGCCCCATTTCGCATCCTGCTTACCAGGCAGCAGAGAGAGGTTTCACGTTAGCGTTCGGCAAAAAGCCTTTGGCGGTACGGCGCGGAGGAAGCATTCCCATTATCAGCGATTTCGAACAAATCCTTGGCATCAAGACCATCCTGATGGGTTTTGGGCTGGAGAGTGATGCGATTCATTCACCTAATGAAAACTTCCGACTCGATATTTTCCGCAAAGGAATCGAAGCGGTAGTAGAATTCCATCGGGCACTTGAAATCAAAGGTTAACCGCTTTATTTGGGAGCGTGTTCAATTTATTCTTTACTACAAAATAAAAGAGGCGCAAGTCCAATTCCTTTGAAATACGGAACTTGCGCCTCTTTTTTCTGTTTAAAGCCTGTTATTTATATTCGTCCCAACTCTTGATGGCAATGTCATCAATATCCATCGAACAGAAAGCGTTGATAAACGCACTTGCCAGACGGGCGTTGGTAATAAGCGGAATATTCAGGTCGATAGCGGCACGGCGAATCTTATAACCGTTGGTAAGTTCGCCTACCGACAGGTCACGCGGAATATTCACCACCATATCAATTTCCTTTTTATGGAGCATCTCGAGAGCCTGCGGATGTCCTTCCTCGCTGGGCCAGTACACACGGGTGTTCTCTATACCATTCTCGGTCAGGAACTTCGATGTACCACCCGTAGCGAACAGGTTATAGCCTTTGGCTTTCAAGGCACGTGAAGCCTGAAGCATATCCACCTTTTGCTTCGTGCTACCAGTAGAGAGCAGGATATTCTTTTCCGGAATGCGGTAACCTACAGAGAGCATTGCCTTGAGAATCGCGCACGAAGTGTCGTCTCCCAAGCAACCTACTTCGCCCGTAGAAGCCATATCCACACCCAATACAGGGTCGGCCTTCTGCAAGCGGTTGAACGAGAACTGACTGGCTTTGATACCTACATAGTCAAGCTCGAAGAGGTTCTTTTCGGGTTTTTCGACCGGCAAGCCAAGCATCACCTTGGTAGCCAGTTCGATGAAGTTTATCTTAAGCACCTTGCTTACGAACGGGAACGAACGGGAAGCGCGGAGGTTACATTCAATCACCTTGATATCGTTTTCACGTGCCAGGAACTGGATGTTGAACGGTCCGGAGATGTTCAATTCCTTGGCAATCTGACGTGAAATACGCTTGATGCGACGTACGGTTTCCACATACAGTTTCTGCGGCGGGAACTGGATAGTAGCATCACCCGAATGCACACCGGCGAACTCGATATGTTCGGAAATGGCATAAACGATAATTTCACCATTCTGAGCCACAGCGTCCATTTCGACTTCCTTGGCATGTTCGATAAACTGGCTTACCACCACCGGATGCTTCTTCGATACATTGGCAGCCAGTTGCAGGAAGCGTTCCAGTTCTTCCTGATTGGAGCATACGTTCATGGCAGCGCCCGAAAGCACGTATGACGGACGTACCAATACGGGAAAGCCTACTTTCCGGATGAAAGCGTTGATGTCTTCCATCGATGTCAGCGCACTCCATTCAGGCTGGTCTACGCCGATACGGTCGAGCATAGCCGAGAACTTGTCGCGGTCTTCGGCATTGTCGATACTCTTGGCGGAAGTACCGAGGATATTTACATGCTGGGCATCCAGGCGCATAGCCAGGTTGTTCGGAATCTGTCCGCCTGTCGATACGATAACACCGTGCGGATTTTCCAGGTCAAGGATGTCCATGACACGCTCGAATGTCAGCTCGTCGAAGTAAAGACGGTCGCACATATCATAGTCGGTAGAAACCGTCTCGGGATTATAGTTAATCATCACCGAACGATAACCTTCCTTACGGATCGTGTTCAATGCCTGCACGCCGCACCAGTCAAACTCTACGGAAGAACCGATACGGTAAGCGCCCGAACCGAGTACAACAATCGACTTGTGGTCGCCTAAGTAATGCACATCATTCGCCACACCGCTATAAGTCAGATAAAGGTAATTGGTCTGAGCGGGATATTCGGCTGCCAATGTATCAATCTGTTTCACGACAGGCAACACACCCACTTGTTTCCGATAAGCACGTACGGCGAGGATACCATCCTCCATCTCGCCCTGATAACCGATGGCACGTGCCACCTGGAAGTCGGAGAATCCCTGGCGCTTGGCTTTATAAAGCAATTCTTTCGGGAGTTCGGACAATTGTATATGATTATTTCCCCACTCGTGCAACTCTTTCGAGGTCTGCATGATATTCTCCAGCTTGTAGAGGAACCATTTGTCTATCTTGGTCAGGTCGTGAATCTGATCGACGGTATAACCGGCACGCATAGCCTTCGAGATGACAAAGATACGTTTGTCGGTCGGCTCACGCAATGCCTTGTCGATATCGGCAATGACCAGTTCCTTGTTTTCCACGAAACCGTGCATGCCCTGGCCTATCATGCGGAGACCTTTCTGGATAGCTTCTTCAAACGTACGTCCGATAGCCATTACCTCTCCTACCGATTTCATGCTGGAACCTAATTCCCGGTCTACGCCATGGAACTTGCCGAGGTCCCAACGCGGAATCTTACATACCACATAGTCGAGTGCCGGCTCGAAGAAAGCCGAAGTGGTCTTCGTCACCGAATTCTTCAGGTCGAACAGTCCGTAACCCAAACCGAGTTTAGCGGCTACAAACGCCAAAGGATACCCCGTAGCTTTCGAAGCCAACGCCGAAGAACGGCTCAGACGGGCATTCACCTCGATGACCCGATAATCTTCCGATTCGGGGTCGAAAGCATATTGCACGTTACATTCGCCCACGATGCCGATATGACGGATGATACGGATAGCCAGTTCGCGAAGCTTATGATACTCGCTATTGGTCAGGGTCTGGCTCGGAGCGATAACGATAGACTCGCCGGTATGAATGCCCAGCGGGTCGAAGTTCTCCATGTTGCAGACCGTGATACAGTTATCGAAACGGTCGCGCACCACTTCGTATTCCACTTCCTTCCAGCCCTTCAAGCTCTTTTCCACCAACACCTGAGGCGAGAACGAGAAAGCTTTCTCTGCCAGCACGTTCAATTCGTTCTCGTTATCGCAAAAGCCTGAGCCGAGTCCTCCCAGTGCGTATGCGGCACGGATAATGACCGGATAACCCAAGTCTTTGGCTGCCTGGCGTGCCTGTTCGATGTTCTCGCAAGCCTCGCTCTTGATGGTTTTTACGTTGATTTCATCCAGTTTCTTTACGAAGAGTTCCCGGTCTTCGGTATCCATAATAGCCTGTACGGGAGTTCCGAGCACCTGCACGCCATATTTCTCGAACACATTTGCCTGATAAAGTGCTACACCGCAATTCAGAGCGGTCTGTCCGCCAAACGAGAGCAACACACCGTCCGGACGTTCCTTGTCGATGACTTTCTCCACGAAATAAGGAGTGACGGGGAGGAAATAGATTTTATCTGCCACCCCTTCAGAGGTCTGCACCGTAGCGATATTCGGATTGATAAGCACCGTTTCGATGCCTTCTTCCTTCAGCGCCTTGAGTGCCTGCGAGCCGGAATAGTCGAATTCACCGGCCTCACCGATTTTCAATGCGCCGGAACCCAACAACAATACTTTCTTTATGTTTTCTTTCATTGTCTTTTAAGTTTTTGAGTTTTGTAAGTTTCTGAGTTTATAAGACTTTCAGTTGACACAAGTTCTTTCCCGCTTTTGTTTTTATATTGAAAAGAACTGAAGAACTGAAAAACTCAAAAACTTAAATCAGTTTTACAAATTCATCAAAAAGGAATTCCGTGTCCGTAGGACCACTGGCGGCCTCGGGATGGAACTGAGCAGAGAACCAAGGATTATGTTTGTGGCGGATACCTTCGTTCGAACCGTCGTTCATATTGATGAAAAGCGGCTCCCAGTCTGTTCCCAACGTATTGTTGTCTACGGCATATCCGTGATTCTGAGAAGTGATGAAGCAACGCTCCGTACCTACCATGCGTACCGGCTGGTTATGGCTCCGGTGTCCGTATTTCAGCTTATATATCTTCGCGCCTCCTGCCTTCGAGAGCAATTGGTTGCCCATACAGATACCGAAGATAGGAAGTTTCTCGTTCCGCATGGCCTTGCGTATGTTCTGCACGGCGGCATCACACGTGTCAGGGTCACCCGGTCCGTTGGAAATGAAAAGCCCGTCGTACTCCAACCCGTTGAAGTCATAATCCCAAGGCACACGAATCACTTCCACATTACGCTTGAGCAGGCAACGGATGATATTCGACTTTACACCGCAATCCACCAATACCACTTTCTTGCGACCTTCGCCTTCATTATAACGGATGATTTCCTTGCAAGACACCTTGTCTACGTAGTTCACCCCCGCATATTGCGCCTCGGGAACATTATCAGGTTCATCATCAAAGATAATCCGTCCCATCATCACACCGTGTTCACGCAATACTTTGGTCAGCTCGCGTGTATCAATACCCGTTATGCCCGGCACCTGTTCACGCTTCAGCCAGTCGGCAAGGCTCTCTACGGCATTCCAGTGGCTGTACCTCTCACTATAGTCGCTCACGATAATGGCCTCGGCGTGTATCTTTTCACTTTCCATAAATGTAGGCAGCCCGTTCGCCTCGAAAGTGAACGGAGGCACTCCGTAATTACCCACCAGCGGATAAGTCAGCGTCATCAGCTGTCCCGCATACGAAGGGTCAGTCAGGCTTTCCGGATAGCCGGTCATGGCTGTATTGAACACCACTTCACCCGCTATCGGTTTTTCATAACCGAACGACTTGCCGTGAAACCGGCTCCCGTCGTCAAGGATTAACGTCACGTTTCTCATTCCTTATTTTTATCTGTATCGTTATTATGCTTGTTATTCTTCTTGTTTTTCCATTCTTTTATACCTAAATCGATGCTGATGCCAATTGCTAATCCCAAGGACATCCACACGGCAATGTTATCCAGGCAAATGCCGATGAGCACTCCCAGTGCCAAGCCGATGCTTAATCCGTATCCCGAATTATTTTGTTTTGTATCAGCCATGACTTAGAATTGATAGACTTGTTCGATATAGTCGATAAACGCCTTGTTCACCAGCTTCACGCCGCCAGGTGTAGGATAGTCGCCGCTGAAGTACCAGTCGCCTTCGTGTTCGGGACAAGCCTTGTGCAGGCCTTCCAGGGTCTGGTAAACGATTTCCACCTTCGCCTGTGTGCCTATAGGAGTAAGGAGTTCCACCATCTTGCGCGAAATCTCCTCGTCGGTAAACGGCGCGTAAATCTCTTTCACGTAGTTCACCATCTCTTCCTTGGGCAACCCCATCTGCTCTTTCGACTTACGATAAGCCTCCTCGATGACACGGCGCATGCCCCGTTCTTCCAGCAAGGCGATAGCGGCACGGAAAGCGATGAACTGCTCCATGCTTGCCATATCGATGCCGTAATAATCGGGATAGCGCACCTGGGGCGAGGACGATACGATGACAATCTTCTTCGGATGCAGACGGTCGAGAATACCGATGATGCTTTGTTTCAATGTCGTTCCGCGCACGATGCTGTCGTCAATAATCACCAGGTTGTCGGCGTACGGCACGAGGCTTCCGTAAGTGATGTCATACACGTGTGCGGCAAGGTCGTTGCGCGTATTGCCTTCTGCGATGAAGGTGCGCAACTTGATATCTTTGATGGCTACCTTTTCGCTCCGGATGCGTTGCGAAAGAATCTGCTCCAGCTCGCTATGGCTGGGTTTGTGCCCCAACGCTTCGATGCGTTGCACCTTGAGTTGGTTCAGATAATTGTCGAATCCTTCCAGCATGCCGTAGAAAGCCACCTCCGCGGTGTTGGGGATAAAGGAGAACACGGTATGCACCACGTCATTGTCGATGGTTTTCAGTATCGGTTCGACCAACGTCTTTCCCAATTCTTTCCGCTCGCGATAAATATCCATATCACTTCCACGGCTAAAATAGATGCGCTCAAAGGAGCAAGCCTTCTTGGCCTTCGGCTCGTTGATTTGCGCCAGACGCATCTGCCCTTTCTTGTTCACCCAAATGGCTTGTCCGGGCAAAAGCTCATTGATGCTGTCGGCAGGCACATTCAATACCGTCTGAATTACCGGACGCTCGGAAGCGAGCACCATGATTTCTTCATCCATATACCAAAATCCCGGACGGATACCCCACGGGTCGCGTACGGCAAAACATTCTCCGCTTCCGGTCAAGCCGCATATTACGTAGCCTCCGTCCCACTTCGGGGTAGAGGTCTTCAGCACATTGGTCAGGTCGATGCGGTCTTCTATGGCATGGGTGATATCCATACCTTCCAGCCCTTCTGCCCTGCATTCGTTGTAAAGGCGTTCCACTTCGCGGTCAAGGCGATGCCCTACCTGCTCCAGCATGATATAGGTATCGGCGTATTTACGCGGATGCTGGCCCGCGGCGGTAATATCGGCGAATATCTCATCGACATTCGTCAGGTTGAAATTGCCGCACAACGCCAGGTTCTTTGCCCGCCAATTGTTCCGGCGCAAGAAGGGGTGTACATACGAGATGCCACTCTTACCGGTTGTGGAATAACGCAAGTGACCCATATAAAGCTCGCCTGCAAAAGGCAGACATTTCTTGGCATATTCCGCATCTGCCAGCTGCTCGGGGGTAAGGTCCTTGAAATTACTCTGTACCGTTCCGAATATCTCGGTAATCGCACCCGCTCCCAATCCTCTTTCACGGAACATGTATTCCTCGCCCGGATTAGCCTGAAGCTTCACGCATGCCAGTCCGGCACCTTCCTGTCCGCGGTTATGCTGTTTCTCCATCAGCAAATACAGCTTGTTGAGTCCGTACATCCACGTTCCGTACTTTTCCTGATAATATTCCAACGGCTTGAGCAATCGTATCATTGCTACTCCGCATTCGTGTTTAAGTGGTTCCATATCGTCTGTTTTCGTTTAGTCGCAGTTAAGATAAAAAAAATACCTGAATTACCGAAGCGGTAAGTTCAGGTATTCTCGTAAATGAGCTAATTTTTTATGTAAAAATAAAACTTATACATTCTCTTTTTTAATTATTTTAGGACATAAAAAAAGACCCACAATGTGAATCTTCGAGCCGAAAGCGGGACTCGAACCCGCGACTTACTCATTACGAATGAGTTACTCTACCAACTGAGTTATTTCGGCTTATTGCTTTTTTCTGAAAAGCGATGCAAAGATACGGCTTTCTTTGGACCTACAAAAGATTTCGGTCATTTTTTTTCAAGAATTTATCTAATCGGCATCCGGAAGCGTATGCTGATGCACCTAAGTGCGTTGGCAAATGCACCTAAGTGCGAAGCCCGATGCACCTAAGTGCGTTGGCTGATGCACCTAAGTGCGATGGCTGATGAACATAGGTGCATTTTTGCCAGTAACCGGCTGCCCTATCATCAACACCTGCTTTCTTCGCTCTCCCCAACCGGCATAAACCTGCATAAAAATATCATTATATTACATATCCGGAAGAATTGCACATTGTTTTGTCAGATATATAGACAAAACACTTGCTATTTAATCTGAAAACACCTACTTTTGCGGCACTAATAAAATAACAGCTTATGAAATATCCCATTTTATCTGCCGAAGAGGCAGCCACACTCATAGCCGACGGATATACCGTCGGCATCGGAGGATTCTCTTCCGTAGGAACTCCGAAAGCCGTACCTGCGGCTTTGGCCAAGCACGCAGAAGAGCTGCACCGCCAAGGAAAACCGTTCAAGGTAGGATTGATTACAGGCGGAGCTACAGGCAACCAGATAGATACCGCCCTGGCAGAAGCGCATGCCGTCACTTTCCGTACCCCGTTCCAGTCGAATAAGGAAATGCGGAGTGCCATCAATAGCGGCGAGGTGCAATATTTCGACCTCCACCTTTCGCAAATCGGACAAGACGTGCGTTACGGTTTTTTAGGGAAAATCGATGTGGCTATCCTCGAAGTGTCTGATATTACCCCCGAAGGCGAACTTATCCTGAGCACCTCGGTAGGCATATCGCCCACCCTGGCATGCGTGGCCGATAAACTCATCATCGAACTGAACGAAGCCCATACGGGCAAGCTGACGGGAATGCACGACATCTTTGTGCTCGACAATCCGCCCTACCGCCGCGAGATACCTATATATAAGGTGAACGACCGCACCGGAAACATCAGCGTAAAGATTGACCCCGCAAAGGTGATAGGTGTGGTAAAGACCAACGAGCGTGACCAGATAGCTCCTTTCACTCCGCTGAATGAAACCACCCGACAAATCGGGCAGAACGTGGCAAACTTCCTCCTGCACGAATACCAGCGGGGAGCCATTCCGCAAGAGTTCCTTCCGCTGCAATCGGGTGTAGGAAACATTGCCAACGCCGTATTGGGCGCTTTGGGCGACGACCCGAAACTTCCCGCTTTCTCGATGTACACCGAAGTCATTCAGAATTCCGTCATCGACCTGATGCTGAAAGAACGCATCCGCTTCGTGGCAGGTAGCTCACTCACCCTTTCCGATGACAAGCTGAACACGCTTTACGAGCATATCGATGAAATGAAAGACCGTGTCTTGCTCCGCCCGCAGGAGATTACGAATCATCCCGAAGTAATCCGCCGGTTGGGTATCATCGCGGTCAATACGGCACTCGAAGCCGATATCTTCGGCAATGTGAACAGCACCCACGTATCGGGAAGCAAGATGATGAACGGCATCGGAGGCTCGGGCGACTTCGCGCGCAACGCATACCTTTCGATATTTACCACTCCCTCTACGGCAAAAGGCGGGCTTATCTCGTCCATCGTGCCGCAAGTGTCCCACGTAGACAGCACCGAACACGACGTACGTATCCTGGTGACCGAACAAGGTGTGGCAGACCTGCGGGGCAAATCACCCTTGCAACGTGCCCGCTGCATCATAGAAAACTGCGCGCACCCCGACTATAAGGAATTGCTTTGGGACTATCTGAAACTTTCGGAAGGCAAATGCCATACTCCGATGTCGCTCCGCAACGCGTTCAAGATGCACCTGGCATTCACCGAGACGGGCGATATGCGGAATACGAAGTACGAATAATCTTCCGTCAAAAACGAAGATACAGACAGGAAATCACACACAGAGACACAAAGTCACAGAGAAAATAATAGGGGACGATAACAAACCCCTAAAACGCTGTGACTTTGTGTCTCTGTGTTCAAAAGAACTATTTGGTTCTCCCTATTCCTTACTTTATTTTCGTTTTCAACGATTCCTTGCAAATGCCGTTCAGGCCGCATTTTTCACATTTGGGATTGCGCGCCGTACACACATACCGCCCGTGCAGGATAAGCCAATGATGTGCCTTGGCTATCAGGTCGTGAGGAAGGTATTTGGTAAGATGCTTTTCGGTGGCAAGCGGCGTAGTGCAGGTATTCGGGACCAGCCCGATGCGGTGGCTCACGCGGAACACATGCGTGTCAACCGCCATGGCGGCCTTATGAAACACCACACTCTGAATAACGTTTGCCGTCTTCCGCCCTACTCCGGGAAGCTTCACCAACTCTTCCAGCGTATCGGGCACTTGGCTCTGAAAATCACGCACCAGCATCTGCGCCATTCCTACCAGGTGTTTGGCTTTGTTATTGGGATAACTTACGCTCTTGATGTATTCATACACCACTTCGGGAGTAGATGCCGCCAAGGCTTCGGGCGTAGGGAAATCGCGGAACAAAGGAGGCGTTACCAGATTGACCCGCTTGTCGGTGCACTGGGCACTCAGGATAACAGCCACCAGCAGTTGAAACGGGTCTGTATAATGCAGTTCGGTCTCTGCCACCGGCATCGCTTCCTGAAAATAAGCTATCACCCGGTCATAAAGTTCTTTCTTTCTCATCTTTTCTTTCTTATTAGTTCACTTGTCGCCGACCGCCTAATACCATTTCTTCCGGCGGAAATACACACAGATTCCGATAGCTATCAACAACATCAGCACCCAGGCATATACATAACCGTATTTCCAGTCGAGTTCGGGCATCACACGGAAGTTCATTCCCCAGATACCCGCCAAGAATGTCAACGGAATGAAAATAGTAGACACCACCGTAAGCTGCTTCATGATGTTGTTCATGTGGCGGTCGTTGCTGGACAAAATCATATCAACCAACGCTCCCAGCAAATCACGGCATCCCTCCAATGTTTGCAACACAAATTTCAAATGGTCGTTCACATCGTTGAAAAAAGGACGGTTCGCCTTATGCAACAAAGAAGCGTTTTCGGAATGCAAGAGCTTGGTTATCTCTTCTTTCAACGGAAGGACGCATTTCTTGATGAGCCGGAAATTGCCGCGGTACACATGCAGATCGCCGATGGTAGGGTCACTCATTTCGGGCGTAAGCAGGCGTTCTTCCAGGTCTTCCAGCTTGTCTTCCATATCCGAGAGAATAGACATGAAGCTTGCCATCACACTATTCAGGATAACACTTAACAGATAGTCCGAACTACGGTTGCGTATGTTCAGCACATTGTTCTCCAAGGCTGTATAGATTTCATCAAAGAAATCGGTATCGTTTTCGGTAAAGGTGAGCAGGAAATTGCCTCCTTGCACCAGACAAAGCTGCTGAGGGATGTACGCATCATCGCCCGAAGAAGTAAGCAACTTCAATATAACCACATTGTACGCATCGTGTTCTTCTATTTTGGTCAGATGAAGCGAGTTCAGGATATCCTGCTCGGTCAGGAAACCGATATGGAAATGCTGGCATACCTTCTGCACCTCTTCCGTATCTTTCAAGCCATGTATCTGCATCCAGTGCATGGCGCCTTCCTTGAAATAAGGCAACACGTCATCGAGCGTATCCCCGTCATGGCTTTCCACCCCTGCAGGCGTATAGACACACAGGTGCAGATGGGTCGGAGTCTTGCTCCCGCCGATGTAATTCAGTTCTTCCGTTAAAAGATTGTTTCTTGCCATAGCTCCGTTGTAACGACGCACAAATATAAAGTTTTCTTGGTGAATCAGCAAATTATCCGTAACTTTGCGTCCGAAATCCATTTACCGTTTAACGGAAAAAAGGATTCGTGTATTCTAGAACACCACGTAAAAAACAGGAGCAATGAAAAAAGAAAACCTCGTATCGGTGCCTTTCATGGTTTTGGGCATCGTGTTCTGCGTTTGCCTGGTGACGGCAAACCTCTTGGAAACCAAAGTTATTCAGTTAGGTCCGATAGCCGTGACCGCGGGACTGGTCGTCTTCCCCGTCTCTTACATCATCAACGATTGCATAGCCGAAGTATGGGGCTTCCGCAAAGCCCGCCTTATCATCTGGCTGGGATTCCTGATGAACTTCATGACCGTAGCCTTGGGACAGCTTGCCGTAGCATTGCCTGCCGCTCCTTTTTGGGAAGGCGAGGCAGGTTTCAACTTCGTATTCGGCATGGCTCCCCGCATCGCTATCGCCAGTCTGCTGGCTTTCCTGGCAGGCTCGTTCATCAATGCGTACGTGATGAGCCGCATGAAGCTGGCATCGGAAGGGAAACATTTCTCGGCACGCGCCATCCTCTCGACGGTGTTTGGCGAAAGTGTCGACTCGCTGATATTCTTTCCCCTGGCATTCGGAGGACTGATGCCGCCGGCGGAACTGGGCAAGATGATGCTGATACAGGTGGTGCTGAAGACCTTATACGAAATCATCGTGCTCCCCGTCACCATCCGTGTCGTGCGCTACATCAAGCACATCGACGGGTCGGATACATACGATGAAGGCATATCTTACAACATTTTGAAAATTAAGGAACTATGAATCGAGACAAAGCATTGGTCGTTTTCAGTGGCGGACAAGACTCCACCACCTGCCTGTTTTGGGCAAAAAAACATTTCAAGGAAGTATATGCGCTCAGTTTCCTCTACGGGCAGAAACATGTAAAGGAAGTTGACCTGGCACGCGAAATAGCACGCAAGGCGGAAGTGCACTTCGATGTGATGGACGTATCATTCATCGGACATCTGGGCAAAAACTCGCTTACCGACACTTCCATCCCCATGGACGAAGTGAAGCCGGAGGACAATTATCCGAACACATTCGTACCGGGACGAAACCTGTTTTTCCTGAGCATCGCCGCCGTATATGCCCGCGAACGGGGTATCTTCCATCTTGTGACGGGCGTATCGCAAACCGACTTCAGCGGTTATCCCGATTGCCGTGACTCGTTCATCAAGTCGCTCAACGTCACCCTGAACCTGGCTATGGACGAACAATTCGTCATCCATACCCCGCTGATGTGGATAGACAAGGCCGAAACCTGGGCTTTGGCGGATAAGCTGGGAGCATTCGATATCGTGCGCAACGATACCCTGACGTGCTACAACGGCATTCCCGGAGACGGATGCGGACATTGTCCTGCCTGCAAGCTGCGCCGTGAAGGGCTGGAAAAATTCTTGAGCCATCGGGAGGAAATGAGGGAGAATGTGCTAATGTGAGAATGTGCTAATGTGCCAATGGGTTAATAAACAGAATATGGAAAGAAAAGACGAACTGACTATCTTAGGCAAGACTACCGCCTACAAACAAGACTATGCTCCCGAAGTGCTGGAGGCGTTCACCAACAAGCATCCTGAAAATGATTACTGGGTGCGCTTCAACTGTCCGGAGTTTACCAGCCTCTGCCCCATCACCGGGCAACCGGACTTCGCAGAGATACGTATCAGCTACCTGCCCGATGTAAAGATGGTGGAAAGCAAAAGCCTGAAGCTTTACCTCTTCAGCTTCCGCAACCACGGAGATTTCCACGAGGATTGCGTGAACATCATCATGAAAGACCTGATTAAACTGATGGACCCGAAATATATAGAAGTGACCGGTATCTTCACTCCGCGCGGTGGCATCTCCATCTACCCGTATTGCAACTACGGACGTCCCGGAACCAAATACGAGGAACTGGCGGAATACCGGATGAAGAATCACGACTTATAATTATATT
>UQVZ01000035.1 GCA_900544675.1 uncultured Bacteroides sp.
CATTTTATCCGCTTATGCAACTTATAATCAGGGATTTAATTTATAGAAGTCCCCTGAAGCAAGTAGAAACTACACAAATGACGGATAATCCCTTCCGGATTCAAGGTAAAACCCTCCACCAACTCACCAAATAAAGAAAAAGTCTTTCTCAAATATTCATACTGACGGACATCGGTACGGACAATCGGCAAGACAGTTTCCGAGAAAAAGCCCATCAGTTGGTTATAAGCAAGCTGCCCGTCATATAACGTATCGAAAAATTCGGGAGAAATCCGTACACATTCCATACAACATCCCGGCTCGTTCAATCTAACTGAAACAGACATGCTGGGAGTCAATACAAACAAATCGCCTTGTGAAACGCTATAGGTCCGTTTCTGAGTGACAAACAAAGCTTTCCCATTGACAACTACTCCAAGATAAAAATTCTGTTTCATCACCCGACTGACTTCCTTTTTCCCGCTTTCAATCTTTCCAAACGATAATCCCCCGGTTATTTTCCCGACATCGATTGTCTTGAAACTATAAAAATCTGCCATACCTTATAAATATTTTGCAACTAACCAAACTTGAGTCGTCACAAGTTTTTATGTATCAAAAACCGGCGGCTGATTATGTCAACCGCCGGTTTTCCACTTTCTATTATACCAGATAAAATCCTCTCATCAATAAAACGCGTACATGCTAATCAATACGATGCAGCATCAAAGTCCGATAACGGATTTTTCTAACCAATACACCACTATTCCAGCAATGTAACCGATAAAAGCAACCCATGTAATGCGTTTCATATACCAGCCGAAAGTAATTTTTTCCAGCCCCATTACGACTACACCTGCAGCCGAACCGATAATCAGCATCGAGCCTCCTACACCGGCACAATAAGCCAAAAGCTGCCAGAAGATGCCATCTTGCGCCATATCGCCTGCCTCGGCAAGTGGATACATGCCCATACATCCTGCTACCAACGGAACATTATCGATAATGCTCGAAAGCACACCGATGATACCCGTGATAAGGTAATGGTTGCCATCGAATACATCATTCAATCCCTGACCTACGGTAGCCAGCACACCTATTTGCTGCAAGCAAGATACCGCCATCAGAATACCCAGGAAGAAGAGAATGGTACTCATGTCAATGCGGGAAATAATATTCGAAATACGCTTCTGTGTACTTTCATCTTGTTCTGCCTGCTTACGATAAAACAATTCAGTAACCAGCCATAATACTCCCAATACCAATAAAATGCCTACAAACGGAGGTACATGGGTAATCGACTTGAAAATAGGCACGAAAATCAAACCGCCTACACCAATCCAAAATACAGCTTTACGCTGACCCTCAGTCAGTCCGTTGCTGAGAGTGGCTGCACCCAAATCGGCTCCGACCGACACATTTCCCTTAAGCGAGAATGAAAGAAGATAGGCTGGAACAGCTATCGACACAAGTGACGGTATAAAGAGTTCCTTGATAACACCTGCTGCCGTTATCAGACTTTTGTTCCAAAGCATAATCGTTGTCACGTCTCCGATGGGCGAAAAAGCGCCACCCGAATTGGCTGCTATGATAACAAGGGATGCATAAATCAGTCTGTCTTTGTGGTCATCGACAAGCTTGCGAAGAATCATGACCATTACGATAGCTGTAGTCATATTATCGAGAATGGCAGAAAGGAAGAACGTCATGATGGTAATGCGCCATAACAAAGCCCGTTTGCCCTTCGTCTTCAGCATATCACGCACGAAATTAAAACCGCCATATTGGTCAACGGTCTCCACAATGGTCATTGCACCCATCAAGAAAAACAATGTAGTAGCCGTACTTCCTAAATGGCCTTCTATTACCGAGCCTGCTGTAGCAGCTATGGCATCGGGTGAAATACCTGCCGGAAAATTTCCCGGATCGAACATATAAAGAGTCCAACATACAACCAACATCAGCAAGGCTACTGCAGCTTTGTTGACTTTGGTCAGTGTCTCCAGTGCGATACATAAGTATCCGATTACGAATACAATTATGATTGTAATGGTTAAAGTTGACATTAAATCTGTTTTTTAAGGTTAATAACTATTTTTTTGCTGAGTCACAAATTTAATAGACATTTCTGATTTTAACCACTTTTTTTGAAAGAAATTTTGTCAATCTCCATCATGATTGAATAAAAAACAACAGAATGAAAACAATGATTCCTATTTTGATATTTCGCGGATTTTACCTAAGTTTGCACCCCATATTGAAAAACAATTTTAACAAAAACAATTTCTGATAATATGGGAAACGAGCTTCTACGTTCTAAAGAACGAATCTTGGCCATTGATGCCTTACGCGGTTTTGCCGTGATGGGAATAATATTATTACACAACATCGAACATTTCAACTACTATTCTTTTCCGAAGACAGACTCCCCTCTCCTTGCCAGTCTCGACAAACATTTATGGGATATGCTCTTCTTTCTTTTCTCGGGCAAGGCGTATGCTATCTTCGCCCTGTTGTTCGGCTTTACCTTCTACCTGCAAAGCCATAACTGCGAAAAACGCGGACAAGACTTCAAGAACCGGTATATGTGGCGGCTGGTATTGTTGCTGGGCTTCGGATTCATCAATGCCTGTTTCTTCCCCGGTGAGATACTGGTGCTTTATGCACTGCTGGGATTTGTCCTGGTTCCGGTACGCCATCTGTCCGACCGGACTGTAGCATGGATAGCTTTCATCCTGATGCTGCAACCGCTGGAATGGTGCAAAGCCATTTACGCATGGATATGTCCTGAAGCCAATCCGCAACAGATGATTTTTTCATTGGGAGACGTTTATCCGCAACTGGGAGGAAACTCGTGGTGGGAGATGGTGAAAGTCAATTTCATTACCGGGCAGCTTGCCAGCCTGAACTGGGCATGGTGTTATGGTCGGGTATTCCAGACTGCTTCGCTCTTCATGATAGGCATGCTGCTGGGACGAAAAGGGCTGTTCCGCCTTACTGATGAAACTCACGACCGGGTCATGAGTTTCTGGCAACGCATCGGAATCTGTGCCCTGCCCTGCGCCGTGATACTTTACTACCTGAAAGATTTTATCTACTCACAAATAGAAAACCCCTTCTTAAAAGCTTCGATGGAAACTGTATGGAACTCGTGGTACAACCTGGCATTTATGCTGGTCATGGTCAGTGGCTTCCTGCTGCTTTATTGGGTAAACAAAGGAAAAGTGCAACAACTCCTTGTACCCTACGGCAAAATGAGTCTGACCGACTATATCACACAATCCATTATCGGTAGCTTTATTTATTATGGATACGGACTGGAACTGCACCGGGTATGCGGCACGACGTACAGCCTGCTTATCGGCATTGCCTTTTTCCTGCTCCAACTGGCATTCGCACATTGGTGGTTCCGCCATTTCAAACGTGGTCCCCTGGAAACCATTTGGCACAAACTGACCTGGATAAACGCCAACCGTCCATAAACCTATTTATCCGGCATAAAAACAAGTCGGTGTTTTTATGCCGGATTATTTTTTCTGATAGTCTTTCACGATGGCATCGGTAATCCAGTTAGCCAACGCCTGCCGGTTATCAGGAATCACCAGGCGCTTCTGGTCTTGAGCATTTTGGATATTCCCTAATTCAAGGAAAACAGCGTATGGCGTAGTATTGCGCAACACATACAAATTACGTTCACTTACCGTACCGTCAAATCCCCGATTAGGCTGATGGCGGTCATATTTTGCCTTGAAAGTCTTTTGCAACTGAGTAGCAAGCCGTTTACCATATTTACTTCCGGGAGCATGGTAAAAATAAACATCAGTCTGCTTTCCACGGCTCCGGCTATCAACATGAATAAAAATAGCACGCTTGTATTTACTCTTATCTTTTCGATACAAACGGTTGATGGCGTCACAACGTTGTTGCAAACGGGCTACCTGTCCTAAAGGAATAGCCTTCCCCATACAAGTTTCGCGCTTACTGTTTTTCAAGATAGCAGTATTACGGATACCGTCTTTCGCGTCCTGGATAATAAAATGCACCTTTGCACCCCGTTTCAGCAATTCACGTCCTAAACGCAAAATGATGTCATAAGCATATTCATCCTCGTGCAGTTCTTTACCTTGATATTTTCCGATACAGCCCGGATCCGGTCCTCCATGTCCGCTTACCAGATAAAAAGTAGCCCCTTTCAGGGTGCTCGAAGTCACTTGATACGATGCAAGAGACTTCCCGAACAATGGTTCATAATGTTGCTTTTTCTTTTGCTTTACCGCATAAGTAGGCAAACAAAAGAGTACGCACAACAATATTCCTATCAGACGCATCCGGTTCATTTCAGCAATTCATCTATCTTTTTACACAACGCAGCAAACTCATCCTCATTATAAAGACGTGTCATCAAGACAATCTTGCCCGTCTTATCAATCAGCACATTACGTGTAATACCTGCCTTACGTTCGGCATACAGCGCAAAGATATCTGCTCCCGGATCAAGTCCCATCGGATAAGTGACCTTTGTCTGTTTCATGAAAGCTTTTACTTTCTCTACCGGTTCATCGCGGTCGATGCCATAAAGTGCAAATGAAGCATTGTCTTTATGCTTCTGCCAGATATCACGCTCGATAAAAGGCATTTCCTTGCGGCATACGCCACACCAGCTGGCAGTAAATTGCAACATAACCACCTTTCCACGCAAAGAAGAAAGCTTTACACGCTGTCCGTCTGTCAACGTCATTTCAAAATCGGGAGCCATATCCCCTACTTTCACGATATAGCCTGCTGAGTCAGGCACAGGTTGTTGAGCCTGCATAACCGGAGCTCCTCCCGGCATAAGGCTTGCAACAAGCAAAAAAAGAATCAATAATCTTTTCATATACAGATAACCTAAACAATTGATTATGGTGTCAAAGATACAAAAATTCTTCAAAAGAGGAAAAATACATCATAAAAAAGCCCCACTACATCCGGTGCAGCAGGGCTTTCATTTATTTCATTAAAGCGGCATATTGCCGTGTTTTTTCGGCGGGTTGCTTTGGCTCTTGTTCTGAGTCATTTCCAATGCCTGAATCAGTTTATAACGTGTATCCTTCGGCAGGATAATCTCGTCGATGTATCCTTGCTCGGCAGCACGGTAAGGATTCGAGAATTTCTCCTTGTATTCTTCAATCGCCTTTGCCTTTTCTTCGGGCGTTGCCTTACGGTAGAGAATGTTCACCGCTCCGTCGGCTCCCATCACGGCAATCTCGGCGGTAGGATATGCAAAGTTTACATCCGCACCGATAGGCTTGCTGTTCATCACGATATAAGCGCCGCCGTATGCCTTGCGGGTGATAACCGTAATCTTAGGCACAGTGGCTTCGGCGTATGCATACACAATCTTGGCACCGTGGCGGATGATGCCGTTATGCTCTTGCGTGCATCCCGGCAAGAATCCCGGAACGTCTTCGAATGTAACGATAGGAATATTAAAGCAATCGCAGAAACGGATAAAGCGTGATGCCTTATCAGAAGCATCAATATCCAATACACCTGCCAGATAAGCCGGCTGGTTGGCTACGATACCTACCGAACGTCCGCCCAAGCGGGCAAAACCTACCACGATATTCTTAGCGAAATGCGGCATCACTTCGAAGAAATACTGGTCGTCCACTACCGGCTCGATGATGTTCTTGATATCGTATGGCATATTGGGGTCATCGGGAATGACACTCATCAGCGACTCGTCGGCACGGCGGATATCATCGGTGCACGGCACGCTGGGGGCATCTTCCATATTGTTGGAAGGCAGGAAGCTCAGCAATTCGCGGATGCTCATCAAGGTTTCTTCTTCCGTGTCGCAAAGGAAATGCGTCACACCGCTCTTGCTGCTATGGGTATAGGCACCGCCCAATTCCTCTTTGTCCACTTCTTCGTGTGTGACGGCTTTCACTACATCGGGACCGGTAATGAACATGTGGCTCTTTTCCTTCACCATAAAGATGAAGTCGGTCAGTGCCGGCGAGTAGCATGCTCCACCCGCACAAGGACCCAAGATAGCGGATATCTGCGGAATCACACCCGAAGCGATGGTATTCTGGTAGAAGATGGAAGCGTATCCCGAGATACTGCCTACCCCTTCCTGGATACGCGCACCGCCCGAGTCGTTCAAGGCAATGACGGGAGCGCCGTTCTTCAACGCCAGTTCCTGTACCTTGACGATTTTCTTTGCTCCTGTCGTGCTCAGCGTACCGCCGAATACCGTAAAGTCGTAAGCATACACATATACCAGCCGTCCGTCTATCTTGCCATAACCGCAAACGATGCCATCGCCCGGAATATGTTTCTTGTCCATACCGAAATCGGTACAATGATGAATCACCAGTTTGTCGATTTCGTTGAATGTGCCTTTATCGAGCAACATATCAATACGTTCACGGGCTGTCATGTGGCCGTTGGTGTGCTGCTTCTCTATACGTTCTACACCCCCACCCTGGGAAGCTTGCTTGTCAAGCTCTTCAAATTGCTTATATTGTTCTGCTGTAGTCATAACTCTTAATTTTCTTCTTCATTTATCACGTCGAGTGTCATAATCACTTGGTTGCTGTTCACCGAATCGCCCTCGCCGACCAGAATCTCTTTTACTACACAGGGGCTGTTTACCTTGTAGTTGCTCTGCATCTTCATGGCTTCGATAACGGCAACGATATCGCCGGCCTCTAGCTGGTCGCCCACCTTTACCGGAATCTTCACAACCTTGCCGGGCATCGGCGAGATAATCTTATCTTGCTGCTTTTCGTCGGCTCCTTTACGCATACGCAGGTACTTAGCCTGCGAATCGATGATGTCGACATTATACGACTGATAATGCGCGTTCACCGTATAGCTTTTCCCGCCTTCTTTACGGATTAATTCGGCATTATACGACTTTCCGTCGTGCAGAATGGAACAGCTTCCGTTTTCCGCCATCACGATGTCTACATCGTAGGGGACACCGTCAATGGTGAGCTGCACCTTATTTCCTTCTTTGCTAACCAATGAAACGTCAGCGACTCTTTCTCCTATATGTATTTCCATATTATGTTAGTTTGTAAGTTTGTGAGTTTTATATCCGTAATACTCCTTTCTTCAAACCGAACTCACGCCAACGGCTGATAGGACGATTGTCTGTGACTCCCGACTTGTTTTCCTCCAGGTTCATCAGATAATCGATGTAAGCGGCAATCATGGCAATGTTTTCCGTCTCTTCTTCTTTTTGTCCTGCCCATTTGCGCAACATATCCTGATGCTTCGGGATGAAAAGCGTGTTGTAATGTCCTTCCACAAAGTCGGGCACATGCATGATATGGCGCAAATAAGAGATATTGGTCTTCAAGCCGGTAATCTTATATTCGTACAATACGCGGCGCATACGCTCGATGGCAAACTGGCGGGTAGTGGCCCATACGATAAGCTTGCCGATCATGGGGTCGTAATAGATAGGGATTTCATAACCGTCGTATACATAGCTGTCGATACGCACACCGATGCCGTTCGGTTCGGTCAACTGACGGATGATGCCCGGAGAAGGCATGAAATTGTTTTCGGTATCTTCGGCACAGATACGGCACTCGATAGCATGACCGCGCTGCTTCAGGTCTTCCTGCTTATAATGAAGCGGTTCGCCGTTGGCGATACGAATCTGGTCTTTTACCAGGTCGACACCTACGACTTCTTCCGTAATCGGGTGCTCCACCTGCAGGCGGGTATTCATTTCGAGGAAATAAAAATTGCGGTGTTTGTCTACAAGGAATTCAATGGTGCCGGCACCTTTATAATGAACAGCCTTTGCCGCTGCGACAGCAGCCTCTCCCATTTTCTGACGAAGTTCTGGAGTAACAAAAGGAGACGGGGTTTCTTCCACGATTTTCTGGTTACGGCGCTGGATGGAGCATTCACGCTCGAACAGATGAACAGCGTTTCCATAATTGTCGCCCAAAATCTGAAACTCGATATGGTGCGGTTCTTCCACGAATTTTTCCAGATAAACCGTATCATCACCGAAAGAAGACATCGACTCTGAACGGGCTGTATTGTATGCCTCCTCTACTTCATCTTCGCTATGGATGAGCCGCATACCCTTGCCACCGCCTCCCATAGATGCTTTCAGCATCACCGGATAACCGATGCGGTTACAGATTTCTTTTGCTTCTTCTACACTCTGTAAAGGTTGTTCTGTTCCAGGAACTACCGGAACACCTGCCGCAATCATGTGCTTGCGCGCGGAAATCTTGTCACCCATCGCGTCCATCGTTTCCGGATCGGGTCCGATAAAAATGATGCCTTCTTCACGGCACCGACGTGCAAACTCCGAATTTTCTGACAAGAAACCATATCCCGGATGAATCGCATCCGCACCATGACGTTTAGCCGCCATAATGATTTTGTCGATATTCAAATAACTGTCGCGCGAAGCCGCCGGTCCAATCAGGCAGGCTTCATCTGCATAAAATACGTGGCGTGCCGTTCTGTCGGCCTCAGAGAAAACAGCTACAGTGCGGATGCCCATCTCCCGGCAGGAGCGCATTACACGCACAGCTATTTCACCACGGTTAGCGATCAATACTTTGTGTATCATGCCTTATTCTTTTATTATTACATTTTCTTTCACCTGTATACCCAGTTGCAACTCCTGCTTCCAGGCCTTTTAAGGAGGGCACTCATGTCGCACAAGATACCCAAAACTGTGCAAAAGTAGCAAAAAAAACGGATTCATCCCCACATAACCTGTTTTTTTTGGACTATCAAGCCGATTTATACCTAAAACAAGGGATATTATCTGGTTTTAAAAGAAAACGATAACTCCAGTTTGCAAAATAAGAATCGCCACAGAGGAAAATGTCCGGTTTGTCCAATCGGCTATCCCTCTGTGGCAATGTTTTTATTTTACGCGAATCAACTCGTACGACCGGCTTCCCAACCCGATTTTCTCGGCATGAGCCAGACACGTTTTATATTCGGTATTGGGATTGGTATTGCCGAAATGGTCGTGATGGTCATGAAAGTGAGGGCTTGCCATTTCATCGGCCAACTGGCTATTAGGCAGAGGGGTCTGCTTGAGGCAGGCATCCACACAAGCCTGGTCCAGTGCCAACGGGTCGAACGAAGCAAACATGCCTACATCCGGAATAATCGGCGCATCGTTTCCGGCATGGCAATCACACGTAGGCGACACGTCGCATATCAACGAAATATGGAAATTAGGACGCCCGTAAACTACAGCCTTCGTATATTCAGCCATCCGGCAATTCAATTCCTTGATGGCAGCATTTTGGGCAAAGTCGATAGCATCAAAATTGCAAGCCCCGATACACCGTCCGCATCCTACGCAATTGGCAGCATTGACATGCATTTTCCTTGTTTCTTCATCGAACACCAATCCGTCATTAGCACATTCGCGCATACACCGTTTACAGCCTCTGCACTTCTCCGGGTCGATAATGGGTTTCCCGTTGCAATGCTGGTCCTTCTTGCCAGCCCGTGAGCCACACCCCATGCCGATATTCTTAATAGTCCCGCCAAAACCGGTCATTTCGTGTCCCTTAAAGTGGGTAAGCGAAATGAAGATATCGGCATCCATCACCGTACGCCCGATTTTGGCTTCTTTTACATACTCTCCTCCTACCACCGGAACGGCTATGTCATCCGTACCTTTCAGTCCGTCGCCGATAAGGACCGGACACCCTACTGTCAGAGGCGTAAAGCCGTTTTCCCAGGCACAATACAGATGTTCGATGGCATTCTTCCGGCTTCCCGGATAAAGCGTATTACAATCGGTCAGGAAAGGTTTGCCGCCACATTGCTTTACCAAATCGGCTACCGCCCGTGCATAATTAGGGCGCAGAAAACTCATGTTGCCCAGCTCACCGAAGTGCATCTTGATAGCCACAAACTTGCCATCCATATCGATGGCAGGCAGTCCTGCCGCCTTCATCAGGCGTTTCAATTTGTCGACAGGACCCTCATCCGGCTTACACCGGAAATCGGTATAAAACACTTTACTCTTTGTTTTTACTTCCTCCATTGTTTTTTTCTCCTTTTGCTTTATTCACTTAACAACATACAAAGTAACGGATTTTTTTTAACTTATGAAATAAAAAAGCCCTCACACCTTTATCTTATATACACCAACCAATCAATTCTTCCTGTCAAAAACCAAATGATTCATTTTTTCCTGCCAGAATTTTATGTCCTCCATATGGAAAACGTACGTCCTCCAATCGGGGGATATACGTTTTTCATATGGAGAACGTACGTTTTCCGATTGGAGGACATAGACAGTAACCGACTGAAAAGAAATGGTTTTCCAGATGGAAATGAAATTCAGCACAATTCGCTGGATTGTATCCAGGTTTCTGGCTGATTTTTCCGACTTTCGCTTTATACTGTCTTGTTTGAGATTCCTGTCAAGTTCCTAATGAAGGCACTCTATGGACCAATGGTTTCTCGCTATCTCATTCAATTCAGCAGCATCAGAGTTAGGGCTTGAGATGTATAACCGCTGTTCAGACATGCGTCGTCCGTTTCTCTTGCTGACTGTATCGGTCAGTATCTCTATCACCTCAGGGTTCCATTCCATTTTTCCTTGTCAGCGATAAGTCCGTCTCCACGGTAGATACGGCAAGTCCTTGTTACTACTCTTCCATGGAAAAGAACCGGCTCTTCATTGTATGTTTTTGCCGGTTCAGTGGTTTTGATCTTGTCTTCCAGCTGGACATGATTTACTTCCAGTCCTTCATCGGTTGTAATTTACTTTCAAATTAGTATCTTTGTCACACTAATTTGAAGCAAATCACAATAAGGATTATTCCGTTGTGAAAACATTAGGTTCCCTCGTCCTTTAACGAGGGATTTTTATAATATACTGACATCCAGCCTCTATTGCTATCTTTGCGGACATTTTTTATTGCAAGGGCATAAAAAACGAAGATTTTTATGTAAGTTTGCAACTTTTAAAAGACACAAAAAGACAGAAAGAAAACAATCATGAAGATACAATTTATGAGCTTAGGCAGCGGAAGCAGCGGAAACTGTTATTATCTAGCTACCGAAACATGCAGTATATTAATAGACGCCGGCGTAGGTGTCCGCACTGTAAAAAAAACATTCAAGGATTATGGTATCGACTTGCAACGAATCCGAGCTATCTTTATTACTCACGACCATGCCGACCATATCAAGGCGGTAGGCAATCTGGCTAAAAGATATCACATCCCGGTCTTTGCCACCCAGGAAATCCATAAAGGTATCGGGCGAAGTTATTGCATGACCGAAAAGCTTTCGGCAGACTGTATCCGATTGCTACACAAAGACGAACCTATCCAGTTCGGAGATTTTACCATTACTTGTTTCGAAGTGCCCCATGACGGGACAGACAACGTGGGATACTGCATCGAAGCAGGCGGCAAGACATTTGCTTTCCTTACCGACATGGGACACATTACTCCAACGGCTGCTACCTACATCGAGCGTGCGGAATATCTTGTTCTGGAGTCTAACTATGATGATGCCATGCTGCAAATGGGGCCTTATCCGGCTCACCTGAAAGCGCGCATTGCCGGTCCTAACGGTCACATGAGCAACCGGGATACAGCACAATTCCTGGCAGAACATTTTCCTGCCCACCTGAAGTTTCTTTGGCTTTGCCACCTGAGCAAAGACAATAACCATCCGGAACTGGCTTATAAAACCGTAGAACTGGCACTGCGCGAAAAAGGCATTGTGGTAGGACGTGACATGCATCTTGTTGCGCTGAAACGCACTTTGCCATCCGAGCTATACACTTTTGAATAAAGGCTTTGTCACCAATAAAAAAGACAGGAAAGGCCACAGGGATTGCTTCCAATCTTCCGTGACCTTTCCTGCTTTTTTTAAATGAATCCTTTACGCGCTCCTGCTATCAACATGTTATTTTGTCCGGCGAACCGTATGGAGCACCTTGCCGTTCTTGTCCATCATATACAGGCAAAGCTCTTTCTTGTCTACCGTCACCAGCGAGAAACCGGTAGCGTCGCTACAAAACTGTGTGCCGTCTACCGGTTTTACCTCACGTGCCAGCGAACCGGAAGTGTTCACTACATAGTCTATCTGGCTGTCCGGCTTGCGGATGTGCTGGAAATTATGGATATGCCCGCACACATACATATCTACATTGCCGTGCTTGCGCAAGATGGAGTCTACCCGTTTCTGCATATCGGCACGTTCTTTGTCGCTCTTGTCGGTATCGGCATAGATGGGATGATGGCCTACCACCATTACCCAGTCTTCTTTTGCCGATGTCAATACCGAATCCAGCCATGCCAACTGCTTGTCTATATCCTGCTTGCAGGCATCGGGATATTTCTCGGTATCCTTACGGTATTTGTCGAGCAGAGGCGAAGTGTCAATCATCACCAGCCGGATGGTAGCCCCGTCTTCCTCCATCACCTTGGTATAATAACGGCCGGGCATCTCCCAACGGGCGCTGATGTTGCTGTAGTCCAGCACTGCCTGCGTATTGCCCCGGTATTCGTGATTGCCCATAATGGGATACCAAGGCAACATCAGGTCGGGATGGCTGTAAACCAGCTCGTAATTGGTCATCCACAAAGGGTCATGCACACTGCGCACCCCTTCGAAATGGTGTACATCGCCAGCTGCTACTACAAACTCGATGTCGACGCTTTCCGCCATCTTCCCCATCAGTTCGGCTATAGGTTTCTGGTCGTAATACCCGTTACGTCCCAAGTCGTTTGCCACATAAAAGTTCAGCGGCTTCTCCAGTGCCTTCCAGGCTGTTGCGTCTTGCGCAAAGGCGATTACTGCCGCCAAAGCCAGACAAAAAGTCAAGATTGTCTTTTTCATTTTCATTTTCTTTCGTTCGTTTGCAATTCTCTTTAATTATTATGATGCAAAGTTCGGCATCAAATCTGAAAACATTCGGAAATCAAGGAATTATCCTCCGATTTTTTCTGATTTCCCGATATAATAAAGTCCGGGGAACAGGAACACTATCCAGCCCGGACTTTCAGGAAAAAAGAATGTATATCAGAGTTGTATCAGAGATACCGCATGCAAATTATTCTGCACCATAAGCGCCATAGTGAGCAGCGACTTCCGGTGAAGTATAAACTTCGCCATTTACAGTCAGACCGGTTGTAGAATAGTAGGGAGCCGCAAATGCTTCCGAGCCGTTGCAAGCACCTGAGAGAGCAGGAGAACCAGCCTGCAAATGGAAGTCCCATGCCTCATTGTAAACATAGTCGGTCAGCTCTACACCGTTGATGTCGAAACCTACGAATTGCGGGTCTTTGCCATCTGCTTCTGTAGCGATAACGCTGTGTGCATCGACTACACCTACATTATAATCTTCGTGTGCATAGTTGTAACCTTGCCAAGCGTATGCTACGCCCGATTCGTCTTCGCCGTCCCATACGATATCGCTCTTCTGGCTGCCCGATGCATAATAGTTATAATCGATTACAGAACTGTCATCGTAGCCTTCTTCCGGGTCATTCGGGATGTCGAAGCTCGGAGTCATAGCACGGAACTTGCAATTTACCAGCAGGTTATTGAAGACATTAGCCAAGATATTCTTCTCTACATAGATGCATCCGCCTTTTTCTCCGTCACGTCTCCAGCCTGCATTGATGATGGTATTGTTGTAAGCCTGCACCAAAGCCTGTCCACGGTTTTCGCTCTGACCTGAGCTTGACAATTTCAAGCCATTGGTGTTCGGGCTGAACATCACGTTTCCGGCAACGTCTACCTTGCAACCGGCTTTTACATTGACAGCCTCAGCACCATCGAATCCGTTGGCGGCAAACGTATTGTTCATAATGATTGCCTCACCACCCATCAGATAGATGCCGTCCGACCATCCATTGCGGAGAGTAGAGTTCATAATGACATATTTTCCGTTGATGTTGTTGGTAGTAATCTGCGGATAAGCATCGTCACCGGCGGTATATACGCCCGAAGTGGCAGCCGGAGAACCTTCTACTACCTGACCTCCTGTATATTCGATGATTGTATGGTCAATCAGCATTTCACCGCAGCTTTCCGATGCCACGATACCGCCCCAAAGACCGGCAAAGATATTGGCTTCTGTACGTTCCGCTTCAGGAATAGAGAAGAGAATCGGTTTGGCGTCTGTACCTTCACAATACAAATTTCCATTTACCGTAAACTCTACCGGCACATGATTGGCACCGACACCGGCTGTGCTGGCGATAATCTGCACGCCTTCTTTGATAATCAAAGTCTTGCCTTCGGGCACGGTGTAATGATTGTCCAGGTTAATCACCGTATCTGCCGGCCAAGTCACCGTGGTGGTGTTCTTCCACTGGTCTTCCAGACTTACCGGACCATCGGGTTCATCGGTGTCCTGATTGTCATCATCGTCGTCATCGCCCGGATTGACTACAGGCGGATTTTCCGGTTCGTTTTCGTCATCACTACAAGCAGCGAAGAATGATACTGTCATCAAGGCTGCGCCTACGAATAAATACTTCTTGAAATTCATAATTAAAAGAAATTTTAAAAAGGTTTGTTAGTCAATATGTTTATTTTGCTTCTTTCTTACAGTTTGTATCTCACGCCCAGCATGATGGTCTGTCCGTGCCATTCCTTCCGTTCGATGACGTTCCCGTTATGACGCTCATAATCAATGTTCGCCGTACGCGGACCGTTCTGGATGTAACGGAACAAAGGTATATCCAGCAGATTGGAAGCTTTGGCAAAGATGTGCACGCCGCATTTGAAACTTTTCTCTACCGAGGCATCCAACTGGAAATAGCCGTCTTCCCAGATATCGTTATCAAACCAGTTCGAGATGTCGCTCAGGCGCTTGCCTGTATAGCTTCCGGCGATCTGACCCTCCCAGCCATATTTCGTGCTCTTGAACAGCAACGAAAGATTTGCCACATGGGCTGCCTGCCCGAACAACGGACGGGACTGGCGGACGGTCTTCACCTCCGAACCGTCCATGATGCGCTTATCGGTCGTTATCTTCGAGTGTGTATACGTATAGTTCGCCTTGATGCCGAACCAGTTGAAATACTTCATGATGTCTACTTCCACACCCAGATTGGTCGCATCACCGAAGTTCATCGGCTGATAGTAAGTATCTTGACCTTCGTTTATCAGACCGTACTCTATCGGATTCTGGATATTCTTGTAAAACAAGCCTACCATGAACTGCTCTGACGACTTCGGGAAGAATTCATAACGCAAGTCAATATTGTCTGCTACCGTATGTTCCAGGTCGGGATTACCTTTTTCCTTATAGTCTTCGTTGATAATGGTGTAAGGAACAATCTCGAAGAAGCTCGGACGGTTAATGGCACGGGCGTAAGAGAAACGCAGGTTGGCATTCTCGTGCACATTGTATTTCGCATGGAAGCTGGGCAACACGTCCGTATACTTCTGATAGCCTTCGGGGTCAACGTCGCGCGGGAATTTCAATACATACCCCTGATTGGTATGCTCTACGCGCACACCGGCAATCAGTTCCCATTTATTGTAGGTATATTTCACCATACCGTAACCTGCGCCCACTTTTTCCGAAGCGTCATAATTCAACGGGTCTCCGATATTGCCGTAACGGCGGGGAGTAATCAGAATCTCATCGAAATTGTTCCAGTCCTCGCCCAGGTATTGCGGGTCTTTGCTTCCGGTAGCCGAATCGAATGTATATTCGTTGAAGAAACTATCGCGCTTCTTGTCGCGGTACATACCACCTGCCGAGAAGTCGAATACCGAGCCGCCATCCAACTGCCATTTATAGCTCAGGTCTACATATCCTGCCTTGTCTTTATCCGAGTTATGTTCCCAACGGCGGGTTGCTGCCCCCGAAGTCTGAAGGTGTGTCCCTTGCAAGAAGATTTCCGCATTGTCCGGCGTTTCGCTATAAGCCTTCGAGATAACTGCCGACCAATTCAGTTTCAACGCACCGTCTTCCAGAAACTGATGCTCGCCTTTCAGCGTCGAATTGATGATATACTGGCGATTCCACTTCATACGTACCGCGCGCTCCTTATCGTCTTTTCCGTCACGCACTTCCGCTTCGCGCATGTCCATATAGCCATTATACCAAGTCAGCTTGTTGTTTCCGTTGATGTGATAATCCAGCTTGGCATGAGCGCCGATACGGGTTTGCTGTGCCGAGTAATTACGATACACGATGCCGTTATGCGATACTCCCGGCTGGTAATAAATCTGGCTTTCCTTGCCCCGGTAAGTATTCAGGTAGCTTCCTGCCACCATCACGCCCAGCTTGTCATCAAAGAAACGGTCGCCATACGAAAGGCTTGCCGTCAGGTCGGGCATCGGACGTTTCCACTTCATCCGCAAGTTCGACATCTTAAAGTTATCCTGTGTCACCTGATAGTCTTCGGGTTTTCCCATCGCCTCGTAAGGCGATTCTTTTACGATGTCTCCGTAATTGAACGACTGGAAGTCGCGGTCGAAATACATGGCATTATATCCGGTAGAGATGCTTGCCGTAAACTGGCGTTCGGTAGGAGCGTCCTTCATGACCAGGTTCACCGCGCCGCCGATGCCGTCGCCTTCCATGTTGGCGGTAAGCGATTTGGTCACCTCCAGGCGGTCGAGCATTTCCGAGGGGAATATATCCAGCGGGACGAAACGGTTCTTATTGTCAGGGCTCGGAATCTTCACCCCGTTTATTAAGGTATAGTTGTAACGCTTGTCCATACCGCGCAAGATGGCATACTGACCTTCACCGCTACTATTGCGCTCAATCGTGACGCCCGACATACGCTGGATGACATTTGCCACCGTAATGTCCGGCGAAAGCTCGATGGCTTTTGCGCTCATCACGTTCACTACATTCATGGCTTTACGCTCGATGGCACGTGCTCCCGCCTCGCTACGTCCGGGATTGGTGGCAACCACTGTTACCTCGCCCAGCATCACGTCGTCGCTTGCCAGCGGAATCTCAATCTCCGTATCCTTCGAAGTCACCTTCATCTCGTAATTCTTATATCCGATATAAGTGCAGATGATGGTAAATGTCGGACGGTTCACCGAAAGGTTGAAACTTCCGTCCAGTCCTGTCACCGCCCCTTTCGAAGGCTCTTCTTTCACTACTACCGAGGCTCCGATAATCTCTTCGCCCGTCTTCGCATCTTTAATTTTACCTTTCAGGTTCATCGCATTTGCGCCGGCTGCCGTGAGCAATGCCAAGCCCAAAATCACACTCTTTTTCATACAATCTTTTTTCCCTATGGTTCGTTTTGACGCGGCAAAAAGAGAGGCGTTTTTTCAAGACCGTTGCAAGAATGTTTCATTTTTGCTACAAACGGCAAAAAAGGCGTAAATGGAAGGCCGTATGTTCCTCTAAAGAACTTCTTGTTACAACTGTGTTACAAATAAAATTCAAAAAGCAACAGATTGGACGCAGCGCTATAGCAGGCTCCTATCCAGATAAGAAACTCCGCACCTTCGTGTTTCCGTGTTCAAATATTGATTACCTTTGCACGACTTTTAAGCAAAGGATAAACCATGAACAATGCATACGAAGAAAGACTGGGTACCGAACGCATGTTGCCGCTGGTCTTCAAAATGGCACTTCCCGCTATTGCGGCACAATTTGTCAACCTGCTCTACAATCTGGTAGACCGCATCTACATCGGACATATCCCCCATATCGGTACCGATGCACTGGCAGGCATCGGCGTGACCAGTGCGGTCATCATCCTGATTTCCGCGTTTTCTGCTATCGTAGGGGCGGGAGGCTCTCCCCTTGCCGCTATCGCCCTGGGACAAGGCGACCGCGAACGTGCCGGAAAAATCTTAGGAAACGGATTTATGCTGCTAGTGATTTTCACGCTTGTCACCTCTTCCCTCACCTATGCGTTTATGGAACCGATTCTATTGTTTACCGGCGCTTCCGAACGGACCATCGGCTATGCCACCGACTATCTGTCCATCTACCTGCTGGGCACATTGTTTGTCGAGCTGTCGGTGGGGCTTAATACCTTTATCAATATACAGGGTCGTCCCGCCATAGCCATGTACTCGGTGCTGATAGGTGCTGTCCTGAACATCGTGCTCGACCCCTTGTTTATCTTTACCTTCGGTATGGGAGTGAAAGGAGCAGCCCTTGCCACCATCCTTTCGCAAGCCTGCAGTGCCGCCTGGACCCTGCATTTCCTGACGTCGGACAAAGCTTCGCTCCGCCTCGAACGCCGGTACATGAAGCTGCACAAGGGCATTCTGCTTTCCATCCTGGCATTGGGAGTCTCCCCGTTCATCATGGCAAGTACCGAGAGCCTGGTAGGATTTGTGTTGAACGGAACACTGGAGCGTTTCGGCGACATCTATGTCAGTGCCCTTGCCATCATGCAAAGCGCCATGATGATTGTCAGTGTCCCACTGACCGGATTCGCGCAAGGCTTTGTGCCCATCGTAAGCTATAACTACGGGCATCACGACTTCGCGCGGGTGAAAGCCTGCTTCAAGATAGCGCTGACCGTTATGTTCTCCTTCAATTTCCTGCTGATAGTATTCATGATTCTCTTCCCTTCGGTCATCGCTTCGGCTTTCACCACCGACCGGGAACTGATAGAAGTAGTCTGCCAGATGATGCCCGTTTTCCTTGCCGGCATGACGATATTCGGCCTTCAGCGCACTTGCCAGAACATGTTTGTCGCCTTGGGACAGGCAAAAGTATCCATCTTCATCGCCCTGCTGCGGAAAGTCATCTTGCTGGTACCGCTGGCACTTATCCTTCCGCACGCAATGGGAGTACACGGAGTCTTTGCAGCCGAGGGGATTTCGGACGCTACCGCCGCCATTTGCTGTACGCTTATTTTCGCCTTCCGTTTTTCAAAGATACTCCGCTGAGAAGGTTATTCCCCCAGCGTAGGATGCTTCGGAAATCATTCATATACGGTTATTCTTCTGCCACCTCTTCTATCGAAAAATCCCTGACAGTCACTCCCGCACGGTAATACACTTCCCCGTTTTCCAAATACGCACCGCTTCCTGCCCGCATCAGCATCCTTACCGACATGCCGTCGTTTGCCCTCAGGATGTATTCTCCTTCGTGTTGCTGGGCATTGACGGTATACCACATCGCATTTTGGCCGTACTGCACTTCCACATAACTGCTCTCCGTATCGTATGCCCACGAAATGCGGTAGTCCGCCGTCTCTCCTCGGTGGAAAGTGAATACACACGTGGTTTCATCGTATTGCACATACGGAAGAGAGGTGACTTCCTCCGGATAGAAATTCAACACGACCAGCTCGATGGAATCGGTTTGCGAGATATTATTAATCGTGTACGATGTATAGGTTTCTCCCAAATGTTTTTTCCCGATGGGATAATAAGCGATATCGTCATTACCGCAAGCACACAGTCCCACCAGGATGAGTGCGGCATAAACTATCTTTTTCATTCTTCACGCAATTCAGGGAAAGGACGAAACTCGTTTTCTTCAGGCTGTTCCGGCTTCTTCTCCTGCCAAGTTTCGTATTGTTCATCGGTAAGAATCTTCTTCAGCTTTTTGTCTATCTTCTCCATGCGTTCCTGCATTTCTTCCCGCATATCGCCCCGCATGGCAGGAGGCATGCCTCTTCGTCCGAACCCTCCGTCGCGAGGAGGCATCCCACCCCCTTCAGGTCTGGGCGGGCGCTCTCCTTCAAACGGACGCTTGTCTGTCCTCTTTTCCAGTTTTTCTTTTTCTTCTTTCAGGAAAAGCTTATATACCTTCTTGTATTGTTTCTCGGTCAAGTTCAAGACCTTGTTCATTTCATCGGTCCGCCTTTGTGCCGCTTTTTCCGGATTAGGCACTTCCTTGTACGGTTCCTCTTTACTCTCTTGCTGTTGGGGTACATGGCTCAATCCCATTGCTCCGGCGGTCATTCCTCCGCATACCATTGCCGCAACCACCATTAAACGATACGTCTGTCTCATAATTCTATTATTTTTTGTCTTCGTGAGACAAAAGTAATAACATCTCTATTGCCGGACAAAAAGAATCAACCAACCGGAATTTTTCCTCTACCAATTCCAAGAAATTCACGACAACAGCACAAACACACCTGAAATCTAATCTTTAAACCCAAAACATAAATTAATAAAATTAGGCCGTAATGCCTGAAAAAATCAGTTCATTACAGCCTAAGTC
Source organism: uncultured Bacteroides sp. (assembly GCA_900544675.1). Taxonomy (GTDB): domain Bacteria; phylum Bacteroidota; class Bacteroidia; order Bacteroidales; family Bacteroidaceae; genus Phocaeicola. The sequence goes on from UQVZ01000035.1 coordinate 20,135, forward strand.
GTTTTAAGAATGTTCGTGCGTTTCATGCACCGAACCCTTCTAAATCCTGTTTATCCGTTAGAAGATAACACCCAGACGGAAACCGGCATTGTTCTGTCCGTCGATGCCTTCTCCGGTCAATGTCGCAGCCTGATTGGTCATATAGCTGTAATAAGCCGCTACGTGGAAACCAAAGCGGCGTCCCTCAAACGGGAAGATACGCAAACCGATTTCGGGTGAAGCATAAAATCCCCACGGGTTGTCATACACACCGCCTGTACCATAATACGTAGTATAACGTGTATAGGCAGCACCCAGTTTCACACCGACATAAGGGTCTACCACTTTCCCGTTATAAAGCTTATACAATACGGTAGCACCGAAAGGCAGTTGGTAAGCCGAACGTTGCTGGTCGGTAGTCAGCGACTCGGTAGGTGAAAGCTGCAAGGTCTGTCTGCCAATGTATTTATGATTGGTATGGAAATTTATGAAACCTCCCACCGACCAACGCGGAGACACATCGTAAGCCAACTCAAAGTTCATGCCCCACCCGCTTATCTTATCTGCAAAATCAGTAGAATAAGGCGCGTTCATCTGCCAGTCGACGGTAAGATGCATTTTGTTTGCCTCCCATTGGGCATATCCTTTCGTAAAGCAGAAGAATGCCACGCAACAAGCTATTACAAGTTTTCTGAATATCCTTGTTTTCATATTTTTTCTCCTCTCCTTATTTAATCATTGGTACTCAGATAAGCAGACTGGCTGAAAGCCTGGTTGACGCCTTCAAGCAGTAACTGCATGTTCACACGGTTGTTTCCGAACTGGAATCCCGAAGCACTGGCATACCATACTACCGGAATCTGGCGATGGGCTTCCTCTCCTTCTTTATCCGTAAGGTCTACCATTTCCATCACCAATGCCTGGGTATCGTAACTATAGGTTACAGGATAGGGATAATACCAACCGCCCCAGCCGGCTCCCCAATAAAAGGGGTCCCACCAGCCGCCCCAATATCCAGCGCCCCAACCGCCAGATATAACGGTATTCGTTTCTTCTATATAAGATAACTGGACACCCACATCAGCCAAGTCTTTTTGCAACGGGTCTGTGATACGCTGATAGCCTAAGCGGCTCATCTGGCTTTCCACTTCATTGATAAGGGCTTGTGCATTGTCGTCCGTCCAATAAGATGCATGCACACTTCCTGCTTCCAGAATACTGTCGGGAAGATAATAAGTGGCATATTTGCTGAAGTCCGCCTCTCCATCGTGGTCGGTATACACGACCAAATCGGCATCCAGCTGCCCCATATCTGGGTCTTTCTCGCATGACGCCAAAAGCCCTGCCGCCATGCAGGATACTAAAAACAAGCTTTTTTTCATATCTATCTCCTTTTTAATCGTCTAACATCAAATGGATCTGCCCTTGAATACTGAGCTTTTATGCAAAGGTAACAAAACGCCTTTCAACGTCAAACGGTTCGAATTGAAATTCGGGAAAATATCAACCGATGCCTGACTGGTTCCTTTCAGCATGCTGATTTCCACCCGGGCAGAGATGCCGGCTCCCATCACATTCATGCTCAAACGGATATTCCCTTTCTTGTCTTCCTCTACTTTATAAGATGAAATCGAACCGTCTACCGTCACGCCTCCCAGCCCGTTCGGACCGCTGACCGGGATATTGAAAGCCACCTGCACTACTGCCTGGTCGCCCTTGACAGAAACAAAGTTAGTATTCGAGTTGACATACGCTGTCTGCCCATACTTGAACACTACCTGGTCTGCTTCCAGCGTAAAAGCCTTTTCATCAATAGCCTGCTTGGCTTCTACAAAGAGCAAGCTATCCAGTTGAGCCTGTAAGGCTTTCTTTTCCGCACGGGTCAGCTCGCGTTCTCCTTCTTCTTGTGCCTGAATGGTACCTGTACCTATAAACAGCATACACATTATCATTCCTAATGCAATTCTTTTCATACGTCGATAATTTTTTTAAGTTCACTAATAAAACAAATCCAAAAGGCATTTACTGCAGGAAATTGAATTAAAAAAGTATAAAAGAGAGCAGAAGCTTAATCTGTATCAAGATTATTCGTATCTTTAACTAAACCAAAATCCTAATCCATACGCACTATGAACAACATCAGCGACATTGCACTCTTAATTGCCGTCATCGCCCTTGCCCTGTGGCCGGTTGTATTATTCCTGCTCCGTGTCATGCACGAAAGGAAAAAACGTCTGGAGCATCTGGACCGTATGACTAAAGACGAGCTGGACGAAATCAGTACCAAACAATTAGTGGTCAGCACCTTGAAGAAAATCGGATGCCAGCCGGAAGAAAACGAAGAAGGACATGTAGCCTTCAAATACCAGGGAGATGATTTCTACATTGCCGCCGAAGAGGAAAACCGCTTCATCATGATTTGGAATCCGTGGTGGGGTTCCATCAATGCCGACAACGAAGCCTTGCCGGTATTGAAAGAAATCATCAATCTGGTCAATGTCAATTCGCTCGTCACCACCGTCTACATGGCAGACGAGGACGGGAAAACCATCGGTCTGCACTCGCGGTGCCATACGTATTTCTCGCCCAACGAAGGCGAACTGGAAGACCATCTGAAAATGCTACTCGACTTCTTCTTCGACACCCACAATGCCATCAAGGAAAACCTGAACCAACTGGGCAACGCTACGGTAGCCGAAGAGGAGAAAAAAGAACGGGTCAAAGTGAAAGGTTTCGCGGCATACAAGGAAAACACCATGCCGATTGAGCCGAAAGCGGAACAAAGTGCATAAAAAACATTACCTTTGCACCGCTTACTACAAAAACGATTACTTTGACATGAAACAGACTTTGGAAGAGAACAAGGGGGTTCCTGCCTCCTTGCTTTGGACACTGGCCATCATCGCAGGCATATCGGTTGCCAACCTTTATTATAACCAGCCCTTGCTGAACCGCATCAGCGAGGATTTGCACGTATCTGAATTTACTGCCAACCTTATCCCGATGGTGACACAAATAGGCTATGCGGCAGGACTGCTGTTCATCATCCCGCTGGGCGATTTGTATAACCGGCGCAACATCATTGTCTTCAATTTCCTGCTGCTCTCCGTATCCCTGTTCGGCATTGCCGTAGCAGAAAACATTTATTTCGTCCTGCTGGCTTCGCTCATTACCGGCATCTGCTCGGTCATGCCGCAAATCTTTATCCCGATAGCCGCCCAATTCTCGCAGCCCGAAAAGAAGGCGCAAAACGTAGGGCTGCTCATCAGTGGTCTGCTGACCGGCATCTTAGGGTCGCGCGTCGTGAGCGGCATCGTAGGCGAATATTGGGGCTGGCGCACCATCTTCTACATCGCCGCCGGCATGATGCTGGCATGCATTTTTGTCATTATCCGCATCCTGCCCGATATGCCTTCCAATTTCAAAGGCAGCTATGGGGGACTAATGCGGTCGGCCTTTACTTTAGTGTGTCAGAACGCCACGCTCCGACTGGTTTCCTTCCGTGCCGGCCTTTGCTTCGGATGCTTCCTTACCCTGTGGGCTTGCCTTGCCTTCAAGATGAGCGCGGCTCCGTTTTATGCCGGAAACAACATCATCGGGATGTTGGGTCTATGCGGCATAGCTGGAGCTTTGACCGCCTCTTTCGTAGGGAAATACGTGCATCGGTACGGCGTGCGCCGCTTCAACTTCATCGGATGCGGCATCATGATTTTCTCCTGGTGCATCCTGTATCTCTTCCAGAACACTTACGCAGGTATCATAACCGGCATTCTCCTGATAGACATCGGCATGCAATGCATCCAGATAAGCAATCAGACCTGCGCCCTGTCGCTGGCACCTCACGCCACCAACCGTGTGAACACGATTTTCATGACGACTTATTTTATAGGAGGTGCTTTCGGAACTTTCCTTGCCGGCACCTGCTGGCACCATGCCGGATGGGCAGGTGTCACGCTGGCAGGCATTTGTCTGGCGGGCACTTCCCTGCTGATTACCCTTTTTGCCAAACATTGAAAAAGATTTTTTACCTTATGAAACATCAATCCATTTACCTCAACGACTGGCTACAGATACATCCTTACACGGTCACGCAGCCTTCGGATGCCTATTATGTAAAGCTTGCCAACCAACTGTATCAGGCATATACCCTACCCGGATTGCCTGAAGCTTTCCGCAAAAAGCCGGCTCTCTATGCCGCTGCATACCTCGAAGACCAAGTCTCCGGCTTAGGACTCTGGCAAGCGTTTACGTCCGAACACCAACGGATGTACGGAAAGCGGCTTCCCTTTTATGATACGACGAGCGGTTATTTCCCCGATGAAACCAATGAGGCGGATATCTGTTTTCTGCTATGGAACGCATGGCAGAAGTCGGGACTGGCTTCCCATTACCTGCATCCGGAACATCCGCAAGTACGGGAAATGGCGCAGGCATACTCCCGCATCTTGGACAAAGCCTACGAAGAAGCTCCCGAAAACCCGGCATTGACTCATTATTTCGATACCTTCAGCGACGAAACAGACGCCGACCGAAAACTGACCTGGCTTTTCGGTCATACCTACCTGACCGAGCCTTCGATGTATCCTTATATCAGCCACGTTTCTCCTTCCGACCGATTTATCATGCCGACCGGTCCGCTGGCTCTCTTCCTGCACGAATGGATTACACTTCTATCCGATAATCCCGACTGGAAGAAGATAAAGGGACTCTTTACCGAAGAGCCGATACTTCCCGCATCCATCGCGGAGAACAACCAAAAGATTTACCGGCACTTTACCGAAGGCACCCAAGGCAAACACATTGTCTACCTGAACGGATACGATGCGCTCCGCCGGTTCCTGGTTGATGTGCTCGGATGGCAAGACGATGAGAACCACACCTTGCCTCAGATGAAGGCGCACCGCAATTTCATTCTGATGACTCATCCCGAAAAAGGTATCTTGCTGGCTAAAGATATCTGTGCCTACATTGCCGATGAAGAAAATCCGATGTACGACCCTGCACAGGCAAAGGCAAACGCTTTCCGCCTACTAACGGAAGAAACGCTCTGTCCTCCCGACCTGCTCGTACATTGTATCCGTAAGGGACTGCTTCCCGATGCGGCTTTTCCGGAAGGCGGAAACGACGGACTGATACAACAGAACATGGATTTCATTGCCCGCCATGCCTTACTTTATTATTATAGAGGAGACTGATTTTTTTGAACACAGAGACACAAAGACACAGAGTTTTATCTTTAATTATCTTCTCTGTGCCTCTGTGTCTCTGTGTTTGATTTTTGAAAACTTTACAGCTTGCTCAGCTCTTGGTACAACCGCTGTACAGGAAGTCCCATCACATTGTAGAACGAACCGCGGATACCTGTTACGGCTACATATCCGATCCACTCCTGCACGCCATACGCTCCTGCCTTGTCGAAAGGACGATAGTTGGTAACGTAATACCGGATTTCTTCTTCGCTCAGTTCGGCAAATGTGACCTCGGTCACCGATGCAAATGTTTTCTGAAAAGCAGCCGTAGTGAGGCATACACCCGTAATGACCCGGTGCGTACGTCCGGACAACTTCTGCAACATCCGGCAGGCATCTTCCTCATTCTCCGGCTTGCCCAACACTTCGCCGTCAATATAAACTATCGTATCTGCCGTAATAATCAGTTCGTCGGGAGCCATATCCTTACGGTATGCGTCGGCTTTCTCCCGCGCGATATATACCGGAATCTCTTCCCCACCCAACGTCGCAGGATAGGTTTCGTCAATGCCCGGCAGCACCTTCACTTCGTAATCAATGCCCAAGCCCGAAAGCAACTCTCTGCGCCGAGGCGAGTTGGAAGCGAGCTTCACCTTGTATTTCTTTAAATTCTCCAACATGATTTTCACCTTATATTATTATATATACAAAACCGGTCGATAACATCACCAGCCGAAAGCATCGGCATGCGACATCCATTTGCCTTGCGCACGAAGCACCTGCTCTATCACATCACGTCCGCATCCGTATCCTCCGTTGCGATGAGAGATATAGGTGCACACCGCCTTGATTTCGGGAGCGGCATCGGCAGGACAGCATGGCAAGCCTACCAAATGCAACACATCGTAATCGGGGATATCATCGCCCATATACAATACTTCTTCCGGCTTCAGGTCGTATTTCGCTATCAGGTCGGCATATTCTTTCGTTTTGACCGCCGCTCCCATATAGATGTCCTTCACACCCAAGTTCTCATACCGCTTCCGAATAGCTTCCGAACGCCCTCCGGTGATTATCGCCACACGCAAACCGCACTTCACGGCAAGTTGCAACGCATATCCGTCCTTGATGTTTACGGTGCGCATCGGGTCGCCTTCCTCACTCATCGGAATCGTTTCCGCGCTCAATACGCCGTCTATATCAAACACCAATGCCCGTATCTTTGTCAAATCGTAATTTATCATTGTGAGTTTGTAAGTTTGTGAATATCCTTGCTTATCCGTTCGTACAACTCTGCCAGCTCAGGCTCGTCGGCAAGCATGTCCAGATGCCGCCCGATGACATTCTCGTCATAACGCTTTGCCGGACCCGTCTGCGCCTCAAGCGGAGACAACTCGTGTACCTTGCGTGCCGTTTCGTCTATCAGCGGAAGCATGACTTCGAAGGGCAAGCCGTGCGTTTCCAACAAATGATGCGCTATGGCATACATGTGATTGGTAAAGTTGCAGGCAAACACCGCCGCTATATGCAAGTAACGGCGTTGCTCGGAAGTAGCTTCGTACACCTGTCCTCCCAGCCGCTTGGCAAGTGACTTCAGCATTTCGGTTTCCTCTTTCCCGCTCCCTTCGATAAAGAAAGGAACTGTAGAGAAATCCACCGCCCGGCTCTTGCTGAACGTCTGCATCGGATAGAGCACCCCGTAATGCACCGCATCGGCTTTCCATACATCCATCGGCATGCTTCCCGCCGTATGCACAAACAAAGCCTTCGGATTGCGCCGCACCAACGGAGGAATCACTTCCGCCAAAGCTGAATCCTTAATAGAGACAATATACAGACCGGCATCTGCCGAGATGCATTCGAGGTCGGTCACATACGGACAAGCCAGCTTTTCTGCCAATGCCGAAGCCGAAGCTTCTGTACGGCTGAACACCTGTACCACCTGGTATCCAGCATCACGCAAAGCTACACCCAAATGGGTAGCTACGTTACCTGCTCCCACCAACACAACCCGCTCGACCGGCAAAGTTCTATTCGTCAATTCTTCATTCATCACTCTTCATTCTTAATTCTTCATTCATCATTCATCGGGACGACAACCAATAAAGCAAAATGCCAATCAGCAGCAGTGCCACGGGCAGCAAATAGCCCGACATCTGACCCAAGAGCGAAACAACCAGCCCGATGTTCTGAATCAGCCAAATGCCCGCCAAGACTATCCCTACCGACTTGTCTGCCTTAAACCACAAAAAAATCACCGCCGCGTAAAGCAGCATCGTATCTTTCTGCATCACCCAAGGCAATCCGTGAGAGGCGAAACCTATCAGACGGTCTATCAGATAGAGAACACCCATCAGCGCAAGAAAGACAGCCGTAGCACGATAAGTGTCTTTATGATTCGAAGCCTTCGCCGTCATTGCCCTCCATATTTATTAAGGTGTATCTTCTCCCATGCCAACTTGCTTTCGTCAAAAGGCTTGCGCTCCATACCCTTGTGCCCCACCGCAATGATGGACAGCACCTGAAGCTGCAAAGGAATATCCAATACACCGTGTACAAACTCGTCGGCAGGCATGCCTGTAGCCGTATACCGTTCGCGCACCTGAATCCAACAACTGCCCAAGCCCAGGTCTTCCGCCTGAAGCTGTATCATAATGGAAGCCACCGAAGCGTCTTCAATCCATACATCACTTGCCAACGGGTCGCCCAGCACCACAATGCCCAGCGCGGCATCTTTCAGAAAGTCCGCGCCCGACTCCTTACACTTGGAGAGCAAGGCAAGTGTAGCTTTATCGTCCACCACCACAAATTGCCAGCTATTGCTACGCTTCGAAGTGGGCGACATCAGTGCCGCTTTCAGCAGTGTCACCACCTCGTCCTGCGTCAGTTCCTCACCGGTAAACTTGCGCATGCTGCGCCGTTTCTTTATCAGTTCACTGAAGTTTTCCATAAACTAATTTTCTTTAACCGAGGACAAAGATACTCGTAAAAACCGGAAAGCTCAAATAAAATGCCTTTGAACTTATACAACTTTTATCATCAATGGAAAGGATGCGGTCTATATCGGGGAGCAGATGTTGAACAATGGCTGAAAAATCGAATCAGATGACACGTGAACTCCAGCGATGGATAAACAAGCTGATAAAAGAAACACTGAAGGACATATCCCGTCACGCCGAAAATATATGACAAACATCGCCGATTTCTATTATGAAGCGGCGATTCGGGGGCAAATTTACAAAAAAGAACTGAATCAAAGCAGTTTACGTAGAGATATTTTATACGAAAAGTTTAATTACATCAATATTTGTTTGACAAAAGACGAATCAAATTCATTTTATTAGGCTAATTATCAGTCTGTTTATTGAGCGTCGCCGCTTCATAATAGAAAACTTAGTAAAAGCGATTATTCAAAAACAAGTTAAGTAGTTGTATTTTAAATACTTCGTGGTATGGAAACAGTTTTTATAAAGCATACAATGCTTTCTGCATCTTGCCACATAACAACGACAGACCATTGCTGCTGAGATTCGTCCAGAATACTGCCGTTACACCTGAGAAAAGGTACTTTTATAACTTTCATGCGATTGTCATGAAGGGAACATGAGGTATATCGTTTTTTAGCTAGTTAACAAGGCTTTTTTGAAACGCAGATTATTTTTTCACCACAAGATTACACAGACTTTAATTAAACGAAAAATTAAGAATAAAGAATGAAGAATCTGTGCTTTAAATGTATTGAACGCAGAGACGCTAAGACGCAAAGTTTTTTCTTTTTAGGAGTTAAGTAGTTAAGAAGTTAAGGAGTTAAGCCAATAGTTCTATTAATGTATTCAGAACCCAGTCAACTAGTTACCTAGTCAACTCGTCAACTAAAACAAAAACCTCGTCAACTCGTCACCTGATACCTTGTCAACTATAATACTTTAACTTCTAACGAAACGTAGCGGAGTGATAACTTCTTTAACTTCTCTAACTCCTAAAAGAAATAACTCCTTTAAAAAAAGCCCCATCCATGACCCCTGATAAACTTAACCATGTAGACTATTGCTGGTACATTGTACGTACCCGGCCTCGTCAGGAAAAGAAGTTCGTGGAGATTTTAGAGCAATACAAAACAAAATCCCAAAATATACTTGAGATTTATGCTCCTACGCATACTACCGTCAATATTTATCACGATGGGAGCAAGAAGCAAGCCCCTCTGTTTGCAGGAATTGTATTTGTACTCGCTACCCAAAAGTCATTGATGGATTTCATGAAAGAACACTCCCTGAACGGTGTTATACAATACGAACGTAAAAAAGAAGAAGAGGGGAAAACACGTATGCGGATTATCCCCGAAGAGCAAATGCGCGCTTTCAAGGATTTCAACGAGAACTATGCCGATCAAGTAATCATTCTAGAACGACCTTATTCCGACTATGCGTTCAATCCCCAAACTGGTGAATCCAACGAGATTGTACGTGTTATCGATGGTCCGCTAAAAGGTCGCGAAGGTTATATCGCCCGTTTCCGGAAAGACAAACGACTGGTATTTCAGATGCAAGGACTGGAGAAAAATAGTTTTCTTACTGTCTCTCTTCCCAATGTATGGAACTTCCATGTCGTCCGCCTACACAATGCCGAAGGCGACCGTTTATCCATCGGTACAGAAAAAGGACGTGCAGTCGATTTACTTATCGGCATCCTGCAAGCCTGCAAGTATGGAGCACGCACCCTACTCATGCTTTACGAAATAATCAATAGTCTCACCATCAAGCCCTCACTGGTATCTCTCTGCCAAGAACTTTATAAAAAAGGAGATACCTCATTAAGCCTTCGCCTGGCACAAATAAGTAGCAGCGAGGCAGAACTTATCCTTAACCTCGTACGCTATGAGCATGACAATCCGGGATACATAAAACAGAACTGGCAGCAACTTGTTCTCCGTCCGTTCCTTACTCCGACATCTGGAATCGAAATAGAACCGGATAAGGACGAAGCAGAACTTCAACATAATGATTTTACGGAAATCATCACCAAAGTCAATATTACAGAGGAGGTCTATTATCCCAGTAAAAAGACAGACGGGTCTACCACCACTACCTATTATACCCACATAGCTATCTTGGCGGATAGGGAAAAGAAAGAATACACTCTTTTTGCCAACTGGAACGATTTTCTTGGCGAATACTTCCTGACAACAGGAAAAGCCAATGAAAAACTGGTAAATGGAACAACCCAAATACTTCATGAGGAGGGGAAAGTAAATGAGAAGAAAGAAAAACTCATCGAATCTTTCCGCAATTATGCCCCTACTCTATATAAGGTACTGACTGATGCTGATTCGCCGGTAAAAGTCATACCAGATTTCGTAGTTGGTAAAACAACTCTCCATGTAATGGCAATAACGACAACAGATATCCATAACGGGAAAAAAGAATTGATACGTACAGCCACTGCTATCTGCCAAGAGATAAACACCACTACCCACCTGGCTATATGGCGAAGGTATCTCAGGACAGTATGGCTGCATCAATAATTTGTTTTTTAGAAAGTTGACAAAGCTTTTGTTTCTAGGTGACTAGTTGACTAGGCTTTTAGATAGTTGACAAGGTATCAGTTGACAAGTTGACAAGGCTTTTTTGAAACGCAGATTTTAATTAATTGAAGAATAAAGAATCAAACTCTGTGCCTCTGTGTCTCTGTGTTTTTTTCTAGGTAACTAGTTGACCAGGTACTAGGGGACTAAGTTTTGAATACCATTAGCAAAACTATTGGCTTAACTTCTTAACTACTTAACTTCTTAACTACTTAACTCCTAAAAAGACAACTTCTTTAACTCCCTAAGAAATAACTCCTTAATAAAATAAATATGCCTCCACTTAACGACTTCACATCCGAATGGCAGAAACGACACCATTTTCTTATGAACTTGGAAAACGACGCACCTTTCTATCATGAGGTTTACATACACCTGCAGGATATAGCACGAAAACATGCCGGACATCAAGATGACGCATGCCTTTTCCACATCCTGATGTACATCGAAAATTCTGTATCTATCGGTATCGATGCTTGTTACGAACGTATGTACCGTAGTTTGGGAGATATAGTTTTTTATTGGTGCAGGCAGATGGACATGGATGCCCAAGGCACTTCCCTTATACAACATCTTGTGTCGGACGCTATTGCCGATGCTCCGGCAAGCAGCCTCCAGCAATGGCTGAAAGAAAGTATCCTTTCGTGCACATTCAACCGCTTGAAAGAAGTAGCGCTTTTCTTTGCCCGACAAGACACGACCTTTTCTTTGATTTATCCCGACCTGCAATTCAGAGAGAAAGTCTACCTTGAGCTTACGGGTCAAGACGAAAAGAGCGCTTGGAACATGCTTTGGTCAGACATCGCTTTCAACTGGCACGACAAGCAGGGAGTTACTTTGCTACAGAAAATAGCAGAACGGTTTGAGATAAAAAGCAACGATACAAATGTGCCTCGTTATCTTCACTCCCTTCATTCGGAACGGCTGGACGCTTATCTACCCATCGCTTCCTCAACAAACGGAGTGCTAACCTTAATGGACAAAAACAACCGGGTATTCGAAAACGTCGTATGTACTCCTCCACTTCCTGCAAACGGCAAACAGCCATGCTTCATCGGGCAATTGGTGACCTACCTCGACACAACTTACCAGAATGGTCCGGGTCTGTGGGTTGATAAAGAAGCGTACGGCCGTTGGAATGGTACCCTTTTGTGGAACAATATCGAAGAAAACGAAAAAGAGAAAGCCAAAAGAACATTTTTCATCACTCCTTTTGGCAAAAGAATCAGTCGCTATGATGACCTGTACACGTGCCACAACGAAACAGACGGAACCTATCCGGACGAACCCAACCTGTTTAATTTTCTGGAATGGCTGACACCCGTATCCAGATGATGTGTGCCAACAATAAAAACTAAGTAAAAGCGTTATTTTGCAGATAACATATCTGCATACTCTATTACGAACCAAACACAGAGACACAGAGGCACAGAGTTTGATTCTTTATTCTTCATTCTTAATTCTTCATTTAATTAAAATCTGCGTTTCAAAAAAGCCTAGTCAACTAGTCACCTCAAAAACTAACGAACTCAAAAACTTAAAAACTAAAAAATAACCAATGAGAAAACCAATCCTCAGTTTTATGCTACTCCTGTGCCTGCTATTCGGCTCAAACACCTATGCCCAGTCACAGATGACCGACCAACAAGTATTGGAATATGCCAAGGAAAGCCTGGAAGCCGGCAAAGACCAACGGGTCATTGCAAGTGAACTGGCGCGCCGGGGAGTAACCCGAGAACAAGCAGAACGGGTAAAAAAACTTTATGAACAGCAACAAGCAAACCAACAGGGTAATGACAACAGACAAACTGCCAGCCGTCTGCGTAACCGGGCAGAAGAAAACAGTCCATTTGCCTTGTACACCGATAGCCTGACAAGAGACACCCTACCCTCTTCCGAACGTGTTTTCGGTAGAAATATCTTTCATACAAAGAACCTGACTTTCGAGCCAAGCGTCAATCTGGCTACTCCTCCCGACTACCGGTTAGGTCCTGGCGATGAGGTGATTATTGACATCTGGGGAACTAGTCAGAACACGATACGTCAAGAAATCTCTCCTGATGGTGTCATCAATATCGAAAAAATCGGACCAGTCAGCCTAAGTGGTATGACTGTGGACGAAGCCAACGACTACCTGAAAAAAGTACTGGGCAAGACATATAGCGGACTGGACGAGCCCGATGGAAACTTAGAAATCAACCTGACATTAGGAAATACCCGTACCATCCAAATCAATGTCATGGGGGAAGTCATGCAACCAGGAACCTATGCCCTTTCAGGCTTCTCTACCGTCTTTCATGCCCTTTACCGGGCAGGCGGTATGAACGATATCGGCAGCCTGCGCAATGTACAGCTGGTGCGTGGCGGCAAGAAAATCGCCACCATAGATGTGTACCAGTTCATTTTGAAAGGACAAGCACAAGATGACATCCGGCTGCAGGAAGGCGATGTAATCATCGTGCCTGCCTACGAAGCACTGGTACAGTTCAAAGGGAAAATAAAACGCCCCATGAAATACGAGATGAAGAAAGGAGAAAACCTGACCACCTTAATCAAATATGCCGGCGGTTTCACATCCGATGCTTATACAGGCTCCATGTGTGTCATCCGTCAAAACGGCGAGGAATACGAGGTCAATACCGTCAAAGAGCCAGACTATTCTGTTTATACCATGCGTAACGGCGATGTGGTGACCGCCGAAGCCATCCTGCGACGCTTTGCGAACCGCCTTGAAGTGCGGGGTGCCGTGTACCGGCCAGGTATCTACCAGCTGGACGGACATATCAATACCGTGCGGGCACTCATCGAGGAAGCCAAGGGATTGATGGGCGATGCCTTCACCAATCGTGCTGTGCTGAAGCGTGAGCATGAAGACCTCACCTCGGAAATCATTAGTGTAGACGTACGCGGCATCATGGCAGGAAGCAGCCCTGATGTCCCTTTGCAGAAAAACGATATCCTTTATATTCCCAGCATCCATGACCTGAAAGACTATGGCGATGTCACAATCTACGGCGAAGTGGCACGTCCGGACCAGTATGCTTATTCAGAGAACATGACTCTGGAAGACCTTATTATACGGGCAGGCGGACTGATGGAAGCAGCATCCACCGTGCGTGTGGATGTAGCACGGCGCATAAAAGACCCTACAAGCACACAAGCCACCGACAGCATCGGACAAATGTTTACCTTCGCCCTGAAAGACGGCTTCGTAATCGATGGAGAACAGGCATTTACCTTACAACCATACGACCAGGTGTTCGTAAGACGAAGCCCGGGATATCAGGCACAGCAAAATGTGGTAGTAAAAGGAGAAGTCACATTCGCAGGCACATACGCTCTGACGCATACCGAAGAACGTTTGTCCGACATCATGAAGAAAGCCGGAGGTGCCACCCCCAAAGCCTATCTGAAAGGTGCCAAACTGACCCGAGTGGCGAATGACGAGGAAAGAAAACGGATGAGAGATGTTATCAAACTGATGAGCCGCCAGTTCGGTGAAGCCATGATGGACTCTCTCGGCATCAAGGTAGACAGTACATTTACCGTGGGAATCAACTTGGACAAAGCCATAGAAAATCCCGGTGGCGAATATGACCTGGTATTGCGTGAAGGAGACGTTATCAGCGTGCCCAAGTTGAACAACACGGTAAAAATCAACGGTGCAGTCATGATGCCCAACACGGTAGGCTATCTGAGTGGCAAGAATGTAAATTACTACTTGGAACAGGCAGGAGGCTATGCCCTCAATGCCAAGAAAAGCAGGAAATTCGTTATCTATATGAACGGACAGGTAGCGCGCATCAAGGGCAACGACCGGGATAAAATTGAACCAGGTTGCGAAATCATCGTGCCCAGCAGGAAGAACAGAAGAGTCAATGTAGGTGAAATCCTAGGTTACGCCTCTTCCTTCGGCTCGCTGGCAACCATGTTTGCCACCATCACTAATTTGATAAAGAATTAAATAGTTGACAAAGTGACAAGGTTTTGTAATTAGGAGTTAGAGAAGTTGTTTCTTTTAGGAGTTAAGGAGTTAAAGAAGTTATCACTCCGCTACGCTTCGTTAGAAGTTAAAGCCAAT
>UQVZ01000036.1 GCA_900544675.1 uncultured Bacteroides sp.
TTCCGCGACGCACAGAAAGAAGCGATGAACCTGGCACGTATCGGCAACAAATACCTGGCTGATACCGAACCGTGGAAGTTGGCAAAGACCGATATGGACCGTGTGGCAACCATCCTGAATATCGCGTTGCAACTGGTGGCAAACCTTTCGATTGCCTTCGAACCGTTCCTGCCCTTCAGCTCAAGCAAGCTGCGTAAGATGTTGAATATGGATACTTTCAGCTGGGAACAACTGGGACGTACCGACCTGTTGGAAGCCGGACACGTGCTGAACAAGGCTGAATTGCTTTTCGAGAAAATAGAAGACGACGTTATCCAGGCGCAGGTGGACAAGCTGCTCGCTACAAAGAAAGCCAACGAGGCTGCCAGCTACAAGGCAAATCCCGTGAAACCAACGGTAAGCATCGAAGACTTCGACAAGCTGGATATCCGTGTAGGCACCGTGCTGGAATGTGAAAACGTGCCCAAGATGAAGAAGCTCCTGAAGTTCAAGATAGCCGACGGACTGGAAAACCGTACCATCGTAAGCGGCATCGCCCAGCACTACAAACCCGAAGAGCTGGTAGGCAAACAGGTATTGTTCATCGCCAACCTAGCTCCGCGCCAGTTCAAGAACGGTCTGGTAAGCGAAGGTATGATATTGAGTGCCGAGAATTTCGATGGCTCACTGGCCGTCACTTCCGTATTGCGTGAAGTGAAACCAGGCAGCGAAGTAAAATAATATTCATTTCTCACCACAGATTACACAGATTTGTCTATTGATTAAAAATCAAAGGAAGAAAGACAAATAAAAAATCCGTGTAATCTGTGGTGAAAATATATCCAGCTATGCCCGAACAATCTCTGAAGGAAAAGACTGCCAAAGGACTTTTTTGGGGAGCCATCAACAATGGTGCCCAGCAACTGCTTGTGCTCGTGTTCGGCATCATTCTGGGTCGGATTCTCGGACCGGAAGAGTATGGTATGGTAGGAATGCTCACCATCTTTACCCTGATTGGCAACTCGCTGCAGGAAAGCGGATTCCGTGCGGCACTGGTCAACGTGAAGCACATCCGGCACGAAGACTATAACGCCGTATTCTGGTGCAGCCTGGGTATCGGCATCACTGCCTATCTCGTGCTGTTCTTCTGCGCTCCGCTGATAGCCCGCTTCTATCATGAACCGGTTCTGACTCCGTTGGCACGCTATTGCTTCCTTGCC
Source organism: uncultured Bacteroides sp. (assembly GCA_900544675.1). Lineage (GTDB taxonomy): Bacteria > Bacteroidota > Bacteroidia > Bacteroidales > Bacteroidaceae > Phocaeicola. The sequence continues at coordinate 1,200 of UQVZ01000036.1, forward strand.
ATCCCGATTGCCGGACTGGGAACGGCACAAGGGGCTTATCTTTTCCGCAACCTGAAGGTGCGTCAACAGGCGTTTTCGGGCATCATCGCCCACATCGTGTCGGGATGTCTGGGCATTACACTTGCTTTCAACGGTTTTTCATACTGGGGCATTGCCACGCAAAGCCTTACCTACCTGGTTGTAGTGACGCTCTGCAGCTGGTATTTCTCGCCCTGGCGACCCACTTTCCGGATTGATTTCCGTCCGCTGAAACCTCTCTTCGCTTTCAGCAGCAAGCTGCTTATCACCAATATCGCCAACCAGCTGAACAACAACCTGCTCTCGGTGATACTGGGAAAATACTTCAATCCGCAGGCGGTAGGCAACTATAACCAGGCAAACAAGTGGAATGCCACGGGACATCAGTTCATCACCGGAATGATGGGCAGTGTGGCACAACCTGTGCTGGCAAGTATCAGCGACGACCGTGAACGCTCGTTGCGCATCTTCCGCAAAATCCTCCGCTTCTGTGCCTTTATCGCTTTCCCGGCAATGTTCGGCCTCAGTATCGTTACCCGTGAACTGATTCTGATTACCGTGGGAGAGAAGTGGCTGGGCAGTATCCCCCTGATGCAACTGCTTTGCATAGGCGGTGCTTTTATCCCCATCAATACCCTGTTTTCGAACCTCATCATCAGTCAGGGGAAATCGAATATCTATATGTGGAACATCATCTCGCAGGTGCTGCTCCAGCTCGTCACCGTTCTGGTGCTGATACAGTTCGGCAGTGATATCCGCGCGATGGTCATCGTGAACGTGTGCATCAATATCGGATGGCTTTTCGTATGGCAACGCTTTGCCCGGCGGTTCATCCTTCTTACGTTGCGGATGCTTGTGTCCGACCTGTTTCCTTTCTTGCTTTCCGCTCTGGTGGCTTGTGCGGCAGGCTGGTCAGCTTCCTTGGCAATGGGAGGTCCGCTTCTTGTTACCTTCCTTACGAAAATCATTGTTGCCGCCCTCTGTTATTTCCTCGTGATGAAACTGACACATGCCCGGATTATGGAGGAATGCACCGATTACCTGTTTAAAAAGAAACGCTTATGAATACCCTCTACGTAGTCAGCCCACCCCGTGACATATTCGATGGTCTGACACCCCAACTACGCACGCGCATCGTGATGCTTCCCGACTTCCTCCGCTATCCTACACAACGGTTCAAGGGACTAACCCGCAGTCTGCTTGCCGGACGAATCCCCCTGCCCAGACAAGTCTTGTACTATTGGTTCCCCAAAGATTGTTTCGACCAGTTGAGACACGCTCGTCCGGGAGACAGCATCCTGCTCTACGAAGCGTGCAACGTGCGGGTACTCCGCGCCATCCGTCCTTTCCTGCCCGAAGGCGTTCCGTGCCACATCTACTATTGCAATCCCGTGTACACCACCTTCCGCCACCCCGCACAAGAGCTGGAAGCCATCCGCGCCCTGGGTTACCGCCTAAGCAGCTTCGACCCTTGCGAAGCACAGCAATACGGGATGAAGTACACCGGACAGTATTTCCGCTATCCCGACAAACCACTCCCCGACACGACAACCAGCGACTGTTTCTTCTGCGGACTGCCAAAAGACCGTGCCGACCTCTTGCAAACACTCCGTTCTGTGCTGGAATCCGAAGGGCTGACGTGCGACTTTGTCATCCCCTCTGCGCCTGCCGACAAGCTCACTTATCCCGAATACCTGAACCGGCTTGCCCATTCGCGTTGTGTCATCGATGTCTGCCAAGGAAAGCAGACTGGACTGACCCGCCGCCCGCTCGAAGCCCTCTTCTACGGCAAGAAGCTGTTGACAAACAACCCGAAGATAACACGCTACGACTTCTACCGTCCCGAGAACGTCTTCATCTGGGGGCAAGACCGTCCCGAACAACTCCGTACGTTCATCGAAAGCCCCTGCGTCGAGGTTCCCGAAGCTATTAAAGCGCAATATGATGTCAACCGGTGGATACAGCATTATCTGCCTAAACGATTTGACCGCATCCGATAGAACAAATGAGAACGCTAGGTCGTATTTCTCAAGAAAAAACCGCTACCAAGTAAACACTTAGCAGCGGTTTTTTTATGCTCAATTGACAGTAAAGCAATGTACTACGATTCTCTTTTCATCTCTTGATTCGGGATTTGACATAAATATACCATATTCTCCTGGAACCGGTTCAAAAAATAACAAATAAGAACTCTCTCCATATTTTTTGGCTTCGTATTCCACCAATTGTTCCGTACCCGAAGAACTCCCTTCAAATGTATTCACTTTTCCTATTTCACAACGCCTTTCATTTTTCTTCACCTCAAATTTAACCAACTGGATGAAAGAATTAGGGTCTTGTTTATTATTCTCACCTTTGACAATGAGTCTGTATTCACATCCAGGTTCGGCTATACATGTAGAGGTTTTCCCTTCTACGTGTAAGCGCGTCTTGATTGAACCTATACCGGTAAGGTACAATGAAGCGGCTGCCTTTGACTTTATTTTAGCTTTCTCCTTATCCAAGGGCTTTGAAATCGTGTCATTTCCGTTGATACATAACAAATTCGCTTCGCCAATAAATTCCGGCTCATAGGCATTCTGTGCATTGCAAAAAATGACAGATGTCATCAAACAGCAGATAAATACAAAAAACTTTTTCATAACTTTTAATTTTTACATAACCTTTATTTTTACAAATGTATAAAATCCGACCGACAATCCAAGCATACAGGAAGAATTTTTAGAAAGCGCTAAAGTATCAAGTAGATTTCTACACACCTGCAAAACCTTCTGCAAGAGGCGTATCGCGTATTTTTACACACATTCAGGATGGTTTGTCGGAAAATAAGACTATCTTTGGGCGTGATTCCGAAGATGATATTCCGATGAAAAAACAAAACGCAATATGACCCGACCTACCGACTACATAGCTACCTGGTTCTACCGCGAATCGGCTGACGAAGCCAGCTTCTACCCACAGATGGGACAGAAAGGCGACTCGGCACTGGTACACTCCGTCTATATGCAGATACAAGTGCCTTTTTTCCACACCTTCCGTCACTACAACCCATCGGCACAGCTGTTGTTCTTCACCAACCTGAAACGCAGCGAACTGCCCCGTTTCCTGCAAGAACTGTGCGACAAGCTGAGCGTAGAGGTCGTCACCCTGCCTTACACCTGCCGTCCCCCGAAAGACTGGTACCGCGCATGGCAGAACCAATTCTACCTGTACGACATCCTCGGCTATATGGGCAAACGAATGGAAGCGGACGACACGCTGTTGGTATGCGATGCCGACTGCCTGTGCCACACGTCTCTCGCTTCTCTTTTCGACGAGACCCGGCAGCAGGGAAGCGCGCTTTACGAGTTCATCACCGACCGTTCCGCCGCCATCAACGGCACCACTTTACCCCAAATGGAAGCGTTCTACCAAGCCTGCTACGGCACTCCTCCCCGCTCGCCCCTTGCCTATTACGGGGGCGAATTCATCTGCCTGCGGGGTGACAAGGTGAAACTTGTCAACCGGGCTTATCCCGAGCTGTGGCAATACAACCTTACGTGTGCTTCCCCGACCCGGCTGAACGAAGAGGCACACGTATTCAGCATCCTTGCCGAACGCCTGGAGTTGCGGAACGACATCGCCAACCGATACGTGAAACGGATGTGGACTACTCCTCAATTTAATAATGTCAATCCGGGCGACGAACATTTCCCCGTCTGGCACCTGCCTTACGAGAAAAAGCGAGGATTGTATCACCTCTTCCGCTACCTGAATAACCGACAAATGCCTGCCGACGAGAACCTGTTTTGGGAAAAGGCAAAAGAACTGACGGGTATCCCTACCGTAAGCCTGCGCAAACGTCTGCGCGACCGCATCACCACCCTGCTTGGCAAACTGAAAAAATAGAAACAATGAAAATACTGACCATTATCGTATCCTATAATTTCACCCGATGGATTAAGCCTTGCCTGGACAGCCTGTCACACTCGACCTATCCCACCGATGTGCTGGTCATCGACAACGGCTCGAAAGACAAGACCTTGCAGACCATCAAAGAAACTTACCCGCATGTCCGCCTCCTCGCCAACGGCAAGAACCTGGGCTTCGGGCGGGCGAACAACATCGGTATGCAGCTTGCGCTGCAGGAAGGTTATGATGCCGTATTCCTGATGAACCAGGATGCCTGGATAAGCCCCGGCACCCTCGGAGTACTGGCGGAAAGAGCCGCGAAGCATCCCGAATACGGCATTCTGTCTCCTGTCCATCTGAACGGAAAAGGAAACCGGCTGGACCACGGATTCGCCAGCTATGTGCATCAGACAGACCCGGCACAGATACCGCAGACCCCGGACGTGATAGAAGCCGCTTTCATCAATGCGGCATTCTGGTTCATTCCTGCCGGCACGTTGAAAAAGACAGGTGGATTCTCGCCGCTCTTCTATCATTACGGTGAAGACAAAGACTATGTGAACCGCCTGCATCATCACGGACTGAAGGTGGGCTATGTGCCGGCGGCATTCGGCTATCACGACCGCCAGTCGCGTCCCGTCACCCGTGAAATCTTCTTCCGCACGGAATATGTGTACCTGCTCTCCGAATATACCAATCTCAACCGTAGTTTCGGAAACGCTTTCGCTTACAGTGTTCTTGCCTGCATCAAGAAGAGCCTGCCTGCCTTTGCCCGCCTGAAGATAAAAAACGGATGCGCTTACCTGCGTCTGGCGCTGAAACTGGCGGGAAAGCCCCTCGAAGTAAGGCGCGTCCGCAGGGAAACCGAGAAGAAAGGTCCGCACTTCCTGTAAGCACTGTTTTCATTTATCAACCTTTATTTATTCATTGAATCTATGTATGCCCCTATCCTACTCTTCGTTTACAACCGCCCCGAACATACCCACCGGGTCATCGAATCGCTAAAAACCAATGCAGAAGCAGCCGAAAGCCGGCTTTTCATCTATGCCGACCAGGCACGGAGTGAAGCCGACCGTCCCCGTGTGGAAGAAGTGCGCCGGTATATCCGGAGCATCGACGGTTTCCAACAAATCCAAATCGTCGAACGTACCGAAAACTGGGGACTCGCCCGAAACATCATCGACGGTGTGACCACGCAAGTCAACGCCTACGGAAAAGTAATCGTGCTGGAAGATGATTTGGTGGTATCGCCCTACTTCCTGCGCTTTATGAACGACGCACTGGATACCTACCAGGATGAAGAACGGATAGGACATATCCAGGCATGTGATTTCACCAAAGACCCGACATTGCCCGACACCTTCCTCATCAAATGGACCGGAAGCTGGGGATGGGCAACCTGGGCACGCGCGTGGAAACATTTCAATCCCGACGGAAAAGCATTGCTCGCCCAACTGGAAGAACGCCGTCTCACCCGTACCTTCGACTTCAACGGGAACTATCCGTTTACCCGTATGCTACGCCGCCAAATAGCCGGGAAGAACAACTCGTGGGCAATACGCTGGAATGCCAGCCTGTTTCTTGCCGACATTCTCTCGCTGAACGTAGGCAAGTCATTGGTGCAAAACACCGGGTTCGACGGTACCGGAACCAATTGCGGCGGTGGCGGACTCTATGCCTCCGACTTATGGATGCAACCGCTTCCTGTAGTGCCCATCACTCCGATTGCCGAGAACCCCGAAGTCCGTAAAGCCTTTGCCCGCTATTACCATCGCACCAACGGATTTTGGGCAAAAGCACTTCGCCGCATCAAGCGGACACTGAAAGGTGATTTCAAGGCTTAATCTGTGGTGAAGAAGCTGCAAAGTATTTCCATAGCGGAGCCGCCATCAATGCCTGCTTGATTTGGTCGGTCTGCAACAAGGTACGTACTTCATCGGGCGTAAGCAACTCGATGCTGATGTCTTCTGTCTCTTCCAGGTGTTGGGTAGAGACCGGTTCCACATCAATGGCAAGGAAACAATGACATAGGTTGTTGGTTGTGCTGGGATTGGCAGAGATATCCATCCAGTGCTTCCACGTACCTTTACCATATCCGGTCTCTTCATACAGCTCCCTCTTGGCAGACTCAAGCGGCGATTCTCCTTTTTCGCATACCCCCGCACAGATTTCGTAGCAAGTCAATCCCAATCCGTGCCGGTATTGGCGTTCCATCAGGAATTTCCCTTCCTTCGTAATGGCTATCACATTTACCCAGTCCGGATATTCCAAAACATAATATTCTTTGTTTTCCGCTCCTGTAGGCAACAGCACATGGTCTTTCCGTGCCGTCAGCCACGGACGTTTGATGAGGTATTCGCTCTCCAAAACCGTCCATTTCCGGTCTTGATTATTCTCTTTCAACATAATCCGATAAATTTTAATTCACTATCTGTTTCTTTATTCTTGCTTCACGACAATCAACGGAATATTTCCCAACTCTGCTGCCAGTTCGGAGAACGAACTGTGGAAAGAGCCGTATACTTTTTGTGTACGTGCCAATGTCCACAGGTCAGCTATCCCGTCACGAATGCCTGCCGTCGTGCTCCGGTCTGCTTTGCTTTCGGCACAAATGATTCTTCCCTCGTAACGCGCGTGCATCGCCCGCTTCACGTCTTCCGAGTCGGTGGCAAGATAGATACAAAGGTCGGTGTGTCCCGCCAGTTCCTTATCCAGACATTCGAAGAAAAGTTCCAACGGGCTGTACTCGATAGACAAGGCATTGTCTGTACGGCGAATATGCACGCCTACGGTATAAGCCGAGAAAGCCGAACTGCGCCGATTGATTTCCGCCGCCACTTGAGGGACAGGGCGGAATATGCCGTGCAGTAACTCGGGCGCATACGGGTGAAATGCCAAGTAAGCAGCCAGATACACCTTACCTTGCTTTGCCCACCGGACGAAATCGAAATGCTGTTTCCGCAACCCGTCTATCTGATGTTCGTACAGACATGAACGGAACAAAAGCTTTTGAAACAAAGCGGGAAGACGGAAATTCTTTTGCCGCGGACGGTCGTACACCAGCAGGTCCGTCACCGAAGCCTCGACAATCGATACCCCTGAAGGCAACCGCTCGGGGGCGAACAAATCGCGGAAAGCTGCATGCAACGCCCAATCGCGAAACCAGATTATCTTCAACTCAATGTCTGCCTCTTCTGCCAAAGCAATGGCAGAAAGCGTAGCCCGGACACGGTTTGCCACCCCTCCGGCAGGAACAAAAATCATTTTTCTTTTCATATCGGACAAAAGTAGCGAATTTATCTCAACGAAAATAGTACCTTTGCAAAAACTTTGACGAAATATGAGGGTACTTATCATAAACACATCCGAACGTATAGGCGGGGCTGCCATAGCGGCAAGCCGGCTTATGGAAGCATTAAAAGGCTGCGGCATCAAAGCGAAAATGCTCGTACGCGACAAACAGACCGACCAGGTGACCGTTGTCCCGCTAAAGAAATCGTGGAAACAGGTATGGAACTTCGTATGGGAACGCATCGTTATCTGGAAAGCCAACCGCTTCAAAAAGCAAAACCTGTTTGCCGTAGATATCGCCAACGCAGGAACCGACATCACTTCTTTACCCGAATTTCGTCAAGCCGATGTCATCCACCTGCACTGGATAAACCAAGGAATGCTCTCACTAAAGAACATCCGGGAAATCATCCGGTCGGGAAAACCCATCGTATGGACAATGCACGACATGTGGCCGGTCACCGGCATCTGCCATCACGCGCAAACGTGCATCAACTATCAGACACAATGCCACGACTGTCCCCTGCTCTGCCACGGACACAAGCACGACCTTTCCTACAAAGTGTTTGCCAGGAAACAACAGCTTTACCGCGAAGCCGACATCACTTTCGTGGCTTGCAGCCAATGGCTGGAAGGACTGGCAAGGCAGAGCGCGCTTACCGCCGGACATACCGTGACCAATATCCCCAATCCGATAAATACCAACCTGTTTCATCCGAATGATAAAACCTTCGCACGCCGGAAACTGAACTTGCCTACCGATAAGAAACTGCTGCTGTTCAGCTCGATGAAGATTACCGACAAGAAAAAAGGCATTGACTACCTGGTAGAAGCCTGCCGCATCCTCAACCGGAAACAGCCTGAGTTTTGCAGCCAGCTTGCCGTCGTGGTGGTAGGGAAAGAGTCGCAACAATACGCCGACCTGTTCCCCTTCCCTGTCTACTGCCTTAACTATATAGGCAAGGAAAAAGAGATGCCTTTCATTTATAATTCCGTCGACCTCTTCGTCACCCCTTCGCTACAGGAAAACCTTCCCAATACCATTATGGAAGCCATGTCGTGCGGTGTGCCCTGCGTCGGATTTCATATAGGAGGCATCCCTCAGATGATTGACCACCTGCACAACGGCTATGTGGCACAATACCGCTCGGCAGAAGACTTGGCGAACGGCATTTGCTGGTCGCTGAACGAAGGCGACTACCAAAGCCTCAGCACCGAAGCACGACGCAAGGCCGTCAGCTCATACGCCGAACGCGTAGTAGCCATGAAATATATCGGAATCTACAACCACATCACCGGACAAAACGACTGAACCATGCTGCAACACCTTCATCCCAAGTTCTCCATCATCACGGTGACTTACAATGCCGGAGACGTTATCGAAGACACCATACAGAGTGTCATCACCCAGACATACAAGAACATCGAATACATCATTGTCGACGGAGCTTCCACCGACAAGACAATGAGCATTGTCGAAAGCTACCGTCCGCACATTCATACCGTAGTAAGCGAACCCGACCACGGACTATACGATGCCATGAACAAAGGCATCCGCCTCGCCACAGGCGACTACGTATGCTTTCTTAATGCCGGCGACGAACTGCACGAAGATGATACCCTCCAACTGATGGTGCACAGCTTGTCGGGACTTTCCGAACTGCCTGATGTCATCTACGGCCGTACAGCCATTGTGGACCGCGAGGGCCACTTCTTGCGGATGCGCCGCCTTGAGCCGCCCGAACACCTTACTTGGCGCAGCTTCCGTCAAGGAATGCTTGTCTGCCACCAGGCTTTCTTTGCCCGTCGCGACCGTGCCGTACCCTACGACCTCAACTACCGCTTTTCCGCCGACTTCGACTGGTGCATCCGCGTCATGAAGCAAAGCCGTATACTTCATAATACCCACCTCGTACTCATCGACTACCTCAATGAAGGGATGACTACACGCAACCACCGTGCTTCTTTACGTGAGCGTTTCCGCATCATGTGCCGCCATTACGGTTACGTGCAGACCATCGCCCTTCACCTGAAATTCGCTTTCAGGCTGTTGTATAAGAAATAAGCGCCCAAAAATATACAGTCAATGATTCGATGATTCTTATCGAAGGGGAAAAACAGACAGGTCGTGAAACCTCACACAAACTGTTGTGAGACTTTTCACGACCTGCTATAAAGAGCTATACGACGACCTGTGTAACAACACCACAGATCTTATAACTATAAATTCATACTTATCAACTCCGTTTCCTTAGCCTAAGCACAACCAACACGATGGCTCCGACAAGCAGAATGCCCAACGCACAATAAGCGATGGTTTCGGTAATGGTAACGGATTTCGGCTCGAAGAGCAAACGGACGGTGTGCTTTCCTGCAGGGACATTGATGGCACGCAACACATAGTCGGCACGACCTATGGGAACTTCCTCACCATCGACAAACGCTTGCCATTCAGGATAATAGATTTCAGAGAACACCACGGTGCCGCCCGCCTGTGAATTGACTTCGTAAGTAAGCTCGTTCGGCTCATAATGCTTAAACGTCACACTGCGGGTCGAATCGGACGCCGATGCCTGCGAAGGAGCTTTCACTTGCTCGGCAAACTGAATATTGACCACAGCCGTGCGGCGCAGGTCCACCAAGGCAAGGCTGTCCAGCTCCTCATTGGCATTGCCCACGTAACGCACTTCGTCTACAAACCAGGCATTGCCCATCGCATACGGATTCTGCACAGGCATCGTGCCTCCGCCCTGCAAGGGGAAGATGAAATACTTCGCGTTCAGCATATTCAAGATGCGTGTATGGTTGGGGTCAAGCTTCGACATATCCCCTCCCGTAGCGGGAAGCTCGGAGAAGAGGCTGCTCATCTCGCCCTGAATGTATGCCTCAATCAGTTCCTGATAACGGCGCAGCTTGGCCGCATGGTATCCTCCGATACTCTTATGCCAATAAGAAGTCTCGTTTTCGTTGAAAGTGTTGGTCGAAAGGTTCAGCACACGGTAATAGGAAGTATCTTTCAAGATAGCCTTATCGGTCTCCGAAGGCTGGGCAAAGGGTTTCATCTCGGTGCCTTTCGCCACAAACTGAGCATCGTAGAGATAACGCTTGTTCACCGTCCACATATCGAGCAGGCAGAGCACAGCCAGCGAAACGACAAGGGCCGTGGCTTTCAACTTTCCGCGGACATACATCAGCAACAATGCCACACCTACCAGAATAATGCAGAAGCTACGCCAGGCATCCGAAGTGAATATGCTGACGCGCATCTCTTCCAGGTTCATCAGAATAGGCGCCAGATGTTCGGCAGGAAGAGCATGCTGCAAGGCGTTCATCTCCATAGTCGATACATACGAAGGGAAAAACACACGCGGCGCAATGGCAAACAAGAGCGACAAGCCGCCTGTCAGACCCAGGCTGAGGAAGAACCATTTCGCCTTTTCTTTCAGAATCTCCGGACAGCTGACAATTTCTTTCAATGCCAGCATCGCCAGTAGCGGAATGGTGAACTCGGCTATGACCAGGATAGAAGACACGGCACGGAATTTGTTGTACATCGGCACATAATCGATAAAGAAATCGGTCAGCCCCATGAAATTCTTTCCCCACGACAGGAGAATGGAGAACACGGTACCGCCCAGCAGCGCCCACTTCATCGGTCCTTTCACGATGAAACAACCCAATACGAACAGGAACATCACAAAAGCTCCTACATAGACAGGACCCGACGTGCCCGGCTGTTCTCCCCAATATTGTCCGAGCTGGCTGTACAATCCCGTATACATCGGATTGGCCTTGCTCATCGCCTGTTCGTTCTGCGCCAAAGGAACGGAAGCGCCTCCCTTCACGTTAGGCACAAGCAGCGAGAAGGTTTCGCCGATGCCGTAACTCCACTGGGTAATATAGCTGCGCTCCAGTCCGCTTCCGGTCTGTTCGGCAGACTGCGGCTTCACCAGTTCGCTCTTGCCGCGCATACTCTCCTTGCTGTATTGGTAAGTATGATACAAGTTCGACAAATTGATGCAGACCGCCAGCACACCGGCTATAGCCAGTACGCCCGTCGCTTTCAGAAACGAAGGGAAGGTCTTTTCCTTCCACGCCTTCACCCCGAAAGCAATCGCCATGAAAAGCATCACGAAAAGGAAGTAATACGTCATCTGCAAGTGGTTCGACACAATCTGCAACGCGGCAAAGAGCGCCGTGACGATGCCTCCTGCCCAATACTTGCCCCGATACGCCAGCACCATACCCGCAATGGTAGGCGGAATGTATGCCAGTGTCACGAATTTCCAGATGTGTCCGGCGGCAATGATGATGAAGAAATACGACGAAAACGCCCATACAATCGCTCCTAACGCCGCCATCCATACCTTGAAATTGAAGGCGCGCAACAGGATGTAGAATCCGAGCAACATCACAAAAACATACCATACGTAAGTAGGCAGATACAGATGGTAGAGGTTCTGCACCGTGTTCAGCGTGCGGCTCGAGTCATACCCTGGAGCAATCTGATAGGTAGGCATTCCGCTGAACAACGAGTTGGTCCAGCGGGTAGCTTTCCCGTGTTTCTGATAATATTCCTGATGTTCACGTCCGGCACCTATCCCCGCCACGGCATCGTGTTGCGCCAGGATACGTCCTTCGAATACCGCCGGATAGAAATAGACGAACGAAATGACCACAAACAGCACAATCGCCGCTATATCCGGAAGAAGTTTCTTTAATCCATTCATAAAAAGCAGTTTAATGATTCAATATTTCAATGGGCAAAGATAACACAATACTCCTTGAAAATGCTAACTTTGCACCGTAAAATCAATCATGTGCCTAAAAACAGGCTGCATTACGATTTTAATTTTCAATTATTAACCCTTAATTTATGAAGATAGGAATCATTACCGCTATGTCTTCCGAACAGAAGCAACTGGCAAACCAACTGACCGACAAAACGGAACATCAGGAAGGGCCTTTCGCCTATATCGAAGGAAAGGTGAAAAACAATACATACATCTTGATGCAATGCGGCATCGGAAAAGTGAATGCCGCCGCAGGGACCGTAGAGCTTATCCGCAACTTCCGCCCCGACTGTATCATCAGCACCGGAGTGGCAGGAGGCATCGACAGCGAACTCAACGTAATGGATGTAGTCGTAAGCCGCCGGATTGTCTATCACGACGTATGGTGCGGCGAAGGAAACGCCTACGGACAGATACAGGGCTTCCCCACCTTCTTCAAGAGCAATGACACCTTATATGATTGTGCCCTCTCGCTCGACACCGAGACTCCGATTCACGGCGGACTGATTTGTACAGGCGACAAATTCATTACCGACCGCGAAGAACTGGACGCCATCAAGCAGAACTTCCCCGAAGGACTGGCTGTAGACATGGAGTCGGCCGCCATCGCACAGGTATGCCACTTGTATCAGGTGCCTTTCATCAGCTTCCGCATCATCAGCGATACGCCGGGAGCCGAAAAGCATCTGGAACAATACAAGAACTTCTGGGGCGAAATAGCCGACAATTCTTTCCGGGTGACCGAGACTTTCCTGAAAGCATTACCGAACAAACTCTAAAAACCAAACGTATATGAAAAAGATACCCAGCTTTACCGTAGACCACATCCGTTTGTTGCGAGGCATCTACGTATCGCGCAAAGACGAAGTGGGCAACGAAATCGTCACCACTTTCGATATCCGTATGAAAGAACCGAACCGCGAGCCATGCCTCAGCCCGTCGGCTATCCACACCATCGAACACCTGGCGGCTACCTTCTTGCGCAACCATCCCACATGGGCAGACAAAATCATCTACTGGGGTCCGATGGGCTGCCTGACGGGTAACTACCTGGTGGTAAAAGGCGACCTTCAGTCTGCCGACATCGTGGACTTGATGAAAGAAACGTTCCGCTTCATCGCTACGTTCGAGGGCGATGTGCCCGGAGCCAGCCCCAAGGATTGCGGCAATTACCTGATGATGAATCTCCCGATGGCTCGTTGGGAAGCCCAAAAGTTTCTCGACGAAGTATTGGAGAAACTGACGGACGCCAACCTGAATTATCCGAGATAAGAAAGATTGCCGTTAATCCTTTTTATTTGAACACAGAGACACAAAGACACAGAGAGATTTACTTTGCTCTGTATCTTTGTGTCTCTGCGTTTTTTATTTGTTTTTCAATATCCGGATATCCGGTCCTACATAAGTTTTCTTCAAACCTCCCCAATCTACGACAATACGCTGTATCATGACACCCGGGTCACCGCAACTTAAAGTCAATGTATGACTCTGACGTGTAGCGTCTATCGGGAATGTAAAAGTCGCTTTCACTCCATTCTGAAGCACATGGTCTTTCCATGATTTAGAATATTCTTCAGGCACATTGTTGGTCACCTGCACCGGTTCTCCATCTACAGATACGCCGTAACGTGTACCTCTGCCTTTGTATATCGGGAATACAGGCAAAGAATAAATATGCAACGTTACAGAATCAGCATCTATCTCAGGCAATTGATATTCAATTTGAGGAGCGGCAGGAGAAGTTGGGTCTGCCAACGCTTCTGTTGCCTTACCCAACTGAATAATATTCCAGTCATATCCCAACCCTTTCACCAAACGTAAAGTATGTCCAGAAGCGGATTTCACCTTATAATGTGAAAGATCTACCAATGTACAACGCTCCAATACATCTTGTTCTGGACGAAGCGACAAATCTACTGGCGTTTCTCCTTTTCCTTTCGTATAAACGACTTGCGGCATATTCTGATATTTAGCAACCCAACCAGGAGCCAGCATCATCATGTGATTCCATTTCCCATCAAGTTGTGTATTGTAACGTTGATTCAGTGATGCTATACTATCATACGCCAATTGCGATTGGACTGCCGCCCAATTGGCTTGTTCTATTTTACCATCGGCAAGCAACTCACGGTTCAACTGCGCCATCAAAAACTTACGATTCATTTGATAAGCAGCCTGCGCCTGATATCCCAATACTTCAAAGAAGGCAGGACGATAGGGCTCAGGAAGTTCATTATACAAATGTGAGGCTTTATCTGCTAACTGTTGATAATCCTCTAAACGCCGAAGAGCATCGTTATAGTTTTGGAAAGAATAATCGGTAGAAGCCAGTTCCTTATATTCGGGTGTATCCCATTCGCGCTCCCAACCCATAAACTCCGGCTTACGGCTCCATGCCAAACGATAATATTCATCTAACAGCTGCTGAAAATCGGCCTTATAATTATCACCAAACAAGCTTGCCATAAATGCAGCCTGATGTTCGTTAATGGAATGGATATCATATCGGTCAATATCCCACGCCATATCAAAAAAAGTTTTGATAGCAAGCTCAGCCGGCTTAATATCACCCACATTTAATAACCAATAACGGTCAGCACCTGTGTCATAAGCTTTTTTCAACTCTTCATACATCAAGACCGGAGGAGTTGTACATATCCAAAGATAATCATGCGGTGCTCCTAAATAAGAAGTGTGATAATAAACCCCCGCTCTTCCCTTACGCTGTTGTTCTTGTGGATTGCTAAGGCGTTTCATATAACCATAATTATCATCTACCCATACCAATGTCACATCATCAGGCACCTTCAATCCACGTTCATAAATATCCAATACCTCCTTATAAGGCACAAATTGTTGCGGTATGGAATCAATCGGTTGATCTATATATTTAGACAAAATATTTCGTTGGTCATCCAACACTTCTTCGATCAAACTCACTTCTCGTTCTTTAGGAACACCTACTAATCCAGCATCATGAATACCTCTCATGGCAAGAGTATAGAAGTTTTCATAAGGAGCGTTTTCCGAAATTCTTTTGTCAAGCACTTTATTGATTCCTTCTTTATTCGTAATATAATTCCATTCTCCCATTGTTTCTTTATCCCATTCCGTCACATTATTGAAAAGCAAAGGCTCACAATGAGAAGAAGTCATTACAATAGCAAAACTATCAGCAACCAATTTATTCTCAGGATATTTATTAAACGCGCCCGAACTGGGATGCATGGCAGGAGCCAGCATATTACCTTTCATACGCAAAATCAACTCACAAACTTTTGCATAAGTTTTTGGACCAATGTCGCCTAATTGAGGGTCAAATGTTTTGGATGCCCATGGAGTAATACCCCAACCTTCATCATTAATAAAAATACCCCGATACTTTATACTGGGAGCCTTGGACACATACTCTTGTGTTTCAAGATACAGAGCTTGTTGTTTTTTTACTGGTACATCCGCCCACCAATAAAGCGGAGATACTCCCATTGCTTCTGATATGACCAGCGTTCCATATGCCGTACCACGCCGGTCACATCCGACAATAACCAAAGCACGCTTTACATCTTTAACAGGATTTTCTATGGTTCTAATGATATACTGTTCCCAACCATTCTGAATATCAGATACATCTATTCGATTATTCTCTACCAATCCATCAATGAACGGGTTATGATTTAACGTTCCAACCACAACAATATTTTCTCCCTTTGCCGGGTTTTCTTCCCTCACATGCCCTTTTATTCCTGTTACTCGCTCTATATCTTCTGCAAACAAAGAAGCGACCTTTTTCACAACTTCAAAATCTTCAGAGCTGACATAAATATCACATGCCTCTTTACCTGTGCATAAAGGGAAATCTGTTGAAGTTACAAGTTTACTATTCACTTTTACTTGAGCGAAAGCACAAAGCCCACAAAGCATGAAAAGCAAACTACTTACAATATACCTCATAAACATAAAGATTTTTTGATTATATAATAAATAATATTTTAATCTATAGAATAACACCTATTGATAAAAGGTGCATAAGTCCATAAATATAGTTTTGTCAAGCAATGAACTTATTTTCATAGACCTATGCACCTATCTTCATAAATTAATATCCCGGATTCTGTTCTAATTTCGCTCCAATATTTGCCTCAATAGCCGAATAAGGAATAGGCCATAAGTTATAATGCTCTTGCATACCCACACCGTCACCATTGGTCGTAGGATCCGCATAGAACGGATTACATTTCATGACACGTTCATATAACGTTCCTGTACGCATCAAAGTAAGACGACGTTTTTCTTCAATACCTAATTCACGCATACGTTCGTCTAAGATATATTCCAAATCAACTTCAGCTGCAGTGATAGGAGTGGCATTCGAACGGGTTCGTACCACATTGATATCTTCTGCTGCCAAATCTGTTTGCCCTAAATTCAGATATGCTTCTGCTCTTAACAGGTAAGTCTCGGCAAGGCGGAACATATATTGATCTGTAAAAGTCGTTCCTGCAATGCTTTTCAACGTATAATCTCCACGAGTATCATAGAGTGCATCTGGGTGATTGTAAGGCGTTGTACATTTGCTTTGATAAGCATAAATACCACGTTGCGGAATGCTGCCTTTTAATTCTGCCGGCGGATTTTCCGTATTGATTTCACTAAAGCCAAGAGCTATCACTTCAGGGTTTTGTACGGTAAAAGTACGCACAAAATTCCATTTTGAATTACGAATATCATTGTCCCAATCACTTTGCCAAATAGTATTTGAGAAATAAGAAGTAGAGACACCCCAGCCAATACCTCTACCACCGCTATAATCACCTACAGGCCAAAGATTGAATGGAGTATATTCTTTACCATCTATCGTTAAACGCACTAAGCTGACCTGGGGAGCACAATGACGTTCCAACATATAATTCCCTTCCAATTTTAAATCAGCAGTTGAACTTCCTCCACCTTGTAAATCAGTCTCAAATTGAATCACCCAAATACCTTCCGTATTTCCTGCACCACGATTTTGATTATTCATCCGAAAAAGATCCCAATATAAATCTCCATCAGGTTCTCCATCACCATCCCGATCAGGTTCATTCATGCGTGAGCCAAAACGTGTTTTCATTAATCCCAAAGATGAGTTATTGATAACAATCGTTGCTGCATCTTTAGCTTCTTCATTCATATTCAATGCCAGATAAATTTCAGCAAGCAGATGATAAGCTGCTGGTGAAGAAACTTCGCCATCTCTTACTGCTGTAATATCCGGTAAATTCTCAGCGGCAAACTTAACGTCCTCCTTAGCTTGATTTAATGTCTCTTCACGAGTTGCACGCGTATAATCAGTTTTAGGAGACTCTACTTCGTGTAATTCCAAAGGTACTCCGCCATATAAATAAGCCAATGTACGGTATGCCATACCTCGGAAGAAACGTGCACGGGCTGTAATGCTCAGTTTACTTTCTTCTGAAAAAGCAGATACTTCTACTCTGTCGATAATGGTATTAGCCTCGGCAACGATTTTATATAAATTATCCCAATGATTTTTAGGAATACTTCCTGTCGGATCATAAGCAGCAAGCATGTTACCATGACGATTAGTCGTTCCAGGCTCTCCGTCATAGATAAGATCTGTCCCATAAATATAATCAAAAGGATTGTTTTCATCTTTACCATAGAATTCGTAACGGACACGATTATAAAGTCCGTTGATAGACATCTCAAAATCCGTTTCTGTTTGAAAGGCGTTAGATGTACTCATAAAATCTTCCGGCTCTTCACGCAAAAATTTACTTTCATTACAACCAATCAAGAAAAAGCAAATAGTCAATGGATATAATATACATTTTTTCATAAACGCATTAAATTTAAAGTGTAACATTCAAACCAACAGTAAAACTTTTCAATACCGGTCGACCAAAATAGCCTTGTCCAGCTTCCGGATCCCAACCGTCCCACTTAGTGAAAGTCAAAAGGTTTTTCCCGTTAACATAAATATTCAGATTTTCAATTCCTACAGAACGCATCCAAGATTTTGGCAAATCATAACTAAGAGTTATATCTTGTAAACGCACAAAATTACGTTGCTGATAACGCGTTCCTGCAATTGATGCTCCATTGATAGAGCGAGCATATTCTCCATCTGGATTAGTAGGCGACCAATAATTTGCCGCTAATTCACTGATACGGTTCCAACGGATAGCATTAGCGTCACCTCGAGTCAATGTTTCCGAATTAGCTTGCATGTAACCGTTCTTTCCTCCTTGAACCGAATTGATAAAGAAACTCAGTGAAAGGTTTTTCCAACGCAACTTGTTCATGATACCGAAACGATAAGCCGGATCTGATTTTCCTATAATAACACGATCATCAGGCGTAATATCTCCACTTTTATCTGTATCTATCACCCGATAAGTTCCCGGATGATAACCGGTTGGTATATCATCATTCAACTGCCAGATTCCGTCAATTTGATAAGAATAAATAGCCGAAACCGCCTCTCCGATGAAAAGATTACTTGCTGTCAAATCATCTTCTACTCCGTCACCGTCAGAATCCCGACCTAATAAAGAAATAATTTTATTTTTATTAGCAGAAATATTAAACGTCGTACTCCATTCAAAATCAGGAGTTACAAAGTTACGGGAAGTGATAGTAAACTCAATACCTTTATTACGAATCTTACCAATATTTGTACTTACACTGGCAAAACCTGTCATTGAAGGTAATACCATATCATAAAGAAGGTCACGAGTCGTTGTTTGATACAATTCCAGCGAACCCGTTAAACGGCTTTTAAATAACGCGAAGTCAACACCGATATTAAAACCTGCTGTCTTTTCCCATTTTAAATCTCGGTTACCCATAGAAGAAACTGTTTGCATTGTTTCTGTTGTGCCACCATCGCCAAATACGTATCCAGCCTGAGTAGTCATAGTCGGTAATGACTTATAACGAGTTGTCTGATTACCACTAATACCCCAGCCTCCACGAATTTTTAATTGGTCTACCCATGAAGCTTTGAACCATTTTTCCTGAGACATTACCCAACCTAAGGCAACAGATGGGAATATGGCAGATTTATTATTTTCAGCAAATCCAGAAAAACCATCTCGACGCACAGTAGCAGTTAACAAATAACGGTCTTTAAATTTATAATTCAGACGAAGCATCTGATACAACAAAGCTTCGCTCCAAGCATCAGAAGTTGTGAACTGATCTTGTCCAAGCTCCAAACTATTATATCCCAGTGAAAGACGAGAAAATTTTTGAGCTTTTGCTTCCGTATAATTCTGTTTACGTTGGCTGGCTCCATATACAAAAGTTGCTGAAATATCATGGTCACCAAATGAACCATTGTAGTTAACGATATTATCAAACGTCCAGTCATAATATTCCGTATGCTGCTTATATGCTTCACCATTCAAGCTGGCGCCATATTGGCTCGAAAGATAATGTTGATCAATTCGATAATTATTTCCAAAATTAAAACGATAACTCAATCCTTTAACAGGAAGCTGTATCTCTGCATATAAATTAGCAAAGAAATAATTATGTCTCTCCTTATCATTGACATCTGATCCCATAAAAGGATTTACATCCAATGTATTGAATGGATATGGAATAATTTCTCCTTCTTCATCATAAGGAAGGCAAAGCGGATTTTGAGTAATTAAATTCCAAATGCCAGGTTCTGCTCCATCCTGGTTAACGAATGAGCCAAATGCTTGCACACCAGTCTTTAGCCAACTAAACGGCTTTGTATCAAGATTAACACGAATGCTATTACGCTTAAAATCATCATTAATAATATAACCTGACTGATCTGTATGTGCTAATGAAATCAAGTAAGAAGCACTTTCCGTTCCACCAGAAAGGCTCAATTTAGTTTCCCACATCGAGGCATTGCCTGTTCCTTCACTCCACCAGTCATAATCATACGGCACCAGTCCGTCTGGTTGGTTAGAGTCTAACATAATTGCATCAGGCAATTTATCTGCAACCCTAAAATCAGGATTCGGAGTAGTATAATCCGGTCCTATAAAAGCTTCATCATAATAAAATGTACGGACAAAATCCAAATATTCATTACGATTCATCGGGCGCAAATCTTTGGTAGGCGAAGAAGTTGTGTATGAAGTAGAAAAATTTACCCGTGTCTTTCCGGCTTTTCCACGCTTAGTCGTTATCAAAAGAACACCGTTAGCTGCTTGCGCTCCATAAACAGCAGTAGCACTGGCATCTTTCAAAACATCAATAGATTCTATGTCATTCGGATTGATAGATGACAAAGAGCTATTGTAAATAATTCCATCCAATACAATTAACACACTTTTATTACCAGACAACGTATTTGTTCCACGAATAGAAATATCTGGCGTAGTACCTGCAGATGTCACCTGTCCAATATTCAGGCCCGGAACTGTACCTTGTAAAGATTGAAGAATATTTGTATTAGGAGATTTCTCAAAATCTTTAATATTAGCACTCACAACCGCACCTGTTAAATCAGACTTTTTCATTGAACCATAACCAATTACTACTACTTCATCCAATGCTTGAGTGTCTTCTAACAAACGCACAGTAAGTTCATGCCGATTTCCAACTTTGACGTTTTGACTTACATAACCAATATATGATACCTGTAATACTGCGTTAGTAGGAACATCAAGTGAAAACTGACCATTAAGATCTGTAATGGTACCTATCGTAGTACCCTCCACTAAGATATTAGCCCCAATAATCGATTCTCCATTCTCATCAGTCACGACTCCTTTCAATAAACGAGTCGTTCCTGTTTGTTGCAAAGAGGATGAAGATACTTTGGCTTTATTCTTCATCAACACAATATTTTTACCTTCTATGGCATAAGACAACCCCGTACCTTCAAGCACTTCATCCAACACCTCAGGTACAGAACGATTTTCCATGTGTACACTGACTTTCTGGTCAAGATTCACTTCATTCACATCATATACAAATAAATATGACGTTTGTTTTTCTATCTGACTGATAATCTGACTGATAGAAATATTATCTGATACAATTGTCACATGTTGTTTTTGCGGATTCCACTCTGTGGCATACAGATTAATTGTACCAATACATAAAAATAAAACTAAAAAAATGTTTTTCACATTTAGGAATGAATGTGTAAATGTCACAATAAATTCCTGATACAAATTATTTTTCATAAATTTGCAGCATTAAATTTTAGGTTTTTACTTAAAGTTTATGTTCTCTTATTCATACGTGGGCAGTGTGGCAGCACTGTCCACTTTCTTATTCAATCTTATTTAATTTGTACTATTCCATAGGCTATATCTTTTATGTTAATACTCGGGTTAGTTTATCGTTATGACATTAGCGTCATCATCTCTTGTATAAGTGAAATTACAATTCAAATTTAATACACGAAGTACATGTTCTATGCCATCGTTCGTACGAAATTTACCTGTATAACGATTGCGAAGAATACTACGATTATTAACTACAATTTTTACACCGTAATATAATTCGAATTTCTTCAACATATTCTCCAACGAAATATCATGAAAACATATCAACCCCTCCTTCCATCGAAAATAATCTTTTTCGCCAACAGGAAGTTTAACAAACTTATTTCCTTCCAACCTTACTTTCGTATCAGGCGTCAGTTCCATACTAAAACCTTGTGCCAATATTTCCACCTTACCTTTTAATAGCGAAGTTTCCCAAATGCTATCCGAAGCATACGCAATCACATTAAACTCTGTTCCTAACACCCGTATATCACCTTTATCAGTATTAACAATAAACGGATGTGATTTATCGGCTTTGACAACAAAATATCCTTCACCGTCTAACTTCACATTACGCGTCTTTCCATCAAATGTACCTGGAAAGGTTAGACGACTTCTTGAGTTAAGCCATACTTTTGTACCATCTGCCAACGACAATTCAGCCCGTTGCCCTTCTGGAACATATATTGACTGAAAAGTTTCTGTTTGTTCATGTTGTCCCCACAAATAATAACTTCCCCAAAGAATAAGAACAATCATTGCTGCTATCTTCAAGAAATTCAAAACAGGTTTCCTCCATGAAAAATAATGTATGTGATGTTTCTCTGTTTTTTCTTCATCATGCCATAGCATAACATCATGCAGCTTACGCTGAGCCATATACTCATGCAAGTGTTCGGGACTTTCGTCCATCCACTCCATCACCTGTTTCTGTTCGGCTTCAGTTGCATCTCCGGCTATATATCGTTGTAATAATTCGGTATCCATATTTAGGTGGTTTTATAAATATAACGATTGAGTATGTAATTACCCTAAATACAATTAAAAAAAATTTTTTTATAACCGTTAGCGGAATTCCTTAGCTTGCAGAGATAAGGATTGACGGCTCATGAAGTTATACCCGATAGGATATAATTATGCCGAAAAGATACAAATTATACCCTTTATGATATAATTTCGAATATTTGTATTAACTTTGTACCCGAAGAGGTATAAAACCGAATGCTTATGAATAATCTATCTACTACAGTCAAGATGTTGAGAAAACAATATAACCTGACGCAGGAAGAACTTTCATTGAAATCGGGTGTAGGATTGCGCTTTGTCCGTGACCTTGAACAAGGAAAGGAAACCTTGCGTCTCGATAAGGTGAATCAACTTCTCGACTTCTTCAATTATGAAATGGTTGCCACTTTAAAAACAGATAACCGATGAGACAGGCCTATATATTTTACAAAGACCAATTGGCTGGGATTCTGGCCGAAAACGA
This sequence comes from uncultured Bacteroides sp., assembly GCA_900544675.1. Taxonomy (GTDB): domain Bacteria; phylum Bacteroidota; class Bacteroidia; order Bacteroidales; family Bacteroidaceae; genus Phocaeicola. Next base: position 23,948 of record UQVZ01000036.1, read on the forward strand.
CGCAGGATATGAATTTCATTATTTGCCTGAATACTTGTCTGTAAAAACAGCAAAAGCTGTTAGCTTGACCTTGCCTTTGCAGGAAGAAGCATATACAAGTCCTGTACTGTTTCCTTTTTTTGACGGCTTGATCCCGGAAGGATGGTTGCTGGATGTTGCATTACGGAATACAGACATCAGTATACTTGACCGGATGTCATTGTTGTTAATTTGTTGTAGAGATTGTATCGGAGCGGTGAGTGTCGTTCCGGTTGAAAGAAAGGAGGAGAACCATGGCTAACTGTTTATATTGTTATCGTCCTCTTTTAAAAGGAGAAAAGGATATGCATCCCACTTGCATCAAGAAGTTTTTTGGAACAACGACATTGCCGACCCTTGATTATACAATAGAGCAACTTGACCAACTTGCCCTGCAAATCATCCAAGACCAGACTTCTCTAACAGGTGTTCAGCCAAAGTTATCCTTACATCTGAATGAGTATGAGGGCAGCAAGCGATTGACTATTGTCGGACTTTGGGGTGGCTACATTTGTAAGCCTCAAACCCCGCAATATAAAATGATGCCTGAGGTAGAGGACTTGACTATGCACCTTGCTGAATTGGCGCACATAGAAGTCGTCCCTCACACATTGATGCGAATGACCGATAATACACTTTGCTATCTTACTCGCAGAATAGACAGAACTCCTACCGGAGAGAAGATTGCGATGGAAGATATGTGCCAACTGACAGAAAGGCAAACGGAACATAAGTACAAAAGTAGCTATGAGCGTATTGGCAAAGCGATATTGAAATACTCGTCTTTGCCCAAGATGGATGTAACCAATTTTTTCGAATTGGTGCTTTTCTCTTGGATCACAGGAAACAACGATATGCACTTGAAAAACTTCTCTTTGTATGAAACTCCGGACAATAAGATACGTTTAACTCCGGCTTACGACTTGCTGAATGCGGCTATTATCAATCCGACAGATAATGAAGAACTGGCATTGACCTTGAATGGCCGGAAAAAAAAGCTTCAAAGAGATGATTTTATCAAATCGGCAGCCACTTTGGGTATAGAGAATGTGGTGGTAAACCGATTCATAAATAAGTATGTTAAGCTATTGCCTAAGTTCGAGGTTGTCATTCAGAATTCTTTTTTAAGTGTTGAATTAAAAGAAAAGTATAGTGACTTACTCAAAGAACGGATGGATAGACTTAATACAATGTAAAAAAGACACGAAAGCGCAACACTTTATTTTCCAAAGCGAAATAAGCATTGCACTTTCGTGTCTTTCTAAAAGGGAAAAATAACTAAATCGTGTAATCTACGACGGATGGTCTTTTTACAATTTTACCGTCAGTTTCCGTCCCGAATAGCTTACTTTCTTATCGGCTTTCACGATAACGGTTTCGGCGGCCTGCTTGCCCGGTTCCATGACGGTAACGCGGAAGTTACGGCGTTTCAGCATACCTGGATACTCGCCTTTACGGTCGGAAATGGTGAGCGTGCGGGCAGCGTCATCCCAGGTAAAGCGGATGGTAGAGAACATCCCTTTTTCGTAATTGTAATTGTCAGTCTCGTCTTCGTACAAGGTAAACTCACCGTCAGCACCCGGATAGATGCAAATGTCGAGGTTATCCCATTTCTTCTCTGAAGCATACTGCACTTTCGGTCCCAGCGGGAGGATGCTTCCTGCCTTTATATACAGCGGAAGAATGTCTATCGGACACGGACGGCTGATTTCCTGCCCGCCTTCAAGGATTTCATTGGTCCAGAAATCAATCCATTTTGTTCCTTTCGGCAAATAAACCTTTACAGGCGCAGAGGCTGTAGCTATATCCGATACAGTAGCTATGCCTTTATTGTCTTCCACCTTCTTGGTATAGAGCGGTTCGGTCACCGGACATACCAGGATGTTTTTACCGAACAGGTATTCGTTATCCAGCAGAATGGCTTTCCGGTCGTTGGCGAAATCCATCACGAGCGGACGCATCATCGTGCCGTCTTCCTGCACCACAGCCCCGTCGAGGCTATATATATAAGGTAGGAGACGGTAGCGTAATTCGATGAAGCGTTTCTGCACATCGTATGCCCAGTCACCTTCTTTGCCGAAGAGCCATATCTCGTTCATCATCGGCGAAGAACAGTGGTTACGCATCAACGGCATGAAGCATCCCCATTGGAACCAGCGTGCATGCAGTTCCTGATAAGCCACGTTAGTGCAATCATTGTTGTATTCCCAACCGAAGAATCCGCCCAAATCGGTGTTCCAGAAAGGTATGCCGCAAAGCGTGAAGTTCAATCCGGCAGGAATCTGCTGACGCAATACATTCCAACTGGATACCACATCACCGCTCCAGCTTAATGTTCCGTAATGTTGCTGACCGAAGTAGCCCGAACGGGTCATCTGGAATACACGCTTGCTGTCGGTCACGGCGCGTTGGTGTTCATAAATACCGCGGTTGTGCACCAACGGGAAAGCATTGTGGTCCGAACGGAACGAACCGTCGGCAGTCATCAGGTCGAAATCGCTATCCTTCGGGTTCAAGTGGTCCGGTTCAGTCGAATCCGTCCACCAGGCATCAATGCCCATCTGGTGCAGATGGCTGAGGTAACGCCAGTAAAGATCGCGTGCATCCTTGTTGAACGGGTCGTACGGATATGCTCCCGACTTGGGCGGCCAGGTCTCGAATTTCAACAACGCTCCCATTTTCTCCAATTCCTTGAACTGGCCGGTCCAGGGTCCGAAACTTGCCCATACCGAAATCATCAGGTGGGCATTGTTCTTGTGTACGTAGTCCACCATTTCTTCGGGACTCTTGATGCGTGGTTTCGGGTATTTGGCGTTCGGGTCTTCTCCATTGGGCAGATAACGCATCGCCTCGGGGTCGTCCATCTTATTGATGTAACGAGGGTTCATAAACTTCATCGCGTTCCAGTTCGAGTCGCATCCCCAATATTGCCAGTCCTGCACGATGCCGTCAAGTGGAATCTCCAGCTTGCGGTAACGGTCGAGCACGTCGCACAATTCATCGGGGCTTTTATAACGTTCACGGCATTGCCAGTATCCCATGGTCCAAAGGGGGAACATCGTAGCTTTTCCCGTCAGGTCTCGGATGCAGGCAATCACTCCGTCCTGAGTTCCGTCGCGGTAAAGGAAATAATAATCCGAGCAATGGCCTACCTGCGAGGAGAACAAAGTCTCGTAGGGCGTGTCGCTGAATTGCGAAATGCCCGGATTGTCCCAATATACGCCATAGCCTTTCTCCGAAGTAAAGTAAGGAATACAGATATTCGTATTGCCGTTCGACAAATGAATCTGCTGGTTCCGGTGATTCATTGCTCCGCTCTGGCGTTGCCCTAATCCGTAGATGACTTCTTCGGGCTGAAGGATGAACGACTGGCTGACCGTATAGGCATCTTTCGTCACATCCTTGCGGGGTATGAAATTGGTTCCCATGGGCTTTTCGGCAAGCAGGCTTTTCCCGGCTGCATCGGTGTAGGATACTTTTCCAGTAGCGATATCAAGGGTGACTGATAAGTTGGAGGTAGCCATCCGCACCTCGTTTCCGTTTTGTGTGTAGGTGATAGCTACCTTTTCAGGAGTCTTGATTACCGGATAACTTTTCTTTTCGGGCATTTCCGCCGAAGGATACTTCACGACACGCACGATCGAAGGCGCATAGAAAATCACTTCCCCGTTGAGTACGGGCGAAGCGGTCTGAAACTTCACACCGTTAGCCGTCTTTTCGTAAGTCTGTGCCCATGTTGCCATGCACGACATCCATGCGGCAAGCAAAATCAAATTTCGTTTTTTCATCATATAGGTAAATCATTTAGATGTTTAATATCGTACCACAAAAATACGGTTTTTCAAGCCAACAAAGGATGCACATTTGTTGCAAGAAACCCTACAAATGTTGAAAAGAAGGCTGTTTTTCAATGTTTTCCCTTCCGGCTGGCATATTGCGAGGGTCGGATGCCGAACTCTTCTTGGAAACACTTGCTCAGGTAACTCGATGTGCTGAATCCCACCATGTCTGCCACCTCAGCCACCGTGTATCCTTTTTCCAGCAGGCTTGCCGCCTGTTTCAGGCGGACCGAACGGATAAAGCCGGTAGGCGTTTTCCCTACTACCGACATCAATTTACGGTAAAGTCCCGTACGGTCCATCCCTAAATCGTTGCTCCATGCTTCTACCGAGTAAGCCGGATTGTCCAAATTCTGCTCTACATAATGCAGCGCTTTCCGGAGAAATGCTTCATCCGTTGCCGAGAGCAAAGGCTCTTCTGGCGTCTGTTCCGCTTTCTTTCTCCGCTCTTCCTGTTGTGCCAACAAGTGCCGCATTTCCATCAACAACGCTTCCAGATTGATGTCTTTCCCATCGGAAGGCAGAGGAAGCAAGACTCCTTCTGCCAGCTGGGCAATCAGCCCTTTCATCGTCTGCGCCTCCTGTCTGGCTTCCTGAAGCCGGCGCTTGGCACGCCCTTCATCCATAGCAGACAACACCTCATCCAACGGAACAAGCATCCGGTCGACGGGAGCTTGCAATTCCTGATGGACATTCTGCAGGAACACACCTTTCATTTCATCCAGTTTCTCTTTCTGCTCCCGTATCAGGCTGCGCCGCTTGCGCCGTATATAACTTGTTGCCACCCCTCCTATCAGCCCCGCTCCCAGCACGACATAAAGCACATAAGCATAAACCGTCTGCCAGAAAGGAGGCTTTATCGTAATCCGAAACTCCGCGTATTTTTGTGTCCAAGGCTCTCCGTTCCGCGCCGCTTGCACCTTGAACAGGTAAGTGCCGGGAGGCACATCTGTATAAGTGACGTATCCGCGCCCGTCCGACGAACGCATTTCCTGCTCCTCTCTATCCACTCCTTCCAGGATGTAACGGTAATAGGTTTGTGTAGGATTGATGTAGTTCAAAGCCGAAAATTCCAAAGAAAAGAAGTTCTCGCCGTAATCCAGCGTTACCGACCGGTTTTGTGGCAAAGGCTGGCTTTTCCCGAACAGGCTGAAGCCTACAAATACCGGAGCGAACGGTAAAGGTTCCGGCAGGCGAGATAAAGGCGACATGCTATTGAAACCGTTGATGCCACCCCAATACAGGGTGCCGTCGGAAGACCGGAAAACCGCACGCGGACAAAACTCATTGCCGATAACCCCGTCTCTCTGATTGAAATTGACAAAAGAATAACTTGCCTCTCCGTCCTTCCCCAAACAGATATCCAAGCGCGACAAACCATTGGCTGTAGCAATCCAAAGTGTAGAGTCGGAGGTCGCGATAATGGAACGGATGGAATTGTTGACCAGTCCATCGGTGGTATAAAACGTGCGATGCACTCCCGTCACGGGATTCCACTGCACCAGCCCGTCTTCCTGCCCTATCCAAACCTGTTTTCTGGAATCTACACAGATGGCATTACACGGATGCAAAGCGGGAATATAGGTGAGACGGCGTGTTTTCCGGCTACGCACGAACCAGCCTTCGGAGGTAATCCCCACCAGGGAATCATTGCCCAAGGGTATTTCCTGGAGAATCGGCTGCCCGTTGTGCTCCAATCTTGCCGATACCTTTTCAGCCGGCCGTGCCAAAATCTTTTTCAACGGAACAAACACCTCATCGGGCATATAGCTGAACATGCCATCGGATGTTTCCACCTCGATTTTCCCGCCATCCGTTTCCCTGAATCCCGTCACTTGCAACGATTTTTCACCCGATACAGGAAACAATGTCCGCCCGATATTCCGGAAGCGGAAACGGGACGGATGATAATAAAGCACGCCTCGATTTAATGTGCCTACCCACAATCCGCCCTGGGCATCGCAATACACCGTACTGGCTTCGGTTTCTATTTTACGTCCGTCTACCAGCTTCAATACGGGAATATACTGTTTCTCCTGCCAATCCGAAGCAATAAACCAAAGTCCTTCCCGGCAACTTAACCAGATATTGCCTTGCCGGTCGGAAGAAATATAATTGAACCAATAACCGGCACGAAGGACTTCTCTCCATACATTGCCCTGCAGGTCGTAATAAAGCAAGACTCCTCCCTGCATCCCGTTGCACAACTGATAAATGCCTTTCCCATGGGCCAGCATATACGAAGTGTTCCCATACCAGCCGCCCGGCAAGATTTCCTTCAATGACTTGCGGCACACCTCCTTCCCGTCATTCAGGTCATAACATAACAGATAACCGGAACGGTAAAACAGAAAAAGCCTCCCCTGCACGACTTCCAAATCATAAAGAACATCCGCCCAGCTCCCGGCCAACGAAGAAACGCCGGAGATAAATTCTTCTGCCTGCAACGTTTGTCCTTCGATACGGAAGAGGCGGTCGCTTTCCGTCACGACCCAAAAGTTCTTTCCGCAATCCATAAAGAAATCTTTCAAAGGTTCCTTTATCCCCCAATCTGCCAACACGCTATCAGGATGTTCCAACATCCGGCCAGCCAACGCATCTACCGCTACTAAAAGATGCTGGTTCTTTACCCATACCCGTCCATGAGCATCGGTATAGGTGTGATGAAATCCGGTATAACCGGAAAGGCGGGAAATGTGCCGACCGTCGTAATGCAGGTAGCTGAACCCGGTACCGTCGTACAGATTGAATTGCCCTGCCGTAGTAATCATCATGCGCCCGTCGGATAACTGGGTAATGTTTCTGACCTGATTGCCCGACAAGCCTTTTGTCGCATCCACCGGCGTGAATACAACAAAAGGGACTTCGGCAACGATTTTTGCCAGCCATCCCATACACAGGAATAACAGAAAGAGTAAACGCTTTATCATTTCCGGTCTTTTTCTCTATGGCTTTTACAAAATTAAGTATAAATCCCCATTTATCTATCAGCGTCACCGGAAAAAGTCATCCTGCCAATTACATTTTCCTGTTATACTTGTTCAGGATACCGCCAAGTCAACCCGGTATATAAATAACACAAAATATGAGTCAACCTGTCTTATCGATAAGAAGATATGCAGTCAACCACAACCGTCAACCAACTGTTTCAGGAGTTTCAGATAAGTGAAACACTTGTTTCACGTATGTAAAACACTTGTTTCAACTAGCTGAAACTAAAGTTTCACCTTTTTAAAACAGGGTGAAACTAATTTTGCATAATCAAAGGCACATAGTTGAACCAGTCTGCACAACCCATAAATCACAGGCGAAGATGAGGAAAGAAGACTATCAGCAAAGGCAAATAGTCTTTCAACGACACACGGAGCACTTTCAAAGCTTTTGAGATATGATACTCCACGCCCTTGACTGAGATACCCAACGCTTCGGCTATCTCACGGTTTGACATTTCTCTGAAACGGCTCATGACAAAGACACGGCGTGTCTGTTCGGGTAGTTGAGAAAGAGTTTGACGCACGATGCGGCCGATTTCACTCGAGAAGATTTCTTCAGGCGAACAAGCTTCCAGGCTGGAAATGCGGAGCGAAAGCTCACGGCTCTGCCAGTCGGCAAGCGACTCGAAGGCAGAAGCCTTCACCTGCTCGTGCTTCAACCAGTCGAGTGCCTTGTTTTTCAGGATAGTGAGTAAAAGAGGTGCCACTTCCTCAATAGATGTCACCTTTGTCTTCTCCCACAAGGCAATCAAGGCTTCGGAAGCGAGGTCTTCCGCTACCGCCTCATCGTGGACATACGACTTGGCAAAACTGAATGCCCGTTTGTAATAAGACCGGTAGATAAAAGAAAACGATATCTCCGAAGAGTTCTTCATAATTTTGGCATAATAGTAGTAGATTTCGCGGTAAAGGTACAAATAAAAATTCTGTTTTTCACCACAGAGATTTATTAAATGAAGAATTAAGAATGAAGAATGAAGAATAATAATAACATACGTAAAAACTCTTCATCCTTAATTCTTCATTCTTAATTCTTCAAATCTGTGTAATCTGTGGTGAAAAAACAGCCGTTTACTCTTTGTCTTGCTTCAAGGGAGCAGGAGTGTCCAAGCCTCGCTTTTCGAGCAACCACTTGATATCGGGAGCCTTGCCACGGAAATTGATGTACATATCCATCGCGTCATCAATGCCGCCCGGAGTGAGCACATACTTACGGAACTTGCCTGCCACTTCGGGGTCGAACAGATTTCCGCTCTCGACGTAAGCACCAAAGGCGTCACAATCCAATACCTCTGCCCAGATATAGCTGTAATATCCAGCCGTATAGCCTCCACCCATCGTATGATTGAAATAGGTAGTGCGATAGCGCGAAGGAATCTGTTCGGGCAAACCGCGCTTGCCTAATACTTCAGCTTCGAACTTCATTACATCCATATCGGCAGGTACCGACTTCAAGGTGTGGAAATCCATGTCGAGCAACGAGGCGGCAAGGTATTCTACCGTGGCAAAACCTTGTCCGTACTTGCTGCTCTTGTCGTATTTCTCCACCAGTTCGGTCGGGATGGTCTCTCCGGTCTGGTAATGTTTCGCATACACCTTCAGCATTTCGGGCTCGAACGTGAAATGTTCGTCTATCTGAGAAGGAAGCTCCACAAAATCGCGCGGCACACCGCTCACGCCTGCATAATGCACATCGCGGAAAAGGCTGTGCAATCCGTGTCCGAACTCATGGAAAAGCGTGGTGGCTTCATCGGGACTCAGCAGGGCGGGTTCGCCTGCCGAAGGCTTGGTAAAATTGCAAACGATGGTCACAACAGGCACCACCTTGTTCCCATTCTCGTCATACGACTGGGGACGATAGCTTCCGCACCACGCGCCGCCACGCTTGCTGGCACGCGGGAAGAAGTCGAAATACAGGATGCCCAACGGCTTTCCGTCCTTGTCGATACACTCGAACACCTGTGCTTCGGGATGAGGTTTCGGCATGTATTCTAACGGACGGAAGGTGACGCCATACAAGCGTTTTGCCATATAGAAAGCTCCTTCGCGCACGTGGTTCAACTCCAGATACGGACGGATTTCGTTTTCGTCCATATCGTATTTGTGCTTCTTCGCTTTCTCGAAATAATAACGCCAGTCCCAGCCTTCGGGTTCGAAGTCCTTGCCTTCACGTTTGATTTCCGCTTTGATGTCCGCCAGCTCCTCGTTCGCTTTGGCAAGGGCAGGCGTCCAAAGCTTGTCGAGCAAGTCGTAGACATTCTTTTCATTCTTCGCCATCCGGTCTTCCAATGCCATCGAAGCATAATCTTCATACCCCATCAGCTTGGCTTTCTCCAAGCGGGCGGTTATCAGTTCGCGCACCACTTCCTTATTATCGGCATCGTTCCCGTTGTTTCCCCGGTTGATGTATGCCTTGTAGATGCGCTCGCGCAGGTCGCGGTTGTCGGCATATTGCAGGAAAGGCATCACACTGGGATTCTGCAAGGTGAACACCCACTTGCCTTCCTCTCCCATGCTCTTGGCAATTTCGGCGGCTTGGGCTATCAGACCGGCAGGCAAACCGCTCAGGTCTTTCTCGTCCGAAATGACCAGCTTGAAGGCATTGGTCTCCTTCAGCATATTCTGCCCGAAAGTAAGCTGGAGCATCGATATTTTCTCGTTCAATTCCCGAAGCTTCTGCTGGTCGGCATCGCTCAGGTTGGCTCCGCTCCGCACGAAATCTTTATAGGTATTCTCCAGCAGTTTCGTCTGTTCCTTGTCCAGATTGAATTTCGCACGGTTGTCATATACTTCCTTCACGCGCTGGAACAACCTTTTGTTCAGCGAAATATCATCGTTATGGGCAGAGAGCAACGGAGCCATCTCCTGGCTCAACGCCTGCATCTCGGCATTGGTATTGCAACTGTTCTGTCCGCCGAACACCATCTGTACCCGGCGCAACATGGCTCCGCTCCGGTCGAGTGCCACAATGGTATTCTCGAAATCAGGCATCGAGCGTTGGTTGACTATCGCATCGATTTCCTGTTTCTGTTCTTCCATCCCTTTCAAAAAACCTTCCCGATAATCTTCGATGGTAATCTGCTCGAAAGGCGGAACCCCGTATGGGGTGTTAAACTCACTCAAGAACGGATTGACATGCCCTTCCGTCCCCTGTCCGTAAGCCGCAAAAGATGTAACCAGACAAGCGGCAAAGACCAATTTCTTACATAAACCTATTTTCATTTCTCTCTGCAATTAGTTATAATTCTGTCCGCTAATTTACGGAAAATTTCAGGAACAGGAAACAAATCAGCTCATTTTGGTTAACACAGGACTTTACATGAATAGGACAAAGTTATTTTATCACCACACGGAGTTATAAAAAGCCTTTATATTTGGATTTTACAATGTAATGTATTTCTTTTGTGATATAATATATACCAGAAAATGGGAACAGTAATAAGAAAACAAATCTCTTTTCGTTTGCGTGAGGACTTGTTAAAGGTCTTGCAGGAAGAAGCGAGAAAAGCCAACAGAAGCTTAAACAACTTTGTTGAAAGCATACTGATGGACGCAATGTATTCAGAGCCGAATGAGGAAACCATTGCAGCCATAAACGAAGCACGAACAGGCAAATTTGCTGGTAAAATAGATACAAGCAGCATGGGAACCTTTATAAAGTCCTGTGAATAATAATGAAAACACGGAGTTACTCAACACCATAAAAAAGGACTTCAAAAAGTATCGGAACAATTCGAAAAGTTATTGGAAATCTTTCGGATGCTGGAGAACGAATCATCGGATATTGCCGAAAGAGAAGCAATATCGTACACAACGATGCTAAAAAAAGTCCTCCGAAGCATACACTCCAGAGGACTTTTTACGACACACATATTTCAGTTTA
>UQVZ01000037.1 GCA_900544675.1 uncultured Bacteroides sp.
GAAGCGAACAAAAGCGCTCCGAACAGAAGTGCACTTAAATACTTTTTTCTCATAACAAAATAAATTTAATTTATAAATTAAAAAACTCAAATCGTTCTAACCCAAGTAATTACATACGCTGCTTCATCCTATCAGACTAAGTTCTTTTTACTTTGTCTTGTAATCGCGCCGGCTACTGACCAAGCAGTGCCGTAAGGCTCTTTTCTAGAATCAAGCAGTTTTACCATAGAACTCTGTGCTTCTCTACTCACTTCAGAATCCGTATCCGGATACGTCTCCTTCCGCTTTGGAAAAGGTTTTCATTCACATTTTTTGTTTTAGAAGACAACTTTCAAGGCACAAATGTAAAGGTTTTATTTTATTCGCAATAATTATCTTACAAAAAAGTTCGGTTAAATTTGCATTTATTAACACAGGAAAGAGAACCCCGCACAGAAAAAGCTAAGTTGTGCAATATTTTTGTCATAACATTTCCCCTTTCACGCCTTTACGGACTCCTTTATTCCTTGATTTAGTAACGCACGCGCAAGCAAGTAACGCGTTTCAAGGGAAATTATCTCCTTTTTTCATAAGAATCCTTTGTGTGAGAAATCATTTCCGAAAGTTCTTGGCAAACTCCAGCGAGATGCAATTGGCTGTGCTGCGACAGGCTTCGCTACCAAATGCCAGCCCGCAAGCGATGATGTCGTCCCAGTCTTTCTCGCGCAACTCTTCCAAGTCAGCCTTCCGGACACGGTTTTCCAGCAGACCATAGACGATGCCAGCGTTGAAATTGTCGCCTGCCCCAATGGTGCTCACTGTCTCGACACGCGGGACGGGATAGGTTTGGGTATACTTACGGGTGAACAGGCTGACATCACGCGCACCGTCTGTATAAATAAAGGGATTGCAATAGAATCCGACTTTCTGACGATAGACTTCGGCTGGATTGTCTAACCGGAACATCAGGCGGAAGTCTTCGGACGAGCCGCGCAGGATATCGGCATATTCGAAATTCTCGAGAATGGCAGGCATCAGCTTAATCACCTCGTTGGCGTGTGCGCTCCGGAAATTTACATCGTAGTAGATAATAGCTCCCCGCTCATGGGCCAGGTCGAGCAGTTCCTTTACCTTATCCCGCAATGCCGGCGTAATGGCAAAATAGGAGCCTATCATCACGATATCATCCGCCTGAATATCAGGCAAGGTCACATCGAGGCGCTGACGGGGGTAATCTTTATAAAAGATGTATTCGGCATCGTTATTCTCGTTCAGGAATGCCAGCGATACGGGCGACTTTCCATCAGAAAAAACATTGACACTATCGGTGCGTACATGATTGGCACGCATATTCTCCAGTATCATCTCACCTACCCGGTCGTTTCCGGTTTCGCTGATAAACGTCACGTCGACACCCATCCTTCCCAATGAAATCATGGCGTTGTAGACTGACCCTCCCGGCACAGCTGCCTGCGGCTGTCCGTCGCGGAATAGAATGTCGAGGATTGTTTCTCCTATACCTATTACTTTTCTCATTGTCATATATTTTAGTCCAGTTTACTTACTTATGCGAAGGTTTGCCCGGCAAACAGCCAGGCATCTTACTTTATTTCAGCAATTCGGTCAACTCGTCGAAGGTATTTGCCACCTTATAATATTGTTTCAAGGGGCGATGGGTAAAACGGGTTTCTTCCAAGCGGGCAAAGAAATGCAGGATATCGTCCCAAAAGCCGTTGATGTTGTAAAAGATGACTTGCTTGCCGTGGTATCCGATAGTAGCCGATGCCATGACATGGAAGACTTCGTCCAGCGTTCCTATGCCACCCGGCAATGCCACCATGACCTCTGCTTCTTGCAGCATCGTATCTTTCCGGTCGCTCAGATTGACGGTGCGGAAGGTCACGTCGAGCTTATCGCTTACCCTGCCGCTTTCTTCCAGCTTGGTAGGCACTACGCCCATAATCATCGCACCTTTTTCTTTGGCGGCTTCGGCAACCGCTTCCATCAGCCCGGTATTCGAGCCTCCATATATCAACCACTTGTGATGTTCGCCCATCCAGGTACCCAGCTCTTTTGCCTTTTCGGCATAAACGGGGTCAATCGCATCGGATGCGGAACAGAATAGAGCTATCTTGTTCATTGGCTTGTTAGTTTTTAAGTTTGTTAGTTTTTAAGTTTTTGAGTTCTTGAGTTTTCACCACAGATTACACGGATTTTCTTCATTATTGATTACGCAGATTAAGCAAATGAAGAATTAAAACTCTGTGCCTTCGTGTCTCTGTGTTCAATTTTATTTGAAACGCAGATTCACGCGGATTCTTCATTCTTAATTCTTCGTTCTTCATTCTTAAAGCTTTGCGCCTTTGCGTCTCTGCGTTCGATTTTATAAAACTAAAGAACTATCAAACTCACGAACTCATTTATGCAAATATCCGCATTTTTTCTGCAAACACAATGAGTATTATTGTATTTTTGCAGCCGAAATCAGTAGAAAAAGAAAATGGCGACTTACCAGACTGTCACTTTACCTAACGGAATACGTATCATACACGAACCGAATCCGATTAACGTAGCTTACTGCGGATATGCGGTAGATGCCGGCACACGCGACGAGCGTGAGGACGAGCAGGGCATGGCTCACTTTGTAGAACATCTGATATTTAAAGGTACGCGCAAGCGGCATGCCTGGCATATCCTGAACCGGATGGAGAATGTGGGCGGCGACCTGAATGCTTATACGAACAAGGAGGAAACGGTCATCTACAGCGCTTTCCTGAAAGAAGACTTCCTGCGTGCAGCCGAGCTGCTGACCGACATCGTGTTCAACAGCACCTTCCCGCAAAACGAGATAGAGAAAGAGGTGGAAGTGATTATCGACGAGATACAAAGTTACGAGGACAGTCCGGCAGAGCTGATATTCGATGATTTCGAGGAGCTGATATTCCCCGACCATCCTTTAGGCAGAAATATCTTAGGCAAGCCGGAACAGCTCCGGAACTTCCGAAGTGAAGATGCCTTGAACTTCGTAAACCGCTATTATAAGCCGGATAACCTTGTTTTCTTCGTGCAAGGCAATCTGGACTTCAACCGCATTGTGCGCACGATGGAGAAGATTACGGCTGGCATACCTTTCGGAAAGGTGGAGAACTACACCCGCCAGGCACCGGCAAGCTACCAACCCCGCCAGCTCACAGTGCACAAAGACACGCATCAGGCACACGTGATGATAGGCGGACGGGGATATAATGCGTACGACGAACGCCGCACCGGGCTATACCTATTAAATAATATATTAGGCGGGCCGGGCATGAACAGCCGGCTCAACGTAGCTTTGCGCGAGCGGAAGGGACTGGTATACAGTGTAGAGTCGAACCTGACTTCGTATACCGATACAGGAACGTTCTGCATCTATTTCGGCTGCGACCCCGAAGATACAGACCGTTGCATAGACTTGGTACAGAAAGAATTGCGCAAGCTGCGCGAGCAGCCTCTTACTGCCTCACGCCTGAATGCTGCCAAGAAGCAAATCATCGGGCAAATCGGCGTAGCAAGTGACAACTTTGAAAACAACGCGCTCGACATGGCGAAATGCTTTCTTCATTACAAGCATTACGACTCGAAGGAAGAAGTGTTCCGCCGCATCGAAGCCCTCACGGCACAGCAATTGCAAGACATAGCCAACGAAATGTTTGCCGAAGACTATCTATCGGTCTTGATATACCGATAGTAGTCCGGCGTTGCGTTTTCAGTTATTAAGAGCCTGTTTAAATTTTCCGATAAAGTCATATTGTCAGGTCTCTTTTGAGTTTGTTTCCGGTCTGTTTTCCCGATTTTATGCGTCAGATAGCCCGCTATCCTCCTTATAAAATCAGAAAAACATCCTCGAAAACAATTCTCAAAATAAACCTGAGCAAAATTTAAACAGGCTCTAATTCTCAACTGTTTTCCACTCCTCCACGGTTCCACTCTCGGAAGAGAAGTTTACACCTATTTTATATAGCTTGCGCGGATCTGCCTCATAAGGACGGGCATAGCCTTTGGCTTCTATCTGTGTCAAAGCCTCGTCTGCTGTGCCGTCGCGCTTAAACTCAAAGATATAGATATAGTCGGGTGTCTCTACAATGCAGTCTGACCGTCCCTGGCTCTGTTCTTTCTCGGTATAGACCGTATAGACACTGACCAGGCGGAAGATGAGGTAAAGGGTGTAATGGAAGAAGCGCTCTTTCTCGGGCTCGTCTTTCTTGCTGCGCATCGAATACGGGATACTTGCCAGGAAGGAAGTGAACAGCTTGTGGAGCTGCTCCGTATCGCCTTTGCGCAAGGAAACGACCACGCTTCTAATCCAAGCGTTCATGTTCTCATGCGGTTTCAGGTAATTGGCAGCTACTAAAGATACGAAACCGCTCTTCACTTCATTATTCGGGAAATCGAGCAGGAAAGTGCCAAAATCCATGTCATAGTCTTTAATGGTGAGGTATCCGCTCTGGTATATCATCGGGAGCGGTTGCTCCACATCCGCCTTATAGTCGATAAATTCCTTTGATTCATAATACTTGCCCGTCAGATCGTTCAGGTCTTCCTGCGTATGATTCAGCAGGCGGATAAGATAAGTAGGTGTGCCGCTGGCAAACCAAAAGTCGCGCAGCTGCAGCTTGGCAAAAGCGTTCAGCAGGCTGAAGGGGTTGTACACATCCGTCAGGTTATCGCTGAAGTGATAGCCGTCGTATTGTTTCCGCAACATCTCCTTCATCCCTTCCGGTGTGGTGCGGTATTTATCTGCCAATGCCTTGATGGGTTCGGTGAAGTAATGTTCCAGCTCTTCCTGCGTGATGCCGCAGAGCGTCTCGTAAGGACCGTCCATGCTGATATCGGAAGGCTGGTTGAATCCGCTGAACACACTGACCTGCGAGAACTTGGTCACACCGGTCAGCAGGACAAACTGAAGCTCCTCGTTAGCCAGTTTGAAGACCGAATAAAAGCCTTTCAGCATTTCCCGGTGACGGTCTTCCAGCAGGCGTTCTTCCCCATCGATTGTAGTTTTATAGCCTGTATCCAATACATCCAAGATAGGTTTGTCGTATTCGTCTATCAGCACCACACAACGTCGTCCGTATTTCTTGCGGGCCTGCTGCAATACATACATGAAACGTTTCTCAATGGTTTGAGCCGTATGACTCCTGCCATACACCTGTTCCCAGTCGGCAATCTGTTCCTCTATCCTTTTCTCCAGTGTGCCGTCTACGGTAAAGTCCCCTCCGTTGAAGTCGATATGAAAGACAGGGTATTCCGCCCATTCGCTCTCCAGCTTCTCGATAGCAAGTCCCTTGAACAGTTCTTTCCTTCCTTGGAAATAACATTTCAAGGTGGAGACCAACAGGCTCTTGCCGAATCGCCGCGGACGGCTGAGGAAATAAATCTTTCCTTCTGTTACCAGTCGGTAAAGCAAGGCGGTCTTGTCGACATACACATAACCGTCTTCAATGATTTGGTCAAAACTCTGGATACCTATCGGATACTTCATGATGCGTTGCGTTTTATAGTGTCTATACAAAGAAACGAATTTATTCTGAAACAGACAAATATCCGGATACGGAAAACGCCATCGGATACAGAGGCACTTATGTGCTCATTTTCAATCAATACCCTCAACTTCCCAACGCAAACAGCAGTTTCACCCTGTTTAGATATAGTGAAACACTTGTTTCAACTAGGTGAAACAACTGTTTCAGCTAGGTAAAACAACTGTTTCACCTATAAGAAACTGCCTGAAACTACTGATTACATCAGGGAAGCATTGCTTTTCGCTTCACAATCAGGCTATCAGGGGAGTCACTTCACTATGGCAGGAACAGATAAACTTATGATAAACTCCCCGTCCCAAGCACCCGAAAACTTAAAAATAATTCGTACCTTTGCACGCAAAGTTAAAATACAAACGCACAAAGATATACACATGAAAATAGAAGACAAGCTGACCGCTTCCGTCATCGACGGCGTGAAGAAGCTGTACGGCGCGGATATCACTCCTGCCATGGTACAGTTGCAAAAGACCAAGAAAGAGTTTACAGGACACCTTACGGTGGTAGTCTTCCCCTTCCTGAAAATGTCGAAAAAAGGGCCGGAGCAGACCGGACAGGAACTCGGCGAATACCTGAAGGCGAACGAACCTGCCGTAGCGGACTACAACGTAATCAAAGGATTCCTCAACCTGACCATTGCCTCGGACGTATGGATTGAGTTGCTGAACCGTATCCATGCCGACGCGCAATGGGGTATCCGCAAAGCCGACGAGAACGCACCGCTAGTGATGATTGAATATTCTTCGCCCAACACCAACAAGCCGCTCCACTTGGGACATGTGCGCAACAACCTGCTGGGTAACGCGCTGGCTAACATCATGGCTGCCAACGGCAATCGGGTAGTAAAGACCAACATCGTGAACGACCGCGGCATCCATATCTGCAAGTCGATGCTGGCATGGCTGAAATACGGCAATGGTGAGACACCCGAGTCATCGGGAAAGAAAGGCGACCACCTGGTAGGCGATTACTATGTGGCTTTCGACCAGCATTATAAGGCAGAAGTAGCCGAACTGATGGCAAAAGGCATGAGCAAGGAAGAGGCAGAAGCCCAGTCGCCCCTGATGCAGGAAGCCCGCGAGATGCTCCGCAAATGGGAAGCCGGCGACCCCGAAGTGCGTGCCCTCTGGCAGAAGATGAACAATTGGGTCTATGCCGGATTCGATGAAACCTACCGCATGATGGGGGTCAGCTTCGATAAAATCTATTACGAATCGAATACTTACCTGGAAGGCAAGAAAAAGGTATTGGAAGGACTGGAGAAGGGACTCTTCTATCGCAAGGAAGACGGTTCGGTATGGGCTGACCTTACTCCCGAAGGCCTCGACCAGAAACTCCTGCTCCGTGCCGACGGTACCTCGGTCTATATGACCCAGGACATCGGAACGGCGGAACAGCGCTTTGCCGATTATCCGATTAACAAGATGATTTACGTGGTAGGAAATGAACAGAACTATCACTTCCAGGTACTCTCTATCCTGCTCGACAAACTGGGCTTCGAATGGGGAAAAGACCTGGTACACTTCTCGTACGGCATGGTAGAACTGCCCGAAGGAAAGATGAAGAGCCGCGAAGGTACGGTAGTAGATGCCGACGACCTGATGGAAGCCATGATTCAGACAGCCAAGGAAACCAGCAACGAGCTGGGCAAGCTGGACGGTCTGACACAAGCGGAAGCCGACGATATTGCCCGTATAGTAGGCTTGGGAGCCTTGAAATATTTCATCCTGAAAGTGGACGCGCGGAAGAACATGACCTTCAATCCGAAAGAGTCTATCGACTTTAACGGCAATACCGGTCCGTTCATCCAATACACCTACGCGCGTATCCAGTCCATCCTGCGCAAGGCAGCCGAAGCCGGTATGGTTATTCCGGCGGTTATCCCGACAGGCATCGAGCTGAACGCCAAGGAAGAAGGGCTGATACAGATGCTGGCAGACTTCCCCGCAACGGTGGCTCAGGCAGGAACAGACTACAACCCGTCTATCCTTGCCAACTACACGTATGACCTGGTGAAGGAATACAACCAGTTCTATCACGACTTCAGCATCCTGCGCGAAGAAGACGAGGCACGGAAGGTATTCCGCCTTGCCTTGAGCCAGAACGTAGGCAAAGTGGTGAAAGAAGCCATGGGACTGCTGGGCATCGAAGTCCCGGAACGAATGTAAAAACCGGTTTTACCACAGATTACACAGATTGATTTCAATTATTTAATTTAATCCGTGTAATCTGTGGTGAGAAAAAACGACTTTATGGCGAAAAAGTTTTATGCGGTGTGGAAAGGCGTCAATCCGGGCGTATATGATTCGTGGACGGATTGCCAGCTACAGATAAAGGGGTACAAAGGCGCGCTTTACAAGTCGTTCGATACCCGCGAGGAGGCAGAGAAAGCGTTCGCTGCTCCGCCACACCTTTATCTTCAACCGAAGAAAAAGAACGGAACGGAAGCCATCGGGAAAAAGCTTCCTGCCGGTTTCGATTTGAATTGCCTTGCCGTAGACGCGGCGTGCAGCGGCAATCCGGGTCCGATGGAATACCGGGGTGTATATCTGCAGACAGGGCAGGAAATCTTTCATTTCGGTCCTGTATACGGCACGAACAACATCGGAGAGTTCCTGGCAATTGTCCACGGACTGGCTCTCCTGCATCAGAAAGGCATACAGATGCCCATCTATTCGGATAGCCGGAACGCGCTGAACTGGGTCAAACAAAAGAAATGCAAAACCAAACTGGAGCGGACAGACAAGACCGAAGCATTGTTCCAGCTGATTGAACGTGCCGAGAAATGGCTGCACGAGCATGCATACACCACTCCTTTACGCAAATGGGAAACCGAGCAATGGGGTGAAGTGCCGGCAGACTTCGGACGTAAATAATTTGCCTGTATCCATTCAAGATAGACAAGCCATTCCAGCAACTGCTTTCAATTGCTACAAAAAGTTTTTTCCCGCTTGAAAAAACAGAGACTCGCAAGTGAAGAACCTTCTCTCCTCTTGCGAGTCTCTATCATTTATTGAACCACGATTGATTGCTTATTACATAATCTCCCACGTATCATTGGTGTCAAGCAACTCGGCGAAAGTATGATACGGTTTCTTTGCCGACACTTCCTTGATTTGCTCTTCTACCGCCTCATCGTAAGTAGGAGCTTCTACATCGCGGATTACACCTAAAGCGATAGGGAAATCCGGTCCTTCCATCAATGCCAGCTTCAACTGCAACGTATTGTCTTCGCAATGTGCATCGTGTACCAGAATGTCTTTTTCCGTAATGCCGTTCTCTCCCAATTTCACGACTTTCAATCCGAAGCCTTCCTGCATCAAGCCGAACTCGTGATTCGGTCCGAAAAGCATCGGCTTGCCATGCTCCAGGTAAATCGCATTACGCTCACGGTCTTCCTTCTTTGCCACGGCATTGTGGGTACCGTCATTGAAGATAACGCAGTTCTGCAAAACCTCTACCACCGATGTACCTTTATGACGGGCGGCAGCTTTCAGCACTTCGACTGACGGCCCGCCATCGACTGCTGCACAGCGGGCAAAGAAACGTCCACGGGCACCAAAGCAAAGTTCAGCCGGACGGAAGGGGTCTTCCACTGTTCCGTAAGGCGAAGATTTGCTGATAAATCCTCTTGCCGACGTAGGCGAATATTGTCCCTTGGTCAAGCCATAAATACGGTTGTTCAACAAAATGATGTTGATATCCACATTCCGCCGGATAGCGTGGATGAAATGATTACCTCCGATAGCCAATCCGTCGCCGTCACCCGATATTTGCCAGATGGTCAGATTCGGATTGGCAACCTTGGCACCAGTTGCAATAGCGGCTGCACGCCCATGAATGGTGTGCATCCCGTATGTGTTCATATAATAAGGCAAGCGCGAGGAACATCCGATACCGGAAATGACCGCTATCTCGTAGGGCGGCACACCCAGTTCGGCAAGCGCTTTATGAAATGAATTCAGGAAAGCATGGTCGCCGCATCCCGGACACCAACGCGGCTGGCCTGCTTTATAATCGGCTGCTGTATACATAGTTTTTTGAGTTTTTGAGTTTTTAAGTTCTTAAGTTGATAAGTTTTTGAGTTACGCATTCAGAATACGGTTGAAAGCTTCCACCAATTCCTTTACCACGAAAGGCTGGCCTTTTACCTGATTGAACTGGAAGAGGTGTATGCCTTCCACTTTCATACGCAGGTAGGCGGCAAGCTGTCCCATATTTTGCTCTGCCACTACAATTTTCTTGTACCGGCGAAGCACTTCTGCCGTATTCTTAGGCAGCGGATTCAGGTATTTGAAATGTGCCAAAGCCACTTTCTTGCCTTGGTCGTTCAAGACATCCATCGCCGAATGCAAATGGCCGTATGTACCGCCAAAACCGACAACCAAGAGTTCTGCATCTTCGCAGCCTTCTACTTCCAAATCGGGGATATCAGCTACGATACGCGCCACCTTTTCGGCACGCAGACCGGTCATCAGGTGATGGTTTTCGGGGTCAGTAGAAATGGCACCCGTTTCACTGCTCTTCTCCAAACCACCGATGCGGTGCATGAATCCTTTTGTACCCGGTATTGCCCAATAACGTACCAAGGTATTCGGGTCACGGCGGAAAGGTGTCCATGAGCCTGCCATTTCGGGTTTGACGTATGGCGGATGAATCTCAGGATACTTGCTCATGTCGGGCAAATGCCAGGCAGCCGAGCCATTAGCGATATAGGCATCTGTCAATAAAACGACTGGAGTCATGTGCTCCAACGCTATCTTGCAAGCCATGTAAGCGGCATCGAAGCAATCGGTAGGCGAAGTAGCGGCAATAACCGGCATCGGACTTTCACCGTTTCTACCAAACAATACCTGCAACAGGTCGGTCTGTTCCGATTTGGTAGGCAAACCGGTCGAAGGTCCTCCGCGCTGCACATCGACAATAACCAGCGGAAGTTCGGTAATCACAGCCAAGTTCATCGCCTCACTCTTCAGGCAGATACCCGGTCCCGAAGTCGTCGTAACGGCTAATGCACCGGCAAAGGACGCTCCTACAGCCGAAGCACATCCGGCAATCTCGTCTTCACACTGCACCGTCTTTACTCCCAGCGATTTGTGTTTTGCCAGTTCGTGAAGGATATCGGTAGCCGGCGTAATGGGATATGAACCCAAATAAAGCTGAAGTCCTGCCTTCTCGGCAGCAGCTATCAAGCCGTATGCCGTCGCCTTATTGCCGTTGATATCCATATAACGGCCTTTCTCTTTCACCTGCTTGCTGGGTACCGTATAACTGGTAGAAACCGAAGCATGGGTGTTCTCGCCGAAATGATAACCGTCGTAAAGCACTTTGATATTCGCCTCGGCTATTGCCGGCTTCTTGGCAAATTTCTCGCGCAACAGCTTCTCGCCCACCTTGATATCGCGATGGAACAACCAGCACACCAATCCCAAAGCGAACATGTTCTTGGTACGCATAATGGATTTGTTGTCCAGTCCGCTGTCTTTCAGGCTTTCCTTACACATCGAAGTGATGGCGGCTTCCACTACCTCGTTCTTGATGCCCAGCTCGGAGAAAGGATTCTCCAACTGGAACTGCGCTTTCTCCAAGTCACGCTTGGTAAACGAGTCTGTATCGATGATGATGACCGACTGAGGCTTGCAGAACTTATACTGCGTCTTTAAAGCAGCCGGATTCATGGCAACCAACACGTCGCACTTGTCACCCGGCGTATACACTTTGCCCGAACCGATGTGTACCTGGAATCCGGATACACCTGTCAGCGAACCTTGCGGCGCGCGGATATCAGCCGGGTAATCGGGGAATGTACTGATATCATTTCCTTCCGTAGCCGAAATATTGGAAAACATATTTCCGGCAAGTTGCATTCCGTCACCCGAATCTCCCGAGAAACGGACAACGACATCATTCAGTTCTTTGACTGTCATTTCTTTTGCCATATTTTATATTTTAAGTGTTCACCTATTTCTTTTCTGTCCGACATTTTGCCAGCTTAAAGCGGCTAAAGCATCGACATTTTATTGCAAATCAAATCTGTTTCATTTATAAATGCACACAAAATTGGGGAACTTCCTTTAAAAATCAAAATAAAAACGAGGTTTATTGCAATAAATCTGAGATTTATCTATTTTTCTTGAACGAAAATGAGGAAATTATGCAGGAAAGCAGTAAATTTGCACACTCGCCTTGGTAGTTCAACGGATAGAACAAGCGTTTCCTAAACGTTAAATAGGGGTTCGATTCCCCTCCGAGGTACTTTTTTTCTAAGGAGTTAAAGGAGTTAGAGAAGTTAGAGAAGTTAAAGGAGTTAAAGTATTAATGTTTTTAAGGAGTTAAAGGAGTTAAAGAAGTTATCACTGCGCTTCGCTTCGTTAGGAGTTAAAGGAGTTAGAGAAGTTAGAGGAGTTAAAGTATTAATGTACTGAAGGAGTTAGAGTATTAAAGACTCAGATATATAAAAGGAATAAAGGAGTGGATGTTTTGCCGCTCCTTTCGTGTTTTTAAGTGAATGGCTTACCCCTTTTCCTTTATCACTCAATATGAATCAGCTTATGTGTCTGCAGGCTGAGCCGCCATTGCGGATGGGCTTTGATGTAAGCCACCACTTCTTCGGTATTCTGGCACGAACAAGGTTGCAGGAAATGTTCTTGGGCTGGCAAAGATAAATAAGGAGTGACATCCTGTCCGGTATAAACCACTTTTACTTCATCGATGCGACGCACGTGAAGCGGTGCGCCTTCTTTGGGCGAACAAGTCACCCAGTCGATGCCTTCGGGCAAGACTTGTGTGCCATTGGTCTCGATGGCAATGTATTTGCCTGCACGGTGCAAAGCTTCTACCAAAGCATCGTCTATCCATAAGCCCGGTTCGCCTCCTGTCAGGATAACCATCCGGCATGGATAAGCGGATACAGCCTCGACTATGGCTTCATCGCTCATCGCTACCCCCGACTGATGGGCGGTATCACAGAAATCGCATTTCAGGTTGCACCCGGAGAAACGGACAAATACGGCTGGCGTTCCCGTATGATGTCCCTCGCCTTGCAGGCTATAGAATATCTCGTTAATCTTTCTCATAAATCACCGTATTGCCTTCCGACTCCTGTACCTCTACCTTGAAACAATGCGGTACCTGTTCGCACACCCAGCGGGCGATGTTCTCTGCCGTAGGATTGAACGGAAGCACTTCATTCAGATGGCGATGGTCCAATTGCCCTTTTACCACCTCTTTAATCTTGGAAAAATCGACTACCATACCGCATTCATTCAGTTCCTTGCTGCGACAATACACGGTGATAATCCAGTTATGGCCGTGCAGGTTCTCGCACTTGCTCGGATAAGAAAGCGACAGGCTGTGCGAAGCCGATATTTCCATGCGTTTGATGACTGTATACATATATTTAATAAGGAGTTAAAGGAGTTAGAGAAGTTAGTATTTTAGGAGTTAAGTAGTTAAGAAGTTAAGGAGTTAAGCCAATACCAAGAGTTAAGTCGACACTAGGAGTTAAGGAGTTATAGAAGTAAAGGAGTTAAGCCAATACTTTTGCGATGTGTTCACACAGGTATCGACTTAACTCCTTAACTTCTTAACTCCTTTAACTACTTGTAGTCAATGATATCAAGCTTTTTCTGTTTCTTCTTTCTGACCTTTCTTGCCTCCCATCATCAGGTAAGCTACCGGAGCGGCTACGAACAGAGACGAGAACGTTCCGACTACCACACCCAATATCATCGCGAACGAGAAGCTACGGATGCTGTCACCGCCCAAGAAGAAGATGATAAGCAATACAATCAAGGTACTCTGACCGGTATTCAACGTACGGGCAAGTGTCGTATTCATAGAGTCATTGAACAGACGTGTACGGTCGCGCTTCGGATACAGGTGGTAGAACTCACGCACACGGTCGAAGATAACCACCTTATCGTTGATGGAGTAACCGATAACCGTCAGCACGGCACCGATAAATGTCTGGTCTACCTCCAAAGAGAAAGGCATCCAGCCATAGCACAACGAATAAGCGCCTACTACCACCAAGGTATCGATAGCCAATGCAACCGTCGCACCGACACTATAGGCAATGTTGTTGAACCGAATCAAGAGATACAGACCGATGGCAACCAACGCGAAGATGACCGACCATACGGCAGAAGTCTTCAAGTCGTCTGCCACACTCGGACCTACCTTCTGTGAACTGATGATGGAACAGCCTTCGGTGTTGTCACGGTCGATGAATTGTTCCAGTGTCAGACCGTCGGGCAACAGGTTTCCTTCCTTAAAGGCTTCGTACAAGATACCTTCGATTTCCGTATCTACGTGTGTACCGTCTTCTTCAATGCGGTAGTTGGTAGTCACACGGATACGGTGTCCGTCCGTACCCAAAGCGATAGCCTGGATATTGGCATCTTCCACCTTGTTTTCCAACAGGTCGCGTACGGTTTCGGGCTGAACGACTTTATCGAACTGTACCACGAAGTTACGTCCACCTGTAAAGTCGATACTGGGCGACAAGCCACGTATCACGAACGAAACCACACATATCAATATAAGAACGCCCCATACGGTAAATGAACGCTTGATGATTCCCATGAAGTCGAAGTGGACATTCTGGAAGAGGTTCTTCGAGATAGCGGTCGAGAACGTCAGGTTGCGGAGCTTGCCTTTTGCCAGGAAGTATTCGTAAACCAGACGGGTCATATATACTGCCGTAAAGAACGAACAGATGATACCGATGATAAACGTAGTGGCAAAACCACGGATAGGTCCGGTTCCGAAATAGAACAGGATGACACCGGTGATGATAGATGTCAAGTTAGAGTCGAAGATAGCCGAGAACGCACCTGCATAACCTGCCTTGATGGCCTCTTTCATGGTCTTTCCGGCTTTCATCTCTTCTTTCGTACGTTCGTGAATCAACACGTTGGCATCGACCGCCATAGCCAGCGAAAGCACCATACCGGCGATACCCGACAAGGTCAGCGCGGCTTGGAACGAAGCCAGAATACCCATCGTGAAGAAGAAGTTGAATACCAAAGCCAGGTTGGCAATCATACCCGGAATCAATCCGTACATCACGCAGAGGTAAGCGAACAGCGCAATCAACGCCACGATGAACGAGACAAGACCCTGGTTGATGGATTGCTGACCCAGTGAAGGACCTACGATGTCTTCCTGTACGATGTGGGCAGGAGCCGGCATCTTACCTGATTTCAACACGTTCGCCAAGTCTTTGGTGACTTCCGGTGTGAAGTTACCGGTGATTTCCGAGTTACCGCCCGTGATTTCCGTATTCACACGCGGTGCGCTATATACATAACCATCCAGTACGATGGCGATTTCCTTACCGATGTTTTTCTTGGTCAATGCAGCCCAACGGCGAGAACCGTCCGTGTTCATCGACATGGTTACACACGGCTTGTTGAACTGGTCGTACGAGTCACGCGCATCTGTGATAACATCACCTTCCAGCGGCGCACGTCCGTTACGTTCAGTAGAACGAATCGCATACAATTCAAAGATATGACCGGTCTGGTCCAGTTCCGAAGCCTTTACGCCCCACATCAGCTTCAAGTCGCGAGGCAGGATTTCCTTCACGGCTTTCATGTTCAGGATGCTGTTCACCGTAGCCGTATCCTTATAGTCGGCATATCCCACGATAGCGCCTACACCGCTTTGGTTAGGCTGGAATACAGCCAGCAACGGATGTTCTTTCTTCAGTTGTTCCAGATTGGCGGCACTGTTGTCGGCGGTTTCGCCTTTCAATACCGCAGCCAGGCTATCCTTGGAAGAAACGGCAGCTTTGGCTTCCACCGCTTTCACCTCAGCCGAATCGGTCTTGACCGAATCCGTAGCGTGACCCATTGCTACACGGGCACGTTCGTCAGCCGAAACCAAGATAGGCACGATGTCTTTGGCTTCGTATGTTTCCCAAAACTCCAGATTGGCAGAGCCCTGCAACAGGTTTCTCACACGTTCAGGTTCCTTGATACCCGGCAATTCCACCATGATACGGCCCATCGAGCCTTCTACTGCCTGAATATTGGGCTGAACCACACCGAAGCGGTCGATACGGGTACGCAACACGTTGTATGAGTTGTCGATGGCGGCTTTCACCTCTTCACGCAATGCTCTTTCCACTTCCGCGTCGGTGCTGCGGGTGTTCACCTTTTCCTTCATCTGCTGTGTGGCAAAGAGCTCGGCCAGCTTTCCGTCCGGCACCAGTTTCTTGTACTCTTTCACGAACAGGGTGATGAAATCACTCTGACTGGTCACTTGCTGCTTGGCAGCTTCGGCGATTGCCTTGTTGAAAGCCTCATCAGGTTTGTTGTCAGCCAACGCTTTCACTACATCCGGAACAGAGACTTCGAGGATGACGTTCATACCGCCTTTCAAGTCAAGTCCCAATCCGATTTCCATCTCACGACACTTCTTCAGCGTATAACTGCCCAGCCAGACTTTCTTGTTCATCATCGAATCAAGGTAATGCGCTTCGCCTTTCGGGTCTTCTGCCGCCTTGTTCATGTGATAGCGGGTCACGAAGGAAAACGAAAGGTAGAACAAGCAGACTACGGTCAGTAAAAACGCAAAAAGCTTTACGAATCCTTTGTTTTGCATGTTACTTTAATTTATTATTTACTTTTTAATTAATATGCGTTTATTCAAGGTTGCAAATATAGTTCTTTTCGTTTACATGAGGAAAAGGATTTTAAATATTTCGGGTTTTCGAGGCAAAAAAAGATGGATTTTGCACAAGAATCGACATCTAAATGCAACTTAAGAGCCTGTTTAAATCCAAGTAAAGAGGTGATTCAGACACATATATGTGCGTTGGCTGATGCAGATAGCTGCGTTGACCGATGCAGATAGCTGCGTTCGCCGATGCAGATAGCTGCGTTGACCGATGCAGATAGCTGCGTTGACCGATGCAGATAGCTGCGTTCCGCTTGCCTGTTATTTCTCCAAAATACACCATACGGGATAATGGTCGGAAGCCCGGATGCTGCGGTCTACCTTGCACTCGAGCACACGGAATGCCGGACTGGCAAAGATATGGTCGATACGGAAATAAAAATGGTCCTGGTTATACGTAAAACCCGGTCCGGCACCTGTCTCCACAAAAGCATCGTTCAATCCTTCGCCAATCACCCGATGGGCATACGAGATGGGGGAATCATTGAAATCGCCGCATACCAGCATATAGGGACATTTATGCAGGCGGATGGCTTGTGCCACCGAATCGGCCTGCGGAGCCCGTATAGCCACGGCATCGGCAAGCTTGCGGAGCAGGTGTTTGCTCTCGCTCTTCACGTTGCCTTCGCCCGGCGATTTCAGAATATCGTGGTACATCTTCTTATCCGAACGGTCCAGTTTGTTCGACTCTAAATGATTATTGATAACCACCAGCGTATCTTCCTCCACCTTCAGCCGGTAAAGCACGCTCCCGTTAAACTGACTGGCGTATTCGATGCGCTCCGCCGACAAGATGGGATAACGCGAATAGCAAGCCAGCACATCGCCTCCCCGCGTACGGACAGACTCATGATAAGGATAGGCGTCCAACGCCTGATTGATTTGTGCCTGCGAAGCGTGCGCGCCCGGCATGAACTCCTGCAAGCAAATGATGTCGGCATCACAAGCGCGCAAATACGCCAGTACCGGATTGCCTTCGTCCGCATTTCCTTCGTCCCCTATCGCTATCCCTTGTGTATTGTAGGTAAGGAACTTCAAGGTCTTTCCTCCCGGTGTGGCTTCCTTGACGGAACTGACAGGGAAATATGCCCGCAAGCTATTCCAGCCCAAGGCGAAAACCAATAACGGCAAGCAGACTCCCCAAGGCTTCAGGCAGAGCCATACGAAGCAGAAAGCCAGGTTCAGACACAAGAAAATAGGGAAAAACAAGCCGGCACATGCCCCTACCGGATGCTCTACCGGCGAGATATAGGGGCTATAGGCACTGACAAGAAAGCACAAACCTACCGCCCCGTTCGCTATGCCCAAAAGGGTCAGTATAAAATGCTTAACGATTTTCATTTCTTACTTGCATCAAACAGACTTTTCTTCTCGTCTTCCGTCAGGCTGCCGTATCCCGACTTGCGGAGCTTATCCAAGATGCGGTCTATCTCGTCGGCACGCGCTTTCTTGCGTGCGTTGAAGTCGTAATCTTTCTCCTTATCGCCATAGTGCACCTTCATCTTCGGCTTACGCGGAGCACGGTGCCGGTGTCCCGAGCAGAAATCCAGCGCCACGTTAATCCATTTCGTCAGGTCATAGCCCTTAACCAATCCGGAAGCGAACCACCATCCGGCCAGCGCGCCACCCAAGTGCGCCAGATGTCCGCCCGCATTGTCGGCGGTCATGAACAAGAGGTCGAGCACCACCATAAAGATAGCCACATACTTCAGACGTACCGTACCGATAAACATGAACTGAACCGGATATTCAGGCTCACGCACGGCCGTAGCCACCACAATGGCAAGCACCGACGCCGAAGCTCCCAACAAATAGGAGAAGGGAACGGCATCACGGAAATAAGGAAACACATTGTATGCCGCCATGTAAAGCACCGCTCCGGCAATGCCTCCCAACACATACAAGCCCCGCAAATGCTTTGCCGAGAAAAAGCTCAGAAACAACTTGCCGAACCAGAACAGCCACAACATATTGAACAGGATATGCAGGATGCCCGCATGCATAAACATGTAGGTCAGCACCGTCCAGGGTTGGCGAAGGAATTGGAAAAACGATGCCGGAAACATCAGGTAATTCGTCCACCGGTGTTCCCCTCCCATATTAAATAAGGTAAGGAAGAGGTTCACCAACGCCACTATCACGAAAACGCCGACATTGATGTAGATCAGTCGGGTGACAATGTCTCCCCTACCGAAACCATTCTTCAAATTAGTAGTAAATCTGCTGTCCGCCGCCATTTTTCTTCCTCCAATAAATGATTAGTATAAATCCGAACAACATGCCGCCCAAATGAGCGAAATGGGCTACCCCATCTCCTCCGCTGATACCCAATACCAACTCGAGCACCGCATAACCGATAACAAAATACTTTGCCTTGATAGGCATCGGGAGCGGGAAGATAAACAGCTCGCTATTAGGGAACAACATACCGAAAGCCAGCAGGATGGCATATACCGCTCCGGACGCGCCTACGGTGGTAAGCAGGTTCAGGTATTCATCCATCGAAATGGTAGCGACTCCGATATTCACCTGTTCGTATTGCGACAGGTTCATCGCATAGTCCACATATTGCACCGCTTCCTGTATCAGTCCGGCACCGATTCCGCACAGGATGTAATAGAACAGGAAACGCTTCGGTCCCCAAACGTGTTCCAGTGTGCGTCCGAACATCCAAACCGCAAACATATTGAAGAAAATATGCTGGAAGTTGGCATGCATAAACATATAGGTAATCAACTGTGCCGGATTGAAGTCGGAAGCCAGGAAGAAGTGCAGACCCATCATGTCGTTCAGGTCGATTCCATAACGCTTCGCCACAATATAGCCGAAGAAGCACAGCACATTGATTATCAACAAATTTTTCGTTACTGTAGGCATATTCGTTTTTTTAGTTTTTAAGTTTTTAAGTTTTTTAGTTGACAAGGTATCAGGTGACAAGTTGACAAGGTTTTAGTTTGTCAACTTGTCAACTGATACCTCGTTACCTGATAAAGCTTTCTTTCAGCACCAGCAGACCTTCGGGGCCCATATTAAACAACAAATCGGCGATGCTTAGGTTCGGCAGGAAACCGAGTTGGGCATCGAAAACCTGGTAATAAGGCTTCGCCACAAATTGCGGGTCGTATTCCTCGTAAGGTTTCTTCGGATGAATCCGTTCCCGAAAATCGTCTATGCCTTCGGGCAAAAGGCGGTAATCGTCCGTAGGTATCAGGCAGGGCTGTAAGTCCAGTTGCTCACACATCCACCGGCATAACTCGGCGTTGAAATCATACAAAAACGTATAGTCACGCTCGAAGAAGGCATGAAACTCGTCCGCATAATAATCGAAGAACGGACTGTGCTTATAGCCGGCTACAAACGCGTTCCAATGCACATGCCGCCAGTTCCCGTGATCGGAAATACGCACATCCTTCATCAGGCACTTCCGCCCGTCGTTCTTTTCGGTCGGTACGGTCAATGTCAAGGGTCCCGAAGCCGAAGCGATGACGCAACGGTTCCGGTACGTCTGCTTCATATAGTGGTCGAACCGCTCCACATAAACCTTCTCATACGCATACAGTTTCGTATAATACTCCACCGGTGCCAGATAAGCCGAGCTTACTACTATTTCTTTTTCCATAATTTATTCTACACGTTGCCAAAAACGGCCTTTACGGGTCGTAAACCAGATGCGCCACGCCTTGCCGATGATACATTCTTCGGGCACAAAGCCGAACAAGCGCGAATCGGCCAGGTTGACCGGGTCGTTGGCGGCCATCCAGTAATAGTCCTTACTGAAGGTGTACGCCTGCACCGGCTTGCCTTCTACCCACAAGGTATCGCCCCGCACGGCGGCTTCTTTCCCTTCGTGCGAAACGATGGTGTTGCAGAGCAATACGGCATTCCACGGATGTACCTTGACCGTAACGCCTTTGCCCGGCACCACATACGGATGCACCTCATGGGCGAGCTTGGCGTTCAGGGGAGTAAACTTCACCTTTCCTTTCCCCTTCTGCGACGCCAGATACAATTCATACCGGCTGAAGCTGCGGATAAACCCGCCGTCCTCGGTATAACCCACCAGCGGATTGTCGTTGATGCCGACCTGCTTCAATATCGCCTGAACGGTATCTTCCAGCGTGGCAGGATAGACATACAAGGCCTTGTTGTCGGGAGTCCACACTTCGTTTTCCGCGTCAATCAGCTCCCTGTTCAGCAACAAGGTGTCACCGGCCGTGCCGATGCACCTGCTGATAAACACGCCCCGCCCTTCCATCCGGCGGGAAGGATTCTCCGGGCTCGGGTCGTTGAACAAGACGATATCCCCTTCCTCGATGTCGCAGGCACCGATACGATGATACCCGAATACCGACGGAAAAGGCATACGCAAACCGTAACTCCACTTGTTCACCAGTACGCCTTCCCCTTCATAAAGGCTGTTTTCCATTCCCGACGAGGGAATGAAACAAGAGGTAACAAGAAAAGCTTTCACCACCGCCACCGCCAGCACACATCCGACGGCGCTTTTCAGTATGGTCTTCCGGCTTGCGTTCATTGTCAGGTCAACGAGTTACCCTTTTATCATTTTATATTATCCACAAACTTGAACAAGCGGTTCCAGCGCACTTTTCCGTCGAACCATCCACGATCCTGGTCCAAGGACAACCAGATGAATACCGGTTTGCCCACGATATGGTCTTCGGGCACAAAGCCCCAGAAACGCGAATCGGCGGAATTATGGCGGTTATCGCCCATCATCCAATAATAATCCATCTTAAATGTATAACGGGTGGTTTCCTGCCCGTTGATGTAAATCTTTCCGTCTTTCACCTCCAGCGTGTTTCCCTCGTAAGCGTGAATCGGACGCTCGTAGAGCGGCAGGTTATCCAAGGTCAGGTCGATGGTCTCTCCCTTCTTCGGAATCCATACCGGTCCGTAGTTGTCCAATGTCCACCCTGTCACCTTATTTACCGGATACAATCCCTCGATAGCCTCATCGGGCATATTCTCGATAGAGATGACCAAGTCTTTCCGTGCCAATAAAGCGGCTTTCACCTTCTCGGTCAACGGCAAATTGTAAACAGACTCTTCGGCATAATACATCATCCGGTCTTCCTTGCTGATGCCCAGCTCATGACACAGGTCGTCGGGCAACATGCCTTTCGTCCGCACGATGTAACGGTATTGCACATTGTCGGGTTCCTTGTTCGGTTTCCCGTCCAGATACACGATGCGGTTCTTTATCTGCAACGTCTGCCCGGGCAATCCGACACAACGTTTCACGTAATTCTCACGCCGGTCTACGGGACGTGCAATCACCTTACCGTATAATTGCGGATTCTCATCAATGTATTTACGTCCGGCCGCATAATAGAAGTCGAACACCTGACGTTGCTGTTCGGCATCCAGACGAGTCAGATCGACAGGCGGCGTCAACTGCTTGCCCGCGTCGTAGCTCAGGCGATACAAATCATCGGCGGGAATAGCCGTAGCCACACTGTCGCCTGCCGGGAAGTTGAAGACCACGATATCGTTCAACTGAACCGTTCCCAGTCCGCCTACCCGTTTATAATCCCAGTGAATCCACTCCAGATACGATTTGCAATTGAATACCGGAAGCGTATGCTGGGTCAAGGGCATATGCAGGGGCGTCTGCGGGATACGTGCCCCGTAGCTCATCTTGCTCACGAAGAGATAATCGCCTACCAACAACGATTTTTCCAACGAGGAAGAAGGAATCACATAGTTCTGGAAGAAATAGAGATTGACAAAATAAACCGCCACCAGAGCAAAGACAATGGCGTCTACCCAGCCCATCACAGCCAGCACGGTCTTGTTTTTCGACTTCTTCCACCACGTCCAGGGAATCTTCTTCGTGATATAGGCATCAAAAATAAAAGGAATGACGATAATGCCCAGCCAGCTTCTCAGCCAAATGAGAAAAGCAATATAAAGCAGGAGGACAATACCGAACTTTATCCATTGTTTGCGTGACGCTTGTATCATAGCCTCTTAAAATTGAAATAAATCATTCATTCCTAAAAAGCCTTGGTGTGTAGCCGTATACTCGGCGGCCAGCACCGCACCCAATGCAAATCCTTTCCGATTCTTCGCGTCGTGGGTGATGATGATGGAGTCGGCTTCCGACTCGTAACGGATGGTATGAATACCCGGCACTTCATCCCTACGTATGGCGCTTACCGGCAATTCGTTCGGCGCACATTGCGTAGTGCCTGTCACGGTTCCGTCCGGAGCAGTCAAGGTGCCCATCACCCATTTGTCCTTGCGGTCCAGATTCTTCAGGATGCCTTCCGCCAAGGTGATGGCGGTTCCGCTCGGCGCGTCCAGCTTATGAATGTGATGGGTTTCTTCCATCGTGACATCGTAATTGGGGAAACGGTTCATAATCTTCGCCAGGTAATTGTTCACGGCCGAAAAGATGGCGACACCCAGGCTGAAGTTCGACGACCAGAACAAGGTCTTGCCTTCTTCCTGGCACAAGCGGCGCATTTCGTCGCCATGTTCACCCATCCAGCCGGTACTGCCCGAAACGACCTTTACGCCTTGCTTGAAAGCCTCCATGCAATTGCCGTATGCCACTGTAGGAGCCGTAAACTCGATGGCCACATCCGCCGAGCGGAATGCATCCGAATCCATATCCTGATGATTATCCACATCAATGATACTTACAATCTCATGTCCGCGGGAAAGAGCTATCTTTTCAATCTCTTTACCCATTTTCCCATATCCGATTAATGCTATTTTCATAATAAACCTATTAAATTCTGCCACAAAGATAGCGTTTTTCGTTATTAATCATTACATTTAGCGAACATTTACACCTCATTAACATGGAACAACTCTTGCATTACGTGTGGAAACACAAACTTTTCGGACTGAAACCGCTGCAAACAACCGACGGACAAGCGGTGGAAGTCATAGACCCGGGACTGCCCAACATGCACGCAGGTCCCGACTTTTTCAATGCCAAGATAAAAATCAACGACGTGGTGTGGGTAGGCAATGTAGAGATACACCAGCAGGCTTCCGACTGGTTTGCACACCGGCATCACCTCGACTCTGCATACGATTCGGTCATCCTGCACGTCGCCTCGCAAATAGATGCCGCTCCTACCCGCAGCAACGGCGAGCCGATTCCGCAGATGGAGCTGCACTGTCCGCCGTCTCTCCTTGCCAATTACGAACAGTTGTTACAGGAAGACCGCTATCCGGCTTGCCACAACTTGATACCCTCGCTCTCTTCCTTTTTCCTGCACAGCTGGTTATCCTATTTGCAGATAGAAAGGTTCGAAAGCAAGACCGAGCAGATTCGCCAACGGCTGGAAGCGTGCAACCGTGACTGGGAGAACGCTTTCTTCATTACCCTGGCACGCAACTTCGGCTTCGGCGTCAACAGCGACGCTTTCGAACTGTGGGCGAAAAACATTCCGCTGGCAGCCGTCAACAAGCACCGCGACAACCTGTTCCAGGTAGAAGCTATCTTCTTCGGGCAAGCCGGTCTGTTACAAGAGCTTCCCTTAGACGATTATACCGAAACAATGATGAAAGAATACCAATACCTGCAGCACAAGTTCGGGCTGAGCCCTTCGGCAGATTGCCGTTGGCGCTTCCTGCGTCTGCGTCCGGGCAACTTCCCGCATATACGCATCGCCCAACTGGCCTGCCTCTACCATCGCTCGCAAGGTCTGCTCTCGCAACTGATGGAAACCGAGACACTGAAACAAGTCCGCGACTTGCTACGGGGCGGCACCTCCGAATACTGGCTGACGCATTACCGCTTTGGCGAGACCTCCCCTTCGCATCCGAAAAGCTTAAGCAACAAATCCATCGACCTACTTATCATCAACACGGTGATTCCTTTTCTGTATGCGTATGGCAAGCACAAAGCCCAAGAGGTCCTCTGCCAACGTGCCGGTCAGTTTCTGGAAGAGCTGAAACCCGAAGACAATTACATCATCCGTCTATGGCAAGAATGTGGTCTGAAAGCCAGCCATGCCGGAGACAGCCAGGCGCTCATCCAACTGAAAAAGAACTACTGCGACCTAAAGAAATGCCTCTATTGCCGCATCGGATATGAATATCTGAAGAAGGGAACTAGGTGACAAGGTTTCAGTTGACAAGTTGACAAGGTATCAGGGAACAAGGCGACTAGGAACTAGGTAACCAGGAACTAGGCTGAAAATAGTTTTAGAAGGTATTTAAAACCTAGTCAACTAGTCCCTAGTCACCTGACAAACTAAAACCTTGTCAACTTGTCAACTGATACCTTGTCAACTAAAAAACTAACAAACTAAAAAACTTAAAAACTCAAAAAACATGAACAACTATATCTACGAACTGAAAATGAAGGTGCGCGACTACGAATGCGACCTGCAAGGCATCGTCAACAATGCCAATTACCAACATTACATCGAACATACTCGTCATGAATTTCTGTTGTCTACCGGTATCAGCTTTGCCGGGCTGCATGCGCAAGGCATCGACCCGGTAGTGGCACGGCTGACGATGGCTTTTAAGACACCTCTGAAAAGCGGCGACGAGTTTCTTTCCAAACTGTACCTGAAGAAGGAAGGCATCAAATACGTCTTCTACCAGGACATCTTCCGCCTGCCCGACATGAAAATAGTCATCAAGTCGACGGTGGAAACCGTGTGCGTCATCAACGGACGGCTTAGCGACAGCGAACTCTTCAATAACCTTTTCGCCCCCTACCTGAACCGATGAACACACCAGAGACACTCTACCGGCTGGCGCTGACCCAACTGCCCGGCATCGGCATCAACCATGCGCACAACCTGCTGCAGGCAGCGGGCAATGCCACCGTGCTCTTTACCCGCACCAAAGAGCTGCCCGACCTGCTGCCGCAAATCAATCCGAAACTGCTGCAGGCATTCAGCCATCCGGAAGTCATCCGCCGCTGCGAAGCCGAGCTGGCTTTTGCCGAGAAGAACCACATCGCTTGCCTCACCGCCGAAGACACGGCTTATCCTTCCCGCTTGCGCGAATGCAACGACGCGCCGCTGGTGTTGTTCTATCGGGGCAACGCCGACCTGAACAGCCGCCATGTCGTCAGCATGGTAGGTACACGCAACGCCACCGACTACGGCAAACAGCTCTGCGACCGCTTCGTGCGCGAGCTGAAAGAACTGATGCCCGACGTACTGATTGTCAGCGGACTGGCATACGGCATCGACATCCACGCTCATCGGGCCGCCCTTCAGTACCGACTGGATACCGTAGGCGTGCTGGCTCACGGGCTGGACCGCATTTATCCCTACGTCCACCGCCATACCGCCGCCGCAATGATCGCACAAGGTGGACTGCTGACCGAATTCATGAGCGGCACGACGCCCGACCGCCAGAACTTCATCAAGCGGAACCGGATAGTGGCAGGCATCAGTGACGCGACCATCGTCGTCGAGTCGGCCGCCAAGGGAGGTTCGCTGATTACCGCCGAAATAGCGGACAGTTACCACCGCGACTGCTTCGCTTTTCCGGGACGGATAGGCGACACCTATTCGGAAGGCTGCAACAACCTGATTTGTTCCAATCGTGCCGTCCTGCTGCAAAGCGCCGAAGAATTGGTAAAGGCCATGAACTGGAACCGTCCCAAGGAAGTGCCGTCCGCCATCCAGCGCCAATTGTTCCCCGAACTGAATGCCGAAGAAACGCAGGTCATACAGCTCATGCAGAAGCATCCCGAAGGTGTACAGGTCAACAACCTGGTCGTGGAAAGCAATATCCCCATTACCCGCATGACCGGTATTCTGTTCGAACTGGAACTGAAAGGCCTCATCCGCAACTACGCCGGGGGAGTGTATAAGACAATCTAGAAAATGAAGAATGAAGAATTAAGAATTTTCACCACAGGTTTAATAATTTATTTCTCTGCGTCTCTGTGCCTCTGTGTGTGTTTGTTTTTTGAAACGCAGATTTCGCAGATTAACGCGGATTTTTTCATTCTTCATTCTTAATTCTTCATTCTTCATTTAATAAATCTAAGGTGAGATTCTTCATTCTTCATTTCAAAGCCTTATCTTTGCCGATAGCTTAAAAAACAAAACATCTATGAAGAAATACGTATATTATTGCCTGATAGGAGCATGCTTCGGAGCCTTGGCGGCATGCAAGAACCCGCGCACACAAACGGCGGACAACGGCAACACGACGGGACAGACGGCTCAAGCCGAAGCTCCAGCAGCCAAGACGCAATTTCCTTTCCCTTCCATTCCTTCGATGCTGACGCAGCCCGAAGAACGGCGTGCCTTCCTGCTCGAACATTATTGGGATAACTTCAACTTTGCCGATACGTTGCTGCTTGCCAACCGTGACGTGACGGAACAAGGTTTTGTCAATCACCTCTCCTTGCTGGCAGACGGACAAAGCTCACCGCAAGAAATCAGGGAAAGCATAAACGCTCTCTGTTCGTCTATGGAGCAGTATCCCCAAGCACGCAAGACATTCATGCGTCTTTTCGATGACTACCTGTACAATCCGAACTCGCCGCTCTACAACGAACAGTTGTACCTGATTTACTTGGAACGTATGCAGCAAAGCACGCAAGTGGACGAGGCGACCAAAAGCACATTGGCTTTCAAGCACAAACTAATCAGCCTCAACCTGCCGGGAACATCCGCTTCCGACTTTACCTATTACCTGCCCGACGGACAGAAACATACGCTCAGGCAAACACCGGCAAAGAACGACCGTCTGCTGTTGGTATTCTACGACCCTGAATGCCCCGGTTGTCATGAAATCATGCAGGACATGCTTCACGACGAGACCTTGGCAGATGCCGTAGCCGACGGACAGCTCACCGTATTGGCCATCTATACCGAAGGCAATCCCGAAGCATGGCGCAACGACTTGTCTAACCTTCCTTCCGACTGGATTATCGGCACTGACCACGAAGCCATCAAGCTAAAAGCGCTTTACGACCTGAAAGCCATGCCTTCGCTCTACCTGCTCGACGGAAACAAGAAAGTGCTGCTGAAGGATGCGCCCTACGCCCGTATCCGTGCGGCATTGCAATTGCATTAAAAAGTTATGCGACTTTGAATGCAAGAATAGCAAAGTTTTTT
Source organism: uncultured Bacteroides sp. (assembly GCA_900544675.1). GTDB lineage: Bacteria > Bacteroidota > Bacteroidia > Bacteroidales > Bacteroidaceae > Phocaeicola. The sequence goes on from UQVZ01000037.1 coordinate 27,326, forward strand.
AAGTAGAATATCTAAAAGGACAAGAAAATTTTACAAGTATTGAATGGAAATCACACTCACATACTCTTCTTTTTGCTAAAGAATAGAATCGAATTGCTCAATTAAAACATAAAAAATGGGAGAACGCTTTCTCCCAACCTTGTTAACCTTAAATCTAATACTATGAAAAAAATCACGTTGCAAAGGTAGGAATTTACACGGGATTTGACAACAGTGTGCAAGGATATTACAAATAGTTTAAAATTCTTTTGCAAATATGCTAGGGGACTAGAAGACTAGAGACTAGATGACTAGGTTTTAGATACATTCGCAAAACTATTTTCAACCTAGTTCCTAGTTACATAGTCAACTAGTTTCCTAAAAAAATAAGTACCAGGTGACTAGGGCTTAGATTTACTAAAACTATCTAAAACCTAGTACCTGGTACCTAGTTCCTAGTTACCTAAAAATATCAGTCTTTCAGTTTCGCTTTGATGAAGTCGCGGTTCAGGCGGGCAATGTTGCTGATAGAAACGTTCTTCGGGCATTCAGCTTCACAAGCACGTGTATTGGTACAGTTACCGAATCCCAGTTCGTCCATCTTGGCAAGCATGGCCTTTGCACGGCGAAGCGCTTCGGGCTTACCTTGCGGCAACAGATTCAACTGACTTACCTTGGCAGATACGAACAGCATAGCCGAACCGTTCTTACAAGCTGCCACGCAGGCACCGCAACCGATACATGTAGCGGCATCCATCGCTTCGTCTGCCACCTGCTTCGGAATCAGGATAGCATTAGCATCCTGCGGAGCACCGGTACGTACGCTAATGTAACCGCCTGCCTGCATAATCTTATCGTAAGCCGAACGGTCTACCATCAAGTCTTTGATAACCGGGAAGCCAGCCGAACGCCACGGTTCAACCGTAATCACATCACCGTCATTGAAGCGGCGCATATAGAGCTGGCAGGTAGTGGCACCTGTAGCAGGTCCGTGCGGATGACCGTTGATATACAAAGAACACATACCGCAGATACCTTCACGGCAGTCATGGTCGAACACGATCGGTTCTTTACCTTCTTCAATCAGCTGTTCGTTCAAGATATCCAGCATTTCCAGGAACGAAGTATCGCCCGGGATATCTTTCATCTGGAATGTATCGAAATGACCTCTTTCCTTAGGTCCGTTCTGACGCCAAATTTTCAGCGTAAATGATATATTTTTGTCCATATGATTTTTTGTTTTTAAAGGTGACAAGTTGACAAGGTATCAGTTGACAAGGCTTTTAATTGAGATACCCAATCCGTTTAGTAATCAAAGAAGAAAGATCCGGATAATTTCCGAATCCGCACTGCTTAATTCTTCAAAATCATCATCTGTCAGATAATGTATATTATGACAGATAATCAATTGTGTTTCCACTTCCGATGCTGACCCTAAAGCTATATATAAGAAATGAAGCAATTCTTTATCATGTCCTCTGCCAAAGCCTTCCGCGATATTGGACGGAATAGAAACGGCAGCCCGACGTATCTGAGAAGTGATTCCATATATCTCTTCTTTAGGGAACGACTGCGTAATCTCATATAAATGCTGTACAAACGCAATAGCCTTTTGCCAAACAATTAAATCCTTATGATTACGCATAACATCTAAAAGCCTTGTCAACTTGTCAACTTGTTAACTTGTCAACTACATTTATGATTTATAGTTTCTAGTCTGAACTTTAATTGCTTCGTAAACCAGCGGTTCTTTGTGGAGGACAGGAGCTTTGTCGTCTGAGCCCTGATATTCCCAGCAAGAAACGTAGAAGTAGTTTGCGTCATCACGTTTGGCTTCGCCTTCCTCAGTCTGGTATTCTTCACGGAAGTGACCACCGCAAGACTCGTTACGGTTCAAGGCATCGTAAGCAATCAATTCGCCCATGGTGATAAAGTCGTTCAAGCGGATAGCCTTATCCAACTCTACGTTCATGCCTTCTTTCTTGCCCGGGATGAACAGGTTGGTTTCGAATTCCTTGCGGATTTCTTTCAGCTTCGTCAAAGCGGTCTTCAAGCCAGCTTCTGTACGACCCATACCTACATATTCCCACATGATGTGACCCAATTCCTTGTGGATAGAGTCTACCGAACGTTTGCCGTGGATACCCATCAGATGGTCAATCTTAGCCATTACGCCCTTTTCGGCTTCTTCGAACTCGGGAAGATCGGTAGAGAAGCGGGGAACGGTAATCTGGTCTGCCAGATAGTTCTGGATAGTGTAAGGCAATACGAAGTAACCGTCTGCCAAACCTTGCATCAGAGCGGAAGCACCCAAACGGTTAGCACCGTGGTCGGAGAAGTTACATTCGCCGATAGCGAACAGACCTTTGATGGTAGTCTGCAATTCGTAGTCAACCCAGATACCACCCATCGTATAGTGGATAGCCGGATAAATCATCATCGGATTATAGTATTTCACGCCATTGATTTCGTTGCCCAGTTCGCCCGGGTTCACGTCGGTGATTTCTTCGTACATATCGAAGAGGTTGCCGTAACGCTGACGGACTACATCCAAGCCCAGACGCTCGATACATTCAGAGAAGTCAAGGTAAACAGCCAGACCGGTATTGTTTACACCGAAACCATGGTCGCAACGTTCCTTAGCAGCACGCGAAGCAACGTCACGCGGGACCAAGTTACCGAATGCCGGATAACGGCGTTCCAAGTAATAGTCACGTTCTTCTTCCGGAATATCGGTCGGTTTCTTTGTACCTGCCTGCAAAGCTTTCGCGTCTTCCAGTTTCTTCGGCACCCAGATACGGCCATCGTTACGCAAAGACTCAGACATCAAAGTCAGCTTAGACTGCTTGTCACCGTGTACGGGGATACAAGTGGGGTGAATCTGTACATAAGCGGGGTTAGCAAAGAAAGCACCTTTACGATAGCAAGACATAGCTGCCGAGCAGTTGCATGCCATAGCGTTGGTAGACAGGAAGTAAGTATTGCCATAACCACCGGTAGCGATTACCACGGCATGAGCAGCAAAGCGTTCCAGCTTGCCAGTCACCAGGTTCTTGGCAATAATACCACGGGCACGACCGTCGATGATAACCACGTCTTCCATTTCGTAACGGGTGTACAGTTTCACTGTTCCGGCACCTACCTGACGGCTCAATGCAGAGTATGCACCCAGCAAGAGCTGCTGACCGGTCTGACCTTTAGCATAGAAAGTACGAGATACCTGTGCACCACCGAATGAACGGTTAGCCAACAGGCCTCCGTATTCGCGAGCGAAAGGAACACCCTGCGCTACACATTGGTCGATGATATTGTTTGATACTTCAGCCAGACGATATACGTTAGCTTCGCGGGCACGGTAGTCACCACCTTTTACTGTATCATAGAACAGACGATAAACAGAGTCGCCGTCGTTCTGATAATTCTTGGCAGCGTTGATACCACCTTGTGCAGCGATAGAGTGTGCACGGCGAGGAGAATCCTGGATACAGAAGTTAAACACACGGAATCCCATTTCGCCCAAAGAAGCGGCAGCAGAAGCACCTGCCAAACCGGTTCCTACCACGATGATATCCAAACGACGCTTGTTGGCGGGGTTCACCAGTTTCTGGTGAGCTTTATAGTTGGTCCATTTCTCAGCTATCGGACCTTCAGGAATTTTAGAATCGAGTATATTAGCCATAATTGTTTTCTTTTTTTAGTTGACAAGGTTTCAGGTTGCAGTCGACAAGGTTACACTATTTATCTATGCTAAAAACCTTGTTAACTTGTCAACTTGTTAACTTGTCACCTTTAGAATAAATTCTTTACAAAAAATACTACCGCTACCAGCATGAAGCCCAGTACGATAATTGTAGAATAAATGTTAGAGATGCATTTCCAACGGTTAATCCAGATGGTGTTGTTCCATCCCAGTGTCTGCATCGCACTCCAGAAACCATGAGTCAGGTGGAACCACAAAGCGCACAGCCAAACGATGTACAGGACGAAGAATACCGGATTAGAGAAAGTCTGCTCGATGTAACCGTAACCATCGGTTGCTTCCAGACCGCCCATCATCGGGTTGCCAATCAGTTCGGCAAACATCATGTTGTACCAGAAGTTGAACAGGTGCAACAGCAAGCCCAGGATGACAATCACACCCAAAGCCAACATGTTCTGAGAAGCCCATTCTACTGTTTTAGGCTTCACACTCACAGCGTAACGTTCGTTACCACGTGCGGCACGGTTCAACATCGTCAGCCAGAAAGCATAAACGATGTGAATTACAAACAAGGCAGCTAACGCTAACGTACCTATCAAAGCGTACCAGTTAGTACCCAAGAATTCACATACTGTGTTATAACCTTCCGCCGAAAACAGTGCAACAAGGTTCATCAACATGTGAAATGTAAGAAACAGGACAAGGGCGATACCAGTAACGCTCATCACCACTTTCCTTCCAATAGATGAATTACTTAACCACATAAATGATTGAATTTAAATTATTTAATTGTTAGAACTAAAATATCCTCCTGTACGGTTTGTTACATGATGCAAAATTAGAAGTTTTATTGAGATAACACAAGAATTACGGAAATAAATCTTTAAATTAAAGCAGATTAATGCGCATTTTTTTCAAAAAGAATTTCAACTGCACCGACTATTATATAAGAAATGGCAAAGTATTATATGATAAATGGCAAAGTATCATATCATAAACTGCCGATTATTATATAATACTTTGACAAGCATCCGAAACTTCTTATTATAATAATAGGAAAGGAGTAGGGAAGTTAAGTAGGACCTTAACGATATGGAATCGGTAGTTTCATCATAAATCACACCATTTTGTTATGCCACTCCTCCCTAGAATCAGCTTGCGCCAGGCTTTTTAGAAGGCGGTTGTAAGGCTAGAACAGGGCAGGTTAAACTATGTTAATGTTTATTTCCAGGGCAAAAATAAGCCTTTTATCTCCCTTCTATACCGCCTTTTTCTACCGTCATTTCCCTGTTTTAGTTCAACTTTTGGACTACAAAACCGGCACATTTTTGGCTCGTTTAGTTAATAGACCTTAATCGATATTCTTCATTTTCTTCATAATCAATTATTTACAAAAACCACGTCAGTAGCCGGCGCGATTACAAGACAAAGTAAAAAGAACTTAGTCTGATAGGAT
>UQVZ01000038.1 GCA_900544675.1 uncultured Bacteroides sp.
CAAAGATGCGCACCATCAGCCTGAACTTCCCTGCCATACAGCCCTATACCGCCTCGCGTGCGGAAAATGTAGATGCAATAACCGGAGAAAGCACCTTCCATACCGCCGATATCTGGGTGTTCAATAGCGACGCAGCAGATGGTAACGCAACTGCTGCCGCCTACAAGCATATCGAGGATGCCGAACGCTACACAACCGATGATGGTGAACTCCGTACCGAGCTGACTATCCCGGAAGAGATAACCACTGTAGATATTTATGTAATAACAAACAATTCGGCGGAAGGGCTGGATGCCACTTCAACCCGAAACGCATTGGAAGCCGCGACATTCAGTGATAAACCGGATAACAATCAATCTGATAAGTTGACAAATGACGGTTTACTGATGAGCCGCATCATAACAGCTATCCCGGTAGACCAACTTTCCGGCGGTTATAAAGCAAACGCTCAGCTTCCTTTAGAAAGAGGAGTAGCCAAAATCGCCTGCTTCTTTGCCAAAGAAAGCGAAAGCACCCAAGCCCAAATAACCGGCATCACCGTATCCGGAGCAATCGATAAAGGCTATGTATTCCCGGAAGCAGTGACGTATGATGAAAGGAATAGTCGGCCAATTGAAGCTAATGTGCCGACAGGAACCGGAACTACAGACACTGATATATTAAATGAAACCCCACTAACTATTGAAGCAGTCTTGGATGATGGGCAAACATTAGTACGCGGAGAAGATGAAGATGCCCAAAACTATATAACTCGTTTAACTAAAACAATTCAGGCAGACCATACTGATGATTACTACCTCTTCGAAGCAGATGCTAATGCAATGACAGTAACCATTGACTATACATTGGGCGGTACACAAAAAAACGAAACTATTACATTGACGGGAGACATTATCCGCAATCATTATATAGTGATAACGGGAACAGTGCTTCGTACTGCTACACCTGTTGATGATATAGAATTGGAATTTGTAATTCTTCCATATACCGTACGGGATATTATAATCCCAGATTTTGAATAAAATCAATAACACTATGAAGAAATTAATTTACATAACACTTATAATATTGGGCTTTATAGTGACCATATCCGCTTGTCAAGATGATTTGGGAGTGACAAGCAAAGAAGGAGCGAATGTTGATTCTCCTGTTACAGTAGCCCTTCAATTTGGAGTTCCGGCTTCCTCTGATATTGAAATATCGCGAGCCGGAGATGAAGAAATTGTGATAAGTTCTATACGTATCTACGTTTTTGATGGCGAAAAATTTTTAGGAAGTGATGATGTCTTGAATCTTCAGTCATCATCTGACAATGTGTATACTGGAACTGCGACTTTGTATGAAGGCACACAAATGGTATATGCTATAGCCAATCCTGCCAGTAGTTCTTATTGGCAAGACCCTACTACGGAACTGGATGCAGCAGCTGGAGAAGGTAAATCGGCTTTCCTAAATACTTTGTATAAGATGAGTTCCAATTTAGTAGGAACAAATGTATTGCCAACTTTTGTATCTTCTAATATTCCATTAAGTGGTAAGGGAGAAGTGCGTATTAATGGTGGGCGATTAGTGGAAGATTATAATATCATAAATTTAAAACGTCCATACGCTGCTATTAATTTTACAATAGAGACAGAGCAAACTATTGATGGAAAGACAATAACTTTTATACCACAAACTTATACGTTGCACAATGCTCCTTCTCAATCGTATGTAATGGAAGAAGAAACAGAAGAGCGTGAAGAAATAAATGATCCAGGTGAATTTTATACCGTTCATACCGAAACAATAGGTGTACCTGCAGACAATAAAGCATCTTTCGGATTTTATGTGCCGGAAAATATACAATCGTGTAAACAAGAATGTTCAGATTTTAATAAACGTGATGCTTTTGATGGACAAGCGGAAAATAAAACATGGACTTATGCGCCCGATTGCGGAACCTATATAGTCATAGAAGGGCAATATGAAGAAGACGCTGCTGGTCATGTCACACGTTATGGAGATGTGTCTTATACGATTCATTTGGGTGATTTTAGTAAAGAGGGTAGTATGTCTGATTTTTCAATACGCCGCAATTATCGGTATAATTATACTATGCGAGTATTGGGAGTAGAAAATATAGTGGTTGAGGCTGAAACGGATACGGAAGAACAACCATCGGCTGAAGGTGATATCGTAGATTTGGATGATTATTCGGAATTGTTCAACTTGGATTCTCATTATGAACAGATTTACGTAGAATACAATTTAAGTGATATTGTACAGAATATACGAAATGAGGTTGCATATGAAGGAACCAACATAAGTGACGAGAGATTGAATGAATTGATTGCACAAAACTTTTTGCTTTCTATCAGTACTCCAATGAATACGCGGACAGGTAGTGAACCGATACGTCCTTATAACGGTACAAATGAAACAACTGATATGGAAGGTATTGATGATGAGTGGGTGGAATTTTATTCACAAAATGCCAGGGATGCCATTACCTCTTATACAGATACAACAGAAGGTAAGATGCTTTCTCCATGGAGAGTCTGTAAATTGATGGGAGAAGCAGTAAAACAGATTTATAATAATGAAGCAGTGAATGTAGAGAATTTGCATACAGTTAATGATACGGAGGATGGTGACATTATAGCTCCCTTTACTGTCTTTGTAGATGAGTATGTCTATACGAAAGACTTAGCGGGGAATCGAGTAGGCTGGGACTCTTATACTCGGAAAAGCCCTCGTACACTGATGATTGCCAGTGACATGCACATCAGTGAAGATTTGAACAGTACCTATTCCACTGTATTGACTTACATTACTCAGACTTCAATTGAGACTTTCTATAGTCCTGCGTCAGCTCAAACAACGAATGCCTTAGGCATCGAAACATATAATGAATATGGGTTGATAAGTCACAGTGGTGGAGATAACGTAGGCTTTGGAACTAATATGGAAGGAAGTACAACTGATAATTCATCCAATGGACGTGCCAATATGCTGACAAATATTGGCTGGAATGGAAATAATAATTGGAATACCTATATTGATTTTACGAAAGTGGGATATTTAAGTGATAATACGGGTAGCGGAAATATCATATCAGCATTGAATACTAATAATACAAATAGTGCTTATAAGGCTTGCTTGTCACGCAATCGGGATTTGAATCGCAACGGCAAGATAGATGATGATGAAGTCCGGTGGTATTTGCCTGCTATCAATCAATACCTTCGTATAGGTATCGGTACACAATCTCTTTCAGCGGAAGCTCGTTTATATACAGGGGCTAAATCGGATTTAACCAATGGAGACTACCCGGATGATTTCCTTGATAGAGGAGCTTTGTATTATACAAATACACTAAGTGGAAATTTCTATTGGGCTATAGAGGTAGGTGCATACGGATCTACAAATGATAATTCTGCTCAAATTCGTTGTGTGCGCAATTTGGCAAAGACAGATTTAGTTAATGGCGATGAAACACCTGTAGATGATGACGCTTTGGCAGAAGCAGTATATGGAAGTGCACCTTATCGATTACGTTCAGGAAACTATATGTTCAACTTTGGAGACCGATTGGATGTTAGTATATTCCGAATGGTTGAACAAGAGGGACCCTATATCGCACATAATGAAGATGATGATGCCAATATGTTACCGCAAGCATTTGTAGTTTCAGAAGACTATATGCCCGGTTTATACCGTTATACTCAAATATGGAATTCTTCTATTTATAATGATCCTTGCAGGACTTATTCTGAGGAGAGGAATGGGACGGATAGAGGTTCGTGGCGTACGCCCAATTTAAGTGAGTTGATGGTTATGGCTACGGTTGCTGGTACTATAGGCTTGAGAACAGATATTAATACTTATAGTCGTACTCAATTTTCGAATCAAGGTTTGCGACATGGTTTCTATTATAATACGAGTGGAATTATTACAACGAGTAATGGCGAAATTGGAAGTAATGGCGGCTATGTCCGTTGTGTACGTGATGCTACAAGTGATGAAATAGCAGAATCAGGAAACTAATTTTTTATATCTCTATCAAAACCGTGAGGAAGCGTCCTCACACATATTTTACTTAAATAGTAATCTTAGGAGCCGGTTCGCAGAGATGCGCATCGGTTCTTTTTTAATATGTACTTCGATATATAACAGCTATTTGAGTTCATTTCAAGTTCTTAGAAGCTGTTTTGATTTTATTTCTTGTTGATTGAAGGAGGATTTTCGAGACAAACTAAAATGACTGGAAAGAACCTCAAAACGGCAAGACAAACAAAGCTCGTTTGATATCTTTGGAACGATAGCTGTCTTCTAACGATTATATACAAATTTCGCGAAAATCGAGAGGAATAATACTAGAAAAATTGCAAAAACAAAGAGGAATAAAAGGGTGTTTTCTGATAAAATCGAGAGATATGTCTTCGGCTCTAAAGAAAAGAGACCATCTCAAATCTATTTTGAGACGGCCTCTTCATTTCGAAAAGATATATTCTCAACAAATATCTATTATATCACCCAATGACGTAACTGTTCATTAGAGGAGGTAATCAGATGTACTGATTGTCCCCCTTGTCGATTTCTTGGTTCTCTTTCTTGTTTTGCTCTTTCGCCAGGTCGGCAGCATTTTGCAGCAGAGAAATGGCAGCTTCTTGCACTTGAGCCTGTTGTTGTTCGGCGGCAGCTTGTGCCTCACGTTTTTTCAGTTCGTTGACGTGGCGGCTGATGCTGAGTACGATGCCGATATAGGCACAGTTGACCAAGGTAGAGGTACCTCCTTTACTGATTAACGGAAGAGGTTGCCCCGTAACCGGCATGATGCCTACTGCTACCAGCATATTAAACATCGCCTGGGTGACAAGCAGGAAACCAATGCCCATAACCAGGAAGGCATAATATGACTTGTCGCAACTTCGAGCAATTCTGCCGATACGCATCAGCAGCCAGATGTAGAGAAATGCGACGATAGCTCCGCCTATCAGTCCCAACTCTTCGATGATAATCGCATAGATGAAGTCGGAAAAGGCTTGCGAAAGGAAATCCCGTTGCACACTGTTGCCTGGTCCTTTGCCTATAATGCCGCTGGAAGCGATGGCAATGTTGGCATGTGCCACCTGTGCATCCCCGTCGATATCGAACTTTTCAGGAGGTATGACCGATGTATCAAAGTGATTGTCCAGACGATTTTGCCAAGTCACCATACGGTGCAGGCCAATGTTGTCCCATGTCTCGGCAGGAACAAATTTGATAGTAGCCAATCCGATAATCAGGGCAGCGACACCAATTCCTACCAAGGCTCCTAACTGGCGGAAGGGAATCCGCCCAACGTACATCATCAGGAATACACTTAGGGCAAGCAGGACAGCCGTCGAGAGGTTTTCGGTAAATATTAGAGCAAAGGTAAAGCCTATTACCACTAAGATGTAGTGGAACGCTTTGGGACTGGCTCCATTTTCTTCTTGCATGCGCGATAAAATGTAGGCTACCGTAATAATGGTTCCCATTTTGGCTAATTCGGACGGTTGGAATTGGAAGAAACCCAAATCAATCCATCGGCGTGCTCCATTGGTGAACGCACCGATTACAAACACACTTATCAAGAGGAACCATGATAGGGGCAATAAAAGAATGAAGGTCTTAAACCATCGGCACGGAATGTTGTGCACGATAAGTACGACTATTACGCCAACTAACATTAAGACGATATGTGTCGTAATTGGCCGCCAGTGGTCACCGCTCTTGTACGTCAATGTACTCGAGGCGCTGAACACTTCGATGATGGATACCAGGCAAAGCAAGAGGAAGATAATCCAGATGACTTTGTCGCCTTTGAATAAATTTCTTAAAAAATCCATACTTTTTTGAGTTCTTAAGTTTGTGAGTTTTTAAGTTTTTTAGTTTGTGAGTTTTTTAGTTTTGAACACAGAGACACAGAGGCACAGAGAAATAAATTAGTTCATCTGTGTAATCTGTGGTGAAAAATAATAATCCGCGAAAATCTGCGTTAATCTGCGTTTCAAACAAACTTAAAAACTAAAGAACTTACAAACTCACAAACTTATAAATTACAGTTTTCTCACACATTCTTTAAACTGGGTGCCTCGGTCTTCGTAACTCTTGAAGAGGTCGAAGCTGGCACAACAGGGGCTGAGCAATACGGTCTCGCCGTTCTTTGCCATGCGATAGGCAGCATCTACAGCGTCTTTCATGCTTTGCACGTCAGCTATCGGCAGTCCGAAACCGTCGAAGAAGGCATGCAGCTTTTCGTTGTGTAACCCCAAGAAAATTAAGCCGCAGCATTTTTCTCTTACAAGGTCGGCTATTTCATTGTAATCATTGCCCTTGTCTTTCCCGCCTAAAATCAGGATGGTCTTGGTCTGCATGCTCTTCAAGGCATACCAGCATGAGTTGACATTGGTGGCTTTCGAATCGTTGATGTAATCTACTCCCCGTACACGTGCTACTTTCTCCAGACGGTGTTCCACTCCCTTGAAGTCGCTTAACGCTTCACGGATACAGCTTTTACGGATGCCTGCAATGTTGGCAGAGATTCCTGCTGCCATCGAGTTGAACAAGTTATGAGTGCCTGTCAGTGCCAGTTCTTCCTGTTCCATGTTGAACTCAATAGGCTTGGTGAAGTAAACCTTGTTTGCCTCTGTAAATGCGGCAAGCCCTTCTTCACGCTTTTCAGCGAACGGGTAATAGTGACCGTGGATGCCATATTTATGCAGTTCTTTTTGGATGATGGGGTCATCGTTCCAGAAGATGAACGCATCATCGTCGGTCTGGTTCTGAATGATGCGGAACTTGGCATCGATGTAGTTCTGCATCTTGTAGTCGTAGCGGTCCAGGTGGTCGGGGGTGATGTTCATCAGCACGGCGATGTTGGCATGGAACTTATACATGTTATCCAGCTGGAAGCTGCTCAGTTCGATGACATAATAATCGTAATTGCATTCAGCCACCTGATAGGCAAGGCTTTTGCCGATATTGCCTGCAAGTCCTACGTTGAGCCCCGCTTTCTTGAAAATGTGATAAATCAGGGAAGTAGTGGTTGTCTTTCCGTTGCTGCCTGTGATACAAATCATTTTGGCGTGCGTATATCTTCCCGCAAATTCTATTTCAGATATGACGGGTGTTCCTTGTTCTTTCAGTTTCAGGATGATAGGGGCATTGTTCGGAATGCCCGGACTCTTGATGACTTCATCCGCATTCAGGATCAGGGATTCGGTATGTTGGCCTTCTTCCCACGAAATACCTCTTTCATCCAAGATAGCCTTGTAGGTATCTTTGATGGAAGACATGTCTGAAACAAAAGTATCAAACCCTTGTTTCTTTGCCAGCACAGCAGCACCCGTGCCGCTTTCGCCGGCTCCTAAAATAACAATCCTCTTAGTCATTGTCTTTTATTTATTTGCTAAGTGCCAATGTCTCTTGCCTTTCATTAGCACATTGTTTATTGTCACATTGTTTATTAGCACATTCTATATTAGCACATTGCCGCATTGTCTATTGGCACATTATATATTAGCACATTGCCACATTGTCTATTGGCACATTCTATATATTATCTTATCTTCAGTGTGATGATGGTGATAGCTGCCAACACGATGGTCACAATCCAGAAACGTACCGTGATTTTCGATTCATGGAATACGCTGTGAGGTGCTGTAATCAGGTATTTGCAGTTCGGGTCAAGTTGTGCCATCGTGGTCCGGAAATGGTCGTGGATAGGCGTCCGCTTGAATATGCGTTGTTTCACTCCTTTCTTCTTGCCTTTTTGGAAATACCTGACCTGCAAGATGACCGAAAGGTTCTCTACCAGGAATACGCCACATAGGATAGGTATCAGCAATTCCTTGTGGATGATGATGGCAAATACAGCAATGATGCCGCCGATGGTCAGGCTTCCGGTATCACCCATAAACACTTGTGCCGGGAAAGCATTGTACCACAGGAAACCTATCAGCGCACCGATTAAGGCACAGATGAAGATTACCAGTTCTTCGCTGCCCGGAATGTACATGATGTTCAGGTAGCTGGCATACTCGATGTGACTCGACACGTATGCCAAGATACCCAGCGTTACTCCGATAATGGCAGAGTTCCCAGCTGCCATGCCGTCCATGCCGTCATTCAGGTTCGCTCCATTGGATACGGCGGTGACTACAAAAATCGTGACGATTACAAACAATATCCAGCCGGCTGCCTGGGCGTGTTCGCCCATAAAGCCTACGATGTCGGCATAGTCGAGGTTGTTGTTCTTGAAAAACGGAATGGTGGTCTTGGTCGATTTCTCGTCCTTGTTTTTGTGTACAACGTCCACTACATGTCCGTCGTGTTGTATCTCTACATTCTCCCGGATGACTACCTGCGGGCTTAAATATAGGGTAAGTCCTACAATCAGTCCTAAGCCGACCTGTCCGATAATCTTGAATTTCCCGTGCAGGCCTTCCTTGTCTTTGCGGAATACCTTGATGTAATCGTCCAGAAAGCCCAGCGTGCCCAGCCATACGGTAGTGATGAGCATCAGTATCATGTAGATGTTATGGAGCTTTCCCAGCAACAGGCAAGGTATCAGTACCGCTACGATGATGATGATGCCACCCATTGTTGGCACTCCGGTCTTGTTCACATTGAAAGGGTCGATGGAAGCGTCCCGTTGTGTCTCGGTAATCTGCTTGCGTTTCAGCATGTTGATGAAGTATTCTCCGAAGATGGCAGATATCAGCAAGGATAAGATGACTGCCATCAGAGAGCGGAACGATACGTAACCGAACATGCGTGCTCCCGGAAAATCGAATTGTTCTAAGTATTGGAATAAATAATATAGCATGTCGTTTCCGGGTTATTCGTTAGCAAAAATTTCGTTTACTACTTCCTTGTCATCGAAGTGGTGTTTCACTCCTTTTATCTCCTGATAATTCTCGTGACCCTTTCCGGCTATCAGGATAACGTCTTGCGGTTGTGCCAGCATACAGGCGGTGCGTATCGCTTCTTTCCGGTCGGCGATGGACAATACCTTCTTCATGTCTTCCGGCTTCAAGCCTGCCAGCATGTCGTTGATGATATCCTGCGGCTCTTCGAAACGGGGATTGTCGGAGGTAATGATGACTTTGTCGCTCTGCTTTACCGACTCTTGTGCCATCAACGGACGTTTCCCTTTATCTCGGTTTCCGCCTGCGCCTACTACGGTAATGACATGGCCTCTGCCGCGCAACACTTCATGGATAGCGCTCAACACGTTTTCCAGTGCGTCGGGCGTATGGGCATAATCGACGATGGCAGTATATCCTTTCTTGGAACGGATGGCGTCGAAACGTCCTGCCACAGGGCGCAAGGTGCTTAATATCAGCAATACATCTTCGGGCTGTTTGCCCAGCAGACAAGCGGCTCCATATACGGCAAGCAGGTTGGAAGCATTGAAACGGCCGATGAACTGCACGTTTACTTCCCGGTTGTTGATGTCCAGCAGCATGCCGTCGAATCCGTCTTCCAACACTTTTCCCTTGAAGTCGCACAAGGTCCGCAAGGAATAGAAAGCCACACGTGCTTTGGTGTTCTGCACCATTACCTTGCCGTTCTTGTCATCCAGGTTGGTCAGTGCGAAAGCCGTTTTAGGCAGGTTGTCGAAGAATGTCTTCTTGGCTTTCAGGTAGTTCTCGAATGTCTTGTGGTAATCCAGATGGTCGCGCGTGATGTTGGTAAAGATGCCTCCGGCAAACCGAAGTCCTCCGATACGCTTCTGGGCAATGGAGTGCGAGCTGACTTCCATAAAGGCATATTTGCATCCTTCGTCCGCCATTCTTCCCAACAGGCGGTTTAATGTAATCGGGTCGGGAGTGGTATGGTCGGTAGGTATGGCTTCGTCGTCGATGTAATTGCATACGGTAGAGAGCAAGCCTACTTTATAACCGAACCGGCGGAACATATTATATAATAAGGTGGCGATGGTGGTTTTCCCGTTCGTGCCGGTTACTCCTACCAAATCCAGTTTCGATGTCGGGTCGCCGTAAAAGGCTGTAGCCAGTTTGCCTACGGCATCCTCGCTGTCTGCCACGCGTATGTATGTAACGGCTTCATTCAATGCTTCGGGAAGCTGTTCGCATACGATGGCTGCCGCTCCCTTTTCAATCGCTTTCTGTATATAGGCGTGGCCGTCGGTCTGTGTACCTTTTACAGCCACGAATAAGTTTCCGGATTCGATAAGCCGGGAATCCATTTGGATACCTGTGATGTCCAGGTCGGTCTGTCCGATGGTCTCACAAGCGGTTACGGATTTGAAAATGTCTGTTAATTTCATGTTTGTGTTGTATTTCTAGTTCTTCAATGTCAATGTTATCACTGCTCCTTTATGTAAAGTGCTTCCTGCCGGAATGCTTTGCGTGCGTACTTTGCCTATGCCCGACAGGCGGACTTGCAGTCCGTGGCTTTCGAGCAAATAGACAGCATCCTTGGCTCCCATGCCGATGACGTTAGGCACCTGCTTGGCATTGACGGCAATGCTCTTTAGGTTGGCATGTTCGGTATTGGTGGAAGCCTTTCCCCAGATTGGCTCATCCGATTGGGGAATGGTTTGGCTGTTTCCCGGTATATGCAGGGCACGGAGCACATACGCCGCCTCTTCGATATCGCCGCTTTTCACCTTTGGAATGAATACGGAGGTGGAATCTTTGGCATCTGCCAAGTCGCGATACAGGTGTTTGGCATAGATACGCTCAGCAATCCGGCTGAACACGCTTCCTGCCTGCAAGCCTCCCGATGCCGGTCCGTGTGGAATCAGGATAGATACCATGCAGCTGTATTTAGGCGCTTCGGAAGGGAAATAGCCGCAGAAGCTGACCTGATAGCTTACACCTCCGGAGCGGTATCCGGCAGCACCTTGCGAAATCTGCGCCGTACCTGTCTTACCGGATACATGAAACTGGGTGCTGCCTGCCGGCTTGGCAAGTCCTTGGGAGACTACTTTCCGTAAGATGCCGCGTATCATTGTCAGGGTGGTGTCCGAACAGATTTTCGGATTGACTATTTCTGTCGGGATTTCCTGGAGGGTCTCGCCATCTTTGGCTATCGCTTTGACGAACTTCGGTTTGACCATCACGCCGTTGTTGGCTATGGCGTTGTAGAAGTTCAGGATATAGATGGGCGGGAACATGGTCTCGTATCCGATGCTCATCCAGGGCAGGCTGGTGCGGCTCCACGGCATGGCACCTTTGATGCTGTCCCGCTCTTTCGGTCCCCATATACGCGGACTGGCTTCACCCACGAATCCTAAATTCAGCGGCTTGTCAATGCTCATCCGTTTTAATCCATCCACAAATTTCTGCGGATTGTTCTTGTAAAACTTGTCGATGATGCTTGATACACCCACATTCGATGACACTTCCAGGATGCGGGTGACATCGATAGCGCCGTATCCGCCTTTGTACCAGTTCCAGTCTTTCATCCAGCTGCCGTACATGTTGACCATGCCGTTTCCGGTGTCTACCACATAATCGGGAGTGATGTATTTGTCTTCCAAAGCTACCATGATAGAAGCTGTCTTGAACGTAGACCCCGGCTCCATCAGGTTGCTGACGGCATTGTTACGCATTTCGTAATAATGTCCGTCGTTGCCTCGTGTCATGTTCACGTTGGCTTTTACTTCGCCGGTAGCCACTTCCATGATGATGGCTACGCCCGACAGGGCTTCCAGATTGGTCAGCTGGTCGACCAATGCCTTTTCGGCAATATCCTGCATGTCGACATCAATGGTCGTAATGATGTCGCATCCGTCAACGGGAGGCTGGTCTACGATGTTCAGGTATTTGTTCATGACCTTCTGGCGGTGCGTAATGCCGTTCTTTCCGCGGAGGATAGAGTCGTAAGTCAGTTCCAGTCCATTCTTTGCACCCAGGCTCATGTCGGGGAACATATCGCCCAGCGTACGCGCTGCCAATGAGCCGAACGGCTTTTTACGCTGGTTGAACACTTCTTCGTGTAGCCCGCCGGTATTTGGTCCCAAGCAGAACACGGGCAATTGCTTGACCTGTTTGTATTCGATGTACGAGATGCGTTTAGGGTAGAGCAGGTAGTGCCGGCTCTTTTTCCGTCTTCCCTTCAGGATGTGCTTGCGGAATTCCTGCGCGCTTTTATCGGGGAATATTTCGTGCAGCCCTTTGCAGATTTCCGTCAGGTGATTGGTCAGCAACGTATCACTTTCCTGATATCCTCCAGCCCGGAAGTCCATGTAGATTTTATATTCCGGCAGGCTGCTTGCCATCAGTTTCCCGTCGGCAGAGATGATGTTGCCTCGTGTAGGCGGAACAACGACATTCTCTTTCACGAAACGGTCGGCTACATCTTTCCAGTATTGCCGTTCGGCAAACATGATAAAGCCCGCCTTGACGATAATCAGTATAGCCAAGACCAGCATGATGACTACAATGAAAGTGTAGCGGAACATGATATTTTTAATGCCTGGTATCATATACGTTTACTCCTTGTTTTTAATCAGATAGGGAGGGGTCGTTGCGGTTTCCAGTCCCGTATTCTCGGTTTTCAGGTATTCTTCGATGCGCGACTGGCGGCTTTTCTCGGTCAGTTCCGAAGAAATGGTAAGGGCATCGTATTTGATGTCGGTCAGTTCTTTTTTCAGCCGGTCTATTTCTATCAGTTCCTGTTGGCTCGAATAGCGGTTGTCTATGTACAGGATAGTCAGGAAGACAATCAGTATCAACAGGTTAGTCTGCCTTCTTAAGAAGTTGTGTGCCAGGATGTCTCCCCCCATAATACTCTTGAACGTGATATGAGGCTGTTTCGGTTGTTCTGTATCGTTTTTGTTTGCCATTCTCTTTCAGTTTTGCTCCTTTACACTTTGTGGTTTTGATTTTACTTATCCCGTTTCTCCGCTATCCGTAGCTTGGCGCTTCGTGAACGCGGGTTGCGGGTTATTTCTTCGTCCGTAGGTTGGGTCACTTTATTGACCGCCCGTAGCGGTGTATCGATGTTCCCGTAAAAGTCCTGTTTCATTTTTCCTTCCACATTGCCCGCCTTGATGAGGTTCTTCACCATCCGGTCTTCCAACGAATGATAGGTGATGACGACCAGCCTGCCGCCCGGCTTGAGCGCTTCGATGGCGGCGTTCAACATTTCTTTCAAGGCCTCCATCTCGTGGTTCACTTCGATGCGCAAGGCTTGGAACGCGCGTGCCAGTTCTTTCTTTTCCCGTTCTTTCCCGAAGAAGGGTTTGATGATTTCCAGGAAATCGTTGATGGTGGCAACAGGCTTTTGGCTGCGTGCCTTTACCAATGCCGCTGCCAGCCGGCGGCTGTTCTTCAGTTCGCCGTACAGGTAGAAAACGTCGGCAAGCCGTTCTTCCTCGTAGGTGTTCACGATGTCGGCGGCGGTCATGCCTGCCCGCTTGTTCATCCGCATGTCCAGATTGCCGTCGAAACGGAAAGAGAATCCGCGGGCGGAATCGTCGAAGTGATGCGACGAAACGCCCAAGTCGGCAAGAATGGCATCCACTTGGTCTACGCCGTAGTAACGCAAGAAGTTGTGCAGGTAGCGGAAGTTGCTCCGTACGAAGGTGAAACGGGAGTCATCGGGGATATTTTGCTCGGCGTCTTCATCCTGGTCGAAGCCGAACAGGCGGCTGTTATCGCCCATGCGCCGCAATATCTCGCGTGAGTGTCCTCCGCCTCCGAAGGTCAAGTCGACGTAGATGCCCTTGTCGTGCAGGTTCATTCCTTCCATGCTTTCGTTCAGTAACACCGGTATGTGATAAGTTTGTTGTTGCTCGTCCATTTCTTGCATTGCTGTTTTTATACCCTTTTCACCTATTTATTCTATGAGCTGGTAAAATTACACATTTCGTAGCAAACAGCCTATAAGGTTTGTCGAAAATCTTTGAATAAGTTATCAACAGGTCGGGAGGTGCGGTGAGTAATGTGATGGGAGTGTGCACACTGCACTGTCTTTCTGTGCAGTTTTAGGGCATTGGGGATTCTTATTTGTTATTTTTTTTACTGATTGCTATATTTTCCTTCCGAATTGTGAGCTACTTTGCGAAAGAAAAATTACATTTGCAAAGAAATCTATAATGAAGCAATGGCAGAAAAATCGATTTTTTTAATAGACATTGATAAAATTCTGAAAGAGAAGGCGGGTGCAAAAGCTAAGTATGTGCCCCGTTTTCTGGTGTCTTATCTGAAGCGGATTGTCCACCAGGATGAGATTAACGGCTTTCTGACGGATGTGAAGGATAAGACGGGAGTCGAGTTTTTGGCTGCATGCATGGATTTCCTGGATGCGAAGTTAGAGGTAGAGGGGTTGGAAAACTTGCCTCAGGAAGGTTTGTGCACCTTTGTCTCCAATCATCCGCTGGGCGGACAAGACGGGGTGGCTTTAGGCTATCTGCTGGGGAAACATTACGACGGACGCATCAAATACCTGGTCAATGACCTGCTGATGAACCTTCACGGATTGGCTCCGTTGTGCATTCCCATCAACAAGACAGGGTCGCAATCGCGCGATTTCCCCCGTATGGTAGAGGCAGGCTTCCGTTCGGACAGCCACATCATCATGTTTCCTGCGGGCATCTGTTCGCGTCGCCGGAATGGTGTGATTCAAGATTTGGCATGGAAGAAGACGTTTATCACGAAAAGTGTCGAGACGCAACGTGATGTCGTTCCGATTCATTTCGAGGGAAGAAACTCGAATTTCTTCTACAATCTTGCCAATGTGTGCAAGTTCTTGGGGATACGTTTCAACATCGCCATGCTGTATCTGGCAGATGAAATGTTCAAGAACCGACACAAGACGTTCCGCGTAACCATCGGGAAGCCGATTCCCTGGCAGACTTTCAGCAAGTCGAAATCGCCAGCCGAATGGGCTGCTTATGTGCGCGACTTGGTATATAAACTGTAAATTAGACAAATAACAAATATGGAAGCTATTATTGCACCGGTTGATCGGGAATTGTTGAAATCGGAATTGACACCGGACAAACGTTTGAGGTCAACGAACAAAAGTAATAACGAGATTTACATTGTAGACTGGAAAAACGCTCCGAATACACTGAAAGAAATCGGACGTTTGCGTGAAATCGCTTTTCGTGCTGCAGGGGGAGGAACGGGACAATCGGTCGACCTGGACGAATACGACCTGATGGAGAATCCTTATCAGCAGTTGATTGTGTGGAATCCCGACGCCCAAGAAATATTGGGAGGTTATCGCTATTTGTTGGGCAATGAAGTGGAGTTTGATAAAGCAGGCAAACCGATACTGGCTACTGCCCACATGTTCAATTTCTCTGAAAAATTCCTGAAAGAATATCTTCCTACTACCATCGAGTTGGGACGTTCGTTCGTGACACTCGAATACCAGTCGACCCGTGCCGGCTCGAAAGGCTTGTTTGCCCTCGATAACTTATGGGACGGATTGGGCGCGTTGACCGTAGTCAAGCCGAACGTGAAATACCTTTTCGGTAAGATGACGATGTATCCCAGCTATAACCGTTTCGGCCGCGACATGATTCTGTATTTCCTGAAAAAGCATTTCTCGGATAAAGACAACTTGATAACCCCGATGGAGCCTCTGCGCATCGAGACAGACGAGGCGGTGCTGAAAGACATCTTCTGCTATGATACCTTTAAGGAAGACTATCGTGTGTTGAACCGCGAAGTGCGCAAGCTGGGCTATAACATTCCGCCGCTGGTGAATGCCTACATGAGCCTGTCGCCCACGATGCGTATGTTCGGCACGGCTATCAACGATGGTTTCGGGATGGTAGAAGAAACCGGTATCCTGATAGCGGTCGATGAGATATTGGAAGAAAAGCGCGTGCGCCATATCGAATCCTATCTGCGTGAGCATCCCGAAGCGCTTCAGTTTACGTCGGGAGCCAATCCGGTCGTATCGAAAAAAGCTGAGTAAGCGATAGGAAAATCATTTATAAATCGCTATTTTTGAACACAGAGGCACAAAGACACAGAGCCTTATCTCTATTTATATTAAATTAGTATCTCTGTGGCTTTGTGCCTCTGTGTTTGATTGTTTATGACACACCTTATTTTAGGGAATTTATCTTCTGTCGCGCCCGAAGATATGTCTTTCGGTCAAGTCAATAGGTTGCGTTATCCCATGCAGTCCAGTCCTCGCAGAATCCGAATTAGCCAGGACTGGAGTCCTAGTATAGCGAGGACTGCAATCCGGATGAAGTACGACTCCAGTCCTGATTAGCCGGGATGGAGAGGCAGCCTGTTTCTATACCGCCGGCAAGCTGTTTCCGTTTATTTTCCGATACAAGTCGAGGGCATAGACATCGGTCATGCCGGAGATATAGTCCAATACTGCCTGGATTTTTCCATACAGGGTAGGCGCCTGCATGTCGTATTGATGAGAGACGCGGTTTATCAATAATTGCGAATAGGCTTTATGCGGATAGCGCACGGCCTCTATCATCAGGTCGACCAGCGTAGTAATGACCTGATAACCTGCCAACTCGATGTCGAGCACGTCTTTGGCGCAATAAATCTTGGCAAAGGCGGTTTCCGAACATTTCTTGTAAGCTTCGCGCACGGGCGAGGCTATCTGTTTGATGAGCGGTCCCTGGAAGGTTCCCGCCAGGATTTCCTCCTCATGTTCCACAAAAGTCTCTACGCAGGCACGGGTCAGCACACCGATGGCAGACGAGCGTAGATAGGCTATCTGCTCGTTGGTATCGGTCACGAGCTGGCATATCTTATGGATGCGCTTCAGCCGTTCTTCGGTGAAGAAGCAGGCATATAGTTCCTTGGTCTCTTGGGTAGTCAGGATTTTCAGTTTGTGCGCGTCTTCGATGTCCATCATCTGATAACAGATGTCGTCGGCGGCTTCTACCAGGTAGACCAGCGGATGGCGGGCATAGCGCACGGGCTCTCCTTCCTTGCTGAGCCGGATAATGCCTAACTCGCGGGCAATGCGCTCATAGTCTGCCTGCTCGCTTAGGAAGAACCCGAACTTTTGTTTCCCGCCGGCAAGTTGGGAAGAGAACGGATACTTTACGATGGAAGCCAGGGTAGAGTAAGTCAGGACAAAACCGCCCGGGCGGCGTCCTCGGAACTGATGGGTCAGAAGGCGGAAAGCGTTGGCGTTGCCTTCGAAGTGCGTCAGGTCTTCCCATTCGGCCGGGCTCAGCAAGGGCTTTAATGCCTGCCCCTTTCCTTCCGAGAAATAAGTGCCGATAGCTGTCTCGCCCGAATGGCCGAAAGGCGGATTCCCCATATCGTGTGCCAGACAGGCGGCAGATACTATCGACCCGATTTCCGTCAGGTGTGAGCCTGCCAGTTCCGGATGTTTCTGAAGCAGGAGATGAGCGACGTCGTTTCCTAACGAGCGTCCTACGCAAGATACTTCCAGACTATGCGTCAAGCGGTTGTGCACGAAGATGCTGCCCGGCAAAGGAAATACCTGGGTCTTGTTCTGCAAGCGGCGGAACGGAGACGAGAATATCAGCCGGTCATAGTCACGTTGAAACTCGGTGCGGTCTTCTTTCCTTACTTCGTGCAGGGCTTCCAGCCCGAAGCGTTTGTTTGATATCAGTTGGTTCCAGTTCATCATAATTCTTCTGTTCTATCAGATGTCGGCTTGCAAATGTATAAAAGATTCGTTTAAAAAATGGTAAACGTGTTTATAAATCCTGCGAAATGTGTATTTTCGCAGATAATTTAGTCGGAGGCACCACAGATTACACAGATTATTTATTTGTATTCAGATTGTCCGGGTACCAAGAATATTGCATGTGTTTTAAATCTGTGTAATCTGTGGTGAAAATAATTAATAACAATGAAGATACAGATAATCAATAAATCGAAGCATCCGCTTCCTCAGTATGCGACTTCCCTTTCGGCAGGGATGGACTTGCGTGCCAACTTGGACGAACCCATAGTGTTGAAACCTTTGCAACGTTGCCTGGTGCCTACAGGGCTGTACATCGCTTTGCCCGAAGGCTATGAGGCACAGATTCGTCCACGTAGCGGACTTGCTCTGAAGAAAGGTATTACCCTGCTGAATACTCCCGGCACGATTGATGCCGACTATCGGGGTGAAATCGGCGTGATTATGGTCAACTTGTCTACCGAAGACTTTACGGTGACCGACGGAGAGCGTATCGCCCAAATGGTGATAGCCCGTTACGAACAGGCTGAATGGCAGGAAGTGGAAGTGCTGAGCGATACCGAACGGGGCGCAGGCGGATTCGGACATACAGGAACCAAATAGGCTTCTGATTTATCATTACAGCTTTATATAATATAAGGAGTGTATTTTTTTAATCTGTGTAATCTGTGGTGAAAGTCAAGACTCAAGAACTTAAAAACTTATCAACTCAAAATGAGAAAGCTATTCTATATACTTGCGGTAGGCATGATGATGATGTTCGTGGCTTGTGGCACGACAAGGAAGCAGGCGAAGCGGACGGATACAGGTACGACGCAACGTGCGCTTAGCTTCGAGGAACGTCGGAAGTACGATTATTACTTCCTGGAAGCCGTACGCATGAAAGAGAAAGGGCTGTACGATGCGGCGTTCGAACTTTTCAAGCATTGTCTGGACATCAATCCCGCTTCGGGAGCGGCGTTGTACGAGATAGCCCAGTTTTATATGTATCTGGGGCAAGAAGAAAGAGGGGAACAGGCGTTGAAAGAAGCTGTCCGTTCGGACGAGTCGAACTTTTGGTACAAACAGACCTTGGCTTCGTATTACGAGCGGAAGATGAGCCTTCCCAAAGCGATTGCCGTGTACGAGAATATGGCGGAGCAATTCCCTTCGCGGCTGGAACCTTTGCTTTCGCTGGTCGACCTGTATAACCGGACCAAGAGTTACCAACATGTCATCAGTACGTTGAACCGCCTGGAAGAGCTGGATGGCAAGTCCGAGCAAATCAGTATGGAGAAATTCCGGATGTATCTCTTGATGGGCAAGCAGGACAGTGCTTTCATCGAAATTGAAAACCTGTCGAAGGAATATCCTTACGATTTGCGTTATCAGACCATCCTGGGTGATGTCTATCTGAATAATGACAAGCCCGATGAGGCGCTGGGGGTTTATCAACGCATCCTGAAAGAGGAACCGAATTATGCGCCGGCGGTATTGTCGATGGCATCGTATTACCTCAAGACCGGACAAGACAGCCTGTACCAACAACAGTTGGACACCATTCTGATGAACGACGATGTGCCTTCGGACACGAAGATGGAATTGATGCGCCAAAGCATCCTGCAATCGGAACAGACCACCAAGGACAGTACACAGATTGTCGCCTTGTTTAAGCGCATCCTGGCACGTCCGCAACAGAATGCCGATTTGGCGATGTTGTGTGCCCAATACATGATTACAAAGAACATGAAGAAAGAGTCGGTGCCGGTATTGGAGCAGGTGCTTTCGCTGGACCCGGAGAATAAGCCCGCCCGTCTGCAATTGCTGAGCTATGCCATTCAGGATAATGAACTGGATGAAGTTATCCGGATAGCGAAGTCGGCTTTGGAATACCATCCCGATGCTTTGGAGTTCTATTATTATTTAGGAGTGGCATATTACCAGAAGGAAGAGCTGGATGAAGCGTTGGATGTCTTTACACGCGGCGTAAAGCAAATCAACGAGAAGAGCGACAAAGCGGTGGCTTCCGACTTTTATGCCATTCTGGGCGACATCTATCATCAGAAAGGCAATGCGGAAGAAGCGTATGCCGCATACGATTCGTCGTTGGTCTACAATCCCGACAACATCGGTACCCTGAACAATTATGCCTATTATCTTTCGATGGAGAAGAGAGAACTCGACAAGGCGGAAGAAATGAGCTATCGTACCGTGAAGGCGGAACCTGATAACGGAACTTATCTGGATACGTATGCTTGGATTCTTTTCGAGAAGGGGCGTTATACCGAAGCCCGTATCTACATCGAGCAGGCGTTGCGTAACGATGGAGACAAGAGCCGGGTCATCGTGGAGCATTGCGGCGACATTTATTATATGCTGGGTGAAAAGGATAAAGCATTGGAATACTGGAAAAAGGCGGATGCGATAGAGCAGGTGGAAGAAGGCGAGACGCCTCCTACCGAGCAGGAAATCAAACGTCTGAAGCAGAAAATAAGGCTGAAGAAATACATCGAATGATGTCTGAGACGGGAAAACGTTGTGTTTTTGCCTGTTTGCGTTCGATAAAGAATGAAATGACAATGAAGAAAATACTGATAAACTATACATTCGTAGTGCTGGCGGCAGTGTTGGCTGTATCGTGTTCTTCCTCACGGAAAGCGGCACGGACACCGATGATTGGCGGATTGACCGGAACCGATTATATTGAAAAGGTAATTGAATTATCGCCCTCGTGGGAAAGCCTGAGCGGAAAGGTCGCTTTGAGTCTGTCCACTTCCGAAGGTACATCCAAGGTGGGCAGCGCGACGATTCGCTTGAAGCGGAACGAGTCGATTCAATTGTCGGTCGCTCCCTTATTGGGTATTGAAGTGGCACGGCTGGAGATTTCTCCCGAAGGTATTTTGGCACTCGACCGGTTGAACAAGCGGTATGTACAGGTTTCGTTTGCCGAGGTAAACAGCTGGGCACATACCGATTTAAGCTTTGCGGTGCTCCAGTCGTTGTTTTTGAATGAACTGTTCGTGCCCGGGAAACAACAGGTAAATGTTGCAGACGCCGGTGCTTTCCAGGTATCGTTGGCAGGAAACCGTGCTTTGCTCGAGGCGCAAGAGGGCGGACAACTGACTTACCGCTTTTATACTTCTACCGATAACGGATGGTTGGAGGAGAGCCGCATCGGCGTATCGGGTACTCCGTATGCCTTGCAATGGAAATATGATGCCTTCCAGATGCTGAAAGACCGCTTCTTCCCGAAGAAGATGTATGTGACGATACAAGGCACGGGCAAGCCGGTAGGAGTAGGGATGGAGTTCTCCCGCCTGAATGTGGGAGGCGACTGGGAGGCGCGTACGGAAATACCTTCCCGGTACCAACGTGTGGAAATAGATGAATTGTTAAAGATGCTGGTAAATCAATGAAACGCATTTGGGGCATATTGTGTTTGGCAATTCTGGTTTCCGTTTCGCTCTCGGCGCAGAGCACCAAGAAGATACGGGAACTGGAAAAGCAACATGCTGCCCTGCAAAAGCAGATAAGCGATTCGGAAACCTTGCTCCAGTCTACCCAGAAGGATGTGAAGAGCCAATTGGACAACCTGGCTTTGCTCTCGGGACAGATTGACGAGCGGAAGCGTTACGTGGAGACCGTAGAGCAGGATGTGAAAGTCATTCAGCGGGAAATAGAACGTGTACAGACCGAGCTGGGGACTTTGCAGCGCGAACTTGCCGATAAGAAAAAGAAGTATGAGAAGTCGGTAGTATACATGTACCGCAACAAGTCGGTCCAGGAAAAGCTGATGTTTATTTTCTCTGCCGATAACCTGAGCCAGATGTACCGTAGGTTGCGCTATGTGCGTGAGTATGCGGATTATCAGCGCCGGCAAGGGTTGGAAGTGCAGCGCAAACAGAAGGAAGTGACGAACAAACAACGTACTTTATTAGCCAGCCGTGAGTCAAAAGAGAAATTGCTGGAGCAAGGAGAGGCAGAAAAAAATAAATTGGAAGAGCAGGAAAAAGAGCGTAAGACCTTGCTTGCCTCGTTGCAGAAAAAGCAGCAAAGCATTCAGAAAGAGCTTCGGAAACAACGGAAATCTGCTGACCGCCTGAATGCAGAAATCGACCGGCTGATTGAAATAGAAATAGCAGCTGCACGCAAACGGGCAGAAGAAGAGGCACGCCGGAAAGCGGAAGCAGAGCGGAAAGCCAAAGAAGCGGCTAAACCGGTCGTTGCAGAGAAAGAGAATAAGGAAAAAGATGCGCCTGCGGTTACTAAGAAAGTGGACGTTTATAAGATAGACCGTGAAGACCGGCGCCTGTCAGGCGTGTTCGAACAGAATAAGGGACGGTTGCCTATGCCTATTACGGGACCTTATGTGGTAGTAGGGCATTACGGCACGTATCAGGTAAAAGGCTTGCGCAATGTCCGCTTGGATAACAAGGGTATTGATATTAAAGGAAAAGAAGGGGCACAAGCACGTGTCATCTTCGATGGCGAGGTGTCAGCTATCTTCCAGTATAACGGTTTGTCGAACGTCTTGGTACGCCACGGCAGTTACATTTCGGTGTATTGCAACCTTTCATCCGTCAATGTCAAGAAAGGCAGTGTCTTGAAAACCCGTGATGTGATTGGGCAGGTCAATACCGACAAAAACGGTAATACCGTCCTTCATTTCCAGCTTCGCAAGGAAACCACCAAGTTGAATCCGGAAGTCTGGCTGGTGCGATAAGTCTTGTTCCAGTCTGTATGGGCTGACGCCGCCCGAATCGTTGGCAGGTTTTACCAAAACTTGTTCAGCTCGCGGTTGTATTCAAATCCGGCTGCTTTCAGGGTGTTTACAATGTCTTCTTTATTTACATCCATATCCTTGCAGAGTGCGTCAAGCGAAGGGTAAAAGTCACGCAGTTTCATGTTGATGAAGCTGAAAAGCATCATCGGGTCTTTAGGTAATTCCATAATAGCTTAAAGTGTTTTGTCGTTTATTTTTGCGTTGCAAAGTTAGCAGTTTCTTCGGTACGTTGTTCTTCGTTTTAAAATAATTGCTAAACTTTTCTGTATTAGCCCTGTTAACTCAGGAAAAAATCGTACCTTTGCGCCACTAATGATCATTATTTGGAATCAAAAACTACTAGTAGCATTATGATGGAACTAGATTTGCTCACCGCCATTTCTCCGATTGACGGGCGGTATAGGAATAAGGCTGGCGATTTGGCTGCTTATTTTTCTGAGTATGCCCTGATGAAATATCGGGTGCGTGTGGAAATAGAATATTTTATTACTTTGTGTGAATTGCCCTTGCCTCAGTTGAAAGGCGTGGATGCGTCACGTTTTGATTCGTTGCGGGATATTTACCGTAATTTCTCGGAAGCGGATGCCGGACGCATTAAGGAAATTGAGAGCGTGACAAACCACGATGTAAAAGCTGTAGAATATTTCATTAAAGAACAGTTCGACCGCTTGGGCGGACTGGAACCGTATAAAGAATTCATCCATTTCGGCTTGACTTCGCAGGATATCAATAATACGTCAGTGCCTTTGTCTATTAAAGATGCATTGCAGGAGGTGTATTATCCGCAAATCCAGAAACTGATTGACCAGTTGGAAACGTATGCCGAAGAATGGAAAAACATCCCCATGTTGGCAAAGACTCACGGTCAGCCTGCTTCTCCTACACGGTTGGGAAAAGAGATTGAAGTATTCGCTTACCGTCTGAAACGTCAGCTGGCTGTGTTGAAGGCTTGTCCGATAACGGCAAAGTTCGGTGGAGCTACCGGAAACTATAATGCGCATCATGTGGCTTATCCCGACATCGACTGGAAAGCGTTCGGAAATCGTTTTGTAGCCGAAAAGCTGGGATTGGAGCGTGAGGAATATACTACTCAGATTTCCAATTACGATAATCTGGGTGCCATCTTCGATGCCATGAAGCGTATCAATACCATTATGATTGATATGAACCGCGATTTCTGGCAATATATCTCGATGGAGTATTTCAAGCAGAAAATCAAGGCTGGAGAGGTCGGTTCGAGCGCGATGCCTCATAAAGTGAACCCGATTGACTTTGAGAATGCGGAAGGCAACTTGGGTATGGCGAATGCCGTATTCGCGCATTTGTCGGCTAAATTGCCTATATCACGTTTGCAACGTGACTTGACCGACTCTACGGTGTTGCGTAACATCGGTGTTCCTTTCGGACATACGGTTATCGCTATCCAGAGTTCGCTGAAAGGATTGGGCAAATTGTTGCTGAACGAACATAAAATCTACGAAGACTTGGATAATTGCTGGAGCGTGGTAGCTGAGGCTATCCAGACCATACTTCGCCGGGAAGGTTATCCGCATCCGTATGAGGCTTTGAAGGCACTGACCCGTACCAATCAGGCTATCAACGAGGCGTCTATCAAGGACTTTATCGAGACATTGAATGTGAGTGAAGCCGTAAAAGAGGAATTGCGGGCTATTACGCCACATAATTATACAGGAATGTAACTGGTGGGTTCGTGAGTTTTTCAGTTTTTTAGTTTATGAGTTTTGAACACAGAGACACAGAGGCACAGAGAAATAAATTAGTTAATTTGTGTAATTTGTGGTGAAAATAATAATCTGCGTTTCAAACTTAAAAACTAAAAACTCACAAACTTAAGAACTTAAAAACTTAGAAACTTAAGAACTTAAAAACTTAAGAACTTAGAAACTTAAGAACTTAAGAACTTAAAAACTGAAAAACTTAAGAACTTAAAAACTGAAAAACTTACAAACTCAATAACTCAAAAACAACTAACGCCCGCGAAGGGTACATACATTAATTTATAAAAAGCAAAAAGAATATGGCAGAGAAAGAAAACAGACAAGAGGGTGGAAACAACCCGTCTGGCCGTGATGGTTACAAATCTTACAATCGAGAAGGAGCAGGCAAGTACAACAGAAATGAAGGGGGAGGAGCTTACGGACGTCGTCCGCGTTTTAATGCAAACTCGGAAGACCGTCCGCAGCGTTCTTACCGTCCGCGTTACAACAACGGGCAGCAAGGAGAAGAAGGAGGATATCGTCCGCAACGTTCTTCTTACAACCCTCGTTACAATAATAGGGAAGATAACGGCGGTGAACAGCGTCCGTACCGTCCGCGTTATAACAGCGGACAAGGTGAAGGCGGCTACCGTCCGCAACGCTCTTCTTACAATCCTCGTTATAATAAGGAAGATAACGGTGGTGAACAGCGTCCGTATCGTCCGCGTTATGGCAACGACCAGCAGGGCGAAGGTGGTTATCGTCCGCAGCGTCCGCGCTTTGGCAACAATACTGGCGGCTATAACCGTCCGCAAGGAGGACGTCCGCGTTCGGCAGACTATAATCCGAATGCCAAATATAGCATGAAGAAGCAGATTGCTTACAAGGATACACTGACCGACCCGAATGAGCCGATTCGTTTGAATAAGTTCCTTGCCAATGCAGGTATCTGCTCGCGCCGTGAAGCCGATGAGTTCATTACTGCCGGGGTGGTTTCGGTAAACGGACAGGTAGTGACCGAGTTGGGAACCAAGATTAAGCGCAGTGATGAAGTGAAGTTTCATGACCAGCCTGTCAGCATAGAGCAGAAAGTGTATGTGTTGTTGAACAAACCGAAAGACTGTGTGACGACTTCCGATGACCCGCAAGAGCGCAAGACGGTATTGGATATCGTGAAGGGCGCTTGCAAGGAACGCATTTATCCGGTAGGACGTTTGGACCGCAACACGACGGGTGTGCTTTTGCTTACCAATGATGGCGATTTGGCTTCGAAACTGACACATCCGAAATACCTGAAGAAGAAAATTTATCATGTATTCCTTGACAAGAACGTGACTAAAGCCGATTTGGACCAGATTGCATCGGGTATCACATTGGATGATGGCGAAATCCATGCAGATGCCATCAGTTATGCTTCGGATACGGACAAGTCGCAGGTCGGCATTGAAATCCATTCGGGAAAGAACCGCATCGTCCGCCGTATATTCGAGTCGTTAGGCTATCGGGTAATTAAGCTGGACCGCGTTTATTTTGCCGGACTGACTAAAAAAGGCTTGCGCCGGGGCGACTGGCGTTACCTGACCGAACGCGAAGTGAATATGCTCCGTATGGGTTCGTTTGAATAATATTATATAAGGTGTCAGTTGACGAGGTAAAGGTGACGAAGCGACAACTGAAACTTCGTCAACTGATACCTTTGTCCGCTTGTCGACAGACGCCTTGTCAACTTAAATAATAAAGGAGAAAAATGGAAAAAATTCGTAGAACAAAGATTGTTGACCTGTTGAAGTGCCGCGATTTTGGCGCAATGGTCAACGTAAAAGGGTGGGTTCGTACCCGCCGCGGTAGCAAACAAGTCAGCTTTATTGCATTAAATGACGGTTCTACTATAAATAATGTACAGATTGTCGTTGATATCGCTAATTTTGACGAGGAACTGTTGAAGCAGATTACTACGGGGGCTTGTCTGAGTGTCAATGGCGTATTGGTCGAATCGGTAGGAGCCGGACAGGCAGCTGAAGTGCAGGCTCGTGAAATTGAGATTTTAGGTACATGCGATAATACTTATCCGCTTCAGAAGAAAGGACACTCGATGGAGTTCTTGCGCGAGATAGCTCACTTGCGTCCGCGTACGAATACATTTGGTGCAGTGTTCCGTCTGCGTCATAACATGGCGATTGCTATCCATAAGTTTTTCCACGACCGGGGCTTCTTCTATTTCCATACTCCGCTGATTACAGCTTCGGATTGTGAAGGAGCCGGACAGATGTTCCAGGTCACTACGCTGAATCTCTACGACTTGAAGAAAGATGAAAACGGGTCTATCATTTACGATGATGATTTCTTCGGCAAGCAGACTAGCCTGACTGTATCGGGTCAGTTGGAAGGCGAATTGGCTGCAACGGCGCTGGGAGCTATCTATACGTTCGGTCCTACGTTCCGTGCCGAAAACTCGAATACGCCGCGTCACCTGGCAGAGTTCTGGATGATTGAGCCCGA
Source organism: uncultured Bacteroides sp. (assembly GCA_900544675.1). Lineage (GTDB taxonomy): Bacteria > Bacteroidota > Bacteroidia > Bacteroidales > Bacteroidaceae > Phocaeicola. Next base: position 26,620 of record UQVZ01000038.1, read on the forward strand.
AGTAGCTTTCAATGACATCAACGATAACATGGACCTGGCAGAAGAGTTCATCAAATATTGCGTGCAATGGGCGCTTGACAATTGTTATGATGACGTGAAGTTCCTGAACGACCATTTCGACAAGGAACTGATTGAACGTCTGCAAGGCGTGTTGAAGGAAACATTTGTCCGCCTGCCTTATACCGAAGGCATCAAGATATTGGAAGAGGCTGTAGCCAAAGGACATAAATTTGAGTTCCCCGTATATTGGGGCGTAGATTTGGCATCAGAGCACGAACGCTATCTGGTAGAGGAACACTTCAAGCGTCCGGTTATCCTGACCGATTATCCGAAGGAAATCAAGGCGTTCTACATGAAGCAGAACGATGATGGCAAGACCGTACGCGCCATGGACGTATTGTTCCCAAAAATCGGCGAGATTATCGGTGGCTCGGAACGTGAAGCGGACTACGACAAGCTGCTTACCCGTATCAAGGAACTGAATATCCCGATGAAGGACATGTGGTGGTATCTGGATACCCGCAAGTACGGAAGCTGTCCGCACTCGGGTTTCGGTCTCGGATTCGAGCGTTTGCTTTTGTTTGTCACCGGTATGTCGAATATCCGCGATGTGATTCCGTTCCCGCGTACACCGCATAATGCAGAGTTCTGATTTATTATACGATAAAAATTGAAAAATATTGGAAGCCAATAGTTTGGTCGATGGAAAGAGAGACCGGACTATTGGCTTGTCTTTTGAACTCCTTAACTCCTTTTGCCCTCATTTTCTGCCTTATTTGGTTTCTTTAACACTCTTGCTCCTTAAAATTATTCAGGCAAACGTAAGGTTTTACGGAAAAAGTTCTATATATTTGTACATCATCTTATTCGTTTAACTTTAAAAAATTTACATCATGAAAGCACGTTCTTTAATTATCGCAGTATTGTGCTCATTTATGGGTGTGGTGAATACGTTTGCACAGAATTTATTTAATGAAAATACTTCGGCTTCGTTGACCGGTGTATGGCAAATGTGTTTTTATAGTTCTTCTTTGCCTGCTCTTCCAGGCGACTTGAAGCCGAGTAACTCGTTGAAGATTTTGGGTGAAAGCGGTGAGTTTACCAATGTGGTTATGATGCCGAGCGGCGCCATTATTATCGGTTCGGGTACTTATACTCAGGACAACGACTCTACTTTTACCGAGCATGTAAAGAAGAATATCCATCTTCCTCAATTGAACGGCAAAGATAACGTGATGCATTACGAAATGGCTGAGAACGGTACTTTGATGTTCGTACGCTTCCAGGCTACGGAAGACGGAAACACCGATGTATGGTCGCACGAGATTTGGAGGAAGATTGACATGCCTTCTTCTTATCCGACCGACATTGTACGTTGACGTGTATTCGGTTTTGCAAAGGTATACCAGCTTATGTATGCACATATCTTCACCTGCTTACTATATTAATGTATAGTGGTTAAGAAAAGTAAGGAGGTGGAGGTATGTGCATTTTTTGTGTGATAAGATAGCAGTGAAAAATGTATATAGATAGGACAGGCATCGTACGTAAATGACTTTGCGCGTATAGCTATTTGTATCTGTCTATGCAGATAGTTGCGTTTGGGAGAAAACCTAATTGGATTTCATGTCTAAAATAAGATGTTTGTTCAATTATATTTTGATAGTTGTTCGGTGCCAAATAATTTTTCCTTCTTTGCTCTTGTCTTTATTTTATAATATTGGTAATCAATGGTTTAGATGAACGATGTAAGCATTTATTCCTTCCCTTGATTATGTGAAAATTTGTTTTTGAAGTTTGTCCACCAATAAAAATCATTTGTCCACCCTTGTTCTCTTTTGTACGCTTACCTTTGAGTATTGCAAAAAGCGGCTTATTGATTATTGAAAATTTCTAACTATGAAGAATGACAAAAAAATGATTACCGATACCATCAACGGTATGTATAGAATTCGGTTTCCCGATTTACGAATGTATACGGGCATGCATGATGACGTGAGAACGGAAGGTTATGCAACAGATTTTGACAAGAGAATTTAAATAGGTACTTTTATTAATAATTTAAATTTAATACCATTGAAAATGAGAAAGCAATTAATTTTTTCCGCAATGCTTGGCTTGTGTGCCTTTGGTAGTACAACGGTGTATGCTGCACCTGATATGACTACCGTGGCACAATCACCGACTATTAAAGTGAGTGGTCAAGTTGTCGATGCACAAGGTGAACCCCTGGTGGGAGCTACTATTCGGATTAAAGACACAACTGGTGGAACAACCGCTGATTTGGATGGAAACTTTCAATTGGAAGTTCCCGGAGATGCTGTTCTTATCGTCAGTTATGTGGGCTTCAAAGACCGTGAAGTTGCTGTCCGTAACCGGGCTATTCTGGATGCTATCGTTTTGGATTCCGATGACCAAATGCTTGAACAAGTGGTCGTAGTCGGTTACGGTACACAGAAGAAAGCCGATTTGACAGGTTCTGTAGCTGTAGTAGATGCTGATGCGTTGAAAAAGACTTCCCATTCCAACATTTCTACCATGCTTGAAGGTAAGGTTGCCGGTGTGCAAATCACTTCCGATGGTCAGCCGGGTGCCGACCCTACCGTACGTATCCGTGGTATCGGTTCTTTTGGTGATACTTCACCGCTTTATGTCATCGATGGTGTGCCGATGGGTACTTCTATCCGTGACTTCTCTTCGAATGATATCGAAACTATCCAGGTATTGAAGGATGCTTCGGCAGCTGCTATCTATGGTTCGCGTGCCGCTAACGGTGTGATTATCATCACGACCAAGCGCGGACAAAAGGACCAGCCTCTGAAAGTGGACTATAACGGCTATTTCGGTGTGGACTGGATTCCTAGCGGTGTATATGATGTAATGGACGCCAATCAGTATAGCCAATATCTTGCTCAGGCTGCTGCAAATTCCAATACGCCGTTGCCTTCGGGCTATGTGCTTGATAGTACAACCGGAAAATATCATTTCATGGATGATACGAATACAGACTGGTTTGATGAAGTATTCAAGACAGGTATCCGCCAGAATCATAATGTAAACCTTTCGGGAGGCGGTGCCCATAATACCTATAATATAGGTTTGGACTACTATAGCCAGAAAGGAACGCTGGAAGGTGCCGGTCCTAACTTCGAACGTTTCACTGCACGTGTGAACAATACGATGGATACCAAGTTCATCAAATTCCAGACCAGCGTCGTATATTCGCATTCCGACCAAGACAATATGGCATTGTCTAATGCTTCCGAATATGTACAGGGTTTGTATGGCGACGTTAGCAACGTGTTGCGTTCTACCTTGCTGATGCAGCCTACCATCAAGGCATACGACCCGAATACATGGGTGCTCGACGGTCAGGTGGGAATCGCTAACGGTTTCAATTATGACGCATACGGATACGGAGTTTACTATGATACCGTACATGGTGATATTTCTGCTTCCAACCCGTTGCTTGTCAATAACCTGTTGCAGCGTAATACCCGTGTTGACCGTTTTGTAGGTACAGGTTCTGCCGATGTGGATTTGCTTAAGATGTTGGGGATTGAAAACAAGAACCATAAGCTGACTTACCGGCTTAACC
>UQVZ01000039.1 GCA_900544675.1 uncultured Bacteroides sp.
ATTTTATCCGCTTATGCAACTTATAATCAGGGATTTAATTTATAGAAGTCCCCTGTAGTCGGTCATCGCATCCAGGTTCCAGTTCTGGCGGATGCTTTCTTCTATCAGTTGTATCAGGCTTTCTTTGGTTTCCATTTTATTTGTCGTGGATTGCACATTTGTCGCGTAATTGTGCGCAAAAGTAATAAAAAAATGCATATATGCAAAGCCTCCGTTATAGAAGTTGAAGAAGCGAAGGAAGTTGCCGCTTGATGATATCCTGAAATAAGTTTCGATAAAATATGATTTTATAGAGAAGCCATTCTTTTTTCAGTTGGTTACATTCTATGTCCTCCAATCGGAAAACGTACGTTCTCCATATGGAAAACGTATATCCCCCGATTGGAGGACGTACGTTTCTGGTACGGAGGACATAAAATATAGTCGGGCGAAAACAGATTGTGACAGGATGAAAAATGAATTGTCAACTTGTTGAAAATTCATTGGCTGGCACACGCTGAAATAAATACCTCCTTCTTCGTGCTTCATTCTTCATTTATTGTTACCTTTGCAAGGTAATTTAAACCGAAAAAGAATTATGCTGATTTACAATACGACCTTTCACGTGGAGATGGCAGATGCGCGTAATTTCGTCATCTGGCTGCACGAATGCTATATCCCTGAAGCCGAGAAATCGGGAGAGTTGAAAAATCCGCGCATCCTGCGCATCCTGAGTCATAAGGAGGAGGACAGCGAATGTTTTTCCCTGCAATGGGAAGTGGAAGACAGCGCCGTCCTGCATCGTTGGCATACGAAGGTAGGCGCACATCTGAACGAGGAATTGAAAAAGACATTTAAGGACAAGGTGATTGGGTTTCCCACCTTGATGGAGGTCATCGCGTGATACAGCCTGTAAAGGAAAAGATTATTTTAGGTATCGACCCGGGTACGAATATCATGGGCTATGGTGTATTGAAAGTGACCGGCACTAAGCCCGAAGTGATGACATTGGGAGTGATAGACCTGCGCAAGTGCGGCGACCCCTACTTGAAGCTGAAGCACATATACCAGCGGGTACAGGGAATCATCACGTCGTATTTGCCCGACGAACTTGCCATCGAGGCTCCTTTCTTCGGCAAGAATGTCCAGTCGATGCTGAAGCTGGGACGTGCACAGGGTGTGGCGATAGTAGCCGCCTTGTGCCGCGATATACCGGTGACCGAATATGCCCCGTTGAAAATCAAGATGGCAATTACCGGCAACGGGCAGGCGAGTAAGGAGCAGGTGGCAGGCATGTTGAAACGGATGCTTCACATACCCGAATCGGAGATGGGGCCTTTTATGGATGCCACCGATGCCTTGGGAGCGGCTTATTGCCATTACCTCCAGATGGGACGTCCGGCATTGCCCGATGCTTATTCGGGTTGGAAAGACTATATCCGGAAACATCCGGAGAAAGTGGTGAAATGAGGAAGGTTGGCTGGTATAGAAATATGGAATCGATGAATATAAAAACAATATTGCTGATGGGAATACTTGTTACGATGATTTCCGCTTGCCGTCCGCATCCTTCCGCCTATGCTTCTTATGACGATTATCCGGTATGCGAGGGGGCATGGGAGGAGATGACATACACTCCTGCCCATACAGAGTTCGCTTTGTGGGCACCTACCGCCCAGGCGGTACGGGTGTTGGTGTACGAGGCGGGGCAGGGAGGCTCTGCCCGGTGGATGATTGATATGCAGCCTGCCGGAAGCGGAATGTGGAAAGTGTCGGTGGAAGGTGATTTGAAAGGCTATTTCTATGCGTTCAATGTGCGTATCGACGATACGTGGCAAGGCGACACACCTGGACTGTGGGCAAAAGCGGTAGGCGTGAACGGAAACCGGGCTGCCATCCTGGATATGCGGACTACCGACCCGGAAGGATGGGAGCAGGACAGACGTCCGGCGATGAAAAGCTTTTCGGACATGGTGATCTACGAGATGCATCTGCGCGATTTCTCGGCTGATACCGTAGGCGGAATGAAACACCGGGGCAAGTATCTGGCGTTGGCGGAGGACAGCACGCATACATGGACCGGCGAACGGACAGGGCTCGCCCATCTGAAAGAGCTGGGTGTGACTCACGTACAGTTGATGCCCGTGGCTGATTTTGCCTCTGTGGACGAGAGCAAGCCGGAAAGACTTTCATACAACTGGGGATATGACCCGAAGAATTACAATGTGCCCGAAGGCTCGTATGCTACCGACCCGTTTAAGCCCGAAGTGCGTATCCGTGAGTTCAAGCAACTGGTGCAGGCTCTTCACCGGGCAGGCATCCGGGTGATCATGGATGTGGTATACAATCATACTTTTACTACCCAAGGAGGTATTTTCGAGCGCACGGTTCCCGGCTATTTTTATCGCAAGGATGCGGACGGGAATTTTGCCAACGGTTCGGGATGCGGCAACGAGACCGCCAGCGAACGGGCTATGATGCGCCGGTTCATAGTGGAATCGGTGTGTTATTGGGCTCGCGAATATCACATTGACGGTTTCCGTTTCGACTTGATGGGCTTGCACGACATCGAAACGATGAACGCCGTGCGGAAGGCATTAGACCGTATCGACCCTACTATTTATATAGGTGGGGAAGGTTGGATGGCGTCTGCCCCTCAGCTTCCTGCCGACCGGCTTGCCCTGAAAGCGAATATAGAACGTATGCCGGGCATCGCCGTCTTTCGGGATGAGTTCCGCGACAGTTTGCGGGGACCTTTCGGCGAAGACGCGAAAGGCGCTTTCCTTATCGGCCGTCCCGGTTATGAACGGGGAATCCGTTTCGGCGTGTCGGGCGGTGTCTATCCGTTGACTCCCGATGACTCGTGTACCTTTGCGCCGACACAGTTCATCAGCTATGCCAGTTGTCACGATGACTTGTGTCTGACCGACCGTCTGAAAGTGACACTTCCAGGAGCTTCCACGCAAGAACTGAGCGCTTTGCAAAAGCTGGCGGCTACAGCCCTTCTCACCTCGCAAGGTATACCGTTCCTGTTTGCAGGCGATGAGTTCCTGCGCGACCGGAAAGGCAATCCGAATCCTTATAATATGCCCGACGAGGTGAACGCCATCAATTGGCACAACAAGTCGGCACATCGGGATGTCTTCGACTATTATCGGGGACTGATAGCCATGCGTAAGGCTCATCCGGCATTCCGTATGGGCGATGCCACCTTGGTCAGGAATCACTTGGAGTTCATTCCGGTGCCTGCCACCAATGTAGTGGCTTTCCGTCTGAAAGGCAATCCGTGCGGCGATAGTTGGCTCAATACCATCGTGGTGTTGAATGCGCGTACCGAGCCGGTAAGCGTGGATATTCCCGAAGGAAAGTATTGGGTGATTTGCCGGGACGGTAAGATAGATTTGGTTATGGGACTGGGCACGATTACAGGGAACCAGATTCAGGTGGCACCCCGTTCGGCTCTGATTATTCATCAATAAATTATTATGGGAATATTTATTATGGAAATCGAACGCAGAGACGCAAAGGCGCAGAGAATATATTTTATAGAGAAGGCCAAGCACACAGAGATATACTTATCTCTACAGTCTTTGCTTCCTCTAAAAGAAAAAACTCTGCGCCTTTGCGTCTCTGCGTTCGATTATAAAAATACGATTATAAATACGTATAAGCAATGCAAAATATCATTACCATTGAGAATGGCGTTACCCGGCATCCGGCTTACCGCTTGCGGGAACCCATCAACCTGCAATTCGGGGCAGATGAACATATTGCCATTGTAGGTCCTAACGGGGGAGGAAAAAGCCTTTTGGTAGATACCCTTACCGGGCGTTATCCGCTCCTGATGATGAACGAGGTAAAATACGACTTCTCGCCATCTGTCTCGAAGATGGTGTCTGACAACATCAAGTACATCACTTTCCGTGATTCGTATGGCGATTCGGACGCTACCTATTATTATCAGCAGCGTTGGAACGCGCACGACTTGGACGATACACCCATAGTGCGCGATTTGCTTCCTGCCTGTCAGAATGAAGAACTGAAGCGTGCTTTGTTCGATTTGTTCGGCATCGAAGCCATGTTGGACAAGCACATCATTCTTTTGTCGAGCGGCGAGCTCCGGAAATTCCAGCTCACCAAGACGCTTTTAAGCAATCCGCGTGTATTGATTATGGATAATCCTTTCATCGGTCTGGATGCCAAGACACGCGACTTGCTGCATGTCTTGTTGAAACGTCTTACCGAAGTGACTGCCTTGCAAATCATCTTAGTGCTTTCGAAATCGGATGATATCCCTACGTTTATCACTCACGTGGTGCCCGTTGCTGACAAGGTATGTGGGGAAAAGATGACGCTGCAGGAATATCTGGCATCGCGTCCGGAAATCCCGGCTCACGTATTGCCTGAAGAAAAGCGGGAGCGTATCTTGAACTTGCCGTATGCCGAAGGTTTGTATCGTAGCGAACATATTGTCGACTTGAACAAGGTCAGCATCCGCTACGGGAGCCGTACGATTCTGAAAGACCTCGACTGGTCGGTACGGTGCGGCGAGCGATGGGCACTGAGTGGAGACAACGGTTCGGGCAAGTCTACTTTGCTCAGCCTGGTATGTGCCGACAATCCGCAAAGCTATGCCTGTGATATTTCTCTGTTCGGACGGAAGCGCGGAAGCGGGGAAAGCATTTGGGAAATCAAGAAACACATCGGTTATGTCAGTCCTGAAATGCACCGGGCATACCTGAAGAACCTGCCTGCCATTGACATTGTGGCGAGCGGTCTGCACGACTCCATCGGCCTGTATAAGAAAACCAATGAAGCCGACCGTAAGGTGTGCGAATGGTGGATGGATATCTTCGGCATCTTGGATTTGAAGGACCGCAGTTTCTTGCAGTTATCGAGCGGGGAACAGCGGATGGTGCTCTTGGCACGTGCCTTTGTAAAAGACCCCGAATTGCTGATTCTGGACGAACCGCTTCATGGGCTTGACCTTTATAACCGGCGGATGGTGAAAGACATCATCGAAGCTTTTTGCGAACGTAAGGACAAGACGCTGATTATGGTGACGCACTATCAGGAAGAGCTCCCGGCGTGCATCACCGACCGGCTTTACCTGTCAAGAAACTGAAAGGCCGCGTATGCAGATACGCAGGCAATCGTATAATTTATGTCATTATGGAACAGACTCATAAGATTAACAAAGTAGAAATCCGTAACCTCCGGATGGAGGATTACGACCAGTTGGCACAATCGTTTACGCGTGTGTATGCCGACAAGGATGTATTCTGGACCCGTGCCCAGATAAAGAAACTGATTACTATTTTTCCCGAAGGGCAAATCGTTACGGTGGCAGATGAAAAGATAGTGGGTTGTGCCCTCTCGATTATTGTCGATTACGATATGGTGAAGGGAGACCATACCTATGCCAAAGTAACGGGAAACGAAACCTTCAATACCCATAACCCGAAAGGGAATATCCTTTACGGCATCGAGGTGTTCATCCATCCCGAATACCGCGGACTTCGCCTGGCGCGCCGTATGTACGATTACCGCAAGGAACTTTGCGAGAAGCTGAACCTGAAAGCCATTATGTTCGGCGGTCGTATTCCTAATTATTATAAGTATGCCGACACGATGCGTCCGAAAGAGTATATCGAGAAAGTACGCTTGCGCGAGATATACGACCCGGTACTGACTTTCCAGCTTTCGAACGATTTTCATGTGCGCCGCGTGATGCGCAATTACCTGCCCAATGATGAAGAATCCCGCCATTGCGCTACCCTTCTGCAGTGGGACAATATTTATTATCAGCCCCCTACAGATTCGTATGTCGACAAGAAGACCACGGTCCGCGTGGGACTGGTACAATGGCAGATGCGTTCGTATAAGACGCTTGATGACGTGTTCGAACAGGTGGAATTCTTCGTGGATGCCGTATCGGGATACAAGAGCGACTTCGTGCTTTTCCCCGAATATTTCAATGCTCCCCTGATGGCGAAGTTCAACGATATGGGTGAAGCGCAGTCCATCCGTGCGTTGGCGCAATATACCGAGCAGATACGCGACCGCTTTGTAGAGCTTGCTATCAGCTATAACATCAACATCATCACCGGAAGTATGCCTTATGTGAAGGAAGACGGAAGCCTGTACAATGTGGGTTTCTTGTGCCGCCGTGACGGTACGGTGGAGATGTATGAGAAGGTGCACGTCACCCCCGATGAGGTGAAGAGCTGGGGCTTGAGCGGAGGCAAGATGGTGCGTACTTTCGATACCGATTGTGCCAAGATAGGTGTGCTGATTTGCTATGATGTAGAATTTCCCGAGCTTTCACGTCTGATGGCAGACCAGGGCATGCAGATTTTGTTTGTGCCTTTCCTTACCGATACGCAGAACGGCTATTCGCGTGTAAGGGTTTGTGCGCAGGCCCGTGCCATCGAGAATGAATGCTTCGTAGTGATAGCTGGAAGCGTGGGCAATCTGCCCCGTGTGCATAATATGGACATCCAGTATGCCCAGTCGGGTGTATTCACTCCGTGCGATTTCGCTTTTCCTACCGACGGAAAGCGTGCTGAAGCCACTCCGAATACCGAGATGATTCTGGTATCGGACGTAGACCTGGACTTGTTGAGCGAACTCCATACCTATGGTAGCGTACGCAATTTGCGTGACCGCCGGAGTGACCTTTATGAATTGCGGATGAAAAAAGGCGCGTTGGAGTAAGCGGAATGCCTGTATTTTAAAAGATGTTAATCGGCGTGGAAAGGCATCAGATTCCCAAATTCTTTCAGATTTGTTGCTTTGTTTTGCATTAGAAAATTAAACGAAACGAATCATTAACCCTTAAAATGTAAGCCTTATGAAAAAGTGGATGTTTTTATTAGTGAGTTTATTTACGATGCAAGTGGCAATGGCAGACAATGACAAGCCGATTACGTTCGAACAGCTTCCGGCTGCAGCTCAGACTTTCATCAAGCAGAATTTCCCCGATGCAAAGGTGGCTTTCGTAAAGATGGAAAAAGAGTTCTTGGATTCTTCATACGATGTGATGTTTGTCAATGGCGATAAAGTGGAATTTGACAAGAAGGGCAATTGGACCGATATCCGTTGCAGACGCATGGCGATGCCGCAAGCTGTGATTCCTGCCAAGATTCAGGAATTTGTAAATACGAATTATCCCGAAGCCAAGGTGGTTCAGCTTGAAAAAGACCGTTATGAGTATGAAGTGAAATTGTCAAATTTCTGGGATTTGACATTCGACCTGAACTTCAATCTCATCGATATGGATAGTGACAACGATTGATAAAGCTTGAATAAAAAAGTCCGCTACAGATTAACACGGATGGAGAATCTGAAGATTCTTTCCCGTTATCTGTAGCGGCTTTTTTATCGGTATAAATCTTGAGAATAGTCGAATAAATCGGTAGCGTCTTTCAGGAGCGGATGATGCCGGTCTTTTTCTGAAAGAATGACCTTATCGGCGGGGATACGCCAGTCGATGTGCAAGTCGGGGTCGTTCCATGCGATGGCACCTTCACTCTGAGGTGCGTAAAAGTTGTCGCATTTGTATTGGAACACTGCTTCAGGGCTTAATACGCTGAATCCGTGGGCGAAACCGCGAGGAATGAAGAACTGGCGGTGATTGTCTTCGGTAAGTTCTACCGCTACATGTTTGCCAAAGGTGGGAGAACCTTTGCGGATATCTACTGCTACATCGAGCACGGCTCCCTTGATAACCCGTACCAGCTTGCTCTGTGCATAGGGCGGTTTTTGAAAATGCAAACCTCGCAACACACCATAGCATGATTTGCTTTCATTGTCTTGCACAAAGTGGACGGTGCGCACTTGGGCATTGAAATCTCTTTCTGAAAACGACTCGAAGAAATAACCCCGTTCGTCTTTAAACAAGCGTGGCTCAATGATAATCACGCCTTCTATCTCGGTTTTTATGACTTCCACTTTTGTATGAATTAAAAGTTAAAAATTAAAAGTCAGATAATTAAAAGGTGTCAGTTGACTCTTTAAGCTTAATCCAAGTTTTCCTGTCCGGTCCGGTTTACTTCGTCAATCACCTTCAGCAAGTATTGTCCATAGGGATTTTTCAGCATCGGCTGGGCAAGCTGGCGCATCTTTTCCGCGTCAATCCATCCTTGGCGGTAGGCTATGCCTTCCAGGCAAGCCACTTTCAACCCTTGGCGTTTTTCGATGACCTCAATATAAGTCGAAGCTTCGGCAAGTGAGTCGTGCGTACCTGTATCCAGCCAGGCGAATCCACGTCCTAATGTTTGCACTTTCAGCTCTCCGGCACGGAGGAACAGTTGGTTTACCGTTGTGATTTCCAGTTCTCCGCGTGCCGACGGCTTGATGTGCTTAGCGATATCTACTACCTTGTTCGGGTAGAAATAAAGTCCTGTTACCGCATAGTTCGATTTGGGATGTTCGGGTTTTTCTTCGATGCTCAGGCAATTTCCTTCTTTATCAAATTCCGCCACTCCATACCGTTCGGGGTCGCTCACCCAATAGCCGAATACTGTAGCCTTACCTTCTTCTTTGGCTGTACGCACGGCTTCTTTCAGCATACGGGTAAATCCGTTGCCATGGAAGATGTTGTCGCCCAGCACCAGGCAGGCACAATCGTCGCCGATAAATTGCTCTCCGATAATGAAAGCTTGTGCCAGTCCGTCGGGAGAAGGTTGTTCGGCATACTCGAAATGCACGCCGAAATCGCTTCCATCGCCCAATAATCTGCGGAATCCGGGCAAATCATGAGGGGTAGAGATAATCAATATGTCACGTATGCCGGCAAGCATCAAGGTGGAAATAGGGTAATATACCATCGGCTTGTCGAATATGGGCAACAGTTGTTTCGAAACTCCCTTGGTGATGGGGTAGAGGCGTGTGCCCGATCCGCCGGCTAAAACGATACCTTTCATAAAATAAGTGTTGTTGGTTACAGCTCACAAAGTAAGCTTTTTTTTATGTATTGGCAAAGTTTTTTAGCTATAACTTGTCGAAGACAAGCTGATAGGACGGTTGCCGGTTTTATAGGGAACTGGCAGCAGAAGGGGAAGTAAGGGGCGTGAAATGGTATTCCGCCAGCTTCTCGATGGGGCTTTGAAGGAATGTCCCTACAGGTATGCCGCAAGCGTGGGCGGCTTCTTCTATCTCGGTGCGGAAATGCCATGCTACGGAACCCACGAAGGACGCGGGTAATTGTCGGGAATAAAGCAGGACGTTGCGCCGGAAAAACGCGTCGAAGCAACGGAGTAGGAAGGCGTGCACTTCCGCTTCGTCTTTGTGGCGGTGGATAAAAGGGGCGATGCTTGCCAGGAAGCGGTTGGCTTGAGGCTGGCGGTACACACGTTCGATGATGCCCGAGGCGTCCATACTCAGTTCCGTCAGTAGGGCATCGCACAAACGGGTGGAAAGTTGTTTTTTCAAGCAATCTGCTACAAACTGTTTTCCCAGATAGGCTCCACTTCCTTCATCGCCCAAGATATAGCCCAAGGGGGAAATGTTTTCCGCGATGCGCTCTCCATCGTACAGACAAGAGTTGGAACCTGTGCCCAGGATGCAGGCAATGCCAGGACGATGCTGGCACAAGGCGCGCGCGGCTCCCAGCAGGTCGGTTTCTACCGTTATGCGTGCTTGGGGAAAGAAGTGCTGCAAGGCTTCCCGGATAGGTGAGGAAACCGATGGGAGACATCCGGCGCCGTAGAAAAAGATATCAGTACATACGCCGGAAACTTGTTGACACCGAGGCACAAGCTGTTCGCCGATAATGTGCCGGATATGTGCTTCTGACTGATGGAACGGATTGATTCCCTCGGTCTGTATCCGCATGCAGTGAGTACCGACGGTGCCGTAGCACCAGTCGGTTTTCGTAGCTCCGCTGTCAGCTATCAGTATCATAAGCAAATCAGGCTTTAAGGGGCTGATTAATGACAATGTCCGCATCCGCCTCCGCAGCATCCGTCTTCATCGTGATGATGATGACCTTCCTCGCCGCATCCGCCTCCGCAGCCTTCGCAATGGCCTCCGCATCCGCCGCTCATGGCGTTGACGATTTCTTCGATTTCCTTATTCGTAGCGGGACGCATCTCGATGACTTTGCCTTCGAAAATCAGGTCTTTCCCCGCGTGTGGGTGATTCAGGTCGACTACCACCTTGTCTTCGGTGATTTCGCCCACATTGGCATAGAAGTTGTGTCCTTCGTGGTCACTCAGCATGATGATGTTGCCCGGGTAGATGTTTTCGCTATCGAAATTGCCTTCTGCGTCACAAAACATCGATTTCGGTACTTGGCGCACATTGTCTTCGTCGCGTTCGCCATAGGCTTCGGCACAAGGGATGGTAAAGCTGAAATCAGCTCCCTTTTCCAGTGCGGTGATTTCCTTTTCAAATCTATCGAGGGTATATCCTACTCCAGAAATAAACTGGAACGGATGTGCTGCCGGTGCTTCTTCGATGAGTTCTTTTTCTCCGTCGTTCATCGCGTAAAGGCGATAAGATACGGTGATGTACTTGTTTTCCATTCTTTAATGATATAAAAAGTGATACAATGTTTATTTGCGGTGCAAATTTAGGTATAAATCTCGATAAAAGCGAATAATTAAATGAAGAACGAATAATTAAATGAAGAATGAAGAACGAAGAATGAAGATTCAGTTGTTTTTTTAACGACGTAGATTAGCGCGGATTCTTCATTCTTCACTCTTCATTCTTCATTTAAATAACATTTTCACTACGGTTATTTCTGTACAGATGCCCTTGCTTCTTCGTTTATATGCAGATATATGCGTAAGCGATGCAAGCTAGGTGTACAGGCAAAGGAAGATAGTTTCGCCGCGCTGCGCACATAGTATGCCGGGAATCCGGAGCAAGGATATGTGGATTACGCCCATGTGAAAACACGACATTTCAGGCGGAAACAGCATGGAAGTTGGTTGAATAATAGGGGATAACGGGTGAGTAATCTTACTAATGATAATTTTTTATGAGAAAAAACTTTCATTTTATTTGTTTATTCGGGAAAACCCTTTACCTTTGCAACCGTAAAACGAAATAAAGCGAATGAATATGGCAACAGATATACGAATTAACTTGGCAGTCCTGCATTTGATTCACGTCGTGGTGGTACCAGGAGGTGAGGAAGGTTCGTGTATGTAGTTGTATGTGGATATACGTAAGAAAGCCTTTCTCACCAAAAGTTGAGAGAGGCTTTTTACTTAATGACTAAAAGGAGAACGCATAGTATGAAACATCAGTTACGTAGTTCGATGAGTACCGAAGGACGGCGCATGGCAGGAGCCCGTGCGCTATGGGTGGCCAACGGGATGAAGAAAGAAATGATGGGTAAACCGATTATTGCAGTGGTCAATTCGTTTACCCAGTTTGTGCCGGGGCATACCCATTTGCACGAAATCGGTCAGTTGGTGAAAGCCGAAATAGAACGGCAGGGATGCTTTGCCGCCGAATTTAATACCATAGCCATTGATGACGGTATCGCCATGGGGCACGACGGGATGCTGTATTCACTGCCTTCGCGCGATATCATCGCCGACAGCATCGAATACATGGTCAACGCGCACAAGGTGGACGCGATGGTGTGCATCTCCAATTGTGACAAGATTACGCCGGGTATGCTGATGGCGGCTATGCGGCTCAATATCCCGACGGTTTTTGTATCGGGTGGTCCGATGGAAGCAGGCGAATGGGGCGGGATGCATCTCGACCTGATTGACGCGATGATTAAATCGGCGGATACAAGCGTGAGCGATGCCGATGTGGCAGAGATTGAACGCCATGCCTGCCCGGGATGCGGATGCTGTTCGGGTATGTTTACCGCCAACTCGATGAACTGCCTGAACGAGGCTATCGGACTGGCTTTGCCGGGCAACGGCACGATATTGGCTACCCACGTCAACCGGCGGATTCTTTTCGAAGATGCGGCAAGGCTGATTGTGGAGAACGCCTATAAATATTACCGCGACGGCGACGAGAGCGTATTGCCACGGAGCATCGCCACGCGGGAAGCTTTTCTCAATGCGATGACACTCGACATCGCGATGGGAGGCTCTACCAATACGGTGCTTCACTTGCTGGCGATAGCGCACGAGGCTGAAGTGGATTTCTGCATGGACGATATCGACCGGCTTTCACGCCGGGTGCCCTGCCTCTGCAAGGTGGCTCCCAATACGCAGAAATACCATATCCAGGACGTGAACCGTGCGGGAGGAATCCTCAACATCTTGGGCGAACTGGCTAAAGGAGGCTTGCTGGATACTTCGGTACGCCGGGTAGACGGAAGCACCTTGGCGGAAGCCATTGCTCATTATAATATAAATGTACCCGAACCCGACGCGGAAGCGTTGCGCATTTACCGTAGTGCGCCGGGTGGTAAGTTCTGTATCATGCTGGGTGCGCAGGACGCGATGTATGATACGCTGGATACCGACCGTGCCGAGGGATGCATCCGCGACCTGCAACACGCTTATTCGAAAGACGGAGGTCTGGCTGTATTAAAAGGAAACATAGCACAGGATGGCTGTGTGGTGAAAACGGCAGGAGTGGACGAAAGCATCTGGAAGTTTTCCGGCCCGGCTAAAGTGTTCGATTCGCAGGAAGCGGCTTGCGAAGGCATTTTGGGTGGAAAGGTGGTGAGCGGCGATGTAGTGGTCATCACCCACGAAGGCCCCAAGGGCGGTCCGGGCATGCAGGAGATGCTTTATCCTACTTCGTACATCAAGTCGAAACACCTGGGCAAGGAATGTGCTCTGATAACCGACGGACGCTTTAGCGGAGGTACATCGGGCTTGAGTATCGGGCATATTTCGCCGGAGGCAGCCGCCGGAGGAAACATCGGCAAGATAGTGGACGGCGACATCATCGAAATAGATATTCCGAACCGTACAATCAATGTCAAGTTGAGCGATGAGGAACTGGCTGCCCGTCCGATGGCTCCTGTGACGCGCGACCGCCAAGTATCGAAGGCCTTGAAGGCTTATGCGGCGATGGTGAGTTCGGCAGATAAAGGGGGAGTGAGAATCATTTGAGTTTGTAAGTTTATGAGTTTGTAAGTTCTTAAGTTCTTGAGTTTTTAGGTTCTTAAGTTTATAAGTTCTTAAGTTTTTAAGATAATATATATGGATAAAAAAAAGATAACAGGCTCGGAGGCATTGATGCGATCGCTGGAGTATGAAGGAGTGAAAACGCTCTTCGGCTATCCCGGCGGTGCCATTATGCCGGTATTCGATGCATTATACGACCATCGCGATAAGTTGAACCATATCCTTGTGCGTCACGAACAGGGAGCTATCCATGCCGCGCAAGGCTTTGCCCGGGTTTCGGGTGAGGTAGGCGTATGTCTGGTGACAAGCGGTCCCGGCGCTACGAATACCATTACGGGTGTGGCGGATGCGATGATAGACAGTACACCCGTTGTGGTGATAGCCGGACAGGTAGGGGCTTCTTTGCTGGGAACAGACGCGTTTCAGGAAGTGGACCTGGTAGGCGTGACTCAGCCTATCTCAAAATGGAGTTACCAGATACGGCGTGCGGAAGACGTAGCATGGGCGGTATCGCGTGCTTTTTATATAGCCCGTAGCGGACGTCCCGGACCGGTGGTGCTCGACTTTGCCAAGAATGCCCAGACGGACAAGACCGAATATGAACCGGTGGATGTCGATTTTATCCGGAGTTATGACCCCGACCCGGAAACAGACCCGAAGATGGTGGCAGAGGCGGTTAAGCTCATCAACGAAGCCGAACGCCCGTTGTTGCTGGTAGGGCAGGGTGTCGAGTTGGGAAATGCACAGGAAGAGCTGAAGGCTTTTATCGAAAAGGCGGACATCCCCTGCGGATGTACGTTGCTGGGGCTTTCGGCTTTGCCTTCCAACCATCGGTTGAATAAAGGCATGCTGGGTATGCATGGCAACCTGGCTCCCAATGTCAAGACCAACGAGTGCGACGTGCTGATTGCGGTGGGCATGCGTTTCGACGACCGTGTGACTGGCAAGCTGGAAACCTACGCCCGTCAGGCCAAGGTCATCCACTTGGATGTAGACCCTTCGGAGATTAACAAGAATGTGCCGGTAGATGTTCCTGTCCTCGGCAATTGCAAGCGTACCTTGCCGTTGCTTACCGAGCTGATTCAAAGCCACAAGCATACGGAATGGATAGAGAGTTTCCGCCCGTACGACGAGAAAGAGTTCGAGTGTGTCATACGTCCCGAAGTCTTCCCCGAAAGCGGTCCGTTGAATATGGGTGAGATTGTTCATGCCGTTAGCGAGGCAACTCGCCACGAAGCTATTCTGGTGACGGATGTAGGGCAGAATCAGATGATGGCTTGCCGGTATTTCAAGTTCGACAAGAATCGGAGTTTGGTTACCTCGGGTGGAATGGGCACGATGGGCTTCAGCCTTCCGGCAGCTATCGGAGCCACGTTCGGATGTCCCGACCGCACGGTGTGTGCCTTTATGGGAGACGGCGGCTTGCAGATGACCATGCAAGAACTGGGAACAGTGATGGAACAACAGGCACCGGTCAAGCTTATTTTGCTGAACAATAATTACCTGGGCAATGTGCGCCAGTGGCAAGCGATGTTTTTCAACAAGCGTTACTCGTTTACGCCGATGATGAACCCCGACTATATGCAGATAGCCGCCGCATACGGCATTGCAGGGCGACGGATTATGGACCGTGCCGAGCTGGAGGACGGCATCCGCGAGATGCTGGATGCCGACGGGCCATTCCTGCTTGAAGTGTGTGTGATAGAAGAGGGCAACGTCCTCCCGATGACTCCTCCGGGTTATTCGGTAAATCACATGTTGCTTGATTTGGATTGTTGAATAATCAGGTGACAAGGTTTCAGTTGACGAGTTGACAAGGTTTTAGAAAGCTTGACCAATGAAATTAACGAAACTATTCAGAGCCTTGTCAACTTGTCACCTGATACCTTGTTAACTAAAAATAAAAACAAATGGATAATACGAAGACATTATATACAATTATCGTTCACTCCGAGAACATCGCCGGTCTGCTGAATCAGGTGACGGCCGTGTTTACCCGCCGGCAGATTAACATCGAGAGTCTGAACGTTTCGGCTTCTTCTATTAAAGGAGTGCACAAATATACGATAACCTGCTGGACCACTCCCGATATTATCGAGAAAGTGGTGCGTCAGATTGAGAAGAAAATCGATGTCATACAGGCGCATTATTTCACCGAGAAGGAAATCTTCCAGCGTGAAGTGGCGATGTACAAGGTCTCTACACCCGAGTTTCAGTCGAATCCCGAAGCTTCGAAGGTGGTACGCCGGGCAAGTGCGCACATTGTAGAAGTGAATCCTACATTCTGTATCGTGGAATTGACCGGCATGAGCGCGGAGATAACCGACCTTTACCAGAAGCTGAAAGATTTGAATTGTGTGCTTCAGTTTGTCCGTTCGGGACGGATAGCTGTCTCTACCAGTTGCTTCGAGCGGGTCAATGAATACCTGGCTCACCGCGAAGAGCGTTACTTGAAAGAGAAAAACGTTTGATTTTATAGAACAGAAATTATGGATGCGAAAGAAAAAGTAGGCAGATACGAGTTTGTGGCAGAACCGTTCCACGTTGATTTCTCCGGAAAGCTGACCATGGGAGTGCTGGGCAATCACTTGCTGAATTGCGCGGGATTCCATGCCGCCGACCGTGGATTCGGCATGGCGGTGCTGAACGAGAACCATTACACGTGGGTCTTGTCGCGCCTGGCGGTGGAGATGACCGATATGCCCAAGGCATACGAACGTTTCAGCATCGAGACATGGGTGGAAAATGTGTACCGGCTCTTTACCGACCGCAATTTTGCCATCTGCAATGCCGAGGGCAACCCCATAGGCTACGCGCGTTCGGTATGGGCGATGATTAGCATGGAGACCCGCAAGCCCGCCGACTTGTTCCTTTTGCATGGCGGAGAAATCACGGAATACATCGATGCCGGGAAACCTTGCCCCATTGCCAAGGCAGGCAGGGTGAAGGTGGCCGGCGACGCGCAGCCCGTGACGGAATACCGCACAAAGTATAGCGATATCGACCTGAACGGACACGTCAACAGCATCAAGTATATCGAGCATATCCTCGATTTGTTTCCGCTGGAGATGTATCGGGAGAAACGGTTGAAGCGTTTTGAAGTAGCGTATGTGGCGGAAAGCCATTACGGTGATGTGCTGGGCTTCTATCGCGAGCAGAAGTCGGAAAACGAATACGACATCGAAATCAGGAAGAACGGCACCGAGACGGCTATACGGAGCAAAGTAGTATTTTCTTAAATTTTTTATATTAACCTGCGGTCGGGTGAAGACCGCGATAAAAAGATTGTAATTATTATGGCAAAAATGAATTTTGGCGGGGTAATCGAAAACGTAGAAACCCGTGAAGAATTTCCTTTGGAGAAAGCACGTGAAGTATTGAAAGACGAAACCATAGCTGTCATCGGTTACGGTGTACAGGGACCGGGCCAGTCGTTGAACCTGCGCGATAACGGATTTAATGTGATTGTGGGTCAGCGTCCGGGCAAGACGTATGATAAAGCCGTAGCCGACGGATGGGTACCGGGTGAAACTCTCTTCGGTATCGAAGAAGCTTGCCAACGCGCTACCATTATCGCCGTTTTGCTTTCCGATGCGGCACAAATCGCTTGCTGGCCGATGATTAAGAAACACCTGACCGCCGGTAAGGCATTGTATTTCTCTCACGGCTTTGCCATCACTTGGAACGACCGTACGGGTGTGGTTCCTCCGGCAGATGTGGATGTCATCATGGTGGCACCGAAAGGTTCGGGTACTTCTTTGCGTACCATGTTCCTCGAAGGCCGTGGTTTGAACTCTTCATACGCCATCTATCAGGATGCTACTGGCAAGGCATGGGACCGTGTCATCGCTATGGGTATCGGCATCGGTTCGGGATATTTGTTCGAGACCACTTTCAAGCGTGAAGCTACT
The DNA here is from genome assembly GCA_900544675.1 of uncultured Bacteroides sp. GTDB lineage: Bacteria > Bacteroidota > Bacteroidia > Bacteroidales > Bacteroidaceae > Phocaeicola. Next base: position 16,955 of record UQVZ01000039.1, read on the forward strand.
TCCGACCTGACCGGCGAACGCGGTACATTGATGGGGGCTATCCAAGGCTTGCTTTTGGCTCAGTATGAAACATTGCGCGAACACGGACATACTCCTTCCGAAGCTTTCAACGAAACCGTAGAAGAATTGACCCAGTCGTTGATGCCGCTCTTTGCCGCTAAAGGTATGGACTGGATGTATGCCAATTGCTCTACTACCGCCCAGCGTGGCGCACTCGACTGGATGGTTCCGTTCCACGATGCGACCAAACCGGTATTTGAAAAACTGTATAAATCTGTAGAAGACGGCATCGAGGCACAACGTTCTATTGATTCTAACTCGCAGCCCGATTATCGCGAAAAGCTGAACGAAGAATTGAAAGCTTTGCGCGAGAGCGAAATGTGGCAGACCGGCGTCGTAGTACGTAAGCTCCGTCCGGAAAACAATTGATAATACTTCCGATTTTTTGAACACAGAGACACGAAGACACAGAGTTATATTATTTATATAACCTTTGTGGTTTCGTGTCTCTTATTTTGTATAGCTTCTTTCCTTTTGTTAACAGTTTTTTATTTCTTCGTGTCCCGATTCTTTGGCAGATAAGAAAAAGGATTGTACATTTGCCTAAACCATTAAAACAGATAACTTATGAAACTGCGTGTATTTTTTTGCATGTTGGCAATGTGTCTGACACTGGTCGTTTATGGAAAGAACGACCCTGTTTCGTTTGTCCGCGACCGTTATCCGAATGCCCGTATTTTGGATAAGGATTACGATGACGGATTTATCGAAGTGAAGATGAATCATCGTGGAACAGAGAAAATAGCTATCTTCAATCCCGAGGGCCAATGGTTACGTACGATGTGGGAAGTGCGTCGGAGCCGCCTTCCGCGTGCGGTTATCAGTGTGTTGAAGCGTTCGGGATTTGTCTATGAGGAAATTGACGATAACGACAATAAGGCGATGGAGAACCGTCGCGGCATGTATTACATCGTGCAGGCGGACCGGAACGACCGGAGCTATGTGCTGGTTGTGTCGGAAAGAGGAAACATCATCGAGCGTTTCTATGATGACGAATGGGACGACGACTGGGACAAAGGACGTTGGGAAGGCGAGTTTTGGGATGACGGTGAAGACCATTTCGATGAAGGCGATGACGAATGGGATGACCGCCGGTACCGTGTGCGCCGTCCGCACCGTGACCATCATCACCACGGGTGTTGCGGATGTGACGATGATGACGATGATGACGGAGAAGACCGTTTCGATGAAGGTGATGATGAATGGGACGACAGGGAGGCGTGAACCGGTTTGAGGTGAAGAAGATATGAAGAAAGACTCCCCTTGGGCATGGGTGCCCACTCTTTATTTTGCCGAAGGTCTGCCCTATATAGCGGTAATGACTCTTTCGCTGGTGATGTATAAACGGATGGGCATATCGAACGCGGAGGTTGCGCTCTATACAGGCTGGCTCAACTTGCCGTGGGTCATCAAACCTTTGTGGAGTCCCTTTATCGACCTGATACGCACCAAGCGCTGGTGGATTGTGGCGATGCAATTGCTGATAGGAGCGGCATTGGCGGGCATCGCTTTCCTGATTCCTGCCGACCGCTTTTTCCAGTCTACGCTGGCGTTGTTCTGGCTGATGGCTTTCTCTTCTGCCACTCACGACATTGCGGCGGACGGATTCTATATGTTAGGGCTTACGTTCCATCAGCAAGCCCTGTTCGTCGGTATCCGAAGCACATTCTATCGCCTAGCTACCATTGCGGGTCAGGGAGTGCTCATCATGTTTGCCGGGTATCTGGAGAAATCCGGAAGAGGAATCCCTTATGCCTGGAGCATGACTTTCCTGCTTTTGGCAGGCTTGTTTCTGGTGGTATTCGTTTATCATGCGTTTATTCTTCCCCGTCCTGAGTACGACCGTCCGGCGGTGAGCGTGTCGGCAGGCGGTTTGTGGCGTGAGTTTCTTTTGACCTTCCGTTCGTTTTTCCGCAAGGAGGGCATCGGAGTCGCTTTGTTGTTCATGTTGCTTTATCGTTTTCCCGAAGCGCAGTTGGCAAAGATGAGCATTCCCTTTCTGATTGACCCTGTTTCAGAAGGAGGTTTGGGCATGACTACCGAGCAGATAGGTTTCACGCAAGGAACGGTAGGCATCATCGGATTGACCTTGGGAGGCATATTGGGAGGCATGGCTGTGGCGCGTCATGGGTTAAAGCATTGGCTATGGACCATGGTGTGGGCTATTTCCTTGCCCGATTTGGTTTATGTTTACCTGAGTTATTTTCCCGAAACCAGTTTGTTTTGGGTCAATGTATGCATCTTCATTGAGCAGTTCGGCTATGGATTCGGCTTTACGGCATACATGATGTACCTGATTTATTTTTCCCAAGGGAGCCATAGTACGGCGCATTATGCCATTTGCACCGCCTTCATGGCGTTGGGAATGATGTTGCCTGGTATGGCGGCAGGTTGGCTTCAGGAATGGTTGGGCTATCGGTATTTCTTCATTTGGATTATGGTTTGTTGCATAGCGACTTTTGTCGTTTCCTCATTGTTGAAAATTGACCCGGAGTTTGGAAAAAAGAAATGATTAAGGATTACGGGTCGAGTGAACACATGCGGCCTGTAACGAAAAAAAATAGAATGCCTATGTTAGCTTATACGTATGTCGGACCCGGAAGGTTCGAATGGAGAGAGAAACCGAAACCTCGGTTGCAAGGTCCGCGCGATGCCATTGTGCGGATTACCTTGGGAAGTATTTGTACCAGCGACTTGCATATTAAGCATGGCAGTGTGCCCCGTGCTGTACCCGGTATTACGGTAGGGCACGAAATGGTAGGAGTGGTGGAAGAGACAGGTCCGTCCGTTACCGGTGTGAAGCCGGGAGACCGAGTGACCGTGAATGTGGAGACTTTCTGCGGCGAGTGTTTCTTCTGCCGGCACGGATATGTCAATAATTGTACAGACCCCGATGGGGGATGGGCATTGGGATGCCGCATCGATGGCGGACAGACGGAATACGTCCGTGTGCCTTATGCCGATACAGGGCTGAACCGCATTCCCGACTCGGTAAGCGATGAGCAAGCCTTGTTTGTAGGAGATATTCTGGCTACAGGTTTTTGGGCTGCGCGTATTTCCGAGATAAAAGCAGAGGATACGGTACTTATTATCGGAGCGGGTCCTACGGGTATCTGCGCCTTGCTCTGTACGATGCTGAAGCATCCTCGGCGCATCATCGTTTGCGAGAAATCGCCCGAGCGTATCCGTTTTGTACGCGAACATTATCCGGAGGTTTTGGTGACAGAGCCTGAAGCGTGTGCCGGTTTCGTCAGGGAGCATAGTGAGCATGGCGGTGCCGATGTGGTAATGGAAGTGGCAGGTGCCGAAGACACCTTCCGGTTGGCGTGGGAGTGCGCCCGTCCGAATGCTATCGTGACCGTTGTAGCCCTTTATGACAAGCCTCAAGTATTGCCTTTGCCCGATATGTATGGGAAGAATCTGACTTTCAAGACGGGTGGGGTAGACGGATGCGACTGTGCCGAGATACTCCGTCTCATCGAAGAAGGCAAGATTGACACGACTCCGCTCATCACCCATCGTTTCCCGTTGAGCCAGATAGAAGAGGCTTACCGGATTTTCGAAAACAAGCTGGACGGGGTGATAAAGATAGCTGTTTATTAAAAGTGAGACAATTTAAATAATTAAAATATGAAACATGTATCCCTTATGTTGCTTCCTCTTTTGGTCTCAGCCTCTGTTTTTGGTCAGACCGAAGGAAGCAATCCGATTTTATCGACTCCGGCTTTTGCCGATGCCGATTGCGTGACCTTACTCGACAGTACGGCAGTGCAAGTAGCTGAGACCGGTTCAGGAACCTTTACCGTACACAAGAAATTCAAAGTACAGACCGAAGCGGGCGCTATCGCCAATCATGTGGTGAAATACGACTACGACCCGCTTACGGCTTTTGCCGAGTTCCGGTATGCTACCATTCGTCAGTCAGACGGCAAAGAGATTCATATCGATGTGACAAAAGCTTGCGATTATGCAGCTCCTGCCCGTGCTATTTACTGGGGTGCCCGTCAGATTATGCTCGATTTGGGTCGTCTGAAGCCGGGTGACACGGTGGAATATGAAATAGCCAAGAAAGGATTCACCTATGCCCTTCTTGCCGACGGCGATGACGAGTCCCGTTTCATCCCGCCTATGCGCGGACAGTTTTATGACATCGTTCCTTTTTGGGTATCCGAACCTACGGTGCGCAAAGTCTATCGCGTTTCCATCCCGATGAGTAAGGACATGCAATTCCAGTTTTATCAAGGCGAATGCACCTCCTCCATGCGCTACGAAGGAGAACGCAAGACCTATACTTTTGCGGCAGATGACATGGTTCCGTTCCAGCGTGAGCCCAACATGGTTGATTTGTATGACGCGGCTCCCAAACTGATGATGTCATCCACCCCGCGCTGGCAAGACAAGTCGCTGTGGTTTAATAAGGTGAACGAAGACTACGGAAGCTTTGCCCCGCTGCCCGAAGCCCAAAAGAAGGTGGACGAACTGATTAAGGGCAAGCAAACGGAAATGGAAAAGATAGCTGTCCTTACCCATTGGGTGGCAGACAACATCCGCTATGCCGGCATCACGATGGGCAAAGGCGAAGGCTATACGCTGCACAACACGAAAATGAACTATACCGACCGTTGCGGTGTCTGCAAGGACATTGCCGGAACCTTGATTTCCTTCCTCCGCATGGCTGGCTTCGAGGCATATCCGGCTATGACTATGGCAGGCAGCCGTGTAGAATCCATTCCTGCGGACCATTTCAACCATTGCGTGGCAGTGGTGAAACTTTCGAACGGTACCTATATGCCGCTCGACCCGACTTGGGTTCCCTTCTGCCGCGAACTGTGGAGCAGTGCCGAACAACAACAGAACTATCTGCCGGGCATACCCGAAGGCTCTGATTTGTGTCTTACTCCCGTATCTGACCCCGAAAATCACTATGTGCGCATCAAAGCCGACAATAAGCTTTCTGCCGACGGTACGTTGACCGGTTCTTTTACTATTACTGCCGAAGGTCAGTCGGACAGCAACATCCGGCGCATCTTCACCACCGGCTGGCAAAGCGAATGGAAACGCACGATGGAACGCCAGTTGCTTGCCGTGTCTCCCAATGCCCGGTTGCTTAGTGTGGATTGGGGTAAGAATCCCAAGGATTATCAGGCAGCTCCCATTAAAATTACTTTCCGGTACGAAATCCCCAACTATGCCCTGAAAGGCAACAACGAGTTGCTGTTCAAACCGATGGTAATGAACAACCTTTACAACCAAGTGAAATCTTACTTACGCATTGATACAGCTCCCGAACATCGCCAATATGGCTTCAAAGACTCCTGTTCGCGTCTGGTAGAACTGGATGAGACTATCCAGCTCCCGGTCGGCTACACGATGGAGAATGCGCCGAAGTCGGACAACATGACAAGCCAGGCTGCTGATTTCGAAGGTTCGCTCTCTGCCGAAAAAGGCAAACTGACCCTTCATCAGAAGCTTTCCCTGAAAAAACGTGTTTACGAAGCAAGCGATTGGAGCGGATTCCGCCAAGCTGTCAACGCCCATAAATCATACGGAGAATATATCATACTAAAGCACAATTAAACCGATTATGAAATACTTTACTAAAACCTTATTTATATTCAGCCTGCTGCTGACCATATCGGCATCAGCATTTGCCGCATCGGAAGCCGAATACCAAAAACTGGCTAAAAGCTGGACGCTGCATGCCGACGGCAGCCAAGAGTTCCGTTGCAACATGGAACTGACCCTCTTCACCCATACTGCCATGAACAGCACCTACGGGGAGAGTTTCATTGTCTACAATCCGGAATACCAGACACTGACAATCAATGCCTCTTATACCAAGCAAAAGGACGGGAACATCGTCAAGACTCCTGCCAACGCTTTTGTGGAAGTATTGCCCGCCAAAGCAGCCGACGCTCCTGCCTACAACGGGTTGAAAGAGATGGTAGTGGTGCATACGGGTCTCGAACTGGGAGCTACCATTTACCTGGACTATACCATCACTACGAAAGCCGGCTGCCTGCCCGAATTGGATATCTGCGAAAGCATCGGGCAGTCTTCACCGGTAAAGGAATACAGCCTTACCATTTCGGTTCCCGAAGCGAAAAAGTTGAACTATCAATTGAGCGGACTGAAAGGAGAACCTGCTATCGCCACATCCGACGGCCAGCAAACTTATACCTGGACGCTCCGCAACGTGAAGGCCATGTCCCGGCTGACTGACATCTATCACCTGGATGCTCCGATGCTGGCAGCCAACACGTATGCTTCAACCCAAGTCATGGCACAAGTCTTTACCAGCCAAATGCAAACCGGTCCAAACCAGTCCGTATTGGAAACGTTGGCAAAAGACATCACTAAAGATGCCTCGACCGATGTTGACAAGCTGAAAGCCATTTACGGTTACATTCAAAACAGTTACGCTCATATCCCTCTCGACCTGGGTGTTTGCGGTTATCGCCTTCGTCCGACGGAAGAAGTCATCCGTTCAGCTTACGGAACCGACGCTGAACGGATCAATGTATTCCAAGGATTGCTGAACGCAACCGGCATCAAAGCCGATGTATGTGCCGTCTTTCCGCAAACAGACGCTACGGGTATGGGGCTCAAACCTGTCACCTTATACATTCAGACGAAGGTAAACGGTCAAGAACAACTTTTGGCTTCTACGGCGGCAACAAGCCGGAAAGCCCTTTTACTGCGTCAGTATTGTCCGGCGTTGAATCTTGGTACAGGTATAATCGAAGAACCTCAATCCCGCCAGACACCCATTTCCTATCGGGCGGATTTGACGCTTCAAGAAGATAAGTTGTCTGTCCAGGCAGAAGCTACCGTTTCCGACTTCTTCCTGGATATAGAAGGTAAAACGGCTCAAATTATTATAGCAGGTGATAAAGCAGCACAAATAAAGGGGGCAGATGCTTCTACTTCTTTCAGTTATACTAGTACGGGACATATTGAAAAGGCAGGTGATTATCAGATTCTTTCCTTGCCCGATTATCCGTTCAGCGCTGTCCACCATACGGGTATCTCCGAAAGCGACCGCGACATATTGCTTACTCTTCCGGCGGCATTTGATGAGACTTACATGTATCAGGTACACTTGGGAGGCAAGACGCTCTGCACACCTGTTACAGACTTGAAATTGAATAATTCGGTGGGAAGTATTGAAATCAGCATTCATCCCGAAAGTGATGGAGCAAGTGTAAAACGTACGCTGAAACTAAGTAAGAGCCAAATAACCCCGAAAGAATATCCTGCTTATGTTGAACTGATGAAAGTTTGGGGAGATCAAAACTACACCCAATTGATTGTAAAATAAAATTTCCAAGTAAGAGCCTGTTTAAATTTTGCTCAGGTTTATTTTGAGAATTGTTTTCGAGGATGTTTTTCTGATTTTATAAGGAGGATAGCGGGCTATCTGACGCATAAAATCGGGAAAACAGACCGGAAACAAACTCAAAAGAGACCTGACAATATGACTTTATCGGAAAATTTAAACAGGCTCTAAGTATTTATACATTAAAACGATGCTATCTCAGCTTATAGTGAGGTCGCATCGTTTTATTTTTTATGTGAAGTTTGTTTCTTTCTTATTTAAGTATTTCTATCAACGGGGAATAGTGAAATCCAACCAGAAAAATGTTTGACAAATTTCGATGTTGTATAATATGAAGCGACGAGACTATTGTAACTTGCTGTAAATCAATAGATAATTTTAGGAGAGTTTTCAGAATTAGTCGAATAAATGCAATCTTGTCAAGTTTAGAAACTCTAATCTTGATTATTTCTTATTATAAATACCTCTGTATTAAATCTTTTTTGTATATTTGCGGCGATTTCGCCGCTTCATATTATAAAATGATAATGAAACGGCAAAGTTGAAAGCATTTTAATTGATTGACTTTTAAATACTTGTGATATGGAAGTATTTGCTTTAAAGTGCATTGCGCTTTACTCTTCTCGTCACATAACAACGGTAGACCATTGCTGTTGAGGTTCGTCCAGAATACTGCCGTTATACCTGAAATAAGGTACTTCGGAACTTTCATGCGATTGTCATGAGAGGAACGTGGAGAATGCTCTTTTTCAATGAAGAATGCTTTTTTCAATGAAGAATGAAGAATTAAGAATGAAGAATCTGTGCTTTAAATGCATTGAACGCAGAGACGCTAAGACGCAAAGTTTTTTCTTTTTAGAAGTTAAAGTTATTTAGTTGACAAGGTAACAAGGTTTTTTGTTTTAGGGGTTAAAGAAGTTATTTCTTAAGGAATTAGAGAAGTTAAGGAAGTTAGCACTCCGCTTCGCTTCGTTAGGAGTTAAAGCCAATACTTCTGCTGATGTATCTAAAACCTAGTTTCCTAAAATAAACACAGAGACACGGAGGCACAGAGAAATAAATTATTTAATCTGCGAAAATCTGCGTTAATCTGCGTTTCAAATAAAATCGAACACAGAGACACAGAGTAATAAATTATTTAATCTGTGTAATCCGTGGTGAAAAAACCTCGTCAACTTGTCAACTGATACCTTGTCAACTCAAAAACTCAAAAACTTAAAATCCCCATGCCCGACAAACTCAACCACGTGGATTATCGTTGGTATATGATTCGCACCCGTCCTCACCAGGAAAGCAAACTGGTGGAGCTTTTGGAGAAACATAAGATGAATACCAAGAATATTCTCGAAGTTTATGCTCCTACGCATACCACAGTTCATGTGCGTTGTAATGGTGATGAAAGACAGACGCCTTTATTCGCGGGAGTTGTGTTTGTACTCGCTACCCAAAATTCATTGATGGAGTTTATGAAAGAACATTCCATAGACGGTGATGTGCAGTATGAGCGTAAGAAGGAAAGAGGCGAAAAGGCGCGTATGCGTGTGATTCCAGAAGAGCAGATGCGTGCTTTCCGGGATTACAATGAGAATTACGCCGACAAGGTGATTGTGCTTGAACGTCCTTACACAGACTATGCTTTCAATGCAAAAGCCAATGAACCCAATGAAATCGTGCGTGTTATCGATGGTCCACTGGCAGGTTGCGAGGGATACATTTGTCGTTTCCGTCGTGAGAAACGATTGGTGTTCCAGGTGCGGAGTTTTGAGCCGGGAGGCTATCTTACGGTTTCCTATCCCAATGTCTGGGATTTACACGTGGTTCGTTTGCATAATACAGAAGGTGACCGGTTGTCCGTCGGCACGGAAAAAGGACGTGCGGTCGATATACTCATCGGTCATTTGCAAGCCTGTGGATATGGCGGAAAGACGCTTCCCATGCTTTATGACATAATAAATTACTTGGTTGCCAAGTCATCGTTGGTTACTCTGTGCAAAGACCTTTATAAAAGAGGCGATGTAGTTTTGAGTATGCGCCTGGCACAAATGACAGGTCAGGAAGCGGAACTTATTCTCAATCTCATACGTTACGAGCATGATAATCCGGGATATGTAAAAGCCAACTGGAACAAGCTTATTCTCCGTCCGTTCCTTACGCCGACGTCAGGTGTGGAGATGGAAGTTGATAAAAAGGAAGTGGAATTCCAGCACATGGATTTTACCGAAATCATCCGCAAGGTGGATATTACGGAAGAAGTCTATTATCCAACGAAAGTGAAGGATGGTCTCGTTACTACGACCTATTTTGCCCATATCGGCATCCTGCAAACTAAGGAAGATGAATACATCCTATTTACCAATTGGGATGATTTTCTTGGTGAATACTTCCTTACCGCAGGGAAAGCCAATGAAAAACTGGTGAGCGGCACCACGCAAGTTGTTCATCAGGAAGGGAGGGTTAATGAAGAGAAAGAAAAACTCATCGAATCTTTCCGAAATTATGCCCCTACTTTATATAAGGTGTTGACAGACGCTGAGTCTGCTGTAAAAGCGGTTTACGACTTTCATATAGGAAATGAAACATTGAATGTTTTTGCGGTTACTGCAACATCAGAAGACCTAGATACAGCTAAAAATAACCTGATAGACACCTGTGTCACTATCTGTAAGGAGATTAACACTACTACGCACCTGGCAATATGGCGAAGGTATCTACGCACCGTATGGCTGCACAATTAAATGAAGAATGATGAATGAAGAATTTTTTAGTTGACAAGGTAACAAGGTTTTTCTAGTTAGGAGTTAAAGAAGTTAGAGAAGTTAAAGGAGTTAAAGCCAATACTTCTGCTTGTTTAGGAGTTAAGTAGTTAAGAAGTTAAGTAGTTAAGTCAATACTTCTGCTTGCTTAGGAGTTAAGTAGTTAAGAAGTTAAAGGAGTTAAGCCAATACTTCTGCTTATTTAGGAGTTAAGTAGTTAAGAAGTTAAAGGAGTTAAAGCCAATAGTGCTGCTGATGTATTCATCTAGAAAAAACACAGAGACACAGAGTTTTGATTCTTAATTCTTCATTCTTAATTCTTAATTGATTTAATCTGTGTAATCTTGTGGTGAAAAAAACCTTGTCAACTTGTCAACTGATACCTTGTCAACTAATAAACTAACAAACTCAAAAACTTAAAAACTAAAAATAACCAATGAGAAAACCCATCCTCAGTTTTATGCTACTCCTGTGCCTGGCATTCGGCTCAAACGCCTATGCCCAGTCACAGATGACCGACCAACAAGTATTGGAATATGCCAAAGAAAGCCTGAAAGCCGGGAAGGACCAGCGGGTTATCGCCAGCGAGCTGGCACGCCGGGGCGTAACCCGCGAACAGGCCGAACGGGTCAGGAAACTCTATGAACAGCAGATGCAGTCCGGAGGTCAGGATACGAACTTGAGCGGCACCGAACGGGCTGAGAGCCGGCTCCGCACCCGGATAGACGAAATCTCCCCCTTCAGCTTTGAGCGGCAGGACAGTTTGCGAAACGACAGCACGGCCAGGCAGAATCAGATTTTCGGTCGGAACATCTTCAACACCCGGAACCTGACCTTCGAGCCGAGCGTCAACCTTGCCACTCCGCCCGATTACCGGTTGGGACCGGGCGACGAGGTCATCATCGACATCTGGGGAGCCAGCCAGAACACCAT
>UQVZ01000040.1 GCA_900544675.1 uncultured Bacteroides sp.
TAAGAATGAAGAATTAAGAATGAAGGCTCTGTGCATTTGTGTCTCTGCATTTGATTCTGGTATTACATACCTTCGAAAAAATCGCATTAAATAACCGGTCTCCGTGCAGTCTTTCGGGGTTTCACGTATCATATACCAAAATAAGTAGTTGTACGATTGAGCCGGAATGATGGACCAAAAGGAATTTGTGGATTTACTAAAACAGGGAGACAGGGAGGCTGCGGACTTGCTTTACCGCACTTATTCGGAGAAAATGATGCAAATATGCTTGCGTTATGTCTCCGACCGACAAGTTGCACAAGACCTTTTGCACGATGGTTTCATCATTATTTTCACTTCCATAGATTCTTTACGTCGCCCCGACAAGCTGGAAAGCTGGATGGGTATGATTATGAAAAATCTGGCATTGAAATATCTGAACCAATGCAAGGCGGCTCCTGTTGTATCGTTGAACGCAATAGAAGAAAAAGAGGAGCCCGCTGATATTTTCCCGGTGTCGGATTTGCCGACGTATGAGTCCTTACTTTCTGTCATCGAGCGGTTGCCTGCCGGCTATCAGGCGGTGTTCAAGCTGTCTGTATTGGAAGGATTGTCGCACAAAGAAATCGGGGCGCTGTTGGGCATCACGCCTCATTCATCCTCTTCACAACTATTCAGAGCCAAAGAAATGCTCCGAAAGCTGATTGCCCGTTACCGCATTTTAATCATCGCGGCTCTTCTTGTCTTGCCTTTGGGCATCTGGCTTCGCGTCAATCGTAAGCCCAAGAGCCAGGTCCATCGTGCAGTTGTCGTGCCCGATAAACCCGAGAAGCGTGTTAAGGAGGATTCTATTGCACATATTTCTTCCACCTTGCCCAAGACCTTATTCGTGCAATCCACACTTGCCTCGGATACCTGCCGTTATCAAGCGGAGTGTAAAGACTCTACACTTGCAATAGAGGAAAAAGCGGACAGCATACGGAATGATAAATCTGTCCCAAACCGGAGGAAAGAGAAACAAACCTCTCCGCTTGACTTGTATGAACCGAAACCGAAAGAAATGCGTTGGGAATTGGCTGTCACTTATCAGGGAGGAACAGGGCAAACGGATAGGCATACCTCTGTCATCCCCGGCGATATTTCATCCGGACAGACAGAAGAAATCCGTGTGAAAGAGAAAGTACGCCATTATGTACCTGTTACTGTTTCGCTCCTGTTACACAAACCGATTGGTAAACATGGGGGGATAGAGACGGGCATCGCTTATACACGTCTGCGTTCGGACTTTACCACCATACAAGAGACCCGGAATGAAAGAATCCAGAAAATAGATTATATAGGTATCCCAGTCAAAGGGACATTCGACTTTTGGAACTACAAGAAAATCTATGTATATGCTTCTGCCGGCGTTACGCTGAACCTGCCTGTAAAGGCGGTTTTAAAAGAAAGCACGCTGAACGATGGTGGAACTGTGATGACAAAGGAACAGAGATTAACCCCGTCTTTGCAATGGTCGGTCGGGACAGGCATCGGTATCCGATATCAGCTTACGCCTTCCATTGGGATTTATGCGGAACCTAATTTGCACTATTATTTTCCTAACGGCGACGGCCTTCGTACAATCTGGCACGAATATCCGCTGAATGTTTCTCTGCCCATAGGCTTGCGGTTCTCCTGGTAAAAAATGCCGTTCTCTCGTGCAGTCTTTCTGGGTACAGCTTATCATACTAATGCAATGAAAAAAACAAGTTATGCAAGAAAGACAAAAAGACAGAAGACTGTATTTCCAGGAGCTTGCCGCGACAAGCCGGAAGTATTACATTCCTTATATTCAGATGTATAAACCGATAACATCGGCCATGAAGGTGTTGGAAATCGGCTGTGGCGATGGAGGCAATCTGTTGCCGTTCTCGGCATTGGGCCGCCATACGGTCGGAGTGGATGTGGCGGAATGCCGCATCAGGGACGCACGGATATTTTTCCGTGAAGCGAATGCCCGAGGGATATTCTTGGCGGAGGATGTGTTTGCTCTCAACGATTTCCCTTACCTGTTCGACCTTATCATTTGCCACGATGTGTTGGAACATATCGCGGATAAGAGCGCTTTCCTCGACAGGTTGAAGAACTTCCTGACCGAAGACGGTATCATCTTCCTCTCTTTCCCTGCTTGGCAAATGCCTTTCGGAGGGCATCAGCAAATCTGCCGAAGCCGTATTGCTTCGCATTTGCCTTTCATCCATTTGCTGCCCGTCCCCCTTTACACCGGCTTGCTCCGGGGATGTGGCGAGAAAGAAGAAGCCATAAAGGAGTTGCTGGACATCAAGCGGACCCGATGCACCATCGAACAATTTCGGAGCATAGCCCTGCAACAAGGTTATCACATCGTCAGCCAACAATTGTATTTCATCAATCCGCATTATGAAGTCAAGTTCGGGTTGAGGCCTCGCAAGCTGTCTCCCGTCCTAAGCCGGATTCCCTATCTTCGCAATTTCTTCACTACCTCGTGTTTTTATATCCTGCAACACTGCCGGGACTAAGTGCCCGGCAGTGTAAACACATATATAAAATAAGCCGGTATAATTTCTTTTTAGAACATGCCTATTTTATTGTCCCGTAAGAAGAGCTATCCATTTTCCCCAATGCGTGTTCTTGTTTTTTATTATCCAGCGGTAAATGAGCCATGGGATATAGATGCCGCTAATAATTGCTAATGCGCATCCTATTTGCCAAGGAGCATGAGTAATACCAAGAAAGACTTGTTGTGACGCTGTTTGTGGAAACCATGAGAACAAGTAAATAGCATAAGATGCGCCAAACAAATGATGCATAAAATGGCATTGTCGTTTTAAGTAAATCCTACCCAGTAATATGCTCAATGCGATGCCGTTGATAGCTGTCAATACACCTTTCCCAATTGTTACGACAAAAATCAACGATAGTGCAAAACTTAAAGTTGTAAACCATAAATTATAATTTAAATATTTTATAATGTGGTAGCGACAACAGAAAAATCCAAGGCAAAAATAAATCAGATAGTTTACAACTCCTTCAAGGTTCAATATTTTAATGCCTGTCAATGGATTGAATAAATGTAATAGTAATAAAAGTACCAGCAACACAATATGCCATATCGGTTTGTCAAGGTCTTTCAATAAACGTGCTCCGTATATGATTATAAGGAAAATAATAAATAAAGTAGGTAGAAACCAAAAGAATTTAATCACATTCTCCCACGGATAAATCAATTGATGCAAATAAGCATCGAATGAGACTTCTACCGGTCGGTCGGCAAAACGATTCAATAAGGATTTAGGTAAAAAAGCTAAACTGCTGATTACGACATAGGGAATCAATAAGCGTTTTACCTTTTTCCAAATAAAGCCTTTACGTCCATAAAGCGGAACGTCAGTAAGTGAAATTCCTTTCCGTTCATTGCCATATTGCAATAAAAAACCGGAAATAAACATGAATAACGGCATGTGGAAACTGTAAATCCACGTATACCAAAAAGGGTCATCGGGTGCAAAATGACAGCTATGACCCAATACTACAAGCAATATACCAAATGCTTGTAGAAAAGAAATCAAGATGTTTTTGTCTTGCATAAAATTTCCATTTTATGCGCATCCTATTCATACAAAAACGGGGGAGGTCAAGCACCTATAAGAAACGTGGACGACAACTTATCCACGTTCCGGGTACTTGGCCTAACCCACAATCACAGACAAGTCATGTCCACGTTATAACGTAGACATCTGCGACTTATTCCTGTGATTGTTCTTTCCACGGCCAAGTTTCGGAACGTTTTCAGAATAAATAGCAAACGCTAATTAATACTCTAATAAAATGAAACGCCTTGCCGCTGCAGAGCAATTTCGATGCAAATATATAAAGAAAAATGCATTTCAAATGTGTTTTTCATCAGAATAAATAAAAATCCCCCGATAGGATTATATGATGTTTCTATAATCGGTTAATGAAGAGTATATAAGACATTGATATATACTAAATTTAAACAATCTGTGTAATTCCTTTAGATAGTTTTATCTGTATTACTTTTCCTATAACTGCTCATGATACTGATAGTGTATCTAAACCTATTAGAACTCTTGTTACTTGTATAATAGATGGAGAGGTTGATAGGGTACCCTGCAATCAATATTAGGAATTAAGCATCGGACCTATTTTTGCAATACATATATCTTAGACCGTCTATAGATGAAGGTTACATAGAGTTTACTTTACCTAATGAGGAGCAAAGTAAGTTACAAAAATATCGCCTTACGGCAAAAGGTTTGGCATTAAAAGAAATTCTCAAATATATTAGTCTGTTGAAAAGATAATTGTTAAGCGCGTCTTGATATAGCAAGCGGAAATCGATGTGTATCCTTGCTGCCCGCTCCAATGCAGATAGCTTCGTTTCGGATAAGATTATTAATCTTCCAGCTGTAAGATTATTAATCTTCCGCCTGTAAGATTATTAATCTTATTTCGCAGGCAGCATAATTGAGGTTTGGTTTCATCCGGCTGATGGGGGATTGAAAGGGATATGTTTGCGTGCCGGGAGTCAATTCGGAGATTTTGTAGATAAACGACGGTAGAATATGCGGTTTATTGTTGGCAAAACTGTATCTTTGCACATACTGGTGTTAATGAACAATTATTTTGTAACTATCTGATTTTTTGTATGAAGAAAATATATCCTGTCGAGTGGATGGAACTGCACGGCTATACACAGGTGGACAGTGTGGACCGTTATTATACCGATATTGCTAACCGGATTTACCGGGTGTTTCTGGCACATCCGGATGAGTGGGTGATGGAATATGATGAAGATATCCGTTATGTCAGTCTTTGTCTGGCTGCCTGGTTTGAAGATGTCATTAGCCAGACAGGCATCTGGACAACCTTTACCGCCGAGTGTAAGAAACGTTACGGAAACTGGCTTCCTTTTTATCCGTTGGACGATGATTACTATCCCGATGAAATCAATGTGGAGGATGTGCGTTTCCTGTTGTGGCACCATGCGCAGACTTATTGCCGGGAGGAAGGGCGTATCCTCAATCCGGAGAATCTTGCCATCGAGATGCTTGCCCATAAGATTTACGACATATTGGATGAAGTGTATGAAACGGCTCCCGAGAATGAAAAACTTTGGGAGTTTATGCATCCTTGCAGGGAATAGCCGGTTTTGATGAGTATCGGAAAGTGTTGTACTGGTTTCATTATGAGGCTTATTTTAATATCGAAAATGAGGATCAGTATTGGGATGAAGTAGACGATACGGAGGATGAACTTGACGAAAAGGACATGGAAAACCAATCTGTTTTCCGGTATGGAGTGAGGACTTCATTACTGCTGAATGGACGTAGAGACCTCTTGTCGTTGACTTCCAATGAATGGTTGGCTTTGTGGGCGGAACGGAATGAAGGGCCGAAGGAATGGCTGAGTGCGAAAGAAAGCGTGAATAGTTGGTTTTTGCTTACAGGAGAAGATACAGATTTCTTTTATCTGACAGACTTGTGCGGTAAGGGTGAAAAAACATACAAGGCGGTCAAGGAGTCTTTTCGCTTGGCTGAGATTCGGAGCAGAGAGATAGGCAAGTCGGTCTTTTATGCCACATTATTGCATTACGGTGATTGTTGGTATCAGATGGGGATGCTGATGACGCATCAGCTGGATGATAAGACGAAGAAAATGACGCAAGAAATACGGGAGCAAAGAGAACATTTTCATGAGAAAGCTGTATTCAAGGATTTTATGAAAGCGACAGGCGGCAAGCCTTTCTATTTCTGCAAGTCCAGGCAGGATATGGCTGATTTTTTAGCAAATGGTTTGAAATACAAGATGGCTGAGGGGCTGAGGCTTCCTGAGATAGAAGACGGTCACGGTGTGGTGCTGATGGTGAGTCCCCGAACCGGTTTGTATGTGCAAACCCGATTGTGTGAATGCATCAAGTCGCCCGACAATGCTTTTTATGATGCCGAGTCGGCTGCCCAAAAAGCACATTCTTTCTTCCTCAGTCCGGATGTTGTTCCGTATGACTTGAGTTGCATGCTGCAGGACAAAGGCATGTTGCCTGACGCGAAGCTGGTCAGTTTGAAAGGAGAGGAATACGGAAGGAATTTCTTGCGGCAGAACGCGCGTTTCCTGACCGATTATTTCTTCCACCGTTGCCGTGAGAAGGATTATAGTGATGAATCAGGAGACTAGTTTTTTATTTTAGGGAACTAGGTACTAGGTGACTAGTTGACTAGGTTCTGAATACATTAACAAAACTATTTAAAACCTAGTCACCTAGTCCCTAGTCTACTAGTTACCTGAAATTTTATTTCAACGGATTCCATCCTTGGGCTTTCAGCTCCAGCTCGGTGCCGTCGCGGGTGAGCAGGGCACAGCCCAGTTCGGGCTTGGTGATGTAGCCTATGACCTTTACTCCTTCTATCTGCGACACTTGCTCGTGGGCAGTAAGGGGGACGGTAAAGAGCAGTTCGTAATCCTCGCCACCATTCAGGGCACAGGTAGA
The DNA here is from genome assembly GCA_900544675.1 of uncultured Bacteroides sp. Taxonomy (GTDB): domain Bacteria; phylum Bacteroidota; class Bacteroidia; order Bacteroidales; family Bacteroidaceae; genus Phocaeicola. The sequence continues at coordinate 6,506 of UQVZ01000040.1, forward strand.
AAGGTTCATGTTGAACTCTTCTGCCATGACAGCGGTCTGGTAATCAATCGGAATCCGCTCTTCGTATACACGGCATCCGACGTGGCTTTGCGTACAGATGTGCAGCAGTTCGGATGACAAGCCGTCGGAGATATCCATCATGGCGGTAGGACGTATGCCTGCCTTTGCCAGACTTTCGATGATGTCGCGGCGTGCTTCCGGTTTCAGAAAACGTTCCAGCAAGTATTCTTTACCGGCAAAGTCGGGCTGCACGTCTTTTTCTCCCTGGAAGACTGCCTTCTCGCGTTCCATCAGTTGCAGACCCATATAGGCAGCCCCTAAGTCGCCCGTTACACAAATCAAGTCGGTTTCTTTAGCACCGTTCCGATACACCACCTGGTCTTTAGCCGCTTCTCCGATGCAGGTGATGGAGATGGCAAGTCCCGTAACTGATGAAGTCGTATCCCCTCCTACAATGTCCACATAGTGCTGGCGGCACGCCAGCTTTACACCGTCGTAGAAGTCTTCGAGGTCTTCGATGCAGAAACGTTTCGATACTGCCAGCGATACGGTAATCTGCTTGGGCATGCCGTTCATGGCATAGATATCGGAAAAATTGACCATCGCCGATTTATATCCCAGGTGTTTGAGGGGAGTGTACACAAGGTCGAAGTGTACCCCTTCCATCAGCAGGTCGGTCGTTACCAGTACCTGCTTGTCGGGATAGGAGAGCACGGCGGCATCGTCGCCCACGCCGTATGCCGTTTCCTTGTTCTCCGGTTTGATGTCTTCGGTCAGGCGCTTGATAAGCCCGAATTCGCCTAACGTAGCTATCTCTGTTCTGGTTCCTTCGTGCATGGCTCAAGCTCTGTTAATAAGTTCTTTCATGATGGTGGTCATACGGGGCTGTGCCTCGTCGGCAGCCTTTTGCACTTCTTCATGGGATACTTCCACGATTTTCCCTTCTACACCCAAGTCGGTGATGACCGATACACCGAATACCTTAATGCCGCAATGGTTTGCCACGATGACTTCGGGCACGGTCGACATTCCTACAGCGTCTGCGCCCAGGATGTGGAACATCTTATATTCGGCAGGTGTTTCGAATGTGGGGCCTTGGGTACCGATGTACACACCCTGTTGCACATGGATGCCTTTCTCTTTGGCTATCTCAAGCGCTTTGGCTATCAGTTCTTTCGAATAAGCCTCGCTCATATCCGGGAAGCGGGGACCGTAATCGATGTTCTTGCCGCGCAACGGATGTTCGGGGAAGAAATTGATGTGGTCGGTAATAATCATCAGGTCGCCTATCTTGAAGTTCGGGTTCATGCCTCCGGCTGCGTTCGATACGAAAAGGGTCTTGATGCCCAGTTCGCGCATCACACGCACGGGGAAGGTAACCTGCTGCATCGAATAGCCTTCGTAGAAGTGGAAGCGTCCCTGCATGGCAAGGATGTCTTTACCGCCCAATTTGCCGAATATCAGCTTGCCGCTGTGTCCCTCTACGGTAGAGAGGGGGAAGTTGGGGATATCTTTATAGCTTATTTCGTATGCGTCGGTGATTTCGTGTACCAGACTTCCCAAACCGGTTCCCAGGATGATGGCTGTTTCGGGATGGGTATGCATTTTAGCCTTCAGAAAGGCTGCGGTTTCTTGTATTTTCTCTAACATATTCTAAAATGTTTTGGTTAAACATGATTTTTTCTTCTTCATCGAGGAACTTTATCTGGACAGGCAATACATATATATAAGGTGTCAGACTCTTTTCCATTGCCGGATGACGGATAAGCCTTACCGCGTCTTTTTCGGTGGTGACTATCAGCCTGTCGCCTTTGGGAAGGCTTTCGAAAGCCGAGCGGATGCGTTGCATATCGGCAGCGTCGAAGGCATGATGGTCGGGAAAAGTCAGCGGCACTACGTTCCGTGTATGACCCGACAGCTTTTCGATGAGTGGGGCAGGCGAGGCGATACCTGTCAGGAGCAGGATGTGTTCGTCTGTCCGGATGCTTTCGAGGGTACGTTCGGGCGCAGCTACAAACAGGGGTTGAAGCTTTCCGTATGTCAGGGTGGTAAAGAATAGGCTTTGTCGGCGGAGCGGAGCCAGTTCGTTGCGGATGGCTTCCCTTTCCTCCTTAGTCATGTCGGGCGGACATTTGGTGACTATCAGGATGTCTGCCCGTACTTTTCCGCTGACCGGTTCACGCAGTCGTCCTGCCGGAAGCAAGGCATCGCGTGTAATCAGCCGGTGCCAGTCGGTAAGCAGGATGCTGATGCCCGGGTGTACATAACGGTGCTGGAAAGCATCGTCAAGCAAGATGACCCGTGTGCCCGGCGCCGTATGTCCGTCGGTTAGCAGGCTAATGCCGTGACACCGGTCGCGGTCTACCGCCACATAGATGTCGGGATACTTGTGCAACATCTGATAAGGCTCGTCGCCTATCTCTTCAATAGGTGTTTCCGGATTGCCCAGCACGAAGCCCTTCGATTTCCGTTTATATCCCCGGCTCAGTACCGCTACCTGGTAAGTTCCCCTCAATAAGCGTATCAAGTATTCGGTATGCGGTGTCTTGCCGGTTCCTCCTACGGTCAGATTGCCGATGCAGATAACCGGCGTGCGAAAGCGGTGTGCGTGCAACACGCCTGCGTCGAACAGGAAGTTGCGCACCCTTACGCCTATCCCGTATAGCCAGGCTATCGGGAGCAGGAAATGGTATATCTGTATTTTCTTCGGAGGTCTTTGCATATTTCAGTTGACTAGTCCCTAGTCTCCTAGTTACCTAAAAATCTAGTCTGTTAATTTCAGCATAAACGGCATGCGTGCCTGGATGCGGTCGGCATCCTTGAGGTTCTTTACGAACTGAAGAGGCTCGTACCATTCGCCCAACTGTTTTTTCAGTCCCATGGAGAGGTAATGGTCGGTGCCGGTCTTCAGCAGGCTGGTGAAGAACTCGTCCTGTTTGGGATAACTTAATACGGTATATTCGGTTATCTCGGCACGCTCGGCGGCGATGGCGATGGCACGGTCGATACCGCCCAACTCGTCTACCAGCTTCAGTTCTTTAGCCATTTCGCCTGTCCATACTCTGCCTTCGGCTATCTTCTTGATGTCTTCTACCTCCATCTTGCGTCCGTCGGCACAACGTTGGGTAAAGAGTGCGTATCCTTTGTTCACCATTCCTTGTACCAAGGCTTTTTCTTCTTCGGTGAACGGACGGCTGATATCGCCCAGGTCGGCAAGCGGATTGGTCTTGACCACATCAAAGTGGATACCCAGCTTGTCGTTCAGCAGCTTTTCGGCGTTGGGAATCATGCCGAAGATACCGATGGAGCCGGTCAGTGTGGTAGGTTGGGCCACAATCCAGTCGGCTGCACACGAGATGTAATAGCCGCCCGAAGCCGCATAGTCGCCCATCGATACGATAACAGGCTTTGCTTCCTTCAGCAACGTCACTTCACGCCATATCTGTTCCGAGCCGTAAGCACTTCCTCCCGGCGAGTTGACGCGCAGCACTACGGCTTTCACGTTTTCATCTTCACGCAAACGGCGCAGGTCGTTTATCATTTGTTCCGAGTTGATGCCTTCGTCGGCAGTCAGGGTACCGTCTACAATCTCGCCGGCTGCATAATACACTGCCAGGATATTGCCGCTCTTGTCCTTCGGCACATTGCGCTTCACGTTTACCATATCTTCCAGGTAAAGGCTGTTCAGCGTTTCGTCCTCATCGGTTTCGGTCAGTTGCTTCAGGTAAGCCAGCATGCCGTCCTTATACACCAGCGTATCTGCCAGTCCGGCTTTCAGGTAGGCTTCGGCAGGCTGGAAGTCCATGTTGCGGTCTGCCAGTGCGTTGAGGCTGTCGGCAGAGATACCGCGCGATGCCGATATGCCTTTCACCATTTCTCCCCAGATGGAATTGACGAACGCTTGTGTCTGTTCGCGGTTGGCAGGGCTCATCTCGGTAGATGTGTAAGGCTCTACCGCCGACTTGTAAGTGCCTACGCGGAAGATTTGCATTTCCACACCTACCTTGTCGAGCAAGTCTTTGAAGAACATCGTCTGGGCAGCCAGACCGTGCCAGGCAAGGCTTCCTTGCGGGTTGACCGCCACTTTATCTGCCACGCTTGCCAGGTAATAAGTGCTTTGGCTGTAGTTGCCTCCGTAGGCGACGATGAATTTCCCGCTTTCCTTGAAGTCGAGCAAGGCGTCGCGAATCTCCTGCAGCGATGCGCTCGAGCAGGCAAATGTTCCTGCCTGGATGCAGATGCCTTTTATTTTTTCGTTTTCCTTGGCTTTACGGATGGAGCTGAGAATGTCGTTCAGTCCATAGGTCGTGAACCGTTCGCCCAATAGTTGACCCATGGGATTCGATTGGCTGCGTTCTTCCACGCTCCCGTTCAGGTTAAGCACGAATACCGAATTGTCTTTCACTGTTGTTTCTGTTCCCGAGGAAGCCACCATGCCGGCAAGGCTGGCGATGCCGATGATGACAAAGATGGCTCCCACGACGCAAAGGCCGATGATGGTAGCCAAGAGGTACTTTAAGAAATCTTTCATGTTGTAATGTGTTTAGGGTTTCTTTTGCACAAAGATAATGATTTCCGTATATTCTGCAAATCTTTGTCTCAACCAATTCTGTATCGGTGTAAAAAAGCCGCCGGCTGTCTTGCTTCGCGCAAGTCTGCCGGCGGCACAGGTTATTTTAAGAGAACTTATGGATTGATGCGGATTAGCGGGATGCGAAAACGCGCAAGGCTATTCCGTTTTCAGGTTCTTTACGGGATTCTCCCGGGTAGCTTTCAGGCTGATGAGGAAAACCGATGCCAGCGAGATGGCGGCTACCGCCGCAATGGAAGTTATCGGCACCCACCAGGGGAAAGCGCTGTCGAAGGTTACGATCTTATCAATCTGACGGATGCCGAACACCATCAGCGGGAGGGCTATCACGAGGCTGGCGGCAAGTGATACCGTCGAGAACTTCATCAGCCTTTCCATCTCTCCCGCCGGGCTGGAACCGAAGACCTTGCGTATCGCCATGTCGCGCTTGCGCTGGGCAATGAAGTAAAGGCTCATGGCGGTCAGTCCCAGTAAGGAGATGAGCAGGGCGGCGCCGGTGAAGATAACGATGACTTTGCCCAGGCGGATAATATCCGAGTAGGTATCCAGCAATAATTCGCTATACCATTGCGATTCGAACGGAACCCCGTCTATCATTTCCGAATAGAGTGCGTCCAGTTGTTTCTTGTAAGCATTCAAGTCTCCGTCACGGGTTTCTACCAGTATTGTCCACGGGTAGGTCATTTCATGGTAAGGCACAATCTTGAGCAGTACCGGGCGTGGCTTGTCCAATGCCGAATAGAGTTGGAAGTCCGGAATGCGCCCGGCAATATTTACTTTCCAGGTACCTGCCGTGTTCACAAACGAAGACGCATCGTCCGGCAAAGCCAGTTCCTTATACGCCTGATGATTCAGATAACGGTTTGACGGGTCTGATGACAGACCATAATCTTTTTCCACAGGAATGTGGAAGATGGAGAAGAAAGCCGAATCGGCTACAAAACTCCGGAAATCCACGGGAACAGATTCTCCTTTCACATTGAACTCGGAAAGTGCGCCGTTGCCTCCATTTACGGGAGTCCCTTGTGTAAAGCAGACATGTTTGACGAACGGAAGTTTGTACGCTTCGTCACGGAAACGCATCAGATTCTTTGTTTCGCTCAGATTCGGATAGCAAAGTACATTCCCGAAACTATAGCCTAACGGCTCGTGCCGGATGTGATAAAACTGTACGCCAAGATAAAGCGCACAAGCGAGGAGGGCTATCGTAACCCCGCACTGTACCACATACAGCACGCGCAGGTAGACCGTTTTCGTTTTTCTTCTGAATGTGCCTTTCACTACATCCATCGGATTGTATCCGGACAGGACAGAAGCCGGGATAAAACCGGATACGGCGGAAAGCAACACGATTCCGGCTATATACAACGACAGGGTCAGAAAGTTCAAGTCGCCTGTGATGTCCAGTTTTATCTGCAACAGATTCATGACATAAGGTTCTGCCGCTTTAGCCAGAAGGAAAGCTATCACGAACGCAGCCAGAATCATGCCGGCAGATTCGGCCATCATCCGCCAGAAGATGTCGGCAGGGGTCGAGCCCAGTAGGCGGCGTGTAGCCATTTCCTTGGCACGATAAGAGGTCTGTGCAATGCTCATGCTCACATAGTTACAAACCGCCATCATGAGAATCAGCAGTCCTGTCACCAGCATGATGATTACAATCTTATAGTTGAACTGGTTCATCTTCATACACTCTACTTCGGAAAAATAGACTTCCCGCATCGGCACCCAGTATGCTTCCGTTAGCGTCTCATTCTGATAAATCCAGGCAAATGTCTTGAGCCATGCCAGCATGTCATCGTTCTTATCGTTCGGGTTTACTCCTTCGGGCACACGGATGAAGACGTTTACTCCGCCGAAGTTCTGCATGTGCGTGTTCTCGATAGCTGCAGCCCAGTTGATGTATTTCATTGCTTCGAAAGGAAAGACCATTTCCGTTTCCGAAGGGAAAATGGAGTTATCGATGTCCTCCATGACTCCTGTTACGGTATAGACGTGCTTGTCGGTAAAGTTCATGCGGATGGTTTTGCCCACTGCTTCTTCTTTTCCGAAAATACGGTTGGCTGCCGAACGTGAGAGCACTACACTGTAGTCGTCCTGCAATACTTGTTTGGGATTGCCTTCCAGTAAAGGGAAACCGAAGAACTCGAAGAAATTTTCTTTGGCAAGCAATATTTTCGCGTCGTATTTCCGTCCTTCCACATCGGCATATTCATCGCCTACGCCTGCACTGTTTGCACTTACGCACCAATCTTCTATTTCGGGATAGCGGCTTGCCAGGCGTTCACCTACAAGATAGTGTGCTCCGAACATGGCTTCGGAAGCGAACAGATAAGTGCGGTCTGCATCTTTTGTCTTTTTGTCTACGGTAAGCTGGCGTGTCACCATGTTGGCGATGAGGAGCACAAACATCAGCGAGATGCCCAGTCCTGCCACGTTGACAAAGGTGAAGAGTTTGTTGCGTTCCAAAAATGTGAAATAAGTTTTCATACTGAATGTGTTTCGTCTTATGATTTGTTTCTTATTCTGTCTTGATGGAGTTTGCCGGGTTTTCGTTGGCGTTCTTCCAGCTTTGTACCGTGACCGTCAGCATGGTGATGGCGGTGACGAGCAGGAAAGAAGTAAGGAATATCCAGGCATGTATGGGCGTGCGCTCGGCGAAGCCTTCCAGCCAGTGCTTGCCTATCCACCAGCCGAAGGGGGCAGCCACTACAAAGCACCCCATTAATATATATAGGTAGCGGCGGTTGAACATCCGGAGTATCTCGCCCGTTGTGCTTCCGAAGATTTTGCGGATTCCTATCTCCTTGCGGCGGTATTCGCTTTCGAACATGGTCAAGCCGAATACGCCGATGATGCTGATGACGATAGCAAGCAGGGAGAAGAGCAGGATTTGCTTGGTGAATCGCAGTTCGTTGCGGTACGCATTGTCGAGCACTTGGTCCATAAAGCGGAAATGGAAGTCGTGCCCCGGCGTGAACTTCTCCATGGCTTTCTGCAGCGAACGGATGATTTCCACTTTGTCTGTTCCGGCGGAGATGCGGACGTTGACGGTGTTTTCGTAATTCCAAAGTTTGGCTTTGCTGACGTAAATGAAAGCCATTGGTTCGGTGCTGTCATTGTTTCGGAATGTGCTGAACTTGATATTCTCGCAGAAACCCACTACGTTCCAGTCGCCCGGAGTAGAGGGCATATCTACTGCCATCCATGGATATTTCTTCCGTGCGGCTTCATTGAAGATGTACACGCCATTATCGCTGGGCTTGAAATTACGTCCATCGGTAATGCGGATGCCCATTACGTCTAAGTAACGGTAGTCTACCGGGAAACAGGCGAAATTAATGCTCTTGTCTCCTTCGCCTCGTCCCCAACTCATATAGGTATCTCCCGAATTGAGCACGAATTGCGAAAACGCTACGCCTTCTACGCCCGATATCCGGGAAAGTTCTTCTACTACAGCGTCTTTTTGCTTCCGTGCTTCTTGAGTCATTTCGCCCACGATGATAGCATCCTTGTCATAGCCATATTCCGAGGTGCGGATGTATCGGCTTTGGGTGTACATGATTCCGATAGCGATGATGAGCATAAACGCCACGAAGAACTGGAAGCAGACTAATATCGTGCGCAGCTTCTTCCCTTTAGGCGAGAGACCGAACGAACCTTTCAGCACGAGGGCAGGAGGGAACGAGGTGACGTAGAAAGAAGGATATAATCCCGCCAGCACGCCAATCAAAATACTGATGCCGAACGTGGCGGCTATTAAAGGAAGATGTTTGCTCAGGCTGAGGTTTGCCGTCACGAGGTCTTGCACGCCCGAATCGCGCAAGATGAGCAGCAATACGATGGATGCAGCAAAGGCGATGAGGCTGATAAGTACGGATTCCGCCAATAGCCCTCTGCGCAACGAACCGGTAGTGGCTCCCAATACCTTTTGCGTGTTGATGCTCTTGATGCGCATCGGCGTTTCGGCAAGCGAGAAGTTCATGAAGTTAATGGCAGCTACGATGATAATCAGGAACGATACGCAGATGAGCAGGTAGACCGTGGTGCGGCTGCTGGCGCTTTTGTTGCCGATTTTCGAGAAATGCACTTCCGATAGGGGAGTGAGGTTGAAGAAGTTGGAATTGTCTTTTTCTTGCTTGAGACCTTCCCTCAAGTCGCCTGGCGCAACTTTAAGAAGCTGCTGGAAAGCCAGCTTTTCCACTTCGGAAACATTTGCCGGATTGTCCAGCCGGTAATAGCAAGTGTAGTTCCAGTTTCCCCAGTCGTTTTTGTCTTGGTCAGGGTCAAACGGCATAAAAATATGATTGCCTATCTGCGAGTTTTCGGGAAAATCTTTGTAGACACCGCCTACGGTCACGGGTTTGTTGTCCGATTGTTTGCCTTGGAACAGCATTTTGCCTACGGCATCCGTGCTTCCGAACATACGCATAGCCATCGAGGCGGGAATCAGCACGTTGTCTTTCTTTTCCAACGCATCGGTAGAACCCGCTATCATTTCGGGCTGGAACACTTTCATAAAGTCGCCGAAACCGAAGGCGGTAGTTTCGTTGAACAGGTTTCCGTTCACTTCATAATCGTTGTCGTTTACCCATCCGGTCATGGCGTATGCCTGCACATGCGGCGAGGCTGTGCCAATCAGTTCGGCAATAGGGCGCGGAGTCCAAAGCTGCCAGCCCCATTCCTCATTGGGCTTGATTTCCAGCCGGAATATCTTTTCATAATTCTTATACCCTTTATTGAAATTCAAATCATAGTCTACCTGCGTCATGATGACGAAGAAGGAGGCGAAGGCGATTGCCAGCCCGATGATGTTCAGGACGCTTGCCGTGAAGAAGCGCCGGAAGGTATGCGAGAAGTTGCGTGCTAAGGTGTTCATGTGGTTATTTACTATTTAGCGATTTACTATTTACGATTTCTTTTCACCACAGATTACACAGATTTTTTAATTGATATTTCTGTGTATCCTGTGGTCCTGTGTTTTAAATTTATTAATCTGTGTAATCTGTGGTGAACTTTATTTCATTCTGTCTTGATACTGTTCGCCGGATTCTCGTTGGCGTTCTTCCAGCTTTGCACCGTGACCGTAATCATGGTGATGGCGGTGACGAGGAGGAAGGAGGTGAGGAATATCCAGGCACGGATAGGTGTGCGTTCGGCGAATCCTTCCAGCCAGTGCTGTCCTATCCACCAGCCGAAGGGGGCGGCAACGATGAAGCATCCTATCAGTATATATAGGTACCGCTTGTTGAACATGCGGAGGATTTCGCCCGTGGTGCTTCCGAATATTTTCCGGATGCCGATTTCCTTGCGGCGGTATTCGCTCTCGAACATGGTCAAGCCGAATACGCCGATGATGCTGATGACAATAGCAAGCAGGGAGAAGAGCAGGATTTGCTTGGTGAATCGCAATTCATTGCGGTACGCATTGTCGAGCACTTGGTCCATAAAGCGGAAATGGAAGTCGTGTCCCGGTGTGAACTTCTCCATTGCCTTTTGCAGCGAATGGATGATTTCCACCTTGTCTGTTCCGGCGGAAATGCGGACGTTGACGAAGTTTTCCCAGCGTCCCCAGTCGGCATAAGCTTTACCGTAAATGAAGAAACCCATCGGTTGGGCATCGTTGTCATTGCGGAACGTACTGTATTTTATGTTCTCACAAAAACCTACTACAGGGAAGTCGCCGGGAGTAGCAAGTTGGTCAACTTTCATCCACGGATATTTCTGGCGGGCGGCTTCATTGAATATATACACATCGCCATCGCCAGGCTTGAAGTCGCGTCCTTCAGTGATCCGGATACCCATTACTTTTAGGTAGCGGTAATCTACTGGAAGCACATTGAACTGGATATGCTTGTCATCGCTTCCGCGTCCCCAGCCCATGTAAGAATCACTTGAGCTTAGGATAAACTGGGAGAACGCTACGCCTTCTACTCCCGAAATGCGGGACAGTTCGCCGACTACCGCTTCCCGCTGGAGAATTGCGTCCCATGACATATTGCCTACCACGATGGCATCTTTGGCATAACCGTAATCGGTGGTACGGATGTAGCGGCTTTGGGTGTACATAATTCCGATGGCGATGATGAGCATGAATGCCACGAAGAATTGGATGCATACCAAGACTGTGCGCAGCTTTCGTCCCTTAGGCGATAAGCCGAACGAGCCTTTCAGAGCCAATGCCGGCGGGAAAGACGTTACATAGTAAGCGGGATAAAGTCCTGCTAACGCACCCATCACGATGCTTATGCCGAAGGTGGATGCCAATAGAATCGGATGTTTCATCAGGTCCAAGTCGGCTGTAACCAAGTCTTGCATACCTGAGCCACGCAGCGTCAGCAGGATGAGGATAGACAGACCGAAAGCGATAATGCTAATCAAAACCGCTTCCGAAATCAGACTGATGCGGAGCGAACCTACAGTAGCTCCCAATACCTTTTGTGTATTGATGCTTTTCACCCGCATTGGGGTCTCGGCAAGGGTGAAGTTCATGAAGTTAATGGTGGCGATGATGACGATGAGGAACGAGACGCACAACAACAGGTAGACCGTGGTGCGGCTGCTGGCACTCTTGTTGTCTACTTTCGAGAAGTGTACGTCCGCTATTGGGGTAAAGTGCAGGAATTCGGAAGAATCTTCATCGTCCGTTGCGTTTACCCGTTCCGGAACCAGTTCCGCCATTCTTTTATAGACTAACTTGCTCAGTTCGTCCGGATTCAGTGTGCCGTCAGTCCGGAAATAACAGTTGTAGTTCCAGTTCCGCCAGTTGTCTTTGTTGTCGTTGGGCGAGAGAGGCAGGAAGATGTAGTTGCCTATCTGTGAATTTTCGGGAAAATCCTTGTACACTCCGCCTATGGTCAGCGGTCGGTTGTCCGCCTGTTTGCCTTCGAAAATGGTTTTTCCTACAGCGTCTGTACTTCCGAAGAACCGTATTGCCATTGATTGAGGAATCAGGATGTTTCTTTCTATATTGAGCACATCGGCGGTGCCGGCAATCATTTCAGGCTGGAATGTCTCCATAAAGTTGCCGAATCCGGTAAGGGTCGTTTCCCTGAATGAGTGTCCGTTGATTTCGTATTCCACTTCTCCGGAGAAAGATGAAACAATGGTAAGTGCTTGGATGTGGGGCGAACTGCTGCTTATTAGTTCACATAGCGGGCGTGCCATCCACGTCTGCCAGCCATTGTCATCGTTGGGATAAACCTCTACCCGATAGATGTTCTGGTAGTCCTTATACCCTTTATTGAAATTCAAATCATAGTCCACCTGCGTCATGATGACGAAGAAGGAGGCGAAGGCGATTGCCAGCCCGATGATGTTCAGGACGCTTGCCGTGAAGAAGCGCCGGAAGGTATGCGAGAAATTGCGTGCTAAGGTGTTCATATGCTCATTTACTATTTAACAATTTACTATTTACGGTTTTTGGGTTTCCTGTAGGGGCGTATCGCATACGCCCTAAATACATCCACGTGAATGTATTCGGGCGTATGCGATACGCCCCTACAGGATGGGTTATTATTCCCCGACTTTCAGCCGGCGGTTGTCGATTTTGCCCAAGAAACTGTCGCGGAGGGTTGCCGTGCGGGCTTTGCCGCTCAGCTTGAGCGAGCTGACACCGTCGGCAGTGGCTTTCAGGTGGTCGCAATATACGTTGATGCTGCCTTTGCCCACTCCGTCAATATCTATTTGTGCTGTCTGGCAATGCAGGTCGGCGATTTCCACCGTGCCTACACCGTCTATTTCGAAACGGATGTTTCCGGCTTTCAGCGTGCCTTCGCATTCGAATTTGCCTACGCCGTCTATTCCCACTTTTTCCAATGCGGGGGCAGAGAGGTAGAGGGTTGCGCCTTGGAGATTTTGGTTGGGTTTGCTCTCTTTCCGTTGGTCGATGGTCAGGATGCCGTTTTCTACCGTGGTGGTGAGCCTTGCCAGTTCTTTTGCCTTGCCTTCGATGCGGCACGAGTAAGTGTCGCTTTGTGTGAAGCAGACAGTTGCCACGCCGTCGATGTGAATGGAGGTATATCCGCTGAGGTTGCGTGTCTCGCTGGTTTCGATGTCTTTTGCCATGCAGGCGTTGAGGCTTGCGCCGATGAATGCGATAAGTGAAAGGATAATCTGTTTCATGATTCGTAGTTTTTAAGTTGTTGTTATGCCGTTTAGGACCGTAAATTGGGCTTCCGCCGTCCGGAAAATGCAATTTACGGGCGTAAATTCTATTTTTTTCGTTCCGGAAGCCCAATTCGACCCCTCGAATTTCATTTTTTTCATTCGTGAAGCCCAATTCAGCCCCCTGAATTGTATTTTTTTCGTCCGGAAAGCCCGATTTACGGGCGTAAATTCTATTTTTTTCGTTCTGGAAGCCCAATTCGACCCCTCGAATTCCATTTTTTTTCGTCCGTGAAGCCAAATTCGTCCCCGTAAATCGGGGTTTTCACCACAGATTTTAATCAATTATTTTAATCCGTGTAATCTGTGGTGAAAAAATTATTTCAGGATGAGCACTTCGTTGTCTTTGTAGCTTTCGTAGCCCGATACGATGACCCGCTCTCCTTTCTCCAGTCCTTCCAATACCTCATAGTATTGCGGGTTTTGGCGTCCGATGCGTATCTGTCGGCGGTAAGCTTTCTTTCCGTCCTTGTCGAGGACGAATATCCAGTTGCCTCCCGTTACCTGGAAGAAGGTGCCTTTGGGGATAAGTACACTTTGGGTAGGTTCGCCCAGTTGCAGGTCGATGTAATAGGTCTGTCCGCTCCGGATATTCTCGGGACGTTTGCCTTCGAATATGAGGTCGGTACGGAAACGCCCCTCTCGCACTTCGGGATAGACCTTCCGTACTTTCAGGCGGAAGGTAGAGCCTTGGCGTTCGAAGGTAGCCGGCAGTCCGTTCATTACCCGGTCGATGTAGTGTTCGTCTATCATGGCTTCAATCTTGAAGTCGGACAGGTCGTTGATTTGTCCCACCATCTGCCCGGCGGTAATGTTTTGCCCTAGTTCCACATCAAGCAATCCCAGCTCGCCGTCAATCGGGGCACGCACCTCCAGCTTGTCCTTGCGCTCGCGGATGAGCAGTACATTCTGACGCATGTTCTGCAGGTTCTCTTCCATCTGGTCCATTTGGATGGTGCGGTAAATAGAGTCCTGCACAAGGCGTTCGCTGATGAGGCTGTGCTGTTTCTGTGCTACCTGATAGTCTTCCTGTGCCTGAAGGTATTCCTCACGGCTGATAAGGCGTTCGTTGTACAGGCGTTCGTATTGGCGGAAGGTGCGGAGCTTGCGGCGTGTATCTACATCGAGCTGCACCTTTTCGGTCTCATTGTTCAGCTTGTCTTGCTGCATGGTCACCTGGGTGTTGCGCAAGAGGTTTTGTTTCTCCGCCAGTTCCGATTCGGCGTTCAGTATCTGCAGGTCGAGGTTCGAGTTGCTCAGGCGCAGGATGATGTCGCCCTTCTTCACATGCGCGCCTTCCTCCACTACCTTTTCCTGCACGATGCCTCCTTCTTCGGGGCTGAGTTGCACGATGGAGATGGGTTGCACTTGTCCGTTCAGGCGGATATAGTCGTTGAATTCGCCGTAAGTGACATCGGCGATGTTCAGCGAATCGCCGTCGATGCGCAGGGTGGAAGCATGGTTGCCGAAGATAATCCACACCAGCAGAATCAGAATAACGGCTCCCCCGGCAATGTAAGGGATGTGTTTCTTTTGGATGCCTTTTTTCTTTTCAAGTTGAATGTCCATATCTTTTTTCTAATTAACAGTTAACAATGAATAGTTCATAACAGCGGGTGTTTTCATTCTTCACTCTTTATTCTTCATTCCGAATGATTTCCTCTCCTTTATAATAATCTACCAGACGGCATTTCATTACGTAGGTCAGTTTGCTTTGTAATAGTCCCGTCTGGCTTTCCAGCAGGGTGGCGGCGTTGTTCTGTACATCGAGCGAGGTCATCAGCCCTTCTTCGTACTTGCGCCGGGTCACCCGGTAGGCGATAGAGTCGGATGCCACCTTCTTTTCCATCTGCAGGCTTTCTTTCAGGTAGCCTTCGCGGTCTTGCACGGCTTGCATCACCAGTTTCTGCAAGGCTTCCTTTTGGGCTTCGTATTGCTGGCTGGCAATGAGGTAATTGTTTTTTGCCTGTTTCAGACTGGCTCCTCCCTGCAGTCTGCCGAAGATAGGGATGCTCATCGAGATGCCGAAGTAGGAACCGAAGTTGTTTTTCATCTGGTCGGCATAGTTCTGGTATCCGCTTTGGTGCAGCTCTTTATAATAAGAAGAGGAGATGCCTCCGAAGATGCTGATGGTAGGGAAGAGCGAGCTCCACGAAATCTTGCGCGACATCCGTGCCGCCTCCCTGTTCATCTCTGCCTGGCGTAAAGTGGGGTTTGTATATAAGGCAAGACGGAATACATCGGCTGCCTTGTCTTGCGTAAGCTGTATTTGGTCGATGGCAGACACCTCTATCAGTCGGGTGTCGAGTACGAGAGTGTCTTCTACCGGATAGTTCATCGTTTGCTTCAAGGTGAGCATGGCTGTCGCGTAGAGGTTCCGCTGGCGGGTCAGGTTATAGGCGTCGGTCGCCTGTTGGGCTTCCATTTGTGCCACGTCCGCCATGCCTTTCAGCCCCAGCATTTCCTGGCGTTTGGTCTTATAGACTAAGGAGTCGCTTTCCAACAGCTTCTTTTCCGCCAATCGGGTCGTGCCGTAGTAGTAAAGCGCGTCGATGTATGCCTGGAAGGTTTCGAGTGCGGTGTTGTCGCGTGCTTCCTGCAGGGCGGCCTTGCCTAAAAGCAGGTTGGCTTTCGACCGGCGTATCTGGTTGATGAGGCTTCCTCCCTGAAAAATGGGCATGGATGCTTCCATCGCATAACCGTTGTTGAAAGTGGATTGCGAGATATAGGTATTGGTCGCCGGGTCTACCGAACGTCCGAAACTATATTGCGCGCCGACGCTTCCGCTTACGCCGGGCAGGAACTGACCGATGGCTTTCATCCGGTCGAGCCGATAATTGTCGGCTTCCAGCCGGCGTTGTTTCACCGTGCGGTTATGTTCTACCGCGTATGCCATACAACGGTCGATATCCCATTTCTCTTGGGCGGCTGCCGAAAGGCTGCACAAGCAAAGCAGCACGCCGATTGATTTCCGTATATTCATGTTCTTTCTTTTATTTCGTTTGTTTCTGCCAAATTCCAAGCAAATATCGTGCCAGAAAATTAAATTGCTGATTTATAATGTATTGCGTATTTTAACATTTTAGAGAGTGTCAAAAAATTAGACACCCGGTGTCAAAAAATTAGACACCCGATGTGAAAGGGCATATCGTTTCTTTGCGTATCTTTGCGGGAGTTAGTTGACAAGGTATCAGGTGACGAGTTGACAAGGCTTTAGTCGACAAGGCATCGGTTGATGAGGTCTTGAGTATATCAGTAAAACTATTTAAAGCCTTGTCACCTCGTCAACTCGTCATCTCGTCAACTGAAAACATTCTTAAACGTGAAACAATGACAAAACAAGGAACTTTATTGGTCGTGGATGATAATCGTAACATCTTGACTTCGCTGCAATACTTGCTGGTAGACTATTTCGAACGGATTCTGACACTCGATTCTCCGGTGACGATACCTACTTTGTTGGCACAGAACGAAGTGGATGTGGTGTTGCTGGACATGAACTTTTCATCGGGCATCAATAACGGGAATGAAGGACTTTACTGGCTGAGGGAAATCCGCCGCATCCGTCCGCAGGCTGCCGTAGTGCTCTTTACCGCGTATGCCGATATTGACCTTGCCGTGACAGGCATCAAGGAAGGGGCTGCCGACTTTATCGTGAAGCCCTGGAACAATGACAAACTGATTCATACCTTGCTTGATGTATATCATAAGGTACGCACGATGCGGAAGGAGAAGAAACGTGTCGGAGCGATAGCCGAAGGGAATGATGTAGCGATGTATTGGGGCAATTCGCCTGCCATCCGTCCCTTGCGGGCACTGGTGGAAAAGGTCAGCACGACCGATGCCAATATCCTGATAACCGGCGAGAACGGTACGGGAAAAGATATGTTGGCACGCGAGATACACCGTTTGTCGAACCGCAAAGACGGTCCGATGGTAGTGGTCGATATGGGTGCCATCGCCGAATCGTTGTTCGAAAGCGAACTGTTCGGCCATGTGAAAGGCTCGTTTACCGATGCCCATGCAGATCGTATCGGCCGTTTTGAAGCTGCCGACGGAGGCACCTTGTTCCTGGACGAGATAGCCAACCTGCCTTATTACCTGCAAGCCAAGCTGTTGACCGTCATTCAAAAAAGATGTTTCGTAAAGGTAGGAAGCAATACGCCGCAGCCGACTAATATCCGTTTGATTTGTGCTACCAACCGCGACTTGGATGAGATGGTGCGTAAGGGAGAGTTCCGCGAGGACCTGCTTTACCGTATCAATACCATTCATCTGCACATCCCTTCACTCCGTGAGCGGAAAGAGGATATCCTTCCTTTGGCACGCCTGTTTCTTGCCCGCTATGCCAAGCAGTATGGCAGGACTAACGGTGTCTTTTCGCCCGAAGCAGCGGCACGACTGCTGGCGCATCCGTGGTATGGCAATATCCGTGAGTTGCAGCATACCATCGAAAAAGCGGTGATTCTTTCTGAAGACGGCGAATTGCGTGCCGAATCGTTGCAGCTGGAAACAGTCTCCGGGAAAGAAGAAGGACAGCCCGAAAGCGGAAAGCCGGAAGTGGCTTTCCATACGTTAGACGAGATGGAACGCACCATGATTCAGCAAGCTATCGACCAGTGTGACGGCAACTTGTCGCAGGCTGCAGCCAAGCTGGGAGTCACGCGGCAGACACTTTACAATAAAATGAAACGCTATGGGCTATAGATGGATATATTCGGCGTCAGTCCGCTTGGGCGTCCTGGCAGGAGGTGTGATGCTGCTCACTATCGGTGTGATGCGGCAAGACTGGTGGTCGGGCATCGGCGGAGGAATCTTATGCGCCTTGAGCCTGTGGATGTCTTACCGGATGCAGCAACAGTTGCGTGAGAAGAGCTGGCTGATGTTGGAAGCCATCCGCAACCGGGATTACTCGTTCCGTCTTCCGCTTTATGGTTTTTCGGGAGGCGAACGGGTTTTGCAGGAGACACTGAACCGCTTCGGCAGCCTGATGAGCGAACAGAAACAGCTGATGGAGCAACGCGAACGGTTCTACGGACAAATCTTGTCGAGCGTCAGTTCGGGTATCATTGTATTGGATGAGAATCAAGCCATTGTACAGTCCAATCCGGCTGCTGCCCGTTTGCTGGGGGTTCCGATGCTCAGCACCTTGCGTCAGTTGGAGCGTCTGGATGCCGAAGTGCCGCAGTTGTTACGGACGTTGAAAGCCGGAGAACGGTGTAACTTGCAATATGCGACCGTAAAAGGCGAGGTGCAATTATCGGTGCGTGCCACCGAGATGGTTTTAGGCGATGAGAAGGTACGTATCCTGACGTTGAATGATATCCGGAGCGAGCTGGATGCCAAGGAGCTGGACTCATGGATAAAGCTGACCCGTGTGCTGACCCACGAAATCATGAACTCAATTGCTCCCATCTCTTCGCTGAGCGAAACCTTCCTGAAGCGGAAAGACGTGATTGACGGTCCGCTGTATGCCGGCATCCGTGCCATCCATGAGACTTCTACGGGCTTGATATCCTTTGTAGACAGCTACCGTAAGTTCTCGGCATTGCAGAAGCCCGACCCCGAACCGTTCTACCTAATCGATTTGTTACATCAGATACAGGGATTACATCTGGTGCCCGACACGGTGACACTCACATTGCAGATAGAACCGGCGGAACTGATGCTGTATGCCGACCCGAACCTGATACGGCAGGTATTGATTAATATACTGAAGAATGCGGTGCAATCCATAGGCGGTATGCCGGGACATATCCACGTGCGTGCCTACAGCGCGGCCGATGAACACGTGTTTGTCTATATCAGTAACGATGGTCCTGCCATTCCCGAAGCGGAAGCCGAACAGATATTCGTGCCTTTCTTTACCACCCGTACCAACGGAAGCGGCATCGGTCTTTCACTTTCCCGTCAGATTATGAAGTTGTCGGGCGGAAGCATCAGTTTGCTCCGTGCCGGGACCAATGGCTGGAATACCACCTTTGTGTTAGAGTTTGAATAGGTAACAAGTTGACGGTTTGCCAACTCGTTACCTTGTCCGTTTTAGTTTCGTTTGCACGGCGATTCGTTACCGAAGAGGTATGCAGGCTGATAGCCTCCGTAATCGACTACAATCTTTTCGAGGACAATGCCCGGGTCTTGCGGATGGAAATTTAAGGTATAGGTTCCGTCGGCAGATACAGGGAGCTTCATGCGTACTTGTTTCTCGATAACACGGCGTGCTACAGTGGGATAATAGATTGAATAAATATTTTCCGGGTCTTCATTCATGTTGTGGTTGAAGTTGATGACTTCTTCCTTTCCGCCTTCAAATCCGATACTGTATTTGTGTCCGGCTTCGTCATGGAAAGCCAAAGTGGATTTCACAATGATGTGTACGGTTACAGAGTCCGTTTTCTCAGGAATATTCAGCTTGTAGGAAAGCGACGCGCCTTCGGTCGGTACCGTGTAAGGCATGAGCGACATGGCACTCAGCGTGCGGCCCATGTAGGGAATGACTGTCCATTTAGCAGCCTGGGCATCGGTGCGGTTGAAATAATGTTCGGCTTCCATAGCCACATAGCCGTTTTGCCCTGTGAATACATAGCCTCCTGTTGCTGCTTCCGGATTCTTGATGCGGTGGATTTCGGGAAGCTTGTCGGCGGGGAAATTATCGTTCCACGAGGTGTAGCCGATGTGTTTCTGTATCATCATACCGTTCCATTTTCCGTTTGACATGGTCTGGTTATAGTCATCGCATAGTTGCTTGTCGCGTGCGAAAGCTTTTTCCACCTTGTCTGCCCACATATTGGCTTCGGGATTTCCTTCGGCATACCGTTTGAGGTTCATTGCCTGGGCATAATACATTTCGTGCAGGTTTGCCATGGCTTGCACAGGGAAAAGGATGAGTTGCTTGTAAGCGTCGCGGTATTCGGGTTTCAGACTGATATACTGGCGCAAGGCTTCAGCTTCCAGCTGTGCATAATCGCCTACCACTTGTCGCCACTCGCCGGTCTCTACATTATAGACTGTATGGTCGAGCATCTCGGCAGTGCTTCGTCCATTGTATTTGCAGCAAAGGTTGAGGATGCGTGCCGCTTCGTCTGCCTGGTCTGCCCCGAAGGCTTGTACACAGAAGTCGTGAGTATGTTGCAACAGGTTTTTCGTATTGAATGATTTCGGGTTCCATGCCATGTCAAGGAAAAGGGTGATGGGGTATTCCATCGGCTTGAGGTCGCCTACGTTAAGTATCCAGAGCTTGTCTACTCCGTAGTCGTAGGTCAACTGCAATTGTTCCCACATGTTCTGTATCGGAGTCGCGTTAATCCATTTCGAGTTGCGCGGCGCACCTACATAGTCTACATGGTAATACATGCCCCAGCCGCCTGGATGCTTACGCTCTTCGGCTGTCGGCAGACGACGGATATCGCCCCAGTTATCATCGCAAAGCAACAGGATAACATCATCGGGCACACGCAGTCCGCGGTCATAATATTCCAGCACTTCCTTGTAAAGCGCCCATACTTGCGGCGTTTCTTTGGCAGGGCGTCCGGTAACGTCCTTGATGATTTGACGCTGGTTTTTGAAGATTTTTTCCATCAGCCTCATGTTCTTTTCAAACTGAGGCACATATTCATGGTCTTTGCCTTCTTCGCCTCCCATAGCTGCATCACCGTCACCCCGCATGCCGATAGTCACTACGTCTTCCGTACCTTTCATGCGTTCGATACCTTCGCGGAAGAAACGGTTCAGCCCCTCGGGATTGGTGGCATAGTTCCATGCGCCATATCCTTCACGGTTGCGGGCATACTCCTGATGGTTGCGTGCCATCGGTTCGTGGTGCGAGGTGCCTATCATGATGCCCATCTCGTCGGCGGTCTTGCCGTTTTCGGGATCATCGGCATAGAAAGCCCAGCCCCACATGGCAGGCCACATAAAGTTGCCTTTCAAGCGCAAAAGCAATTCGAAGACACGTGCGTAGAAACGGTGGTCTCCGTAGTTGGTGCCATAGGTGTTTTTCACCCAGGTAGTAAGGCAAGGTGCTTCATCATTCAGGAAGATACCGCGGTATTTCACGGCAGGCTCGCCATCGGTATAGGTGCCGGCTTTCGCATAGACTTCGGCCTGATGAGGAACGGGTACATCCATCCACCAGTACCAAGGCGACACACCCATTTGTTTTGATAGTTCATAGATGCCGTATATTGTTCCGCGGCGGTCGCTTCCGGCAATGACCAGTGCCCGGTCTACATTGTCCAACGGTTGGTCAACCACTTGAATGATGTATTTTTCGTTTTTCCCTTCCAGGTCTTTTTTATTGAGCTTTCCTGTTTTGAACAGTTGTTTGATAAAAGGTGATTCGATGCTTCCTACTAAGATGCACGAACCGCTGGCGGGCGTATTTACGGTTTCAGCTCTCTTGCCGGTTACACGCCAGAAATCGTCTTGCAGGTTTTCTACGGCGATGAGGATGGCTTTGTTTTCGTTGCCGTCAACCAATATGCTACAAGGCTGTCCGTCGCTGACGACCGGGAAGGCTCCCTCTGTTTTCTTGAAAGCAATGAACGGTTCCACCGCAAATGCGCAGAGGCAACCGAGCAAAAGCAAAAAGGAGATGCTTAGTCTTTTCATGGTTTTTAAAGTTTTAAAGTTTATCGTATTTCAATTATAATATGTTCGCATTGTTGTCTAGATGCATGCTTTTCTACTTTACCGGTCGTTTAA
>UQVZ01000041.1 GCA_900544675.1 uncultured Bacteroides sp.
GCCGAAGTCGGTATACGGGTTGACATATCTGTCGGGTAAATCTTCACGAGTCATATTTTTTCTGCTTTTAATTGAACAAAGATAACAAACTTACGGATATTACCCTAATGTTTATTAGAAAAGATTGGTAAATGGATGATTAGGTTTTAGGTTCAAAGAGGTATTAAATGTTATATACTTTTTGTCGGCATATAGTGTTATATTGGTACATCGAAGAATTGGAGTTTTATTGGAATAGGTATACCATTTGATTATAAATATCTGCTTTCTAACATAAGATGTACGATTTTTGATAATATCTGTTACATTTAACAAATGTAATGTAACATTGGCAACATTAAATGTAACATGAGAAAAAAAGCAAGAAAAGCAAATGTTTTACCTTTGTCCCGAGAGATAAACGGAGCCAGGTCGTTTTGATTAACTTCCTGGTTCTATCTATGTAAAAACATAAAAAAATATTAAATTATGAGAAGCACAAGTTGTTTGAAGTCCTTAGGACTATTGTTTTTGCTATGCCTGCTTCCTGTATGGGCATTAGCACAGACAAAAACAGTGAAAGGTGTTGTGAAAGACGCTGCAGGGCAGACGGTCATTGGTGCCAGTGTATTGCAGAAAGGTACAACCAATGGTACAATTACTGATTTTGAGGGTAGTTTTACCTTGGAAGTTCCTTCGGATGCGGTACTTACTATTTCTTTTGTAGGCTACAAATCACAGGAAATCAGTGTAGCAGGAAAAACTTCCTTGGAGGTGACTTTGGAAGAAGATGCACAGATGTTGGATAATGTGATTGTGGTAGGTTATGGTACACAGAAAAAAGAGGACTTGACTTCGGCTATTTCCACATTGAATCCGGCAGAAGTTTTGAAATCTCCGGGTGGTATAACTGATGCTTTGCAAGGTAGTACAGCCGGTGTCAATGTCTCTGGTGGTAAGATTCGTATTCGTGGTACGGCTTCTATTACCGGTAGCACAGACCCGCTTTGGGTAGTTGACGGTATAATCGATGCATCTGGCAATATCCCGAATGATGATGAAATCGAGTCAATCCAAGTATTGAAGGATGCAGCTTCATGTGCCATCTATGGTGTGCGTGGTGCGAATGGTGTGATTCTGGTTACTACTAAGAAAGGTAAAGAAGGAAAGCCGAAAATCAGCTTCAATGCTTATGCTGGTTTTGGTTCACCGACCAAGAAAATAGAAATGCTGAATGCTTATGATTATGGTGTTTATGTAAACGAGCTTTATTATAACTCTTCATCGGCAGCCAGCATCGCTAATGGTACATGGAACCAGATTGTTCCGACCGGTGTGGCAACTCCGAGTACTCCGCTGGCCGATACCGATTGGTGGGATGAATATTTCTGCAATACGAACTATCAGAAGTATGATGTCTCGGTAAGTGGAGGAAGCCAGTATGCCAGCTATCGTATCGGTGCTACTCACACGGACAATGACGACCAGATGCATAAGAATAATGCACAAGTGGATAATATCTATGCGAATGTAGAAGGAACCATCGGCCGTATCACTTACGGTGGTCGTATTTTTGCCAACTATAGCCGTACTAATGGGTTTACCGGTGCTTCTTTGATGAACATGTTGTTGACTTCACCTAACTTGCCGGTTTATAATGAGGACGGTTCTTTCTTCCTTACCGGAAATAACGGACGTGACGGAAATGATATGGCAAACCAGGCATGGTACTTGCATAACGAACGTTTGAGCAACCGTTCAGTCAGCACAATGGGAAGTATTTTTGGTGAAATCAAAATTTTCGATTGGTTGAAGTATAGATTGACTTATACTTATTCGTATGCACGCAACAACGATGCGACGATTATTCCTCAGTATGATTTGGGTACAGCCAATGCAAGACAGGATTACAATTCGCAGACAACGACAAGAGGTGGTAGCGGACATGAAGTAATCGAGAATTTGTTGACTTTTGATAAAACATTCAATGATGTTCATTCACTTTCGGGAGTAGTCGGTGTCGTATCCGAGACATTCGATGGATTCTCTACTGCTATTACCGGACGTAGCAATGAATATAGCGGATTCGGTATCGAAAGTCGTTATCCGGATAGCCAGATGATTACCAGCTCACAATATAATGAGGCTTACTTCTCTTACCTTGCTCGTGTGATGTATTCATACAATAGCAAATATATGATTACAGCTAACTTCCGTGCAGATGAATCGTCAAAGTTTGCCGAGGGTAACCGTTGGGGATATTTCCCTTCATTCTCAGTAGGATGGAGAATCAGTGAAGAGCCGTGGATGAAAGAAGCTACATCAAGCTGGTTGGATAATTTGAAAATCCGTGCTACATTGGGTTGGATTGGTAGTGCTAATGCTGTAGGACGTTACGATTATCAGTCGGTAGTAGAAACAGACAACCGTTATTATACATTCGGTCCTAACCAGATTAACCCGGACGGAAGTGTTTCGAACGCACCTGCTCCATTGATTGAGAACTTTGCTAACTCTGATTTGTCATGGGAAACAACTCGTGATGCCGGTTTCGGTTTCGACTTGGATATGTTCCATAACAAGCTGAGTTTCGTATTCGATTATTATAACCGTAAGACAACAGATATGCTTTTGGCTGTTCAGATTCCGCGTTCTACAGGTAATATCAACACCGTTTATATGAATGTAGGTAGTATGACTAACTGGGGTATCGAACTTGCGGCTACTTATCGTGAACAGATTGGTGATTTCAAGTTTACGATTTCTCCTAACTTCTCGTTCTACCGGAATAAGGTGACCAGCTTGGGTAGCAATGAGTCGCTTGCAGGAGGTAGCTCTTCTACTGGTAATGTCACCATGACCGTAGCCGGAATGCCTGTTGCTCAATTCTGGGGATACAAGACCGATGGATTGTTTAAGACAGACGAAGAAGCTGCCAATTATGTCAACAAGGAAGGTGTACGCTTGCAGGAATCAGCAAGTGCCGGTGATATTAAATATGTAGATTTGAACGGGGATGGTGTTATTTCGGATGATGATAAGACTTTCATTGGTTCTTCATTGCCTGATTGCTCGTTTGGTTTGAATATTACGGCAGAATACAAAGGATTTGATTTCTCTATGTTGTGGCAGGGAGACTTCGGAAACCAGATTTATAATAACTGGAAGACTGAGTTGATGGGCGGCTATGCTGCTAAGAACCAGATGTCAGACATGAACGACCGTTTCCGTGCTCACGATGTGACTTTCACAACAGCTGGTGGTGAAACCATTACTTTGCCGGCTAACACCAATACCGATGTGGCACGTGCTGTATTGAACGACCCGAACGGAAACCATACCAAAGCATCTGATTATTTCATTGAAAATGGTTCTTATTTCCGTTGCAACCGCATTACATTGGGCTATACCTTCGATAAGAACCTTCTTTCGAAGATTCATGTAGAATCCTTACGCCTTTATATGGGTGTGAAGAATCCGTTTACCTTTACTGGTTACTCGATGTTTGACCCGCAAGTTCCGAATGGTGGTACAACTTTGAACCGTGGTGTGGACGGTGCCTACTATTATTCGGGAGATACTTATTGGGCAACACGTGAGTTCTTTGCAGGTATTCAGTTAACATTCTAACACGTTAAATTTAAATTGCAATATCATGAAACGTATAAAATTTTATATAGGCGCTTGTGTGGGAGCCACCCTGTTTTCCTTGAGTTCTTGCGAACCGGACATGGTTTATACCAATCCCTCAGCCGATAGCGAATTGAGTTATTATAATACACAAGAGCATCTGATTTATGCTGTCAACGGAGCTTATAACATGTTGCAGCGTGCCGGAGGATGGGCACGTTGGATGCCGTTTATGTTGAATGCCCGTAGTGATGAATATGCTTTTACAAGCGGTG
This sequence comes from uncultured Bacteroides sp., assembly GCA_900544675.1. GTDB lineage: Bacteria > Bacteroidota > Bacteroidia > Bacteroidales > Bacteroidaceae > Phocaeicola. The sequence goes on from UQVZ01000041.1 coordinate 3,885, forward strand.
CGGCTGCTGGCGAACCGGAAACTGCACGTTTGTCTCAATATACGGTGAATTCAGACTTGGGTAGTCTTTCGGTCACATTCCAGGATATGTACACCTTGCAGTATGCCGCTAACCTGGCATTGGAAAAGCTGGAAGCAAATCAAGATGGAGCATTCGACCTGAATAATACGGAAGACAAGCAATTGTACGACCGCTTACGGGGAGAAGCCATTTTCCTTCGTGGATTGAGCCGTTTCTATTTGGTTTATTTCTTCGGTGACGAAATTCCTGACCGAGACTATGTAACAACTGGCGGGGCAGATTATTCATTGCCTCCTGCTGAACCTGGACAGATTTATCAGCGCATGGTGCAGGATTTCCAGGAAGCATCCGAACTGTTGACGGCATGGAATTATGAAGGTACGGATGATGAAGGCCGTGCTACCAAAGGGTCGGCTTTGGCTTTCTTGGCAAAATGTTACATAGGTCGTCCTATCCTTGACGGAACAGCTCAGGCTGGTGATGCTGATTGGGCTTCGGCTAAATCGGTATTGGAACAGATTATCCAATCTGGTGCATACGGTTTGGTTGATAATTATCGGGACAATGCTACTGAAGATAACGAGAACAACAAGGAATCTATGTTCGAAGTGCAGTTCTGCCAGAGTACTGAAACACAAGGATTCAACCCCGCTGCTCCAGGCGATATCAATAGTTGGGTCGTTACTGGTCAGAACACTATCCGTGAACTTGAAATGACAGCTCCTAACTCGACCGAATGCGGACGTTGGTGGAATGGTATGCCTTCTTTGGCTTTGTATAACGAATTTGAGCGGGATGCTTCAGGCAAGATTATTGACCCGCGTGCTTATTTGGGATTGTATATTCCTGATGGATGTAAGTTCTTGGGTAAGTCTGGCAATTGGCTTCCTTATGAAGAGCTATTTGCCGGAGGTGTATTTGAGACATGGCGCGGCAAATGGTTCGGATGCCGTAAGTATAGTCTGGATCAAGTGCGTTCTGTTGAACAAAGTGGTATTAACGACCGTTTGATTCGTTATGCTGATATTCTGTTAATGTATGCCGAATGTTGTCTGGAAACAGGTGATGAGGTAACTGCCAAGAATTATATTCAAATGGTACGAGACCGTGCCAACCGCAATACGACTGCTCTTAATACGACTGAAGCAGATGCCGGTATGCCTTATTTGGAAGGTGGAACATTGCCGACAGTAGACGAACTTATTGCTAATCATCCGACTGTGGGAAGAGTTGTCGGTTCAGACGGTTCTGTTATTTGCGAAGGAATGGAAATCAATACAGTACGCCGTGCATTGAAGCATGAGTATTCGGTTGAACTGTATTGGGAAGGTTGGCGTTTCTTCAACTTGATGCGTTGGTATAATAATCCGAATGACCCTGACCGCGAACGGATGTTGGATAATTTGATTAACAAGAATGCAGCACAAGTAGAACAGACAAGTCTGACTGGTACAGCAACGTTCAATTATGAGCGTCATCTACGTTTGCCTATTCCTTCAACGGAATTATCAACGAATCCGAATATGCATGGCAATGCAGCTAATTAAGGAGATAATTTGTTCCCGTAGTAATTCTTTTGCAAATCAAGGAAAGCATTCCTACGGGACTTAGTTCAAAAAATTGCATTTCTCAATACATTCTGTCCGTTAGACTTGTGAAAGTCTTTCGGACAGATTTTTTTATGCAGCATATCGAAGATACTTCCTTTGCCAACGTAATATATATTCCTTTGCCTATGGAACTATTTTATTCCCATTTGTCATATATCTGCCTGAGAAATGGAAGAAGGTTGTGATGCATAAAAAAGACTCTCTCTTCGGCGGACGGACCGTGAAGAGAGAGTCTTGTTATTATGAAGAAAAATGTATTCGCTTATTTTTCTTTGCGGGGCTGAGGTCTGTGTTCCCGTCTTGGATGGTTAGGCTTTTCGTCTGCCATGCCTTCCGGTTTCGGGGTCAGCACCTTATGCGAAAGCTTGAACTTGCCGGTCTTCGGGTCGATGTCTAACAGTTTCACTTCGATTTCATCACCTTCTTTCAAGCCGGCTTCTTCGATGGTTTCCAAACGCTTCCAGCTGATTTCGGAAATGTGAAGCAGTCCGTCTTTGCCCGGAAGGAATTCAACAAATGCTCCGTAAGGCATGATGGAACGTACCTTGCCGGTATATACTTCACCGATTTCGGGAATTGCCACGATGCCCTTAATCATACGGATGGCGTCATCGATGGACTTCTTGTTCATGCCCGAGATTTCGATGCGTCCTACGTTGTCTACTTCTTCGATGTTGATAGTAGCACCCGTCTCTTCCTGCATACCTTGGATAATCTTTCCGCCCGGGCCGATTACCGCTCCGATGAATTCTTTCGGAATCGTCATGGTCTCGATACGCGGTGCGTTCGGTTTCAGTTCCGGACGCGGCTCGGCGATGCATTCAGTCAGTTTGCCCAAGATATATTCGCGGCCTTCCTTGGCTTGCATCAGGGCTTTTTCCAGAATGTCGTAAGTCAAGCCGTCACATTTGATATCCATCTGAGTGGCGGTGATACCGTTTTTCGTACCGGTTACTTTGAAGTCCATATCACCCAAGTGGTCTTCATCGCCCAAGATATCCGACAATACGGCATATTTATCTTCACCGGCATTCTTGATCAATCCCATTGCAATACCTGATACCGGATTCTTGATAGGTACACCTGCATCCATCAGGGCAAGTGTTCCGGCACATACCGTAGCCATAGAAGATGAACCGTTTGATTCGAGAATATCAGAAACGACACGTACACAATAAGGGTAGTCGGCAGGAATCTGTCCTTTCAGCGCACGCCATGCCAAATGGCCGTGACCGATTTCACGACGGCCTACACCGCGTTGTGCTTTTGCCTCGCCTGTAGAGAAAGGCGGGAAGTTATAGTGTAACAGGAAACGTTCTTTATGTTGGTCGAGCACATCGTCGACGATTTTCTCATCACTCTTTGTACCCAGTGTAACGGTGCTGAGCGATTGAGTCTCGCCACGGGTGAAGATAGCCGAGCCGTGCGGATAGGGCAGCGGGCTGACTTCGCACCAGATAGGACGGATTTCTGTTGTAGTACGTCCGTCCAGACGTTTGCCTTCATCCAGGATGCAGCGGCGCATGGCTTCTTTTTCTACATCATGGTAGTAACGGTCGATCATCGGACCTTTTTCTTCCAGTTCCTCTTCGGTGAACTGTGCCTTGAACTCTTCGCAGATAGCATCGAAAGCGTCACTGCGTTCATGCTTATTGGCGTTGCCCGATTGTGCGACGGCGTATGCCTTGGCATAGCAAGCTTCGTGAACGGCTTTGCGCAGGTCTTCATCGTTTTCTTCGTGGCAATATTCACGTTTTACGGTCGAACCTACTTCTTCCATCAGCTCCATTTGTGCCTTGCAATGTACCTTGATAGCTTCGTGAGCGGCCTTCAAAGCTTCCAGCAGGTCTTGTTCGCTGACCTCGTTCATTTCGCCTTCTACCATCATGATGTTTTCATACGTAGCGGCTACCATCAAGTCCATATCGGCTTGCTTCAGTTGTTCGAAAGTCGGATCAATGACGAATTTGCCGTCGATGCGTGCTACACGGACTTCGGAGATAGGTCCGCCGAACGGTATGTCGGATACGGCAAGAGCAGCCGAAGCGGCAAGACCGGCGAGCGCATCGGGCATGTCCACTCCGTCGGCAGAAAACAAAATGATATTCACATAAACTTCTGCATGGAAGTTGTCGGGAAACAATGGACGTAAAGCACGGTCTACCAGACGGCAGGTGAGGATTTCATAATCCGAAGCTTTGCCTTCACGTTTGGTGAAACCACCCGGAAAACGTCCGAACGCGGAATATTTCTCTTTGTACTCTACCTGAAGCGGCATAAAATCTGTACCGGGAACTGCATCTTTTGCTGCACAAACAGTAGCCAGCAACACGGTGTTACCCATGCGTAGCGTAACAGCACCATCTGCCTGTTTTGCCAGCTTTCCCGTTTCGAGCGTGATGGTTCTGCCATCACCCAACTCGATCGTCTTAACAATAGAATTGATCATAAAAAATGGTTTAATATAATTTTCATCTTAGAAATCGTGCAAAGATAAGAATATTATTGCAGTTATCGGGCGAAGATGGGATAAATCTTTTACACGAAGGCTGTTTTTTGATGAAATTCAGGCTTCAAAGCACTGAAACAGTATCATTATGAACAACATTGCCGAAGAACAGAAAACAGGGTTTGAAGGGGATATAGAGGCTGCCGGACACTTCTGTTCGTTAAACTTCTTTGTTTCTTGCGTAAGAACTTTTCGAAAAACTTTGTGAAATCGTGAAAAGCCGTATCTTTGCACTCCGAAGTAAAACTGGTTTTAGAATGAAAAGAAATGCTTATATCGCCGCAGCTCTGTTGTTGGCAGGCGTCAGTGCCTGCAACAACGAGCCTGCTTTTACCGTCGAGGGTGAAATAACCGACGCAACCGACAAGATGTTGTATCTGGAACAGACCGGACTGGAGAGTATCATTCCGCTGGATTCGGTGAAACTGGATGAGGATGGAAGTTTCAGCTTCTCTGCCGCACGTCCCGAAGCTCCCGATTATTACCGTTTGCGGGTGGAGAATAAGATTATCAATTTTGCTGTCGATTCGACAGAGACGGTGACGGTAAAGGCTGATTTCGGCAACTTTGCCACCGGCTATCAGATTGAAGGGTCGGAAAACAATACGAAGATAAAGGAACTGGTGCTTTTGCAGGCAGACTTGCAGAGACGGGTGAACCGGCTGGCACAGTCGGGACTTCCTATCGGCATTGCCCAAGACAGCTTGCAGAAGATGGTTGCGGCTTATAAGGACACCGTAAAGCATAATTATATCTTTGTGGCTCCCAACAAGGCGTATGCCTATTTTGCCTTGTTTCAGGAATTGAACGGATACTTGATTTTCGATCCGCTGACCAATAAGGAAGATGTGAAATGCTTTGCCGCTGTGGCTACCAGCATGAATAACCAGTATCCGCATGCCGACCGTTCGCGCAACCTATATAATATGGTAATAAAGGGAATGAAGAACACGCGCGCTCCGCAAGTGAAGTCGCTGGAAATTCCGATGGATAAAGTAGAGGAGACTTCCATTATCGATATCCCTTTGCGTGACGAGAACGGCAACCTGCATCACCTGACCGACCTGAAAGGCAAAGTGGTGCTGATAGACTTTACCGTATATGGCGCAGCCGAATCGGGAGCACGCAACTTGCTGTTGCGCGAGCTATATAATAAGTATAAAGGACAGGGACTGGAAATCTATCAGGTATCATTGGATACCGATGAGCATTTCTGGCGGACTGCCGCCGATAACCTGCCGTGGATTTGTGTCCGCGACCCGCAAGGACCTTATTCTACCCTGCTTCGCCTCTATGGAGTAGCGCAGTTGCCTACCAGCTTCCTGGTAAACCGGAGCAACGAGCTTAGCTTGCGGGTAGAGGCAAATACCGATTTGGATTCGGCAATTAAAAAATTATTATAACATGTTGCAAAGCATGTGAAAATACCGGGCTGTAAAACTTGACTGGTATTATAAAAAGGTTTAACTTTGTCGCAAATCAGAAATAAGAAGGGTTCCGATACGTAACCATGTATCGGAATTCTTTTTTGTTTTATAATAAGAACCTAAACGAATTTTTAAAGGAGGAAAAACATTATGGCTTATATGTCAGAAGAAGGCTACCAGAAATTGGTGGCTGAATTGAAACAACTGGAATCGGTAGAACGCCCAAAGGTGGTGGCCGCCATTGCTGAGGCACGTGATAAAGGAGACTTGTCGGAAAACGCGGAATATGATGCGGCTAAAGAAGCACAGGCTATGCTGGAGATGAAAATCAACCAGCTGAAAGCGACCATCGGTGATGCCAAAATCATCGATACATCGAAGCTGAAAGCTGATACCGTACAGATTCTGAGCCGCGTGGAGCTGAAAAACGTGAAGACGGGCATGAAGATGGCGTATACCATTGTATCGGAAACAGAAGCAAACCTGAAACAAGGCAAGATTTCGGTCAATACACCGATTGCACAAGGTCTGCTGGGCAAGAAGGTAGGCGATGTTGCGGAAATCGCTATTCCGCAAGGCACTATCAGCCTGGAAGTAACTGGAATATCATTTTAATGTATAAGGCAAGCCTGTATCATGCAGGTTTGCCTTCTTTTTAATATATAATCGTATGGCAACTATATTCAGTAAAATCATTGCAGGGGAAATTCCCAGCTATAAGGTAGCGGAAGACGACCGTTTCTACGCTTTCCTTGATATCAACCCCATGGTAAAGGGACACACGCTGGTAGTCCCGAAACGGGAAGTGGATTATATCTTCGACCTCGACGACGAAGAACTGGCGGCAATGCACGTATTTGCCAAACACGTGGCGTTGGCTATTCAGAAAGTTTTTCCCTGCCGTAAGGTAGGCGAAGCGGTATTGGGTCTGGAAGTGCCTCATGCACATATTCATCTCATCCCAATGCAAAGCGAAAAGGATATGCTGTTCTCCAATCCGAAATTGAAGCTGAGCGATGAGGAGTTCAAGGAAATTGCCGCCGCTATCCGTCAAGCCTGGGAAGGTAATGCAAAATAGATTCTCCCTCCTATTTAATATATAATATGTAGTGTGAAAGCCATCCCTTTCTATCGGATGGCTTTCTTTTTAGCTATCGGTGCAATCATTTCTTTATGATAAAAAGGATATATGTAAGTTTTTTGCTGGTGTTGCTGACAGGAACCGTGCTTTTTGCCCAACAGCAGAAATACCGGATAGAAGGTACGGTAATCGACCGTGATACGCGCAAGCCATTGGAATTTGTCAATGTACTGGTGATGGGATTGGGCATCGGGTCGGCAACCGATGCCGAGGGACACTTTGCTATCGAGCAGGTGCCGCCGGGCATTTATGCGCTTCAGGCATCCATGTTGGGCTATAAGACGGTTATCACACCGGAATATCGCGTGAATCACCGTACGCCGCATATCCAAATAGAGATGGAAGAAGAAGGGGCATTGTTGTCCGAAGTGACTGTTACGGCATCCCCTTTCCGGCGTGTGCAGGAAAGTCCGGTCAGCTTGCGGGTTATCGGTGTGCAGGAGATAGAAAAGGCTCCGGGCGCTAACCGCGACATTTCACGTGTAGTGCAAAACTATCCCGGTGTGGCTTTCTCGCCCATAGGCTATCGGAATGATTTGATTGTGCGCGGTGGCGGTCCTTCCGAAAACCGCTTCTTTCTGGACGGAGTGGAGATTCCCAATATCAACCATTTCAGTACACAAGGAGCTTCAGGCGGTCCGGTGGGATTGATTGATGCCGACCTGATACGGAGCGTGAAGTTTTATAGCGGCGCTTTTCCTGCCAATCGGGGCAATGCGTTAAGTTCGGTGCTCGACTTCAGCCTGCGCGACGGGGATATGGAGCATAATTCGGTGAAGGCGACGTTAGGCGCATCTGAAGTGTCATTGACCTCCAACGGACATTTGGGCGACAAGACTTCGTATGTCGTGTCGGTACGCCAATCTTACCTACAGATGCTTTTCAAGCTATTAGGCTTGCCTTTCCTGCCTGCCTATACAGACGCTTCTTTCAAAATAAAAACCCGTTTCGACGCTCATAACGAACTGACCGTTTTAGGACTGGGAGGTATCGACCGGATGAAGTTGAACCTGGATATCGACGGAGAAGATGCCGAGTATATCTTGAGTTACCTGCCGAAGATAGAGCAGGAAACCTATACGGTAGGAGGAGTATATCGTCATTATGCCGGTCCGCATGTGCAGTCGGTCACTTTGAGCCATAGTTACCTGAACAACCGTAACCTGAAATACCGGGATAATGACGAGAGCAGCGAAGACAATCTGATGTTGCGCTTACGCTCAGTAGAGCAGGAGACCAAGCTCCGGCTGGAAAATACGTCCCGTTGGAACGTATGGAAACTGAATGCCGGAGTAGAATTGAATTACTCGCACTACACCAATACCACTTACCAGCAAGTCTTTACCGATGCCGTACATCTTTTCGATTATCATACCGATTTGAATCTGTTCCGGTGGGGACTGTACGCTTCGATGGATTATGCCGCTCCCGACGAACGTTTTACAGCCTCATTGGGTGTACGTACCGATGCCAATAATTACAACAGCAAGATGAAAGAGCTTTGGCGTCAGCTTTCTCCCCGCTTGTCTGTGTCGTGGAGACTGGCAGACGGTTTGTTCCTGAGCGGACATACAGGGTTGTATTATCAGCTCCCGCCCTATACGGCTTTGGGTTTCAAAGGTGATGGAGACCGGTATGTCAACCGTAACCTGGACTATACTTCTGTATCGCAGACCAGTGCCGGACTGGTCTGGCACCCGAATGAGACGATGGAACTTTCGGCAGAAGGCTTCTATAAATTGTATAAAGACATGCCTTTGTCGGTGACCGATGGCATTCCGTTGGCATGTAAAGGGAATGATTACGGAGTTATCGGCAATGAAAGGCTTCTGTCAGATGCCGAAGGACGTTCGTATGGAGTGGAATTGATGTTCAAATGGTTGCTTGCCCGACGGTTGAATCTGTCTTCTTCGCTCACGGTATTTAAGAGTGAATTCCGCAAGCGGGGCGAAGAAGCCTATGTGCCTTCGGCATGGGATAACCGTTTTATTTTCAATGTGAGTGGCACGTATAATTTCCCCCGCGACTGGAGCGTAGGCATGAAGATATGTTGCATAGGCGGTTCGCCTTATACACCTTACGATGTGGAGAAGTCTTCCCTGGTGAGTGCCTGGAACGCGCAAGGCAAAGCCTATTATGATTACAGCCGCTATAATACGGAGCGTCTACCCGCTTTCGGTCAGCTGGACATACGTGTAGACAAGATGTTTTATTGGAAGAAATGTATGTTCGGCATTTACCTCGACATACAGAATATCACGGCAAGCAAGTTGCGCCAGCCTGATGTATTGATGAGTACGGGACAGATAGAGAATCCTTCGGCACCTCTTGCCGAACAGCGTTATGTGATGAAGTCCATCAAGCAGGAAAGCGGAACATTGCTCCCCTCCATCGGCATTACCTTCGAGTATTGACAGGCTTTTATAAATGAAGAATTAAGAATGAAGAATTAAAAATCTGCGTAAATCTGCGCTAATCTGCGTTTTAAAAAAGAAAACGTCAACAGATTCTTAATTCTTCATTCTTCATTTACTTAAGAATATTTCTCGCCGAATTTCATTTCTACATCATTGATGAACTTGCGCATAGCGTCCTGGTCATCCTTCTTGCAGATAAGCAAGGCATTGTTGCTTGCGGCTACCAGATAACCGTCCAGGTCTTGAATGACTGCCAGCAACCCTTCGGGGAGGGAAATGATGTTGTTTTTGCTATTATATAATAAGGTGTTGCTATGGATGATGACGTTTTGGTTGGCATCCTTGGGAGAAGCGTCATAAAGAGATTCCCATGTGCCGAGGTCTGCCCAACCGAAATCGCACAATTGTACATATACATTGTTGGCTTTTTCCATGATGCTGTAGTCGATGGAAATGTTGGGGCACGAGGTAAAGTCGGGTTTGTCACACTCGATACGCGGGCAGATGTCCGACATAATTTCGTGGAAAGCCTTCAGGATGGTATTTACGTGCCATACGAATATGCCCGAATTCCAATAAAACTCGTCGCTTTGGATAAATATCTCGGCAAATTCCCGCGCCGGTTTCTCGATAAATGTCTTCACCTTGTAGAAGTCCCCTTCCTTTTCTTCATCTACCTGGATATAACCATATCCTGTATCAGGACGGTTCGGCTTGATGCCCAATGTGACCAGTTTGTCATTCTTCGAAGCGAAATCGAGTCCTTTCAGGATAGCTTCCTTAAACTCGTCAAGTTTCAGGATAAGATGGTCGGAAGGTGCCACTACGATGGTCGCATTCGGGTTTACCTTCTGGATAACATGCGATGCGTATGCAATGGAAGGAGCCGTGTTGCGTCTCTCTTCTTCAACAATCAATTGCCCTTCAGGAAGCTCCGGAAGCAGTTGGCGAACCAGTTGTGCATAGTCCTTGTGGGTTGTGATATAAATGTTGCTTGAAGGGATGATTTGCTTGTAGCGGTCGAAAGTCTGCTCCAATAAGGTCTGACCTGTCCCGAAGAAGTCTAAAAACTGTTTGGGCAGATTCTTCCGGCTGTACGGCCAAAACCGCCGTCCCATTCCTCCAGCCATAATGATACAATAGTAGTTGTTGTTCATGATAATTCAGGGTGGCTTTAAAAGTTTACGCTAAGATAAGGGAATATTTTGAATAAACCGCCTGATAGCTTTCTAAATAGTGTTAGGCAAAAATATTTTCACTTTTTTATTTACTTCGCTTGCTTTTTTAAAACTTTTCCCTACCTTTGCACCGCAATTCCAAATAATTGCCCAGATGGCGGAATCGGTAGACGCGCTGGTCTCAAACACCAGTGGAGTAAAATCCATCCCGGTTCGACCCCGGGTCTGGGTACTTCAAACCCCTGATAATCGACTGATTATCAGGGGTTTTTCTTTTTATCGGGCGTACTAAAAGTGTACTTCCTGACGAAAAGAAGAAGAAAGGGTACTTTCGTTGTTTCGGCACCCTTATATTTATGCTTTATTAACGAAGATGTTGCATATTTCTTCCTTTCTCCTGCTTTTGTTTGCTTTGAAAACGGTATCCATCCCTTATCTTTGTAGCCCAAACCGATTTTAATGCACAATGTATATGGAAGATTTCAGAGAAACCAACTTCAAAAAGATACAGCAGTTACTTGATAAATGTGTTGCCCATGAATACGGGATGAGAACCAATGCGCTTGCCTTAAAACGTGAATACTTGACGGAAGCGCAAATGAAAGACTACATCCGGCAAGAAATTTTCAACGTAACCGAGAACCTTGTATCCCTATGCCAAAAGAACCGTGCCTTGCACAATATACGTTTTGACATACTGATGCCGGACTTCCTTTGGGAAAGCGGTTTCTTCGAAAATCTCTCTTTTGACGAGCGGAAAAAATATATTTCGTTCCAATGTTCTTCTTTTGATATGGACAAATACCTGCAATCTTCCACTTGCTATGATGAGCAGCTTCCGTTCTTTTCTTCCATTGTGCGCCTTGTCATGCAGACCCAATATCTGGAATACCTCCAACAACTGGAGAACGCCAGTCATGCCCCTGTTCCTTTGGATGAGAAATCAGAAGAACAGCCAAAAGAAGAAGAGAAGGCACAGCCTGAGCCGACCAAGATAGTCGGGAAATCCAATCCGTTCAAATCAGTCCTTACAACGCAACAAATCAAACTGTTGGTCGAATGTATCAACGAAGCGCACATATTCACCACGACAATCACCCCGAAAATCCTTTCGGACTTCTTCGCCTGCAAACTGAACGGGGTATTGAAGTCCAACAACAACCGCTTGCTGGCTTATCTGATGATGCAGCTTAGCTGCTACAACTATATCGCTTATGAGTGGCAGTCCGTCATAGCCAACAACAAACTGGTACTTGCCAAGATAAAAGACAAATACCTCACACGCAGCGACTTGTCGAGCGCGACAGACAACGTGAAGTGCATCTACCCGAAAGGATACGAAATCATAGACAAATACATCAAGCAACTGCAAAAAGGTTGAGCATAGTCTGAGCGGTCAAACAAAGCTCAATTAGACTTCATTTCTAAGCCTTTAACTTTGCCCCCGTTAACAAAACGATGCGGCATGTCGGCATAGGTCAAAACAAAAATATTTCACGTGAGTTACCCGTAACTTATGTGTTGATGTTTTGGAGGATGCCGATTTTTGCTCCATCAAAAATAAAACGAGGGTGCGCACCTTCATATTGTTTCACCAAAAAGTTTCAAGCAATATGGAAAAAACTTTGGAAATGCGAGTGGAAGAACTCGAAAGAATGTTGTTCCTAACCAAGAACGTGCTTAGCTTTGATGAAGCGAGCACATTCCTCAACCTGTCCAAAAGTTACCTTTACAAGCTGACTTCGGGCAATCTGATTCCCCATTACAAGCCGCAGGGGAAGATGCTTTATTTTGAGAAGTCCGAACTGGAAGCATGGCTCCGCCAGAATCCGGTAAAGACCAAGATGCAGATAAAGCAGGAAGCGCAGAAGTATATCCTCAACCGTCCCTTAAAGAAGTAAAAGCCTATGGAATGCAAGAAGAACACGGAGGCTAAAGGGGACACCATCATGAAGAAGGAAGAATTTACTGCCCTTTGGAAAAGCATCCGCCTGAAAGTGACGGACACTTACGACATGCCACCTGAAATCCTTTGGGTAAACGGCTCCACCATCGGAACGCTGGGCAACTTCAGCGCCTCCACAGGCAAGGCGAAAAGCAAGAAGACGTTCAACATCTCCGCCATCGTTGCAGCAGCACTGACCAATGACGAGGTGCTGCACTATTCGGCGTGCCTGCCTCCGGACAAACGGAAAATCCTTTATGTGGACACCGAACAGAGCAGGTACCATTGCCACAAGGTGATGGAACGCATCCTGCGGCTTGCCGGACTGCCGACCGACCAGGACAGGGACGACTTTGTTTTCATCGTGCTCAGGGAACAGACCCCTGACATGCGGAAGCAGATTATCGAGTATATGCTGGAGAACATGCCCGAAGTGGGGCTGCTCATCATTGACGGCATCCGTGACCTGATGTATGACATCAACAGTCCCGGCGAATCGACCGACCTGATTAACCTGCTCATGCGCTGGTCAAGCGGATACAACCTGCACATTCATACCGTGCTGCATCTGAACAAGGGGGATGACAATACGAGGGGACATATCGGCACGGAACTGAACAACAAGGCGGAAACCGTCCTGCAAATAACCAAGAGCACGCAGGACGGGAACATCAGCGAGGTAAAGGCGACGCACATACGTGACCGGGACTTCGAGCCTTTCGCCTTCCGCATCAACGACAACGCATTGCCCGAAGTCGTGGACGGTTATGTATTCCAGCAGCCCAAGCAGGAAAAAAGTTTCCCGCTTACGGAACTGACTGAACAGCAGCACCGCACGGCGTTGGAAAACGGTTTCGGCAAGCGCACCGTGCAGGGCTATTCCAACGTCATACAGGCGTTGAAGCAGGGCTATGCAAGCATCGGCTACGAGCGGGGACGCAATGTCCTCGTGGCATTGAACACGTTCCTCGTGAACAAGCGTATGATTGTAAAGGAAGGAAAGGGATACCGTTACAATCCCGATTTTCACTACTAAAAACAGGTTTGGTTTAGTTCGGACATATATATAAGGGGAACAGACTTCCCGTTTCCCGTCACTTCCGGCAATCAAGTCCGTTACAGTACGGGCGTATATATGAAGGTCTAAACCGGACTGGTGCACTTCCCAATTATTCATCACCCACTAAAATGACAGCATCATGAACATTGAAGAAGCAAAGAGAATACCCATCGCTGATTACCTGCACAGTCTGGGATATTCACCCGTTAAGCAGCAGGGAACGAATCTATGGTACAAATCGCCACTAAGGGAGGAACACGAAGCGTCCTTCAAGGTGAATACCAATCGCAACCTATGGTATGACTATGGCGCAGGCAAAGGCGGCAACATCATCGCACTGGCACAGGAACTTTACTGTTCCGACCATCTGCCGTACCTCTTAAACCGTATAGCAGAACAGGCACCGCATGTTCGCCCGGCCAGTTTTTCTTTTCGGCAGCAAAGGTCTGAACCGAGTTTCCAACAGCTGGAAGTCCGTGACCTCACCCATCCGGCATTGCTCCGTTACCTGCAAGGACGGTGCATCAATGCCGAACTGGCGAAAATGGAATGCAGGGAACTGCGTTTCACCCACGGCGGCAAGCCCTACTTTGCCATCGGTTTCCCGAATGTGGCTGGCGGCTATGAGGTGCGCAACTCCTTTTTCAAGGGTTGCATCGCACCGAAAGACATCACCCATATCCGGCAACAGGGCGAACCGAGGGAGAAGTGCCTGGTGTTCGAGGGCTTCATGGACTATCTTACATTCCTCACGCTAAGGACAAAGAACTGCCCTGCCATGCCCAACCTTGACAGGCAGGATTACGTCATACTCAACTCCACCGCCAATGTACAGAAAGCCATTGACGCATTGGGGCAGTATGAACACATCCACTGCCTGCTCGACAATGACGGGGCAGGCTTCCGGGCAACGCAAGCCATCACAGCGGAATACTCCTATCGGGTACGGGATTTCTCGCACAATTACCGGGGATATTCCGACCTGAACGATTACCTGTGCGGCAGGAAGCAGGAACAGAAAAACGGACAGAATCCGGTGCTAAGGCAGAGGAAAAGCAGGGGAATCTAACCCTGCGAAGACAGACACCGTGACCAACGGGCAGACGTTTCTTAGGGGAAGCAAGGTTATGTTTCGGTAGACCGAAACCACCTTGCTTTGCTCCCCGCAAAGGAAACCGCTCCCGTCGGTCGCAATTTTCAAGACAACTGCCAAAGATAAAAATGTATGACAGATACAAGGAACAAACCAGGCGGTCGTCCGGCAAAGAACCGGATAGACAGGCAAAGACGGGTGGTCAGCACGAAGCTGACCGAGTTGCAGTATTACGCCATCAGGAAGCGGGCGGCGGAAGCCGGGCTGCGTGTCAGCGAGTATGTGCGGCAGGCAGTCGTGTCGGCAGAAATAACGCCCCGGCTGAACAGGCAGGATGCGGATATCCTCCGCAAACTGGCAGGCGAAGCCAACAACATCAACCAGCTGGCGCACCGGGCAAATGCCGGGGGCTTTGCGAAGGTGGCGGTCGAACTGGTGAAGCTCAAGAACAGGATAGTGGAAATCATAAGCCATTTGTCGGATGATTGGAAAAATAAGGAAAGGAAGCGGCTTTAAGGGCTGTGTGGACTACGTGCTGGGCAAGCAGCAGGCGGTCTTGCTCCATGCGGACGGAGTATTGGCGGAAAGCAGGCAGGACATCATTCGTAGCTTTTGCACGCAAGCCTCCATGAATCCCCGTTTGGGCAAACCCGTCGGACATATCGCGCTGAGCTATTCGGTAAACGATGCGCCCAAGCTGACGGACGAGAAAATGATACAACTTGCGCAAGAGTATATGCGCGAGATGAAAATCACCGGTACGCAGTATATCATCGTGCGCCATCAGGACAGGGAGCATCCGCATGTGCATATCGTGTTCAACCGCATTGACAACGACGGAAAGACCATTTCGGACAGGAACGACCAGTACCGCAACGGACAGGTGTGCAAGAAGCTGAAAGCCAAGCACGGGCTATATTTTGCCAATGGCAAGGAGCAGGTTAAGCGACACCGTCTGAAAGAGCCGGACAAGTCGAAATACGAGATTTACACGGCTGTCAGGAATGAAATCGGCAAATCCCGTGACTGGCGGCAGTTGGAAAAGCGGCTGGCAGAAAAGGGCATCGGCATCCGCTTCAAGTATAAAGGGCGTACAGACGAGGTACAGGGCATCTCCTTCACCAAAGGCATCTATACGTTCAAAGGTTCGGAAATAGACCGTAGCTTCAGCTTTTCCAAGCTGGATAAGCATTTCGGGAACGCAGGAATGGATACCGTAGAAAATAGCCGACGGCAGATAGTTTCCGCACCCATTTTGGAGCATGAGCAGACACCGCAAAGGAACGACAGCCCTTCAATGGGCGGCTTGTTCAGCCTGTTCGACGTTTCGCCGTCTGCTCCATCGGACGAAGAAATCGACTGGAACCTGAGAAAAAAGAAGAAGAAAAAGAAAAGACAACTTAAACTGTAAACGGATATGGAAGAAAATTTGATTTTAGAGGGGCTTCTTTCCATGGTCACGGAACTGAAGGAGAAGCAGGAAGCACAGGTAACACCAGCCGGACGCGAGGAAACCCTTTCCCGGCTGGAGGCTATAGAACGGGCATTGTCGGAATTACGCAGGAACCCGGCGGTTCCCGAAAAAGAGTTGCAAGACATCCTGACCCGGCTTGCCGAACTGCGGAAATCAGGACAGGAACAACGGCAATCTTTCGGGGAGGTCAAGAATTATGTAGTAGCCACTTTCGGCTGCCTCAAGGAAATGCTGGAAACAATGAAGCGGTACCATGATGAGCGCATGGCAGAAAAAGAAGAAGCTAAACCCGTACCGTTTCATCGGCGGATTTACAACAAAGTAACTTCTTTGGTACGCCCGAAGCTGTTCCTCTTTTCGGCGGGTCTGGTTGTCTGTGCCACATCCCTGTTCCTGAATGTCCGTCTGGCTGAACGGATGGGGCAGTTGCGGGACAACGACATGAAATACCGTTATCTGCTGATGCAGGGACAGGCAGACGGCAGCACCCTTGAAAGGCTGGAGAACAAGTTCAAGTGGCAACGGGACGAGCGTTTCATCCGTAGCCTGACAGATTCGGTGCTGGATTTTGAGGAACGTTGCCGCAGGCAGGCGGAAGCCTTGGAACGGGCAAGGCTGCTTAATGAGCAAGCTGAACGGTTGAAAAAAGAAGCTGACAAGATTGCTAATCCATAAATTGAAAAGAGAAAAGTCGGAGTAAGAAGATAAACTGCCGTCAAGTTGTACTTTTGGCTTGACGGTAGTGAACTTTTCCATAGAGGGGTTGGAAAACAAAATAAAGAAAGCCAACCTCAGTAGGCTATGTTACAGCTTGCTTTTTTTATCAAACTAAAAATTTTATCGGACGCATAATTTCGTTTACCGCAAATTTATCCATCTGATTTCTGACTGACTTTTGTCTACCGTCTTACAGATAGATAGACGAAATTATCAAATCAAAGATTCCTATTATTTCACTGACGGCCGATAATAACAATGTGAAATAAAGCGAAGTCTTGTCATCCTTCTCTCTACTAACGTGCGTAGAGCTTATACAACGTAGCATCCTGCAAGGTCAGAGGCTGATTGTGGGCGAAGAAGATGATGCCGTCTGTCGGCGCATAAATCTCCGCCAGCACCTCGCCTTCTTCGGGATGAATGATGCGTGCCAGCAATTCGCCTGCCCGCACCTCATCGCGTGCTGTCTTCATCCGGTAGAAAATACCAGCCATGGGAGCTTTCACACTGGTCAGGTCCGCCTCATCGATGACTAGCGAATCATAGCCGGGATGAGCGGATGCAGTATGCGCAAGGATGCCCGTCCGTTGCATAAAACGCAAAAGAGAACCAAGAATATAGGGAGCCACAGTTCCTTCTACCTGCCCGTTTTGTCCGCCGTAGACAGAATAAGCCTTCGTGTCCCAGATTTGCCAGTTGTAGTTGAGCAGCGTGGTATCGAAGGGTAATGACTTGCGCAGGCAAACATAAGGAAGTCCGAACAGACATGCCGTCTGCACATCTTCGTATCCTGTTCGGATGATGCGCACGTGGGGAATAAAATCGCCCGGTACATAGAAACTGGCGAGTTGCACCCCAAAGGTATATCCCTGTATCGCTCCGAACAGGGCAGCGGCTATGCGCTGGGTAGTTTCGCCTTGGTCGTATCCCGGAAACATCCGGTTGATGTCGGTATTGTCCAGCGCCCAAAAACGTTTCCCAATATTCATGGAATACGGATTGGCAGAGGGAATGACCAGTATCTCATGACCGGGTACCAGCCTGCCTTCCGCCTCCAACTGCACCAGTTGTTTCACCAGTTGCGAACAGATATATTGTTGTTGAACCTCGTCGCCACGCATCGCACCTACAATGGCAAGGCTCTTTGCTCCCGAACCAAAACGGAATCCCTGAATGCGAAACATATCACGGAAGGGAGACTTCATACTGAACAGGATTTCTCTTCTCATACTTTTTCATCTAAAAAAGACACATTAACTCAGTCGGTGGATGCGTGCCAGCAACGAACCTTCGTAGACCACCGGATAGGCACGGAGCGTAAAAAGCAGACCGTGGACAGGTGCGGACACTTGCTGAAACACCTCACCCGTAAGTGGACTTACGATGCTTCCTATCTCCTCTCCTTCTTTCACGATGATGTTGTTCCGTATTTCGGTCAAGAAGATGCCCGAAGCCTCGGCGTTGAGGAAGCTCACATTGTCTGCCACCGACACTACCGGACGGGCGATGAGATGCGGTTCGGGCTTCTCGCTCCACATGCCCATCTCATGCATCAGGTTGAGGATACCCGTCACCAGCCGGTTGCCGTACCCGTGGTTGACGCGCATGCCTACGCCCATCTCCACCACTAACGTAGGTGTATCCGCACTGTTCAAGGAATGTGCCAAGGTAGATTCGAGTACCGTGGCTGCCTCATGCACCCAGATAAAATCGGTGTTCAGCAGACGGGCACAAGGCACCAACCGTTCCGCCATATTGATGTTGACCCGTACCTGGGGGATTTCGCGCAAGAAGATGTTGCTCGAATGAATGTCTATCACCATGTCAGCTCCTCGCAGGTCGCGGAAGATATCGTATGCCGCCCGTTCCGCCATCGTGCCTTCAGGATTTCCTGGAAAGATGCGGTTCATATCCAAATCGAAACCGGGGATGCCACGGGTAATGGAATCAATGCCCAACGGGTTCAACGCAGGATAGATTTCGAGCGTACCGTCCAGCTTGCCGATGTTCTCCTGCACAATCTTGTTCAACCGGAAGCACACATACTGCCCTTCCAGTTCATCGCCGTGCGTGCCGGTCACGATGCATATGCGCTTCGTACCCTTCCCTTGGCTGATGACATGTTTACGTATCAATAACCGCTCACCTACAGGGAGAGCGATTGAAACTATGGTCTTTATCATAATGTATCATCCTATTTCTTCCACGATTACACGGATTTCGGTCTGTTGGATGGCCATGCCTGTAAAGACTCCACGGTTGACGGGACAATCCATCGCGTCACGCCCGTGGGCCACCTTGATATATCCGTACTCAATCAGGCAATTGTGCGTAGGGTCTATCCCCCGCCACTTTCCTCCGTCGAGCACTTCTACCCATGCGTGCGTGGCACCTATGCCGGCGATGAATCCGTTGGCATAACGGGCGGGTATGCCCGAAGCGCGGCACAAGGATATCAGGATGTGTGCATAGTCCTGACACACACCTTCCTGCAGGGCGAAAGCATCCGCCGCCGTCGTTTCGGTTCGCGTCTTGCCGGGGACATAGCGCATGTAGGCATGAATCTTTTGCGAAAGACACAAAGCTCGTTGCAGGACGGTTCCCTCCTCCGTGCCGGCAAGGAACGTCCGCATCGGCACCGACAACGCGGTCAGGTGCGATTGTACCCTGAATACGTCCGCCGTAGTGTCTTCGGGGATGCAATACGGCGTAAGGCGCACCTCGCCACTGCTCACGAATACGAACGAATCGTGCGGCTCCATCCGGCTGCCGTACTGGATAGGATTCTTCCATGCGTCGGCACCGTAGATGATGCTGCCTGCCGGATGCACGAAAAGCTCCCGCTTGCCAGTCTGCTGGCAAGTATTGACACACGGCATGCACCGCAAGAGAAAATAATGCCCGCCCACCGGTTCGCTGAAATGAGTAATCGTCTGGTAATTATAAAAAAATCTCTTCATTTCTCTCTATCGGTTGAAGGAATACGTCAGAGCAAGACAAGGTGGTTGAGGTATTTCAGCACCTTTGCTTTGTATTCTGCGTTGTTGACATGATACAAGTTGTACAAGTCCTCGTCATCCAGCAGTTCGTTGAGATGCTTCTCTATCATCCGGTCGAACAGTTCTTCTTCGCCTTCACCGCATTTCTTCAGGCATTCGTATGCTTCCTCGATGCGGAAATACGGATAGTCGAAGCGGACGTGCATATCGATGTTTTCTACCAGTTTCCCGATTTTCAGGATGTTGCGCACCCGTTCGTCGAATACCCGTTCATCCACCGAACCCCAGAACGCCAGCAGATAGTCGGTGATGGGTTGCAGGTCGGTGATGTTGGCGTCTTTCTTCTCTGCCGATTTCCGCAGGTAATTGAGCGAAAGCTCGACATACGAAAGCGTTTCGCTCATAATTTCTTCACGCAAGACGATGGCATTGTCGTTCGCTGCGGTCAGTCCCGAGATGAGCGAACAAGGATTCTTCTCATCGTACATATATCCCAGTCGGAAACTCTCCTTGTCAGGATACGGATTGTTAGCATCCAGCTTTCGGTAATATTCCTCGTATTCCTTGGGTTTGCCGTCTATCATCTTGTCATAATACCGGCGCAACAGATGCAGGCTGATATACACCCGTTCGGTGTACCGCCCCAACCAGTAAAGGCGATTTGCTTTTGAAGCAGATATGGTGTTACACGTCATCATAGGTCAAAATAATTAGTTATGCTATTCAATGTTATTCTTCCATCACCCACGTATCCTTGAATCCCCCTCCTTGCGAAGAATTCACCACGAACGAATCCGGATTGCGCGAGAAGCGGGTCAGCCCGCTCTTCCATACCTTGGTCTGCCTGCCGCTGATGACGAAGGCACGCAGGTCTGCTTTCCGCTCCACCCGCTCGTTGCCCTCCAGTATCTCCAAGTCCTTGAAATCGATGACCTCCTGAGCTATCCAACGGCGTGGCTCGCCGACAATCAGCCGTTTTAGTTCTTCCAACTTTTCGGGAGTAAGGTCGCGCCCGAACACCACGCCGTAGCCGCCCGCCTCGCTCACGTCCTTGATGACCAGCTTCGGAAGGTTGGCAAGGATATACTCGTAATCTTCCTTGTAATAAGGCAGATAGGTGGGAGCGTTGTGAAGTACAGGCTCCTCGCGCAGGTAATAGTCTATCATCCGGGGCACGAAATAGTAGATGCCCTTGTCGTCCGCCACCCCGTTGCCCAAGGCGTTGACCAGCGCCACATTACCTTTCCGGTATGCCTGAACCAGATTGGGCACCCCCAACAACGAAGTCGGCTCGAACACCAGAGGGTCGAGATACTCGTCGCTGACACGCCGGTAGATGCAGCCTACCCGTTGCTTTTCCTTGAACAGCCCGATGTAGTAGACACTGTCGTTCTCCACCATCAAATCACCCGGAAAAGCAAGCGTTGCCCCGGTTTTCTCCGCCAAATACGAATGTTCGAAAAAGGCGGAATTGTATCGTCCAGGTGTAAGGATGACCGAGATGCCCCGTCCGTCATTCATATAGTCCATCATCTCGCGCAACAAGTCGCTGTAGTTGCGGTTGTCCGCCACTGCATTATCTTGGAAGGTCTGGGGCGACACTTTCCTCGTGATGGTTCGTGCTATCATCGGATACGAAGCTCCCGACGGAATGCGCAGGTTGTCCTCTAAGATGAACCAACACCCGTCTTTCGCCTGCACCAAATCGATGCCGGCTATGTGGGCGTACACCCCATGAATTGGCGAAATGCCTTCACACTCGGGCAGATAACCTTTCGACGAATAGACAAACTCGGCAGGAATGATGCCGTCCTTGATGATTTTCTTCTCGTGATAGATGTCGTAAAGGAAAAGGTTGAGCGCGTTGACCCGCTGGATAAGTCCCTTTTCCAATTTATCCCAGTCTTGCCGGCTGATGACCCGCGGGATGGAATCGAAAGGGAACAACTGCTCCTTGAACACTCCGTTCTTATACACGCCGAAGCGCACGCCGAACCGTTCCATCCACTTGTTCACGTTATCCCTGCTTTCAATCAATGTATCCATAATCTCGTAAATTTGTATTGCCAATTACAGCTGCAAGTTTTTTTGTATTCTGAATCCGCTACAAAGAAAAACAAAAAAACGATACGATGGATTGTTTTGATAATATTTTGTTTGTTAAATTATTATTTTGCCTACATTTTATCACTATAATCAATACATTTACTACAATAGGAAAGTATTTTTCATTGAAAATGCGCATATTGTCAGTTTGTAAAAGTGGGAAATGAAAAGATGTAGCTATATTTTTTACAAACTTGTCAAAGACTTTTTCCCGTCTCCTCATCTCTGCACTCCTCTTACCGACTTATTTATATAAAAGTCCTCAAGATTCATTCTACATCGACAGAATAAAGAAAACATTTTTCAGTCGAGCGTTCTAAAAAACTAAAGAAAGGGTCGTATCATTACTCAATATAGAGCTTGATACGACCCTTTTAAGTGTTATAGTTATAATCTGTAACTCTGGAGAGTGGTCATTTTAGTATCAATACACCTTCATTACAATTCATTCTCATTTTCAGGACTTTCACCCGAAACAGTTTTGTCTGCTTCCTTCATCACTTTTTCCAACGCATCCGACACAATACTCTTATTTTCAAAACGCTTGGTATAATTGGTATAATCCGGGTGAATCCGTTCATAAGAGGCGTCAGTAAAGAGAGGGCTGGTAATGATATGATCAGCCGTAGAGCGGTTACAACAAAACACAATGTTCTCCACTCCTGCAAGCCGGGTCAATGCCTTCACATCCGTATCATGAGGCTGGAGGGTCATCGGGTCTGTAAAGAAAAACAGATAATCAATCTCACCTTCCACTATACGCGACCCTATCTGCTGGTCTCCTCCCAACGGACCCGACTTCAGGATTGTAATGTCCCATTCGATGTCAGGGTGTTTTTCTTCCAAAGCCCTTTTTATCAAAGTTCCAGTAGTACCCGTGCAATAAAATTTGTGCCCTATCAGACGCTCTGAGTTCCAAAGTACCCATTCAATCATGTCCTTCTTCATGGCATCATGTGCCACAAGTCCGATTTTACGAATAACCTTTTCCATGTCTTCTGAATGTTTGTTTATTGTTATCCTACTATTTTAATTATCCGGTTAATGCCGGGGTCTTTTGACAAAACATTCCCCTTGCCACAACACAAACCGGCCTTTGTATATCAGCGACAAATGTAATGGAAATAAATGACAATTCTCTTATATTAGTAACAAAAAGTATAAATCAGTCGCGTTTTATTGATAGAAATCATAGTGTTACTTCAAACAACACGACAGAATGCATAGTTTTTCTTCGAATGAAATATCAAATTGTATCTATCCTTGGTGCGGGTTTTAGATTAAGAGTACAGGTTTCATTCATTTTTCCCTATTATAACTTGTCAAGTTTAGTCCACTCCTTTGTCTATATACCCAAACCAACCTAAACCTATTCTTGTTGGCAGTAATAAACGTGCTGGCGAAAAGAGAAAAGGATGGATATTTCTTCTCTTTTCGCCAGTAGTGCTTTTATTGCTAATAAATTTAATTCCTCAAAAATACTACATGTAATAGTCTGAAAATCAAATTATT
>UQVZ01000042.1 GCA_900544675.1 uncultured Bacteroides sp.
AATTTAATTGATTTTTTCAAAAAAATAAAAGAAAAGCTTTACAGAGCCTTGTAGAAGGGGGAAAGAACAAGGAAATGAAGAACCAGGAAAATGAAGAATTAAGAACAAGAAAATGAAGAATTAAGAATGAAGAATGAAGAATCGGGAAAATGGAGAATGAAGAACCGGGAAAATGAAGAATTAAGAATGAAGAACGAAGAATGAAGAAGCGAAACTCTGTGTCTTTGTATTTCTGTGTTTGTTTTTTGAAAGGCTGATTCACGCAGATTTATTCATTAATTAATATAGCAATTAAAAATTAAAAACGAGCTTCGCGCTCGTGGATATATTTCCTCTTTCCCAAATGCAATTAGAGTTTCAGGCAGTTTCAATTAAGTGAAACAAGTGTTTCATATAAGTGAAACAACAGTTTCAGCTAGGTGAAACAAGTGTTTCACTATATTGAAACAGGGTGAAACTATCATTTAAGGGGACTAGGGTAATTGCATAAAAGGATTGCATGGGCTACGTCTTTACCAATAGATGTAAGATTTACCTATATGACAATGAACAAACGAATCTGTAAATACGGTTGTTTTGTCTGTAATTCGGATACAGGAAATTCAGTTCAATCCGCTTACCTTTGTATAAAAAAGCGATTGAATATGAAAAAACTGATTGTATCATTGGCTTTCGTGGCGGCAGGCTTGCTTCCGACGATGGCACAGACTACAAAAGAAGCAGACCGCATTGAAGTCTGTAAAGAGAATTACCATACCTTATTCGGCGGAGAAGCCTTGACAGGAGAAGGAACAGACCCGGAGATGATGGCCATTCTTCAGAAATTCATTTTCGGTGAAGTGTTCCAAACCGGAGAGCTCAGCTTGAAGCAACGCGAAATGATAACCTGTATCACGCTTGCCACTATGCAGACCCTCCCCCAACTGAAAGCACATGCGGGTGCCGCACTCAATGTTGGCGTGACACCTGCCGAACTGCGTGAAGTGATGTATCTTACGGCACCGTTCATCGGTTTCCCTAAAATGCTGAATGCGGTAGCGACCTTGAATGAAGTGTTCAAGGAAAGAGGCATCGAACTTCCACTGGAGAAACAAGGGACTGTGACCGAAGAAACCCGTCACGACAAAGGTGCCGCCATTCAGGATAAGCTATATCCCGGCGGCATCGCATCGGTGATGAGCGGTCTGCCCGGCGATATGGGCAAAGACGTAGAACGCTTTCTGACCGATTATT
This sequence comes from uncultured Bacteroides sp., assembly GCA_900544675.1. GTDB lineage: Bacteria > Bacteroidota > Bacteroidia > Bacteroidales > Bacteroidaceae > Phocaeicola. The sequence continues at coordinate 1,234 of UQVZ01000042.1, forward strand.
TCTTTGGCGAAATCTATAGCCGGGGAGCACTCGACCTGCAAACACGCGAATTGCTGGGCTATTGTGTATTGACTACGCTAGAAGCAGAAAGCCAGCTCCAATCGCATTATCACGGCAACATCAACGCCGGAAACCGTCCGGAAACGGTGACGGCTGCCGTTATCCAATGCCTGCCTTACATCGGTTTCCCTGCAGCCATCAAGGCGCTGCGCATCATCAAGCAGGAATCGGCAAAGGAAACTCCGGCAAGCAAGAACCTGGTACGCCTGTCGAAAATAACAGTCGACCCAGCCCAACTGGATGCGTATAACGCTTTCCTGAAAGAGGAAATCGAAGCTTCGATGCGTCTGGAGCCCGGTGTGCTTACCCTGTATGCCACCTCGGAAAAGGACGCGCCTCATAAAGTGACCATCCTTGAAATCTATGCCGACCGGAATGCCTACGAAAACCACCTGAAGACTCCCCATTTCCAAAAATACAAGCAAGGCACACTCGATATGGTGAAAGAACTGGAACTGGTAGACGTAAACCCACTCATACCGGGACTGAAAATCAAATAAACCCATTTCAGACGATGAACCTACACAAATAAATAAAGATTATGAACAAGATGCTACTCACCCTTGCGGCGGTAATGACGATATGCTTTACCGCTTGCGCACAAAAACAGAAAGAAGCCAAGGCAGAACCGGCAAAAACATTAATCGCTTATTTCTCGGCTACAGGAAACACTGCCCAGGCGGCACAGACCCTCGCCGAAGTCACGGGAGGCAAACTCTATGCCATTACTCCCCAAGACATTTATACTGCAGCCGACCTTGACTGGCACGATAAACAATCGCGCAGTTCGGTAGAGATGAACAACCCGCAAGCCCGTCCTGCCTTGAAAGAAACGGTATCCGACGTGGCAAGCTATGATGTCGTGTTTATCGGCTATCCTATCTGGTGGAACCAGGCACCGCGCCTCATCAACACCTTTATCGAAAGCCATGATCTGAAAGGAAAGAAGCTGATTCCCTTCGCCACATCGGGAGGAAGCAGCATTGACAATAGCGTAGAGGAATTAAAAAAGGCTTACCCCGACCTGAACTGGCAAAACGGGAAATTGCTGAACAGAGCCGATAAAAACACCATCCAAGCGTGGATTGACGGCTTGAAATAAAGCTTCAGGAACGCAGATAGTTGCATTGCTCCACGCAACCGACTTCATCAGACATTCCACCTGCATCCGCCGGGCTGTCCAGTTAGTTTCACCAGCCGGCGGATGCAGGTTCATTCTATCAAAAAACTGATTCCCTTTCTCCAATATTTCTTGCATTCTACCGATTTCATTCGCATATTTCACAAATTTTCCCTAATTTTGTCGGGATAAACGATTGAAACCATTAGCATGTCTGAAACCAATTATATATCCATCAAAGGAGCAAGGGTAAACAACCTGAAGAACATCGATGTCAACATCCCCCGCAACAAGCTGGTAGTCATAACCGGCTTGTCTGGCTCGGGCAAGTCATCGCTCGCTTTCGACACATTGTATGCCGAGGGCCAGCGACGCTATGTGGAAAGCCTTTCCGCATACGCCCGCCAATTCCTGGGAAGGATGAGCAAGCCCGAATGCGACTTCATCAAAGGCATTCCGCCCGCTATTGCCATCGAGCAGAAAGTCATCAGCCGTAACCCGCGCTCTACCGTAGGGACCTCTACTGAGATATACGAATACCTGCGCCTGCTCTTTGCCCGTGTAGGCAAGACTTATTCGCCTGTCAGCGGCCAACTGGTCAAGAAAGACAGTCCCGAAGATATCGTAAACTGCATGCTATCGTATCCGCAAGGCACACGCTATACGGTGCTCACGCCTATTCTGCCGCGTGAGGGGCGCACCATAGCCGAACAGATAGAAACGGATATGAAAGAAGGTTTCACCCGGCTGGAAGTGAACGGGAAGAACGTACGCATCGACGAATACCAATATAATCCTAAAGATACGGTCTACCTGCTGGTTGACCGGATGAGTTGCGACAATAGCAAGGATGCCATCAGCCGGCTGACCGACTCCGCCGAAACGGCGATGTACGAAGGAGACGGCGCCTGCCTGCTCCGTTTCTATCAGCCCGACGGCTCGACCAGCCTCTACCGGTTCAGCACCAAGTTTGAAGCCGACGGCATCAAATTCGAGGAGCCTAGCGACCAGATGTTTTCTTTCAATTCTCCGCTGGGCGCCTGCCCTACGTGCGAAGGCTTCGGGAAAATCATCGGCATTGACGAACGTTTGGTCATCCCGAACCGTTCGCTCAGCGTATACGACGGTGCCGTGATGTGCTGGAGAGGAGAGAAAATGGGAGAATGGCTGCAAGAGTTCCTGCGCGAAGCTCCGGCTCACGACTTCCCGATATTCGCTCCTTACTACGAGCTGACCGATGCACAAAAAGATTATTTATGGCACGGTCCGCGCGAAAAGACCTGTATTGATTCGTTCTTCAAGATGCTGGAAGAGAACCAATATAAAATCCAGTACCGCGTGATGCTGGCACGCTACCGGGGGAAGACCACTTGCCCCGAGTGCCACGGGAGCCGCCTGAAGAAAGAAGCGCTTTATGTAAAGGTAGGCGGACACAACATCGCCGAACTGGTAGAGATGCCCGTCACGAAACTGAAAGCATTCTTCCGCACCCTGCAGCTGAGTGACCACGACGCCCAGATAGCCAAACGGTTATTGAATGAAATCAACAACCGCCTGACTTTCCTGGAAGATGTAGGGCTGGGCTATCTTACGCTGAACCGCCTGAGCAACTCGCTCTCGGGAGGAGAAAGCCAACGCATCAACCTCGCCACCTCATTGGGAAGCAGCCTGGTAGGCTCGCTCTATATCCTGGACGAGCCAAGCATCGGACTGCATAGCCGCGACACGGCACGGCTGATCAAGGTATTGCGCCAGCTCCAGCAATTGGGCAACACGGTAGTGGTAGTGGAACACGACGAAGAGATAATCCGTGCCGCCGACTATATCATCGATATCGGTCCGAAAGCCGGACGCCTGGGCGGAGAAATCGTCTACGAAGGAGACATGAAAGACCTGAAACGCGGAAGCAACAGCTATACCGTAAAGTACCTGCTGGGAGAAGAGACCATCGAACGCCCGCAGCAACACCGCGCCTGGAACAATTACATCGAGATAAAAGGAGCGCGCGAAAACAACCTGAAAGGCATTGACGTGCGTTTCCCGCTCAATATCATGACGGTAGTGACCGGAGTCAGCGGTTCGGGCAAGAGCACCTTGGTGCGCGACATCTTCTATAAGGCATTGAAGCGGGAATATAGTGAAAGCAGCGAACGTCCCGGCGAGTTTGTCTCGCTGGAAGGAGATATCGCGATGGTGAAAGACATCGAGTTCGTCGACCAGAATCCTATCGGCAAGTCGTCGCGAAGCAATCCTGTTACCTATGTAAAGGCATACGATGACATCCGCAAACTGTTTGCCGACCAGCCTCTTGCCAAACAGATGGGATATACAGCCGGCTATTTCTCGTTCAATACCGAAGGAGGACGTTGCGAGGAATGCAAAGGCGAAGGGACGGTGACCGTCGAAATGCAATTCATGGCCGACCTGGTGCTGGAATGCGAGTCCTGTCACGGGAAACGGTTCAAGAAAGATACGCTGGAAGTACGCTACGAAGGCAAGAACATCTATGATGTGCTGGAGATGACGGTAAACCAAGCCATTGAGTTCTTCGATGCGCACGGACAGAAAAAGATTGTAAAGAAACTCCTCCCCTTGCAGGATGTAGGACTAGGATATATCAAACTGGGACAATCCTCTTCCACCTTGTCGGGAGGCGAAAACCAACGTGTCAAGCTGGCTTATTTCCTAAGTATCGAAAAAGCGCAGCCTACCATCTTTGTGTTCGACGAGCCTACTACGGGCCTGCACTTCCACGACATCAAGAAACTGCTGGAAGCCTTCGATGCCTTGATAGCACGCGGACATACCGTAGTCATCATCGAACACAACATGGACGTGATAAAATGTGCCGACTATGTGATTGACTTGGGTCCGGAAGGCGGAGAACAAGGCGGAAACATCGTAGTATGCGGCACTCCCGAAGAAGTTGCGGAATGCGGAACTTCGTACACGGGACAATATTTAAAAGAAAAAATGATGCAGGAAGCCAACTAACAGAGACATTGCAGGTTGGCTTACTGCACAATATAAAAAGGGTTAGTAAAACATTTAATGCTAGTAGAAAACATGAAAAGTTATTGGAAGAAATGGGTCCGTATAACCGGACTTCTTACACGGCAGATACAAGAAAAAAGAGTATGCATCGAGGCATACGACTGGTGCAAACAACCTAATCATGAATGGGTATATGCAGGGAAATCTGACACAACGCACAGCATAAACTCTCTCTGAACCATTCTTATCCTTTAAACAATTATTAAAGTTCAATCAAGTTATGTGTAAGAAAATTCTATATATCTGCCTGCTTTATATCTTTGCCATACTTCCCTTGGCAAAAGCACAGGTTTCTGTACTTTACACGACGGACAACCAGATATCCAGCAGTCTTGTCAATGATATTTACCAAGACAAGAAAGGCTTTATATGGATATCTACCGAATATGGATTAAATCGCTTTGATGGAAACAAATTCATCATCTACAGACATTTGGACAATGACTCTACATCGTTGAACAACGATTACATACACCAGACTTTCGAAGACAGCAAAGGAAATTTATGGGTAGGAAGCATGGGAGGACTGATGAAATACAACCCAAACACCAACTCGTTTACCACCATTCCTCTTTATAAAGGAAAACAAAAAGTCTACACAGATGTGACCCAAATCATAGAAAGTCAGGAAGGCTCCTTATGGGCAACGACTTCAGGAGAAGGGCTTTTCCGCATTTTCCCGGAACAGCAACGGGGAGAATGCATCATCACTATCAGCCAATTAGGATTCCGTCATCTAAGTGCCATCACCGATGACGGGAAGGGCAACTTATGGCTGGGCGCAGAAAACGAGGGACTGATTTGTTACAATACTGCCAAAGAAACCATCAAAAGTTTTAAAGCACCGCTTATCAGCGAAAATAATATATCCTGTCTGGAAAAAGACATCAACGGGAACATCTACATTGGAACGCTGACAGGAGGGCTGAATATCTACGACCAGCATTCCAGAAAAATCAAACAAATCCCTTACGAGGGAAGATATGACCTGCAAATCAAAGCCTTGACTTATGCCAACGGACAATTATATATAGGAACAGATGGAGAAGGACTGAAAACCTATACGGCAGAAAAACAAGAGATTGTCGACAAGACATTTGAAAACACCAATTTTGACTTGACGAACAAGAAGATACATACCATTCTTTTCGACCAAAACAATGACTTGTGGTTAGGACTATTCCAACAGGGAGTCGCATTTATCCCGACCAAATACAATCCGTTTCAATATCATGGATTCAAATCGCTGAATGGAAGTCCATTCGGTAAACGATGTATCATGTCCATTTATTTAGATAACAAAAACCAATTATTTATAGGAACCGATAATGACGGATTATACATTTTAGACAAACAGTTCCGCCCCCTGCATCACCTGAATCCCGGTAAAGCGCCGCACTGTGTGTCGAATACCATCTTAAGCATTTTTCAGGACTCAGACCATACCATCTGGCTTGGCTCTTACACCAAAGGAGTAGCAAAGCTGAACCTCAACCAAAACACGTGTGATTACATCCCTGAATTGTCTAATGAGCGTGTATTCGCCATTACTGAAGGACATGACAAGAATCTGTATATCAGTTCATACGGAAGAGGATTTTTTATCTATAATAAGGTGACCAAACAACTGACCCAATATAAATCTTCCGAAAAAAGCACCTCTACGCTGACTTCCAACGAACTGCCTAACAACTGGATAAATGCCCTTCACTGCGACAAAAAGGGACAGATTTGGATTGGGCACTTCAAAGGCATTTCTTGTTTCAATCCGAAGACAAAAAGTTTTATCGACTTCACACAAAAGAACTGCATTATACAAGACTGTATCGGTTATGTCATCACTGAAGACCATCAAGGAAACATCTGGGCGGGAACATCGAACGGACTATACCGAATTGACACAAAAGATAAAACCCTGAAACGCTATTCCCAACAAGAAGGATTGAGCAACAACATTGTATGCGGTATCTGTGAAGACAAATTCGGGAACATCTGGGCAAGCACTTTCAACGGCATCAACCGACTGGACCAGAAAACACAAACCTTTACCACTTACCATTCGGAAGACGGTTTGCAAGGAAACGAGTTTACACGTGGTTCCTACTACCAGTCTGCCGATGGCACTATCTATTTCGGAGGCATTTATGGTATAACCAGCTTTGTGCCCGAACAAATCATCAACGAACGTACCGTACAGCCGGTTGTCATTACCGACTTTAAGGTTTCCGGGAAATCAATCAATACCAATACCTTATCCGGAGGGAAGCCCATTATCAAGACCGCCCTGACCGAAGCTAAACGCTTCCAGTTAAGCCATACCGACAATACGTTCAGCATCTCTTTCTCTACGCTGCAATTTGCACAAGCCAAGCAGATTACCTATAAATACCGCATTACGGAACTGGACAAGGAATGGCAAACCACACCCTCCGGGACCAATTCGGTGACCTACAACAACCTGTCTTCCGGGAAATATACTTTTGAAATATATGCCATCGACCACGGATACAATTCAGAAATCAAGACCATTACCATTGTCATTACTCCGCCTTGGTTCTTGTCGGGATGGGCATATTTGTTGTATAGTTTCCTTATCATTTTCATCCTGCTTGCCATCATCGGTTATGTGCGTGGACGAATGAAACAACGTAAGGAAACCCTTGAGCGCAAACATGCGGAAGAAATCAATGAAGCCAAACTGCAATTCTTTATCAATATTTCGCATGAAATCCGTACACCGCTTACGCTGATTATCAATCCAATGGAAAAACTGATAGCCAATTGCCACAATGCGGAATTAAGTAAAACTTACCTGATGATTTACCGCAATTCGCAACGCATCCTGCGACTGATAAATCAATTAATGGATATCCGGAAAATAGATAAAGGACAGATGAGCCTGAAATTCAGAGAAACAGACCTCGTAGGCTTTATTGCAGACGTGGTCTATACCTTCAATTCACTGGCACAAAACAAACATATCTCGTTCTCCTTCCATCATGCCGACCAGCATCTGATGGCATGGATAGACCTGAATAATTTCGACAAAGTCTTGATGAACTTATTGTCAAATGCATTCAAGTACACTCCCGAAGGCGGCAGCGTAGAAATCACTCTCCAGACAGGAGAAGATTTGAATGCGAAGGCTCCACTGAAAAAATACATTGAAATAACCGTATCCGATACCGGCATTGGACTGGATGATGCACAGATAGAACGGATTTTCGAACGGTTCTATCAGATTAATAATGATATCACACGCAATCAGGCAGGTACTGGAGTAGGGCTTCATCTGACTCGTTCGTTGGTAGAGCTGCATCATGGAACCATTACAGCCAGCAACCGTACAGATTGTCAAGGAAGTAAGTTCACCGTCCGTATTCCGCAAGGAAGCGACCACTTACGAATGGAGGAACTGGATACATCCAATAATAACGTGCAGGCGGCTATCGCAAAAAAATCTGCCACAAAGGCAAGATTGCTCGAAGAATCCGAGTCGCAGATAGCCGAAGCCGAAACGGCCAGTACAAAAAAGCAGAAACCTAAATACAACCTGCATATCCTGATTGTCGACGATGAAAAGGAAATACGCGAATATCTGAGCCACGAATTATCCACGGAATATAAAGTGGATACCTGCAACAACGGAGCAGAAGCTTACGAATTTCTGCTCAACCACCCCATTCATCTTATCATCAGCGATGTGATGATGCCTGAAATGGATGGCATTACGCTTTGCCGCAAGATACGCGCCAATGCCAACATTAACCACATCCCCATCATTCTGCTTACAGCCAAAGGACGGAACGAAGACCAGGCAGAAGGATTGGAAACAGGGGCAGACAGCTATATAGTGAAACCTTTCAGCATCGAAGTGTTACGTAGTACCATAACCAACTTAATAGATACACGTCGTTTATTGAAAAACAAATTTAGTGGGGCACAAGAACAAAATGATAAAGTGCAAGCTCCTAAAATCTTGTCATCCGACGAAATTCTGATGGAACGGGTAATGACAATCATCAATGAAAATCTGGCAGAACCGTCGCTTAGTGTCGAAATGTTAGCCAATAATGTAGGATTGAGCCGCGTACATCTACACCGGAAACTGAAAGAATTGACCAATCTGTCTACACGCGATTTCATCCGGAACATCCGTATGCAACAAGCCGCAAAACTCCTGAAAGAGAAAAAACTTTCTATTTCAGAGGTAGCATACGCCGTAGGCTATAGCAATCTTTCCCATTTCTCCAATACCTTTAAGGACCAATTCGGACAAACGCCGAAAGAATATATGCAAAACATACACGGTACACAAACTGAAAACGAAGAGACAAAAGGAAATAGGACATCTAAAAAAACAGACGAGCAAACAGAAAAATAGAAAATAATAGAAAATATAACATTTTCCTAGTAAGCAAAAACCCGCTAATCTGACCGAATTAGCGGGTTTTGTCTGTTTATGTCCTTATCGTCGTACACCCGTGGGGAGTCGAACCCCAATCGTCGGAACCGGAATCCGATATTCTATCCATTGAACTACGGGTGCATTTCCTAATTGCGGCACAAAAATACAATTATTCTTTTATCTATCCTAATGATTTTCTTAAAAAAATATCATATATCTATCGGGAATGGGGAGCAACAAGCCTATCATTTTTCACAATAAATCACATAATCAATTTACATTCTGACAATATTTACAAATAAAGTATTGCAAATTTACAAAATATTCCTACCTTTGCATAACTTTATAAATGAATAATCAAGAAAGAATATGAGTTATCTGATAAAACCAGCAAACTACAAGCCCCTGCTCGACATGAAACAAACCGAGTTGGGCATCAAACAAATCAAGGATTTCTTCCAACAGAACCTCTCGTCCGAATTACGCCTGCGCAGAGTGACCGCCCCTCTTTTCGTACTGACAGGAATGGGTATCAACGATGACCTGAACGGCGTAGAACGACCGGTGACTTTCCCCATCAAGGACCTTGCCGACCAAAAGGCGGAAGTGGTACACTCGCTCGCCAAATGGAAAAGGGTGACCCTTGCCGATTACCACATCGAGCCGGGTTACGGCATCTATACAGACATGAACGCCATCCGTGCCGATGAAGAGCTGGGCAACCTGCATTCGCTTTACGTCGACCAATGGGACTGGGAACGGGTCATTACTCCCGAACAACGCACGGTAGAATTTCTGAAAAGCATTGTCACCCGCATTTATGCAGCCCTGCGCCGCACCGAATTCATGATTTGCGAAGCTTATCCGCAAATCACTCCTTTCCTGGCGCACGACATCCATTTCATCCATGCGCAGGAATTGCTGGACATGTATCCCGACAAGACACCGAAAGAACGCGAGAACCTGATTACGGAAAAGCTGGGTTCCGTCTTTATCATCGGTATCGGCTGCAACCTGAGCAACGGCAAGCCGCACGACCTGCGCGCTCCAGACTATGACGACTATACGACCATCGACCCGAACACGGGACTGCCCGGTCTGAACGGTGACCTGCTGGTATGGAACGAAGTATTAGGCCGTGCCATCGAGCTGTCGTCGATGGGTATCCGCGTAGACAAGGAAGCCATGCTGAAACAGTTGAAGCTGGCAGGCAAGGAAGAACGCACCAAGCTTTATTTCCACCAACGCCTGCTGGAAGGCTCGTTGCCGCTCAGCATCGGCGGAGGTATCGGCCAGTCGAGACTCTGCATGCTCTACCTGAAGAAAGCCCATATCGGCGAAATCCAGGCAAGCATCTGGCCCGAAGAAATGCGGAAAGAATGCGCGGCCTTAGGCATGCAACTGATTTAATGCCTACTTTATTTGACCACAGAGACACAGAGAAACCTAAAATTTACACAAGCCATAGGAAATTAAACGGCAAAACACTCTGTGCTTCTGTGGTGAATTTTATATCTTTACCTGCAAAATCAAAAAAAGGAAAGATATGAATGTACAAATAGAAGAATCGTGGAAGCGCGTACTGGCTCCCGAATTTGAAAAAGACTATTTCATCCGCCTGACCGACTTTGTCCGCCAAGAATATCACACAACTACGGTCTATCCTCCCGGCAAACTCATCTTCAACGCGTTCAACCTTTGTCCGTACGACAAAGTGAAAGTGGTCATCATCGGTCAAGACCCCTATCACGGACCGGGACAAGCACACGGTCTTTGCTTCTCGGTGAACGACGGAGTGCCTTTCCCTCCTTCGCTGCAAAACATCTTCAAGGAAATACACGATGACCTGGGGAAACCGATGCCTACGAGCGGAAACCTGACCCGCTGGGCACAACAAGGCGTACTGCTACTGAACGCCACCCTTACGGTACGGGCTCACCAGGCAGGTTCGCACCAGAACAAAGGCTGGGAAGAGTTTACCGATGCCGCCATCCGTGCCTTAGCCACCAACCGCGAACACTTGGTATTTATCTTATGGGGCTCGTACGCGCAAAAGAAAGGAGCCTTCATCGACCGCAACAAGCATTTAGTCCTTACGTCGGTCCACCCCTCGCCGCTATCAGCCTATCACGGCTTCTTCGGGAACAAGCATTTCAGCCGAACGAATGAATACCTGATACAGCACGGAGAAACGCCGATTGAATGGTGAGAAAAATATTCACCACAGATTACACAGATTAGATAATTAACAATTAAAAATGAATAGTTAATAACGGGTGATTTTTCATTTTAATTCTTCATTATTAATTAATGAATAAATCTGTGTAATCTGTGGTGAAGATAACGACTTAATACCAAGTCACCTGACTACCCGTATTGCTTCGCTGGTCCCACTTCAAGGCATCGGTCAGCATACTGGAGTTGGCACGGATAGAGAAGTTATACGATGTGAACGGTCCGAACACCAAGCCGCAACTCATATTGAAGCAGTGCAAGTCGCGCGTGATATTCACCGTAGTCATAGACATTTCTTTCGAGGTAAAGTCGTAACCACTCGAATAAGTGATGTTCCAACGGCTGCCTATCTTCACATTGCCCGATATGTTCAACGAGTGGGTCAAGGCATAAGGATAACGCATCTTCTTGATATTAATCTTCGCCTGCGTATTCTCGCGGATGCTGTAACTGTAACTCAAGCTCAAGCTCCACGGCATATTGAATGCCAGATAACCGTCGGTATCCAGTTTGGCATCTTCAGTCTTGCGGTTCGGCGAATTGTTTTCCTGGTTCGTAGTGTCCTCGTCTTCCTCTTCACCGTCTTCATCGCCCTCTCCTTTCTTGTCTTTTCCCTTTTTGTCCTTATCATCGCCTTTGCCGAAGAGTTTCTTGAAGGTATCGTTGTTCAAGGTGTACGAGAACGAGCCGCTATATCCCTGGAAACGTCCGAAACGTCCGTACGACCATTCTGTACGGTCGCTGGTACGTACATTTCCGTTTTCGTCAAACTCATACGCATACGTGGCAAACGTAGCGTTCATATTAAAGGTATAACTCTTTGTCAGCTTCAGACGCGCGCTCATCGTCAGGTTACTCCAACGCTTTTGGGCTATATCGTAAGAAAGGTTCGCGCTCAGGTCATCAATCAGGCTGATTTTCTTGTAACCCGTCGTATCCTTCTCCGAAGCCATCTTCATTTCCAGATTGTTCTTCAACGAGAAAGCCACGGTCTGCGATACGCCCTTACCCGGCACACCGTATGGCATTCCTTCGAAAGGCGAATACTCCGTCATACGCACTTCGCCGTTTTCGTCCGTATAGGTATACGTTTCGTAATAGCCGAATTTCGAACGTCCGAAGTCCGGCGTATAGGTATAACTTATGCTCGGAGTGGCGACGTGACGGATGGTGATGTCCTTGCTCTTCCAGAACAAAGGCTTGTACATACCATACAGCTTGGTGTTCATCGACACCGCCATGTTATAGTCGTACACACGGTTGAACCCGTTGATGGTATCGCGCACTTCTTCCCGCCGCACCTCATCGTAACTTCGCATGATTTTTTTCGTATACCAGCGTTCCGTATAGTTGAACGAAGGCGTGATATTGATATATTTAAATAAGGTGAAGTTCGCTTCAATCGGAATGTTGTGGCGCATACCCGTCTCCCATTGCGAGAACGGAGTCTTGAACAACAAGTTATCCTTGGTGCTCACACTGTTGGTCAGCGCACCGGTATATTGGAAGGAAATCTTCTCGTACCAACGTTCGTTGCCGGCAGCCTTCTTGCGCTTGAACGGGTAAATACGGCTCAGCGAAATGTTCACGTCGGGCAACGTCATGGTCAGCGATGAGTCACGCGTGTTCTGCGTAATGTTGAACGTACTCGAGATATTCAGTCCGATGCTGGGAAAGTTGCGCGAATAGCTGACACTGGAAGCCTTGGTATTGTTACTGTACGAAGAAGGGTCGTACAAGGTGCTCAGACTGGAACGGTCATAACTGCTGGTCGCGAAGTTCACGCTTGCCGAGAACGAGCTGTTCGGGTTTGCCTTGGCATCCTGACGGTGGCTCCACTGAATACGGAAGTCTTTCGACACGGCATAGTCGGGCATATTCTTCTCGCCCGTCTTGGTCACCAGGTAACTGGCATTGAACGAACCGCTGTATTTATAGCGCTTGTTATAGGTCGAAGCCACCGAAAGTCCCCACGAACCTTTGGTATAGATTTCACCCAGCAGCTTCAAATCCATCTTGTCGCTGATGGCAAAATAATATCCACCGTCGCGCAGATAGAAACCACGGTTCATTTCATCACCGTATGTCGGCATAATGAATCCCGAAGAATAACTGCTGTTGAACGGGAAGAAACCGAACGGAACGGCAATCGGCAACGGCACATCCTCTACCACCAGCTGTGCCGGACCGAAAACCACATCCTTTTTAGGACGCACCTTCGCCATCGAAAGCTTCAGGTAGAAGTGAGGATGCTCATGATTGTCACATGTCGTATATTTACCTTCTGTCATGTAGATTTCATTCTCCGACCCTTTCTTGGCATTCACACTGGTGACATACCCCTCGCCCTGCTGGGTAATGATATCGTTGATGAAACCTTTCTTTGTCTTGAAGTTATAACGCATCGTCTTCGACTCGTAAGGAGTATCGCCATCCTTGAACACCGGAGTGCCCGAACTGACACCTGCCGTATCTACCACCCCTTCGGCGAAAACCGTACTGCTGTCCATATTCATCGAAATCTTGGCGGAAGTAAGCTCTATATTCTGATAGTTCACTTTTCCGTTGCCGTACAGATGGGCAAAACCTTCCTTGGTAAAGACAATCGAATCACTTGCCTCGTAGATTACCGGGGCATCCAAGGGTTGCTTGTCTGTACTGTCCGCTGCCAATGAATCGGCCATAATGCTGTCTGCCGCCAACGAGTCGAGCAGCAACGAATCTGATTGTAAAGAATCTGTACGAAGTTCTGTTCCGTTCTTCCTTGCCCGTTTCCCTTTGACACGCTGAGCCTCAGCATATAACGAGAAAAAACAGCTCACGAAAAACAGAAACAGAAACGAGTATGTAGTTTTCTTAAACGACGTCATTCACTCTTTTTTTACGCAATGCGGTGCAAAAGTAAGCATTATCCTGTAAATAAACACAGAAGCGTCCGTTTTTAATGTATTTTTAAGACTATAAAAAAAGCTCGCACCACCGGTCAAACCGTATCGCTCCTTCTTCGCCATGCTTCGCCACACTCTTGCGTGCCTTGTCGACGCTTTTTTCCTTATCCAGCTTGGTCTTGGAGTAAAACTTGTCGGCAAAACAGATAATCTGCTCCTCCAGACTGACAGGAAGCATGTCGCGATGGGGCAAAGGCAAGTTGCGCTCGATGATATTCCGCAACGAAAGCCCGGCACCTGTATGGCGTTCGCATACCAAGGCATGACGCGGAAAGCCTTCCTTCCGCACCAGGTCGGCTCCCAGATAGCCATGGCAAATATAGGGATACGTACCGAAGCATTGGATATCGGGCGCATCGGTCAGGAAGATGCCGATGTCGTGCAGCATGGCAGCTTCCGAGATAAAGGTCAGGTCAAGATGCAATTCGGGATGTTTCCTTGCCAGTTCCAGCGCCTTGTCCGTCACCGAACGGCTATGTACCAGCAGGATGTGTTTCAGCTCGTTTTCTTCGGGATAGAATTTATCAATCAATGTCAGTGGATTCATACGTTTATTTCATTATATTTGTGTCGTGCGAAATTACAAAAAATAATTTATCTGTGACATGAAATATCGGTTATTATTCCTGCTTTTCGCCGGCTGGCTGATAGGAACAGCCTCTGCCGGACTGCATGCGCAAATCCGTACCGGAGCCGAACGGACCGAGCTGTATATACCTTTATTGGAAGGGAAACGTGTATCGCTGGTCGTGAACCAGACCTCTCTCATCGGGCGCACACACCTGCTCGACTCGCTTCTTGCCCGAGGCATACAAGTAGTGCGGCTTTTCGCTCCCGAACACGGACTGCGCGGGGAAGCGGATGCCGGCGCAACCGTCAAGGACGGAAAAGACATCCGTACAGGTATTCCCATCCTCTCTCTTTATGGGAAAAACAAGAAGCCTCAACCCGAGCAGTTGCAAGGAACAGACTTCGTTGTATTCGACATCCAGGATGTAGGCGCACGGTTTTACACATATATCAGCACTTTATATTACGTGATGCAGGCTTGTGCCGAAAACGGGAAAACACTGCTTGTGCTCGACCGCCCGAATCCATGCGACTACGTAGACGGACCGGTATTGGAACCTGAATTCCGTAGTTTTGTCGGGATGCTACCTGTTCCGGTCTTGCACGGATGCACCGTAGGAGAAATCGCCCGAATGATTAACGGCGAAGGATGGCTGGGCAAGGGATTGCATTGCCAATTGGAAGTGATTCCGACAGAAGGCTGGAGGCACGGACAACCGTATTCACTTCCCGTCAAGCCCTCTCCTAACCTGCCCAACGACCAAGCCATCGCGCTTTACGCCTCGCTCTGCCCTTTCGAAGGAACATCCATCAGTGTGGGACGCGGCACTCCATTCCCGTTTCAAGTCATCGGAAGCCCTGACCTCAAAGTGTATTCATTCCGCTTCATGCCCCGTCCGCTGAAAGGTTCAGACATGAACCCACTGCACAAAAACACTTATTGTTACGGTCTGAACCTGCAACAGGCAGAAGTTCCCCACGGCTTTACCCTGAAATACATCCTTCAGTTCTACCGGCAATATACCGACAATCCGCAAGCCTTCTTCACCCGTCCCCGCTGGTTCGACCTGCTGATGGGAACAGACAGCGTAAGACTATCTATTATAAAAGGAAAGACCGAAGCCGAGATACGGACTACATGGGAACCGGCACTCCGGCAATACAAAACCATAAGAGGAAAATACCTTATCTATTAGAGAATTATCTCAATAATCAGCGGTCATTCCCCAACTCTAAAGATACACGCAACAATCCTGCAACAAAATTGTGTTTGTGATGATGCATCACATGCAAAGCCGGCTGCACGGAAAGCCAGGAAGTGAGGTGACAATGAATCGTGCATTCGATATCCGTCTCATCGCCTTCGGCAAAATGCATGTGATTGCACACGATGCCTGCCGTCATATCGTTGCGGGCTATGCGGTTCATTACCAGTCCGCCACCCCAATATCCCTTGCAAGCTACATCGCACCTTGTCATTGCTGCACCTTGTCCCAAAAGAATCAGTTGCGATTTGCCGAACATCGCCAAAGGCTGTTCCAACAATCCCCAAAAGCCCGTTTCCCGTTCGAGTACGCTCCCGTCATCGGAAGAAGGAGTCTTGCCATGCACATAGCCCAATGTATAGCTGGCAGCCTGCTCGCCTTTTGTAGGAATTTCGTATGAAACACAGCCGATAGAGAACACACCGTCGCTCGAAGGGCAGAAACGGAACTGACGGTTGAAGTCATCGCTTGCCACCCCGTTGTACACACTTGCCTTCAGCGTAAGCCCGTCTATCGGAAGATATTCCAGATGGATACCCATAGCTCCCAACGGAAATGTAGCCAACGGATAGTTCAACGAAAGAATGGGATAATCGGCATCAGCAGCCCCGGTAAAAAGCCCCGTTGCCGGCGTCGTGAAATAATCGGCATCCACATTGCGCAGACCTGCCGATACAAAAAAGCGTTCGCCGAAAGACTGGCGTAGCGAAGCTTGCATCAAACGGAAAGGTTTATTCTCGTCGGCATAGATATTCGACAAACCGAGGTTATCATCATCTACCGCGCCCCCTGTCTGCCAGGTAGCTATCGCCATGCCTTCGAAAGCGGCGCCTTTCCACAATCCTACTTCTACACCTGCCTCCAGGTAATTGATCCATGAGGTTTTTCCATTTGTCATGTTCCATTGCCCCTCGGTCATTGCCGTCAAGTTCCACCCTACACGGGGAGCTTGTGTTTGGGACATGGCTGAAGCTCCGCATAAGCAAGCGGCCAGCCCCACTAAAATCCGGTACATATTTTTAAGCTTTTGTTTTTACTTGCGAGGCAAAGATAATGAATTTATTCGTAATTTTGCAACACCATGATTGATCAAGCCACCATAGACAAGATAATGGACGCCGCACAGATTGTAGATGTGGTATCCGAATTTGTGACTCTCCGACGCCGGGGAGTGAACTACATCGGGTTGTGCCCTTTCCACAATGAAAAGACTCCTTCGTTCAGCGTATCCCCCAGCAAAGGCGTATGCAAGTGCTTCAGCTGCGGGAAGGGAGGCAACGTCGTACACTTCATCATGGAACACGAACAGCTTTCCTACTACGAAGCCTTGAAGTGGCTGGCAAAGAAATACAACATCGAAATCAAGGAACGCGAGCTGACCGATGAAGAGAAACAGGCACACAGCCTGCGCGAAAGCCTGTTTGTGGTCAACCAGTTCGCTTCCGAATATTTCCAGGACACCTTATATAATAATATAGACGGGCAACGTATCGGCATGACTTACCTGCGCGGACGCGGATTCCGCGACGATATCATCAAGAAGTTCCAATTGGGGTACAGCACCGACAACCGCGACGCACTGGCACGGGCGGCTATCCAGAAAGGCTACAAAGAAGAATTTCTGGTAAAGACCGGACTGTGTTACCGCAAAGAAGACGGCACCTTACGCGACCGTTTCTGGGGACGTGTCATCTTTCCCGTGCATACCATTTCGGGCAAAGTGGTGGCTTTCGGCGGACGAGTGCTCAGCGCTGCTACCAAAAACGTGCAGATGAAATACGTCAACTCGCCCGAATCGGAAATCTACCACAAAAGCAAAGAGCTGTATGGCATCTTCTTTGCCAAGCAGGCCATCGTGCGGCAAGACCGTTGCTTTCTGGTAGAAGGATATACCGATGTGATTTCCATGCATCAAAGCGGCATCGAGAATGTGGTAGCCTCATCGGGAACCGCACTTACCTCCGACCAAATCCGCCTGATTCATCGCTTTACGAACAATATCACCGTGCTCTACGACGGTGACGGAGCGGGTATTAAAGCCAGCATCCGAGGCATCGACATGCTGCTGGAAGAAGGCATGAATGTCAAAGTCTGCCTGCTGCCCGACGGTGATGACCCCGACAGCTTTGCTCGCAAACACAACGCAACCGATTATCAAGCCTACATCAACGACCATGAAGTAGACTTCATCCGCTTCAAGACCAATCTGCTGATGGAAGAGGCAGGCAAAGACCCGATTAAACGCGCGTCGCTGATTTCGAGTATCGTAAAAAGCATTTCGGTCATTCCGGACGCCATCGTTCGCTCGGTCTACATCCGTGAATGCAGCCAGTTGCTGCAGATGGAAGAAAAAGTGCTGATAGAGGCTACAGCCAAACTGATAGAACAAGCCCGCGAGACAAAGTTCAAGGAACAACAACGAAAAAAAGAACGCGAACAACGGTTGGCTGCCAATCCTTCCACTCCGGCATCTGCACCCGTACCGGAAGTGACGGCAAGTGAAATGCCTGTATCCGATACCGCCCCTCTTCCGGACAACGAACCAATGCCCCCCACCCCTGCACAGGAAGATACGTACAATTCGTACATCCCCGCAGAAGGAAACGAACAAAAGGTTTTCTACGCCAAAGAGGAAGACCTGGTACGGATGCTTATCCGCTACGGCGAGAAAGTGATGTGCTACATCGAGAACGAAAACGGGGAAGAAGCGCCGCTTACGGTCATCGAATACATAGCGGCAGGATTGAAGGAAGACGAATTGCAATTCCATGATCCCTTGCACCGGCTGATTCTGCAAGAATGTGAAGCGCACGTACACGACCCGAACTTCATTGCCGAAAGACATTTCATTGCACATCCCGACCCGGCAGTCAGCAAACTGGCGGCAGACTTGGCAAGCGACCGTTACCAACTGAGCAAATACCATTCGAAAGGACAGAAAATCATAACAGATGAAGAACGCCTGTACGAACTCATTCCCCGTTTGCTGCTCGACTTCAAGCTTTCGATTGTAGAGGAAGAGATGAAACACACCTTACAGGCACTGACCGACCCTGCCGTTGCCAACAATCCGGAACGCTGCATGGAGATAATGAAACATTACAAGGAATTACATGAGACACAGAGCCTCATGGCACAGCGGGCAGGCGACCGTGTAGTGCTGAAACTGTAAAGACATACAGTCGCAGCCAGGAACAGAGATGTATCAGGAAATCACCGCCCAGTTCACATTCTTGTTCCGGAGTTCTTTCAGTTGCTGCCATACCACAGCATTCTCAGGACGTATGCCTTGCGGGTCCGCTTCAAGCAAATGCGCTGCCACCTCGCGTACATATTGTAAGAGCTGTCCGTCGCGGGCAATATCGGCTATTTTCAAGTCGAATGCCACACCGCTTTGCTGAGTGCCTTCCAGGTCACCCGGTCCCCGAAGCTTCAGGTCGGCTTCGGCTATCTCGAAGCCATCGTTGGTATCTACCATTATCTGAATACGCTTCCGGGTATCTTCGCTCAGCTTATAGCCTGTTACGAGAATGCAATACGACTGGTCGGCACCACGTCCCACCCTTCCCCTTAACTGGTGAAGCTGCGACAAGCCGAAGCGTTCGGCATTCTCTATGACCATTACCGAAGCGTTGGGCACATTCACTCCGACTTCAATCACGGTAGTAGCCACCAAGATTTGGGTTTCTTTCTCGATAAAGCGTTGCATCTCCGCATCTTTCTCGGCAGGTTTCATCTTGCCGTGCACTTTACTCACCTTGTATTCGGGAAAAGCCTCGCAAATATGCTGGTATCCGTCTTCCAGGTTCTTGATATCCATCTTCTCGCTTTCTTGAATCAACGGGTAAACGATGTAAGCCTGCCTGCCCTCCTGCAACTGCTTGCGGATAAAAGCATACATCGAAGGCCGCCGGTTATCAAACTGATGAATGGTCTGGATAGGTTTACGCCCCGGAGGAAGCTCATCGATGACAGATACATCGAGGTCGCCATAAAGCGTCATGGCTAAGGTACGCGGAATAGGCGTAGCGGTCATGACCAGTACATGAGGCGGAGTCACGCTCTTCCCCCATAGCTTGGCACGCTGCGCCACACCGAAACGATGTTGCTCGTCGATAACTACTAAACCCAGCGAAGCGAAACTTACCGTATCTTCTATCACGGCATGCGTGCCTATCAATATCTGTACCTCGCCCGTTACCAAATCGCGCAAAATGGCTTCGCGCCGTTTCCCTTTCACATTTCCGGTAAGCAATTCCACACGTACCGCCATTCCGGAAAGGAAACGGGTAATGGTTTCATAGTGCTGGTTGGCAAGGATTTCGGTGGGTGCCATCATACATGCCTGATAGCCGTTGTCCAGCGCTATGAGCATGACCATCAGTGCCACCAGGGTCTTTCCGCTCCCCACGTCGCCTTGAAGCAGACGGTTCATTTGCCTGCCGTTCTTCATATCACGGCGCATCTCCTTGATGACCCGCTTTTGCGCACCGGTCAACTGGAAAGGAAGATTCCGGGTATAAAACGTATTAAAAATATCTCCTACCTTGCCAAACACCAGCCCCTTGAACTTGTTGCGCCGCTCTTGAGTATAACGCAGGATGTTCAGCTGTACATAGAAAAGCTCTTCGAACTTCAACCGGTACTGGGCACGGCGTAACAAGTCGGGATTCTGCGGAAAATGGATATTATACAAAGCATCTTTCAAGGACATCAGCCGATGTTGCTCAATCAATTGAAGGCTTAAAGTCTCTTCGATAGTTTCGCGCTGAAGCACCGCAAACAGATTCTTCATCAGCTTTTCCATCGCGTGCGAATTCAGGCTGCTCCGCTTCATCCGTTCCGTCGTATTATAATAAGGCTGAAGCCCCATCGTGGATAAAGTCAGCTCGTCAGCAGGGTCGATGTCGGGATGAGCGATGTTGATACGTCCGTTGAATACGGTCGGCTTACCGAACACGATGTAAGGTTCGTGCGCCTTATACTTCCCTTCGACGTATTTCAATCCCTGAAACCACACGAGATCTACGACACCCGTACCGTCGGAGAAATGCCCTACAAGGCGGCGTTGCCTGCCTTCGCCGAATGTTTCAAAGCTCAACACCTGTCCGCGCAACTGAATGTAAGGCATATTCCCGTCTATCTCATGGATGTAATACAACCGGCTACGGTCTACATACTTGTAAGGGAAATAATACAACAAGTCCTTGAAGGAAGAGATATTCAATTCCTTATTCAACAAGGCAGCCCGCTGGGGACCCACACCTTGCAAGAACTTTATGTCGCGCGTAGACAAATCGAGCATGCCTTTTCAACGAAAAAATTAATGTTCAATCAGATTCAAGCAAGAATTCTGCCAGCTTCAAGTCGAACGGTGTAGTCAACTTGATGTTCTCACGGTTTCCTTTCACCAGTTCTACCCGATGGCCCGATGCTTCCACTACCGAAGCGTCATCCGTAAAAAGAGAGGTGTATGGCTGGGAATAAGCTTGCCTCAACACCGAAGCAAGAAAGACCTGAGGAGTCTGCACCAACTTGTACCGGTCGCGCGGAACAGTCACGCTTTCTCCGTTCTCCGATAGCTGACGAACCGTCTCTACTACATCCGTCACCGGTATCACCGCACCTTTCTGTGCTGCCATCCGGTAACATTCGGCTATCACTTCTTGTGCTACAAACGGGCGGACTCCATCGTGTACCCCGACCAGAGCTTCCCCGTCTTCCACCCATGCCAGTCCGTTCTTTACCGAATGGAAACGGGTCTCGCCTCCATCTGCTATACGATGCGGAAGCGTAAAGCCATACTCTTTACAAAGAGACTTCCAGTAGTCCTGTTGGTCTACTGGAAGCACTACAATCAGACGGATAGCTTTATCGTAGGCGTAAAAGGCTTCCAGCGTACGCATCAGTACCGGTTTGCCTTTGACCGGAAGAAACTGTTTGGGAATGTCTCCCCCCATACGCAAACCTTTTCCGCCTGCAACAATCACTACATA
The DNA here is from genome assembly GCA_900544675.1 of uncultured Bacteroides sp. GTDB lineage: Bacteria > Bacteroidota > Bacteroidia > Bacteroidales > Bacteroidaceae > Phocaeicola. Next base: position 22,890 of record UQVZ01000042.1, read on the forward strand.
CTTTCTCATTCAGCGAAAAGCATTCCGTTTTTCACTTCAGCCACTTTCTCTGCTCCGGCAAACTTCTCGAGAATAGCGAATCCGAAAGCTGATGCGGCTGCCGGACCTTTACCCAAAATAAAGTTATCAGCTACCTGAACCATAGCGCCGGTATATTCAGCTCCCTCCAGGTATTTGTCGAAACCCGGATAGCAAGTAGCTTTCTTGCCTTTCAGCAATCCCCGTTTTCCGTATACCATCGGAGCGGCACAGATAGCCGCAAGCGGTTTCTGAGCTTCGGCAAAGCTACGTATCAGCTTATCCAGTCCGGCATGCGCGTCCAGGTTGGTAGCTCCGGGCAGTCCGCCGGGCAATACAATCATTTCAATATCTTCCTCTTTCAGGTTCTCTATCAGGCAATCGGCTACTACGGGAACACCATGAGCGCCTTTCACCGTAGGTTCACCCATTACAGATACGGTTTTCACATCCAGACCGCCACGACGCAAAATATCGAGCGGGAAAAGAGCTTCCACTTCTTCGAAGCCTTCTGCTAAAAAAATACAAATCGATTTCATACGCTTATTTCAATTTAAAGTAATATGTTATAGTTCCTGATTGGTTGTTTACGCCATCCACCTGGTTGAACTGCGCCCGTCTTGCCGCTTCCTCTGCGGCACGCCTCAATGTCGGATTTACCGTATTGGTGCGTTTGTTTATTTGGGTACTGATGACTTTTCCTGCCGGATTGACAACTATCGTCACCACTACCCGGCCTTCATCCTGTACGTTATAAATCGGCAAGGGCAATCCTTCTGCCCCCAACGAACGTCCGTTCAAATCAAATACACCCGACGCTCCCACGCCCGAAGTCTTTCCCGTATTACTATTTCCCGTAGGACTTCCCTGCATGCCTTCGCCTTCTCCGCTGCCTGTGCTTCCCATCTTGGAACCCTTTCCGAATGCGCCTGCCACTTTACTGGCAGCAGCCTGTGCCGCGGCACGTTCGGCTTCGGCACGCTTTTCGGCTTCTGTCTTTTCTTTCGGTCGGGCAGGAGTCTCGGTTTCCTTATGCTGTACAGGTGTCTGCTGCTCTTTCGCCGGTTCCTTCTTCCGCGGCTTCTCTTTTTCCACCACCAACGAGGGTTCATCGTTTTGGGTAATCAAAGGCTGCTCTTCTCCGACTTCGGGTTGCGAAGCTTCCGGTTCTGTCGCTTCGGGTTGTGACAACACATCCACTTCCGTCAGCATATAAGGGTCGGCATCGCCTTCTCCTGTTTCCATATTGCCCAACATCACAGGCACCCCTCCTTCTTCCTGTTCAGGCGGAAGGACAAGCACATACAGGAACAAGAATATGACGACCGCAATATGTAACACCACGGTTCCTATAAGTCCGATTAACTTGCTTCGTTTCACGATTCTAATGCTTTATAGTTGACAAGGTGACCAGGTAACCAGGTGACTAGGTTTAAATAGTCCGATTGCTTCAGTATGCTAAAACCTTGTCAACTCGTCAACTTGTCAACTCGTCAACTTATAAACTAATAAACTTACAAACTCATCAACTAATTAACTTCTTTATCCGGCCGGCGGGTAGCGAGCACCATCTTATAGTGATTCTCGTTGGCTATGTTCAATACCCGTACGATTTCACGATAAGGGATAGACTCGTCGGCATATAAAGCCACATACATCTCCGGCTCTCTGGCGGCACACTCCTGTAAGAAGGAAGGCACCTCGTCAATGCTCAGCGGCATCTCGTCATCATTGCCGAACGCACCGTAGTAATTCAGGTTCTTGTCGATAATGACTCGCACCATCGGCTTGGCCGAGGTCTGCTCCGAGCCTTGGGGCAGCAAGACCTTAATGGCATTGGGCGACACCACCGTCGATGTTATCATAAAAAATATCAGCAACAGGAAGATGAGGTCGGTCATCGACGACATACTGAAGCTGGGCGATATTTTCTGTCTTCTTTTAAGCGCCATAAGCCTATGATTGTTTTTCGTTCGGTTCGTTCAATAAATCCATAAATGCCATCGTACGGGCTTCCATCTGGCTCACCACCTTGTCTACCCGGTACACCAGGTGATTGTAAGCGAACATGGCTGCAATACCTACTATCAAGCCGCCTACCGTGGTAATCATCGCCTCGTAGATACCGCTCGACAAAAGAGAGATATCAATGTTATTGCCTGCATTCGCCATATTCCAGAAGGCACGCACCATACCGGTCACCGTACCGAGAAATCCCAGCATCGGCGCACCGCTTGATACGGTAGCGATAATAGCCAGACCGTTTTCCAGCTTCGCTACCTCTATATTACCCGTACTCTCGATGGCTGCCTGCACATCGGCTACCGGACGTCCCATACGCGTGATGCCTTTCTCAATCATCCGTGCCGAAGGCGAGTTCACCATCCGGCAATAATTAATGGCAGACTTGATTTCACCGGTCTTGATATAATCGCGGATACGGTCCATAAACAAAGGGTCGTCCTTGCCTGCCTTATGAATGGCAAAACAACGTTCGAAGAAAACATAGAACGCGATGACCGACATAACTGCCAGCACAATCATAATCCAGCCGCCTTTGCACGCCATATCCCATAAATTCATCTCAGGTTCTCCCGATGCGACCGGAGTCAGCACCGGATTTGCTCCCGCCAACGTATCTGCAACGGTCTGCGCCGCTGCCAATAGTGTCATAGTTACCATAATGCTAATAGTTTTCAATTTATTTTTTCTATCTTTGCGTCAACAAAATGCAAAGTTAGCAGAAAATATGAACAACCTGCCCTCTTTGCCGAATAAAGATTGATAAAAAGCTACAAGATATGCAACGGATTCTTAGATTCGCCCTTTTCGGGAATACATACCAAGAACACAAATCGGCGCATGTCACCCACTTGCTCAACATTTTACGGGACAGAAAGGCGGAGATATGCATCAGCAACGATTTTTATGATTTCCTGAAACAACATACGAAAGCCAACCTGAAAGGCTTGAAAGTATTCCAAGGCTATGATTTCGACGCCGACATGGTGCTCAGCATCGGCGGAGACGGCACTTTCCTCCGTGCGGCAAGCCGGGTAGGGAAGAAAGAGATACCCATTTTAGGCATCAACACCGGACGGTTAGGATTTCTTGCCGACGTGTCGCCCGACCAGATGGAAGAGGCTTTCGATGAAATATACGAAGGGAAATACCTCGCCGAGCCACGCCGGGTATTGCACCTCACTACCGAGAATTATGTTCTCAAAGGCTATCCTTTCGGTCTGAACGAGATAGCCGTGCTCAAGCAAGACAGCTCGTCGATGATTACCATCCACGCCTATGTCAACAACGAATTGCTCTGCACCTATCAGGCGGACGGACTGATTGTAGCCACTCCTACCGGTTCTACCGGCTATTCGCTCAGCGTAGGAGGACCTATCCTCGTGCCTCAAAGCGGTACCATCAGCCTGACTGCTGTAGCTCCGCACAGCCTGAACATACGTCCTATCGTGCTTCGCGACGAATGGGAAATCATGCTCGACATAGAGAGCCGGAACCATAACTTCCTTATCTCGGTAGACGGACGGAGTGAAACTTGCCGCGAAGGTACCCGCCTGCGCATTACCCGTGCCGATTATTTCGTCCGCATCGTCAAGCGTTGCCATCATTCTTTCTTCAATACGCTGCGCGAAAAGATGATGTGGGGAGTAGATAACCGACTGAGGTACTAGATAGTTGACAAGGTATCAGGTGACAAGTTGACAAGGTTTTTCTTTTAGGGAACCAGGAACTAGGCACTAGGTGACTAGGTTTTAGATAGTTCAGCAAAACTATTGGCTTAACTCCTTAACTTCTTTA